>NZ_JAFKRG010000133.1 GCF_019038415.1 Synechococcus sp. CCY 9618 | reverse complement strand
GTGGCGTTTGCGTTTCATGGGGCTTCTCCTGGCCAAGTCTGGCCGGTAGGGAAGCTCTCATAAGGCCTGGATCAGTTTTTGGGGTCCACGTCACCTGAATCTGGAGAACAGTCTCTTCGTCTGTGGGCCCTAAACGCTGCTTGATGTAGAGCGACCCGAACGCCAGTCGCACGGGCTTGGCAGGAGCACCCACATTTGCACTGAACTGAGGGGCATAAGTCTCCTCAAGCTCTTGCCAAGGGATAAGCTCTGCATGCAGCACCCAGCGGTTGTCAGGGTCAAGTGTGCCACCAAAAGGCACGTGGAAGTCCTTAAATGAAAGCTGCCCGTTATGCTGTGTCCGGTACATGTGTGGCCATCGTCAGTGGCGGCAATCCGCGATTGCCGCGTTCCCTGCCAGTTTATCGGCTCCTAACCGCTCAGACCAGCTGCGGCGCAGTTGATTTGCCTTTTTCAGGAGTCCCTAACTGACTAAGTTCTTTTCGAGGATAGCTACAGCAAATAAGACCATTCATGATCGGGATACCAATCCATCCTCCACGCATCCTGGCCCCAGGATGCGTGAACGGCGACAAGTTCATTGGCACCACGGCCTCCCCACCCCTTGCCTTAGTTCAGACACTCACATCATCCCCAGGCAGGACACTTCTGCCGTCCAAGGCACCGCCGTGTTTGTTTCTGTCGTGTGATGGACGCGTGAGATGCAGAGAAGTGACGTGGACCCCAAAAACTGATCCAGGCCTTATGAGAGCTTCCCTACCGGCCAGACTTGGCCAGGAGAAGCCCCATGAAACGCAAACGCCACAA
>NZ_JAFKRG010000132.1 GCF_019038415.1 Synechococcus sp. CCY 9618 | reverse complement strand
CGCAAGTGGCTGGCGCGCTTTCGTTCAGGCGGGCCAGCGGCACTGGCGGATCGACGGAGTGTTCGCCGCACCCAGCGGCGGACGCTCGATCCGCAGCGCCTGCAGCAGGCCGTGGAGCTCAGGCACCAACGCTGCACCCTCCGGAGGATCGCCCGGGTGGTGCTGGTGCCGATCAGCACCCTGGCCCGGGCGATGCGGCGCCTGGGGCTGAACCGGCTGCGGAACCTTGACCCCAAACCCCCCGTGCAGCGGTACCAGTGGGAGCAACCGGGGGACATGATCCATGTCGACATCTAGCCGTAGGCTTCTCCGAAGGAGTAGCAGCTGGCCCGCTTTGAGCGGGTCGGCCACCGGATCACCGGTGATCCAC
>NZ_JAFKRG010000131.1 GCF_019038415.1 Synechococcus sp. CCY 9618 | reverse complement strand
TGTGTAGTGCCACCAGGTTGTTCCGGCTGACAAAGGGGTGTGAGGCCGACAGGGTTGTGGTGCGACCCAACAGCCCCAGACCTCACCCCCCATGCATACACACCCGAACGCCCGCCTGACACCGATCGGTCGGGAACGCCTGATCCGGCAGCACCTCGAGGAGGGCAGGAGCCTTGCTCAGCTGGCCACAGACCACGGGATCAGTGAACGCACCGCCCGCAAGTGGCTGGCGCGCTTTCGTTCAGGCGGGCCAGCGGCACTGGCGGATCGACGGAGTGTTCGCCGCACCCAGCGGCGGACGCTCGATCCGCAGC
>NZ_JAFKRG010000130.1 GCF_019038415.1 Synechococcus sp. CCY 9618 | reverse complement strand
CGCAAGTGGCTGGCGCGCTTTCGTTCAGGCGGGCCAGCGGCACTGGCGGATCGACGGAGTGTTCGCCGCACCCAGCGGCGGACGCTCGATCCGCAGCAACTGCAGCAGGCCGTGGAGCTCAGACATCAGCGCTGCACCCTCCGGAGGATCTCTCGGTTGCTGCTGGTGCCGATCAGCACCCTGGCCCGGGCCATGCGGCGCCTGGGGCTGAGCCGGCTGCGCAACCTCGACCCCAAACCGCCAGTGCAGCGCTACCAGTGGGAGCAACCGGGCGACATGATCCATGTCGACATC
>NZ_JAFKRG010000129.1 GCF_019038415.1 Synechococcus sp. CCY 9618 | reverse complement strand
CGGCCGTTATAGATCCGCAGGTAGGCCGGCAGCAGGTCGTTGCGAGCCGCTGAGGTTCCGTAGGGCATCACGTAGGCCCACTCCTCCAGCAGGGTCTACTGCTTCCCAGAAGCCTTCGGCTAGATGAATCGCTCGGCCTTGCCGTTGGTCCTTGGGGTGTAGGGCCTGGTCTTCTTCACCTTCAATCCCAGGGCACGGCAGGCTTTTCGCCAGCCATGG
>NZ_JAFKRG010000128.1 GCF_019038415.1 Synechococcus sp. CCY 9618 | reverse complement strand
CACGGCGCTGAGAAGCCCGGAAACGATCCTGCAGAACTACCACGGCTCTGCGGCGACGTTCCGGGCTCAGAAGTTTCCCTCGGCTAACTCCTTGAGCATGGCCTTATCGAGTTCGGCGTCGGCGAGCAAACGCTTGAGCCGATTGTTCTCCTGCTCCAGCTCTTTGAGCCGCTTGGCCTCCGTGGCTTTCATGCCGCCGTAGAGCTGCTGCCAACGGTGGTAGGTGGCAGCGGACACCTCCAGGGCTCGGCAGACATCGGCAATGGTTTGTCCCTGGTTCAGTAGCTGGTCTGCCGTCCGCAGTTTGCGGATGATCTGCTCGGGGTTGTGGCGTTTGCGTTTCATGGGGCTTCTCCTGGCCAAGTCTGGCCGGTAGGGAAGCTCTCATAAGGCCTGGATCAGTTTTTGGGGTCCACGTCA
>NZ_JAFKRG010000127.1 GCF_019038415.1 Synechococcus sp. CCY 9618 | reverse complement strand
GCTCAAGGAGTTAGCCGAGGGAAACTTCTGAGCCCGGAACGTCGCCGCAGAGCCGTGGTAGTTCTGCAGGATCGTTTCCGGGCTTCTCAGCGCCGTGCCTGCCGTCTGGCGGGCCAGAATCGCACGACCCAACGCCGCCCAGTGCCGGTGGCGGACATTGAGGAGCACAAGCTGCGGCAACGGATCCGTGAGCTGGCCCGGCGCCACGTGCGCTGGGGCCGGCGGCTGGCCTACCGGCGCCTGCGGATCGAGGGCTGGAGCGTCAACCACAAGCGGGTGCAACGAATCTGGCGCGAGGAGGGGCTCCAGAGGCCCCTGCCGCGCAAGCGGAAGCGCCCACGACCCGTAGACGGCTCCAGAGAGCTACTCAGAGCCGAGTACCCGCACCACGTGTGGGCGATCGACTTCCAGTTCGACCAGACAATGGATGGCAGAAGACTGAAGTTCCTCAATATTGTGGATGAATACAGTCGCCTTTGTCTGGCAATCCGTGTCGGCAGACGATGCAAAGCTGTTGATGTCATCGATGCCATTGAGGAACTCTTCAAGCAACATCCAGCACCCACTCATCTGCGCATGGACAATGGCCCTGAGTTCATTGCCCATGCACTACAGGAATGGTGTACAGGGAATGGATCGGCTACGGAATACATCCCGCCGGCTTCTCCCTGGGAGAATCCATTCGTGGAGTCATTCAACGGTCGATTCAGGGATGAGTTCCTGAATATTGAGCTCTTCTCATCGTTACCAGAGGCAAAAGTATTGGCAGAGCAGCACAGGATGGAGTACAACACCTACAGACCGCATTCGG
>NZ_JAFKRG010000126.1 GCF_019038415.1 Synechococcus sp. CCY 9618 | reverse complement strand
CAGCTGGTGGAGCGCCAGGGATCGCAGTTGTATCTGTTGTATGGCGGTGGCGATCGACTGTGGGTGGAGAACTATTTTGCCTCAGGGATCTACCGGATTGAAAGCTTCCAGTTTGCTGATGGAACGCTCTGGGGTGACGGTGATCTGCGGGAGCGTGCGGTGGTGGGAGGAGCGACGGCGGGGAATGACTGGCTGGGTGGATATCAGGACATGGTGAACCGCATCGAAGGTCTGGGCGGCAATGACCATTTGTACGGGGGCGGCTACGGGGACGTGCTGGCGGGCGGCGATGGCGATGACAACCTGCACGGCGGTGACGGGGATGACCATCTCGATGGCGGAGCCGGAGATGATGTGCTGTATGGCGGCAGCGGACGTGACCGGTTGATAGCTGGAGCGGGGAATGACTATCTGAATGGTGGCGTGGGCGATGACGTGTATGTGATCGGAGCTGGAGGAGCCAGCAGGACGATCAGCGATGTGGATGATGGGAGCGGCAATCGCGATGTGGTGGTGTTCACGGATGTGAAGCCATCGGATGT
>NZ_JAFKRG010000125.1 GCF_019038415.1 Synechococcus sp. CCY 9618 | reverse complement strand
CCGGCACCAACACCACCCTCCAGGTGCTGGATCCCAACGGCTCCGTTCGCCTGCTCCGCGACACCGGCTCCGATCTGGTCTCCGTACAGATCAACGGTGTCACCACTGCCCTCCGCTTCCAGGGCTCCCAGGTCAGGGCCTCTCAGTTCGCCGGCTGGCAGATCCTCGCCGCCGAAACCGTCGCCGGCAACCAGAACCAGATCCTCTGGAAGCATCTGGCCTCAGGCAGCCTCCATTTCTGGTCCGTTGACAGCAACTGGAACTACATCTCCTCCAGCGGCCTCTTTCCACCCTCCAGCAGCCAGGGCCTCCAGCTCCAGCAGCAGTTCATGGTCGATGCCACAGGCACGCCCCTGAC
>NZ_JAFKRG010000124.1 GCF_019038415.1 Synechococcus sp. CCY 9618 | reverse complement strand
CAGCCGCGGGAGAATGGCCTAACGGCACTGAGCGAATGCGCGGCCAGCAGGAACGCACCGGCCCCCTGTTCTCGTACATCTCCACAGAAGACCGGATTCCGTCTGGCCATCCCCTGCGCCAGGTCAGGCGGCTGGCGGATCAGGCCCTGGATCGGCTCAACCCCACCTTCTGCAAGCTTTACCCCGAGGGCGGGCGTCCCTCGATCCCCCCGGAGCAACTGCTGCTGGCCCTGTTGCTGCAGGCGATCTACGGCATCCGCTCGGAGCGGATGCTGATCGAGCAGCTGGACTACAACCTGCTGTTCCGCTGGTTTATCGGCCTCAATCCCGACGACACCGTCTGGCATCCCACGACATTCACCAAGAACCGTGATCGGCTGCTCAACGAGGAGCTCATGGCCCGGTTCCTGGAGTTGCTGATGGCCTCGCCGGAGGTCAAGCCGTTGCTGAGTTCCGAGCATTTCTCGGTCGACGGCACCTTGCTGCGTGCCTGGGCCTCCCACAGTTCGCTGGAGCGGATCGATGGGTCCGACGACGATCCACCAACACCCAGTGGCGGCAAGGGATTCGGCAGCTCAGCCGGCCAGGAGAAGAAACGAGCCAAGGGTGATTTCCGAGGGCTGCTGCTCTCCAACCAGACCCATCGCTCCAGCAGCGATGGTGAGGCCCGGCTGTTTCGCAAGTCCGGTGGCACCGGTGCGTTCCTCAGCTACCTG
>NZ_JAFKRG010000123.1 GCF_019038415.1 Synechococcus sp. CCY 9618 | reverse complement strand
ACCTGGGCCACTGCCTGATGGAGAACCGCCACGGTCTGGTGGTGGCCAGTGAGGTGACCCCAGCCGATGGGTATGGGGAGCGGGCGGCGGCCGTGCGGATGGCCCGGTCACTCCAGGGTGCGCACCGGAAGACGCTGGGAGCCGACAAGGGCTACGACACCAGGGATTTCGTGGCCGACATCCGCTTTGCCGGAATCACGCCCCATGTGGCGCAGAACATCCAGGCCCGCCGCCGCTCCGCCATTGACGGGCGAACCGCTCGGCATCAGGGCTATGGCAAGTCGATCAACGCCAGGAAGCGGATCGAGCAGGTGTTTGGCTGGATCAAGCAGGCCGCCGGGCTGCGGCAACTCAAGGCCAGAGGCCGATCCCGAGTGGGAGCGGTGTTCCGGCTGCATGTGGTGGCCTACAACCTGATCCGCCTGGCCAACCTGCTCAGTCCGAGGGAGGACCTGGCATGAAGGTGGCGGAGCGGGCCGAGCGGCGGAGATCGACCAGCTGGGAATCGACACGGACGCCGCGGAGGACCGCCGGATTCGCCGAGCAAGACTCCCGGCGGGAAAGCCA
>NZ_JAFKRG010000122.1 GCF_019038415.1 Synechococcus sp. CCY 9618 | reverse complement strand
GAGTTCCTGAATATTGAGCTCTTCTCATCGTTACCAGAGGCAAAAGTATTGGCAGAGCAGCACAGGATGGAGTACAACACCTACAGACCGCATTCGGCTCTCCAGGGGCGTACGCCTATGGAAGTCCTCCAGCAATGGAAAGCGGCCTGATCACCCCACCAGCTCTCATAGGAACTGGACCACTGATGGGGGTCACGTCA
>NZ_JAFKRG010000121.1 GCF_019038415.1 Synechococcus sp. CCY 9618 | reverse complement strand
GGGGCGTACGCCTATGGAAGTCCTCCAGCAATGGAAAGCGGCCTGATCACCCCACCAGCTCTCATAGGAACTGGACCACTGATGGGGGTCACGTCAAACGCGCCCCTCAACCAGATTGTCGCCGGACACCCGCCTGACACCGATTGGTCGGGAACGCCTGATCCGGCAGCATCTCGACGAGGGCAGGAGCCTCGTTCAACTGGCCGCGGATCACGGCATCAGTGAACGCACCGCCCGCAAGTGGCTGGCACGATTCCGTTCAGGCGGTTTGGCGGCACTGGCGGATCGACGGAGTGTTCGCCGCAGCCAGCGGCGGACGCTCGATCCGCAGCAACTGCAGCAGGCCGTGGAGCTCAGGCATCAGCGCTGCACCCTCCGGAGGATCTCTCGGTTGCTGCTGGTGCCGATCAGCACCCTGGCCAGGGCCATGCGGCGCCTGGGGCTGAGCCGGCTGCGCAACCTCGACCCCAAACCGCCAGTGCAGCGCTACCAGTAGGAGCAACCGGGCGACATGATCCATGTCGACATCAAACAGTTGGCTCGGTTCCACCGTGTTGGGCACCGGATCACCGGTGATCCACGCAAAGGAAGCTCCCCCGGCGCTGGCTACGAGAAGGTGCACGTGGCCGTGGATGACGCCACCCGCCTGTCCTACGTCGAGGTGTTGGCCGACGAGTGTCAAGCGACATCCGCTTTTGGTCCTCTGGCGACACAAAAACTGGCCCACCTGATGGGGTGCTGATGGGGGCGTTGTGAGGGCCCTTGGATCTGTGTTTCATGGGTGGGGTGTCGTGTCTTTGTCGTTGGGGGCGGCCTCCTCAGCCGCCCGGTTGGGTTTCCCGTTCAGGCCTCCTCACAGGGCGGGGGTGGCCGTAGGCCAGCGCCGTCCTGTGAGGAGGAACCGCCCGCCTGCGGGCGAATCAGGCCGCTGCGTCGCTTCTCCCTCAGCCGGTAGCTGTCGCCCCGGATCGTCAGCACATGGCTGTGGTGCAGCAGCCGGTCGAGGATCGCCGTGGCGACCACCTGATCGCCGAACACCTCCCCCCACTCCATGACGGGGCGGTTGGAGGTGATCATGACGTGGACCCCAAAAACTGATCCAGGCCTTATGAGAGCTTCCCTACCGGCCAGACTTGGCCAGGAGAAGCCCCATGAAACGCAAACGCCACAAC
>NZ_JAFKRG010000120.1 GCF_019038415.1 Synechococcus sp. CCY 9618 | reverse complement strand
GGGGCTGAGCAGATTGGCCAGGCGGATCAGGTTGTAGGCCACCACGTGCAACCGGAATACCGCTCCCACCCGGGATCGTCCTCTGGCCTTGAGTTGCCGCAGTCCGGCGGCCTGTTTGATCCAGCCAAATACCTGCTCGATCCGCTTCCTGGCGTTGATTGACTTGCCGTAGCCCTGATGGCGAACGGTTCGTCCGTCGATGGCGGAGCGACGGCGGGCCTGAATGTTCTGCGCCACATGCGGCGTGATGCCGGCAAAGCGGATGTCGGCCACAAAGTCCTTGGTGTCGTAGCCCTTGTCGGCGGCCAGCGTCTTCCGGTGAGCACCCGCAAGCGAACGCGCCATCCGCACCGCCGCCGACCGCTCGCCATAGCCGTCCGCCGGGGTCACCTCACTGGCCACCACCAGGCCGTGGCGGTTCTCCATGAGGCAGTGGCCCAGGTAGCTGAGGTAGGCCCCGGTGCTGTTCGACTTGCGGAACAGCCGCGCCTCGCCATCACTGCTGGAGCGGTGGGTCTGGTTGGAGAGCAGAAGACCACGGAAATCTCCTTTGGCCCTCTTCTTGCCCTGGGCAGGAGTGGAGCCAAACCCATGGCCGCTACTGGGGGGAGAAGGATCGTCGTCGATTCCGTCGATCCGCTCCAGCGAGCTGTGGGAGGCCCAGGCCCGCAGCAGGGTGCCATCCACCGAGAAGTGCTCCGAGCTCAGCAGCGGCTTGACCTCCGGCGCAGCCATCAGCAGTTCCAGGAATCGGGCCATCAGCTCCTCATTGAGCAGCCGGTCACGGTTCTTGGTGAACGTGGTCGGGTGCCAGACGGGGTCGTCGGGATTGAGGCCGACGAACCAGCGGAACAGCAGGTTGTAGTCCAGCTGCTCGATCAGCATCCGCTCCGAGCGGATGCCGTAGATCGCCTGCAGCAACAGGGCCAGCAGGAGTTGCTCCGGCGGGATCGAGGGACGGCCAGCCTCGGGGTAGAGCTTGCAGAAGGATGGATTCAGCCGATCCAGCGCTTGGTCGGCCAGCCGCCTTACGTGACG
>NZ_JAFKRG010000119.1 GCF_019038415.1 Synechococcus sp. CCY 9618 | reverse complement strand
GACATCGGCCGTGTGCCGCTGCTGAGCCATGAGCAGGAGATCACCCTGGGCCGTCAGGTGCAGGAGCTGATGGCGCTGGAGGAACAGCGTGAGGAGCTGAAGCTGCGTTCCGGCGGCACGGAGCCGAGCCAGCAGGAACTGGCGGCGGCGGTGGGTCTGCGGCCGGAGGTGCTGCGCAAGCGACTGCACGGTGGCCGTCGGGCGAAGGAGCGGATGGTGGCGGCGAACCTGCGGCTGGTGGTGAGCGTGGCGAAGAAGTACACCAAGCGGAACATGGAGCTGCTGGA
>NZ_JAFKRG010000118.1 GCF_019038415.1 Synechococcus sp. CCY 9618 | reverse complement strand
TCGCAACGGCATCACCCAGGGTGACTGCTCCGCCCTCATGTCCGAAGTGGGCACCTACTTCGACCGCGCCGCCGCCGCCGTCGCCTGATCCAGGCCCTTTTCGGTTCACCTTCCCTTTCCTTCCTTCCATGAAGACTCCCCTCACCGAGGCCGTCGCCGCCGCTGATTCCCAGGGCCGCTTCCTCAGCAACACCGAGCTCAACGC
>NZ_JAFKRG010000117.1 GCF_019038415.1 Synechococcus sp. CCY 9618 | reverse complement strand
TGCTCAGGCGGCGAGGGGTGCGCCGTCGACCAGCTCCGGCGACAGGCGCAGGCCCGCTGCACCGCTGGGGGCCTCCAGCAGCTGGGCGGTGCGGATGCGGGAGATCAGCCGGGTGGTGGTGACCCGGGTGGTGCCGATCAGTTCGCCGATGCGCTCATGGGTGAGCCGGAAGGGCAGATCGCACCAGGGGCCGCAACGGCGGCCCAGACGTCGCACCAGCAGTGAGAGCAGGGCATGGAGCCGCTGCTCGGCGCTGCCCAGGTGGCGGATGCGCAGCAGCTGCAGGGTCCACTCGTTGACCGCATCGAAGCCGTGGCCCTCGATCGGTTCGGCGTCACTGCGGAAGCAGAGGGGGGTGAGGGCCTCGACGCAGACCCCTTCACTGCAGAGGCGGTCGGTGCGCAGCTGGTCGCCGCTCTGCAGGAAGGCCAGGGTCATGCCCTCGGTCTCCTCGCAGGGGCAGTAGACGCGGGCGATGCCGTCGAGCACCTCGAGGCAGGAGCCGCCGGGCCGGGGGGCGGGATCGAGCAGCACCGTCTGGCCGGCGGGGATGCGCACGGCACTGGCGGGGGCATCGGGGAGGAAGCGGTAGCGCATCGGGCGAAGAGCGGCCTTATTGCGAATGGCTCTCAACCTAAACGCCCCACCGCCCCTTTTGCAAGCGATTCTCAATAGCAGCTGGTGGTTGCGAAGGG
>NZ_JAFKRG010000116.1 GCF_019038415.1 Synechococcus sp. CCY 9618 | reverse complement strand
TTGCAGCCCACGGCTACTTCGGTCGTCTGATCTTCCAGTACGCCTCCTTCAACAACAGCCGCAGCCTGCACTTCTTCCTGGCCGCCTGGCCGGTGGTCGGCATCTGGTTCACCGCCCTGGGCGTTAGCACCATGGCCTTCAACCTGAACGGCTTCAACTTCAACCAGTCGATTCTCGACGGTCAGGGCCGGGTGATCAACACCTGGGCCGACGTGCTCAACC
>NZ_JAFKRG010000115.1 GCF_019038415.1 Synechococcus sp. CCY 9618 | reverse complement strand
CGGCGGTGAGGAAGTTGCAACCTTCCAGGTAGCTGCTGGCAATGCCGTGGGTGTACCAGGAGGTGGCGAAGGTGGTGCCGGTGAGCCAGCCGCCCAGGGCCAAATAGGCCGTGGGGAAGAGCAGCAGACCGGACCAGCCCACGAAAACGAAGCGGTCGCGCTTGAGCCAGTCGTCGAGGACGTCGAACCATCCACGCGTGGCCGGGGCGC
>NZ_JAFKRG010000114.1 GCF_019038415.1 Synechococcus sp. CCY 9618 | reverse complement strand
CGGAATCGATCTCATGGAAGGCCTCGGATCCGCGGCCCAGGCGGCGCAACGGCCGGGTGGCGCTCTGGTAGAGGCGTTCGTGCAGATCGGCGTGGACCTCCTGCGCCGGAGCCGGCAGGCCGGCTGCAGAGGGGACAGCGTCCAGTGAGAAGGGGACGAACTGATCGAGGATCTGCTCGGAGGGGTGCAGGGCCGGCACCCGGGCCACGGAGGAGAAGGCCAGGGAGATCCAGCCGCCGCCAC
>NZ_JAFKRG010000113.1 GCF_019038415.1 Synechococcus sp. CCY 9618 | reverse complement strand
CCGAGCAAGACTCCCGGCGGGAAAGCCACAAGGCTCACAGCAGAACCCACTCTGCTCTGGAGGGTCTTGGAGCGGCGGCTATTTCAGCAGCCTCTTAAGTCCAGGCAAGAGTCAACGAGGTGCCTGGGCGCATGGTTGATCTGCACGTGGAGCGCCGGCCGGAAGGATGCTAATTGGCCACCTCCGACGAGCTCTCTGGTCTGGTGACCCATGGGCGCACCGTAGCCAAGACCCTGAGCTGATAGCCAGCGTCCTTCAGGTGCGTTCGTGGTTGCCGCTCGAGTGACGTGGACCCCAAAAACTGATCCAGGCCTTATGAGAGCTTCCCTACCGGCCAGACTTGGCCAGGAGAAGCCCCATGAAACGCAAACGCCACAA
>NZ_JAFKRG010000112.1 GCF_019038415.1 Synechococcus sp. CCY 9618 | reverse complement strand
CTGGTCAACGGCGCTGCCCAGGCCGTCTACAACAAGTACCCCTACACCACCCAGCAGCAGGGCACCAACTTCGCCTCCGATGCCCGCGGCAAGGCCAAGTGCGCCCGTGACATCGGTTATTACCTGCGTCACATCACCTACTCCCTGGTTGCCGGCGGCACCGGCCCCCTCGACGAGTACCTGATCGCCGGTCTCGACGAGATCAACCGCGCTTTCGAACTGTCCCCTTCCTGGTACGTCGAAGCCCTCACCTACATCAAGAACAACCACGGCGTCTCCGGCGATCCCGGCGTCATCGCCAACAACTACATCGACTACGCCATCAACGCCCTCGTCTGAGTCGCGTCGGTTCGTCGTCACCCGGGGCCCCGCAAGGGGCCCTTTTTTCATGGGTGGCT
>NZ_JAFKRG010000111.1 GCF_019038415.1 Synechococcus sp. CCY 9618 | reverse complement strand
TGGTTCTAAGTCTGCCATTCCTGCGAGGGGATGGAGGAATGAAATCTTTTCCGGAGGAGTGATTAAATGCCGATGTCCTTGTGATGTCGGGATGGACAATTGCTCTAGCCTATGCAGTTCTCAGGGATCTATCCTGGTGTCCATGGCGCTGTGGAACCACACCGATCCATCTCGAACTCGGTTGTGAAACGCAGCAGCGGCGACG
>NZ_JAFKRG010000110.1 GCF_019038415.1 Synechococcus sp. CCY 9618 | reverse complement strand
GATCGTCACCAACGCGGCCCGCGATCTCTTCGATCAGCAGCCCGCTCTGATCGCCCCCGGCGGCAACGCCTACACCCATCGCCGCATGGCCGCCTGCCTGCGCGACATGGAGATCGTGCTCCGCTACATCACCTACGCGATCTTCACCGGTGATGCCTCCGTCCTCGAGGACCGCTGCCTCAACGGTCTGCGCGAGACCTACCTGGCCCTCGGCGTCCCCGGTGCTTCCGTCGCCGAAGGCATCCGCAAGATGAAGGATTCCGCCATCGCCATCGCCAACGATCGCAACGGCATCACCCAGGGTGACTGCTCCGCCCTCATGTCCGAAGTGGGCACCTACTTCGACCGCGCCGCCGCCGCCGTCGCCTGATCCAGGCCC
>NZ_JAFKRG010000109.1 GCF_019038415.1 Synechococcus sp. CCY 9618 | reverse complement strand
CGCCGATGCTGAGCCGGGCGGCCGGATCGGTGGCGCCGTAGACGATCAGTTCGGCATCGGCCACCAGCCAGAAGGAGCGCTGGCGCGGGGCCACCCCACCGATGCCGGAGCCGGAGGCGCTGCGGCCGGAGGCCCAGAGGCCGACGCCGGAGGCGGAGAGGGCACCGTGAAGGCCGGCGGCGGAATCGATCTCGTGGAAGGCCTCGGAGCCGCGGCCCAGGCGGCGCCACTGGCTGGTGGCGGTCTGGTAGAGGCGTTCGTGCAGATCGGCGTGGACATCCAGCGCCGGAGCCGGCACGTCGGCGGCTGGTGAGGGGAAGGTGTCGAGGGAGAAGGGGACGAACTGATCGAGGATCTGCTCGGAGGGGTGCAGGGCCGGCACCCGGGCCACGGAGGAGAAGGCCAGGGAGATCCAGCCGCCGCCAC
>NZ_JAFKRG010000108.1 GCF_019038415.1 Synechococcus sp. CCY 9618 | reverse complement strand
ACCGCGCCAGTGTCTACGAGCAGGCCCGTCAACGTCATCCACGCCGTTGGACACGATCGACCCGCTGCTGGCGTCAGCCTGAAGTCGTCTGGATCAAACCACCGCCCCCAGAAATCAACGCCGAACCAGCTACTTTGGCCTTGGCCGCCTGACGGGCGGCAGGGGCGTCATCTTTCCTGGCAGTCACCGGGGCTGAGCAGATTGGCCAGGCGGATCAGGTTGTAGGCCACCACGTGCAACCGGAATACCGCTCCCACCCGGGATCGTCCTCTGGCCTTGAGTTGC
>NZ_JAFKRG010000107.1 GCF_019038415.1 Synechococcus sp. CCY 9618 | reverse complement strand
GCCATCCAGGCGCGCAGACCTTCATTGAGCAGGATGTTCTTGGTGTAGAACGTCTCGAATTCAGGATCCTCCGCCGCGCGGATCTCCTGGCTCACGAAGTCGTAGGCGCGCAGGTTGAGCGCCAGACCGATGATGCCGATGCTGCTGGTCCACAGACCCATCACCGGCACGAACAGCATGAAGAAGTGCAGCCAGCGCTTGTTGGAGAAGGCGATCCCGAAGATCTGGCTCCAGAAGCGGTTGGCGGTGACCATCGA
>NZ_JAFKRG010000106.1 GCF_019038415.1 Synechococcus sp. CCY 9618 | reverse complement strand
GCGCCGGCCCCTGGGCCTCCGGCCGCAGCGCCTCCGGCTCCGGCATCGGCGGGGTGGCCCCGCGCCAGCGCTCCTTCTGGCTGGTGGCCGATGCCGAGCTGATCGTCTACGGCGCCACCGATCCGGCCGCCCGCCTCAGCATCGGCGGCGAGGAGGTGCCCCTCACGGCCGACGGCACCTTCCGGGTGCAGGTGCCCTTCCGCGACGGCCGGCAGCTCTATCCCATCGAGGCCGTGGCCGCCGACGGGGAACAGAAGCGCA
>NZ_JAFKRG010000105.1 GCF_019038415.1 Synechococcus sp. CCY 9618 | reverse complement strand
GGTTGAGGGGCGCTT
Source organism: Synechococcus sp. CCY 9618 (assembly GCF_019038415.1). Taxonomy (GTDB): domain Bacteria; phylum Cyanobacteriota; class Cyanobacteriia; order PCC-6307; family Cyanobiaceae; genus Cyanobium. The sequence continues at coordinate 1,712 of NZ_JAFKRG010000105.1, read as the reverse complement.
TGCATCGATAACTTGTTACCCATATTAATTGACACCTGGTAACACTGCTTCCCTTGTTCCTGGCTGGGTTTCAGGCCGTTCGGCTGCAGTGGCTACACACTTTTCCACCCTTGCCACGCGCCAATCTCTGATTCGCCGCTGCAGCGTGCGTTTGTGTTGGGGCCCATAGCGCTGGGGATCCAGATCGATCAGCCTGTCCAGGAGCTCCTGGCTGCCCACATCTGCTTCTGCTGTCAGCCATTGGGGGATCAGGTCGGCATGGGCCTCAAAGGGATCCACCCGACTGCGGCGGCCCTGCCGCGGTTTGGGCTTTTTCTGTAAAGGCCTGCTCTGGCGCCACAGGGCCTGTAACCCCTGCAGAAACCCATCCAGCTCACGCTTTTCTTGCTCCGGTGTCTGCCAGCTCAGCGGCTCCCCCGCCATGGCACTGGTGTGTTGGCCGCTGATCAACAGGGCCAGCCGGCTCTGGCAGCTCCGAATCGTGGCCAGCAGCACCACGGGGTCACACCGCTTTCTCAGTTCTCTGAGGTTCTGGGCTTCCTGATCGCTGAGCACTCCGGTGCGCAGCAGCTGCTGCAGCGGTGTTCGCGGCGGGTGGTGTAGCCGCTTGATCCGGCCTCCTTCCCGCACACTGCTTTTGAGCTTGAATGACGGCTGGAAAAGGTTCGTGAACAGCCGCAGCGCCGCGTAGAGCTCCCCCAGCAGCTGTGCCGCCTCCAGGCCCACCAAGCGCTCGTAGCCCACCACGCGGCGGATCAGCATCCCGTTCTTCTGTTCCACCCAGGCCTGATCGTTGCTCTGGTACGCCCGCGAGCGGGTGAGCTCGATCCCCTGCTCCGGTGCATCGCACCACTGCTCCATCAGGGCATTCATGAAGGCTGGATCGTTGTCGGCATCGATCCCGCGCAAGGGGAAGGGAAGGTGCTGACGCAACCGCTGGATTGCAGCCAACACCGAGGCCCCATCCCGCGTGATCACCGGCAGGCTCTCGCTCCAGCCGGTGGCGATGTCGGTGGCCACCAGAGTCCAGATGAACCGCCCCTCCAGGCGGCCGCCGCAATGGGCCACCAGGTCGATCTCCAGCCAGCCGGGATCCTTGTGCTCATCCCAGCCCTTAAACGTGCGCACCTGCACCCGACGGCGTACACCGCTGTAGGCACGGGGAGGGCGCCGCCATCCATTGCCCCCACTACTTTTTCGGACTGGAGCCAGCAGCCGGTCAATCGTGGCGCTGCTCATCGTCAACAACCGTGCCCGCACGCCCTGCTCCAGCTGCACGTGGCCGTGGTGCTCCAGCGATTCCACCAACTGCGGCAGCAGGGCATGGAGTCGCTTGCCGCACAGCCGATCACTGGCCTCCCACAGCGGCACCAAGGCCTCCACCACCTCGGGGCCGTAGCGGCGGCGGTGCTGCCCGCGGAGGCTGGTCTGCCGATCAATGGGCCGCTGGTTCAACCGGCGCAGCAGGGATTTGCGGTGGTACCCGGTCAGGGCCTGCAGCTCATCCAGCAGCCGCTGTTTTCCCACCCGACTGAGGCTCCGGTAACGGGCTGTTGCCGCGCTGATCGCCAGCGCCATCCGCTCTCCTTCTTTGAGAGAGACAGGTCCGCCTGGCCTCACGCCTTGCGAGTCGCCCCGCGTTGATGCCATAGGCGGCTGCTACTGCTGATGCAACAACCCTAGCGGGGTAGCAGCTTTAAAGATGCAATGCG
>NZ_JAFKRG010000104.1 GCF_019038415.1 Synechococcus sp. CCY 9618 | reverse complement strand
CGGCCACGCCCATCATGTGGAACGGGTTCAGGGTCCAGTTGTGGAAGCCCTGCAGGAACAGCAGGAAGCGGAAGATCGCCGCCACACCGAAGGAGGGTGCGAAGAACCAGCTGCTCTGGCCCAGCGGGTACATCAGGAAGACACTGACGAACACCGCGATCGGACCGGAGAAGGCGATGGCGTTGTAGGGGCGGATGCCGACCAGGCGGGCGATCTCGAACTGACGCAGCATGAAGCCGATCAGGGCGAAGGCGCCGTGCAGGGCCACGAAGGGCCAGAGGCCACCGAGCTGGATCCAGCGGACGAAGTCACCCTGGGCTTCCGGACCCCAGAGCAGCAGCAGGCTGTGACCCATCGCGTCGGCAGGAG
>NZ_JAFKRG010000103.1 GCF_019038415.1 Synechococcus sp. CCY 9618 | reverse complement strand
GGGGCGTACGCCTATGGAAGTCCTCCAGCAATGGAAAGCGGCCTGATCACCCCACCAGCTCTCATAGGAACTGGACCACTGATGGGGGTCACGTCACGAGCAGCTCAGTGGAGACGAGACTGTCGGACAAACCCATCCACCCCACGGAAGAAAGAAGTCTCATTCCCTACCCACTTGGAGCATCCAGTCGATTTCTTCCCGCAACCACGGGAATTGTCGATAGGCCTCCCAAACGGGTTCAAGATCCACTCGGTCATACGCATGGATCAGCAGGTCACGCATGCCTGCAACGGCTCTCCAAGGGACATCTGACTGATGGTTCCTGAAGTCAAGGCTGAGGCGCTTCGAAGCCTCGCCGATTACCTCCTAACAGCGGATCAGTGCATCTTGCAAGTAGTCGGTTTCCTCTAGTACTTGGAAGCTGGAGATGGGAAACCCCAAGGCCCGATCCAACACGCCAATGATGTCGTTGAGAGCCTCACGATCGCGCTCGTTCATCAAAGGGCCACGGCCTCCGCTTCCACCCGTTGGCGCATAGAAGGTTTGAGGTTGCGGCGTCGAATCAGGTCCACCTTCTGTTCCAGCAAATCTTCCAGTGCCAGCTTGAGGGCTGCGTGGTCAAAGAGGCTGGTGCCCGGGGGGAAATCAACCAGCAGGTCAACGTCGCTGTCTCGGTTGGCTTGATCACGCGCCACCGAACCAAACACCGCCAGGTTGCTGGCTCCGTACCTGGCCAACAGAGCCGCCAGCTGAGGCGCGAGAGCCTTGAGTTCAGCGAGTTGCATGACGGTGTTCAACCCATCCTCATCTTATCGAGCTCCTACCTGTGTAGTGCCACCAGGTTGTTCCGGCTGACAAAGGGGTGTGAGGCCGACAGGGTTGTGGTGCGACCCAACAGCCCCAGACCTCACCCCCCATGCA
>NZ_JAFKRG010000102.1 GCF_019038415.1 Synechococcus sp. CCY 9618 | reverse complement strand
ACGCTGGTGGGCAGATAGGTGATGTCCCAGCTCCAGAGCCGATTCGGCCCTCTGGCCTCCAGCCGTGGCACCGGACGAGGCTCCTGGGGCGGACGAGCCCGACCACGGCGATGAGCCTGGCCGTGGGCATGGAGCACGCGGTAGTAGCTGCGCTCCGAACCGATATAGACCCCCCGATCTGCGAGCGCCGGCACAATCTGTCCAGGCGGCAGATCGGCGAATTCCGGCTGGTTACAGGTGAGCAGGATCCGTTGCCGCTCTTCGTCAGTGAGGCGATGAGAAATCAGGCGGTGACTGCCATTACGGCGATCCAGTCCGTCCCCATCACCCGCAAACTGACGCCGCCAACGCTGCAGGGTGCTCAGACTCAATCCCAGCAGCTTGGCCAGCTCGCTGGCACGTGCGCCCGCCGCCAGACCCTCATTGAGGATCTTCAAGGCTTGGCGGCGATCATCGGGAGATGTCAATCGCCCCCGTCCTCTCCCCAGTAGGCCTGGATCTTTTTTGAGGCCATCAGCAGTGCCGCCGCCTCCG
>NZ_JAFKRG010000101.1 GCF_019038415.1 Synechococcus sp. CCY 9618 | reverse complement strand
CACCTATCTGCCCACCAGCGTGCGTGGCGTATGGCTCTACCTCTATCTGGTGATCGACGTCTGGAGCCGAAAGGTGGTGGCCTGGGATGTGGCTGAGAGAGAAGACTCCCAGATCGCCGCTGACCTTGTCAGCCGGGCCTGTCTGCGGGAGCGGATCAGCAAGTGCCGCCGCCAGCCGCTGATCCTCCACGCCGACAATGGCAATGCCATGAGGGCTGCCACCCTCGAAGCCCGACTGGAGGAGCTGGGTGTACTGCGGTCATTCTCACGGCCTCGGGTCAGCA
>NZ_JAFKRG010000100.1 GCF_019038415.1 Synechococcus sp. CCY 9618 | reverse complement strand
AACACCAGCATGTAGTTGAAGGTGCCGCTGATGCCGAGGGGCATGCCGTCGGAGAAGGAACCCTGACCGAAGGGGTAGATCAGGAACACGGCGCTGGCAGCCGCCACGGGGGCGGAGTAGGCGACGCAGATCCAGGGGCGCATGCCGAGGCGGTAGGAGAGTTCCCACTCGCGGCCCATGTAGGCGAAGACGCCGATCAGGAAGTGGAAGACCACCAGCTGGTAAGGACCACCGTTGTACAGCCACTCGTCGAGGCTGGCGGCTTCCCAGATGGGGTAGAAGTGCAGGCCGATGGCGTTGCTCGAAGGAACAACGGCGCCGGAGATGATGTTGTTGC
>NZ_JAFKRG010000099.1 GCF_019038415.1 Synechococcus sp. CCY 9618 | reverse complement strand
CGGAGGCGGCGGCACTGCTGATGGCCTCAAAAAAGATCCAGGCCTACTGGGGAGAGGACGGGGGCGATTGACATCTCCCGATGATCGCCGCCAAGCCCTGAAGATCCTCAATGAGGGTCTGGCGGCGGGCGCACGTGCCAGCGAGCTGGCCAAGCTGCTGGGATTGGGTCTGAGCACCCTGCAGCGTTGGCGGCGTCAGTTTGCGGGTGATGGGGACGGACTGGATCGCCGTAAAGGCAGTCACCGCCTGATTTCTCATCGCCTCACTGACGAGGAGCGGCAACGGATCCTGCTCACCTGTAACCAGCCGGAATTCGCCGCTCTCCCGCCTGGACAGATTGTGCCGGCGCTCGCGGATCGGGGGGTCTATATCGGTTCGGAGCGCAGCTACTACCGCGTGCTCCATGCCCACGGCCAGGCTCATCGCCGTGGTCGGTCTCGTCCGCCCCAGGAGCCTCGTCCGGTGCCACGGCTGGAGGCCAGAGGGCCGAATCGGCTCTGGAGCTGGGACATCACCTATCTGCCCACCAGCGT
>NZ_JAFKRG010000098.1 GCF_019038415.1 Synechococcus sp. CCY 9618 | reverse complement strand
ACTACATCTCCTCCAGCGGCCTCTTTCCACCCTCCAGCAGCCAGGGCCTCCAGCTCCAGCAGCAGTTCATGGTCGATGCCACAGGCACGCCCCTGACCTCTCAACCTCCGATCACCAATACCAATCCCAATCCCGGCACCAACACCACCCTCCAGGTGCTGGATCCCAACGGCTCCGTTCGCCTGCTCCGCGACACCGGCTCCGATCTGGTCTCCGTACAGATCAACGG
>NZ_JAFKRG010000097.1 GCF_019038415.1 Synechococcus sp. CCY 9618 | reverse complement strand
CTCACGCCTTGCGAGTCGCCCCGCGTTGATGCCATAGGCGGCTGCTACTGCTGATGCAACAACCCTAGCGGGGTAGCAGCTTTAAAGATGCAATGCGCCCGTCAACCTGATTGACACGGGACACTGAGGGCTGGGGTGCCACCGACAAGTTCACGGTGGTGCTGGAAAGTGCCGGTATGAACGCCACGGAACTGGGCACCTACTGCAGAGAGCGGGGTCTGTTCCCCGAGCAGGTGGACCGCTGGCGACAGGCGGCCCAGGATGCCAATGCACAGCCGCTGCTGACGATGGCCGAGCAGAAGGACCTGGAGAAGCGCTACCAGCAGGATCA
>NZ_JAFKRG010000096.1 GCF_019038415.1 Synechococcus sp. CCY 9618 | reverse complement strand
TGCTGTTCCTGCAGGGCTTCCACAACTGGACCCTGAACCCGTTCCACATGATGGGCGTGGCCGGCATCCTCGGCGGTGCCCTGCTCTGCGCCATCCACGGCGCCACGGTGGAGAACACGCTCTTTGAGGACAGCGACCAGGCCAACACCTTCAAGGCGTTCGAGCCCACCCAGGAAGAGGAGACCTACTCGATGGTCACCGCCAACCGCTTCTGGAGCCAGATCTTCGGGATCGCCTTCTCCAACAAGCGCTGGCTGCACTTCTTCATGCTGTTCGTGCCGGTGA
>NZ_JAFKRG010000095.1 GCF_019038415.1 Synechococcus sp. CCY 9618 | reverse complement strand
TGGTTCTAAGTCTGCCATTCCTGCGAGGGGATGGAGGAATGAAATCTTTTCCGGAGGAGTGATTAAATGCCGATGTCCTTGTGATGTCGGGATGGACGATTGCTCTAACCTATGCAGTTCTCAGGGATCTATCCTGGTGTCCATGGCGCTGTGGAACCACACCGATCCATCTCGAACTCGGTTGTGAAACGCAGCAGCGGCGACG
>NZ_JAFKRG010000094.1 GCF_019038415.1 Synechococcus sp. CCY 9618 | reverse complement strand
GAACGCTTGGATGCTCCTTGAACGGTTTGACCCGTCGCTTGTTTCTTTTGACGGGACCTCACACCTCCACCGCTCTTTCGTCCGTTGCCTCCCCTTCCAGGGACTCCCCCATCGTTCGCTCCAGAGACTCAACCCCGTAGCGAACGACACAGGCAGCCTCAGCTCAAACCTCTACGGTCTCCCGCATTCGGCTCTCACCTCAGCTCGCAACCGACGCGGCAGAAGCGTCAGTTCCTAAA
>NZ_JAFKRG010000093.1 GCF_019038415.1 Synechococcus sp. CCY 9618 | reverse complement strand
CTCCTGCCGACGCGATGGGTCACAGCCTGCTGCTGCTCTGGGGTCCGGAAGCCCAGGGTGACTTCGTCCGCTGGATCCAGCTCGGTGGCCTCTGGCCTTTCGTGGCCCTGCACGGCGCCTTCGCCCTGATCGGCTTCATGCTGCGTCAGTTCGAGATTGCCCGCCTGGTCGGCATCCGCCCCTACAACGCCATCGCCTTCTCCGGTCCGATCGCGGTGTTCGTCAGTGTCTTCCTGATGTACCCGCTGGGTCAGAGCAGCTGGTTCTTCGCTCCCTCCTTCGGTGTGGCGGCGATCTTCCGCTTCCTGCTGTTCCTGCAGGGCTTCCACAACTGGACCCTGAACCCGTTCCACATGATGGGCGTGGCCG
>NZ_JAFKRG010000092.1 GCF_019038415.1 Synechococcus sp. CCY 9618 | reverse complement strand
CACGCACCAGGGAGGAGGTCACCAGCGAACCGTGCATGGCGGAGAACAGGGAGCCACCGAACACACCCGCCACACCCAGCATGTGGAAGGGGTGCATCAGGATGTTGTGCTCAGCCTGGAACACCAGCATGTAGTTGAAGGTGCCGCTGATGCCGAGGGGCATGCCGTCGGAGAAGGAACCCTGACCGAAGGGGTAGATCAGGAACACGGCGCTGG
>NZ_JAFKRG010000091.1 GCF_019038415.1 Synechococcus sp. CCY 9618 | reverse complement strand
CGAACGGCCTGAAACCCAGCCAGGAACAAGGGAAGCAGTGTTACCAGGTGTCAATTAATATGGGTAACAAGTTATCGATGCAAAGCGCCCCTCAACCTGATTGTCGCCGGACAGCGGGCAGCCACGCTGGAGAGCCGGTTGGAGGAGCTGGGGGTGCTCAGATCCTTCTCCAGACCCGGGTCAGCAACGACAACCCCTACTCGGAGTCGCTGTTCCGCACGGTCAAGTACCGACCGGACTACCCCAGGCGACCCTTCCGCAGCCAGGAAGAGGGCTGCAGCTGGGCCTGTGCATTCCTGGACTGGTACAACCACAGGCACCGCCACAGTTCCATCCGGTTCGTGACGCCTGATCAGCGTCACAGCGGTCAGGCCGTTGAACTTTGTCGTCAACGCGCCCGTGTCTACGAGCAGGCCCGCCAGCGACACCCCCGCTATTGGAGCCGCGGCACTCGCTGCTGGTGTCAGCCGGGGGTGGTCTGGATCAATCCACCGCTTCCAGATAACGCCATTGATCCAGCTACGTTGGTCATGGCCGCTTGATCAGCGGCAGGGGCTTCATCTTTCCTGGCAGCCACCGCTCCCAGCTCCGATACCTTGGCGCCCTTGCGGCTTCCCGCTGATCTCCGCCCCAGCCCCGAGCTGTTCACCGCTGTGTGCATCGCCAACCCCGAGGCGGTGCTGGAGCTCAGCGCCGAAGGTCATCTCATCCACATGACGCCCACAGGCGGTGAAACCAGTGCCCGCAACAGCCGTTTGTTGATGCGCCTGCTGGCCTGGGCTGACAGCGTGGGCGGTTGGCAGGTGTTCGACAGTTCCACGGGTTTCCTGTTGCCGGATGGCTCGGTGCTCAGCCCTGACGCCTCCCTGGTGCACCTGGAGCGCTGGCAGGCCCTCACCCCGGAGCAGCGCCGCAGTTTCCCGCCCCTCTGCCCCGATCTGCTGGTCGAACTCGCCATGCTTTGCGCCGCAAGATGGCCGCCTACCAGGCCAATGGCGCCCAGCTGGGCTGGCTGCTGATCCCCGAGCAGCAGGCTGTCGAAATCTGGAACAACGGCGACGATGGCGAACCCCAGCGCCTTCAAGGGGCCACCGCCCTCGAGGCTGGCGAGCGGTTCCCCGGGCTGAGGCTGGAGTTGGCTGAGATCTGGGAGGCCTGAACGTCGGGTGATGGCCCGGCGTGGCTTTTTTGCAGGGGAGTACAGCTTCCAAAGAGAGGCTGACCGCCTGTGAGCGCTTTCTCGATGGACTTGATGCCGAGGCGAGCCTGGTGGTTCCTTCGATCAGCATCCTGGAGGTATTCAAGTGGGTGCTGCGTGAACACAGCGAGGCCTGGTCGCGGATCTCGACAGTCGACTCGCGATGGCCTTAGCACAACTCAGCCACACGCTGAGACTGCCCATGGCACACAATGGACACCGACTTCAAGGGTTCTGTAGGCGCGGCGAGAGCCTTCGTGGATTTCGACGGCTGACTGGCGCCCATCCCAGAGCCCATTTGCCGCTCTGTACACAATGTACAGGCTGGAAAATCAGTCAGAGCCTGCTGAAGCTGGGAGGTCTGAACGTGGCCTGCGTACAGAAGCAGGCAGCCCCCAGTCCGCATCAATTCAAGGCAGTACCTGATCGGCCAGCTGTCGCAGGCGTTGCAGGCCCAGGGCTTTCACCTAAACGTGGCGATCGGGTCATGCGTGATCAGGCGCAGCGCTCACGGTCGCTACGGATCAGGGATTCCGGCGACTCCCGCCACTGCAGCGCGGGTCGCTGCTGCCAGCGCTGGGCAATCCGCAGCAGCACTTCTTGGTGGCGCTGTTGCGGGTCCGACAGGTTGCGGATCGGCAGGGAAGCCAAAACGGTTCGAGGACCCTACCTGTACAACGATGGCTCTGGCTAAGGTTAAGAGGCTGCTGAAAAACCAGCTCAGCCGCGGGAGAATGGCCTAACGGCACTGAGCGAATGCGCGGCCAGCAGGAACGCACCGGCCCCCTGTTCTCGTA
>NZ_JAFKRG010000090.1 GCF_019038415.1 Synechococcus sp. CCY 9618 | reverse complement strand
CCTTCCCTTTCCTTCCTTCCATGAAGACTCCCCTCACCGAGGCCGTCGCCGCCGCTGATTCCCAGGGCCGCTTCCTCAGCAACACCGAGCTCAACGCCGCCTTCGGCCGCTTCGAGCGCGCCAAGAACGCCCTCGAGGCCGCCAAGGCCCTCACCGCCAGGGCCGACGAACTGGTCAACGGCGCTGCCCAGGCCGTCTACAACAAGTACCCCTACACCACCCAGCAGCAGGGCACCAACTTCGCCTCCGATGCCCGCGGCAAGGCCA
>NZ_JAFKRG010000089.1 GCF_019038415.1 Synechococcus sp. CCY 9618 | reverse complement strand
GCAACTCAAGGCCAGAGGACGATCCCGGGTGGGAGCGGTATTCCGGTTGCACGTGGTGGCCTACAACCTGATCCGCCTGGCCAATCTGCTCAGCCCCCGGGAGGTGATGGCATGAAACGGGAGCTGATGGGCGATCAGAGCCGATTCGGCCTTTGGGCAGAGGTGGTGACGCCAGCAGGACCCAGCCGCATTGCCGAACCGGCCTGCCGATTGACTCCGCTGAGGGCCTAGGTGTGTAGTGCCACCAGGTTGTTCCGGCTGACAAAGGGGTGTGAGGCCGACAGGGTTGTGGTGCGACCCAACAGCCCCAGACCTCACCCCCC
>NZ_JAFKRG010000088.1 GCF_019038415.1 Synechococcus sp. CCY 9618 | reverse complement strand
GTTGTGGCGTTTGCGTTTCATGGGGCTTCTCCTGGCCAAGTCTGGCCGGTAGGGAAGCTCTCATAAGGCCTGGATCAGTTTTTGGGGTCCACGTCATTGTACTCGATTCGGTGCTGTTCCGCCAACAGTCTGGCTTCCCCCTCTGCCAGGAAAGTTGACGCCTCTCTATCCCGACCACTATTTCCACCAGGGGGCTTGATGGAGCAGGCCAATGCGTCGTTACAGCGAGGCCGTCAAGGCTGATGTGAGGAGGCGGATGAGTCCGCCACACCGGCAGAGCGTGGCCCAGATCTCAGC
>NZ_JAFKRG010000087.1 GCF_019038415.1 Synechococcus sp. CCY 9618 | reverse complement strand
CCTTCCCTTTCCTTCCTTCCATGAAGACTCCCCTCACCGAGGCCGTCGCCGCCGCTGATTCCCAGGGCCGCTTCCTCAGCAACACCGAGCTCAACGCTGCCTTCGGCCGCTTCGAGCGCGCCAAGAACGCCCTCGAGGCCGCCAAGGCCCTCACCGCCAGGGCCGACGAGCTGGTCAACGGCGCTGCCCAGGCCGTCTACAACAAGTACCCCTACACCACCCAGCAGCAGGGCACCAACTTCGCCTCCGATGCCCGCGGCAAGGCCA
>NZ_JAFKRG010000086.1 GCF_019038415.1 Synechococcus sp. CCY 9618 | reverse complement strand
TGATCCTGCTGGTAGCGCTTCTCCAGGTCCTTCTGCTCGGCCATCGTCAGCAGCGGCTGTGCATTGGCATCCTGGGCCGCCTGTCGCCAGCGGTCCAACTGCTCGGGGAACAGACCCCGTTCTCTGCAGTAGGTGCCCAGTTCCGTGGCGTTCATACCGGCACTTTCCAGCACCACCGTGAACTTGTCGGTGGCACCCCAGCCCTCAGGATCCTTCTCGGATGCCGGTACCACCTCGCCCTGCAGCCTCCAGACCTTCCTCCAGTTGTAGAGGGTGACCACGTGAATGCCCAGCTCTGC
>NZ_JAFKRG010000085.1 GCF_019038415.1 Synechococcus sp. CCY 9618 | reverse complement strand
GAGAAGGGGACGAACTGATCGAGGATCTGCTCGGAGGGGTGCAGGGCCGGCACCCGGGCCACGGAGGAGAAGGCCAGGGAGATCCAGCCGCCGCCACCGCCCTTGCGGTAGCCGAGTTCGACCCGGTAGTCGCGGTCGGAGAGGGGCACCGGCAGGTACCACTCGGTGGCATGGCTGTCGACCACCACCTCCTGGAGGGTGTGGGGATGGGCGGAGCCACCGGCCAGGCCGGTCACGTCGGCGACCCGCAGGCAGAGCTGGGAGGCACCGGCGTGGAGGGCATCGCTGCGGTCGTCCTCGGAGATGTCCCAGAAGACATAGGCCCACTGGGGATCGCGGGGCAGGAAGACGAC
>NZ_JAFKRG010000084.1 GCF_019038415.1 Synechococcus sp. CCY 9618 | reverse complement strand
AACGACACAGGCAGCCTCAGCTCAAACCTCTACGGTCTCCCGCATTCGGCTCTCACCTCAGCTCGCAACCGACGCGGCAGAAGCGTCAGTTCCTAAACTTTTTTGGTTGTCCAGGTGCTGCCGCTCCACCCCTTCCGGGGCTCTCGCGGCGCGTCGCCTCCCGGCGACTCAGAAAACTTACAGCACCGTCGGCTCGCGCCTCTCAGTCCCAGTAAGTCCGCGTCCCCTCAAGCTTCCGCTCTCTGGGGCGCAGTCCAAAATCATACCACC
>NZ_JAFKRG010000083.1 GCF_019038415.1 Synechococcus sp. CCY 9618 | reverse complement strand
GAACGCTTGGATGCTCCTTGAACGGTTTGACCCGTCGCTTGTTTCTTTTGACGGGACCTCACACCTCCACCGCTCTTTCGTCCGTTGCCTCCCCTTCTAGGGACTCCCCCATCCTTCGCTCCAGAGACTCAACCCCGTAGCAAACGACACAGGCAGCCTCAGCTCAAACCTCTACGGTCTCCCGCATTCGGCTCTCACCTCAGCTCGCAACCGACGCGGCAGAAGCGTCAGTTCCTAAA
>NZ_JAFKRG010000082.1 GCF_019038415.1 Synechococcus sp. CCY 9618 | reverse complement strand
AGACCTACAACATCGTTGCAGCCCACGGCTACTTCGGTCGTCTGATCTTCCAGTACGCCTCCTTCAACAACAGCCGCAGCCTGCACTTCTTCCTGGCAGCCTGGCCGGTGGTCGGCATCTGGTTCACCGCCCTGGGCGTCAGCACCATGGCCTTCAACCTGAACGGCTTCAACTTCAACCAGTCGATTCTCGACGGTCAGGGCCGGGTGATCAACACCTGGGCCGACGTGCTCAACC
>NZ_JAFKRG010000081.1 GCF_019038415.1 Synechococcus sp. CCY 9618 | reverse complement strand
CGGCGGTGAGGAAGTTGCAACCTTCCAGGTAGCTGCTGGCAATGCCGTGGGTGTACCAGGAGGTGGCGAAGGTGGTGCCGGTGAGCCAGCCGCCCAGAGCCAGATAGGCCGTAGGGAAGAGCAGCAGACCGGACCAGCCCACGAAAACGAAGCGGTCGCGCTTGAGCCAGTCGTCGAGGACGTCGAACCATCCACGCGTGGCCGGGGCGC
>NZ_JAFKRG010000080.1 GCF_019038415.1 Synechococcus sp. CCY 9618 | reverse complement strand
AGTTCAGAAGCTGCCGCCGGCCAAGCGGGCCGAGTTCCGGGCTTGGTTCCAGTCGTTCGACGCAACGGACTGGGACCAGCAGATGGAGGATGATGTGAGTGCAGGCAACTTGGAATGGCTAGCCAACGAGGCAATCAGCGACAGCAAGGCTGGTCGATGTTCTGAACTATGAGGCATCGGGCCAGCCCGCGCTTCTGGGCTTGCTATAACTCACTTCCTTCAGAGGTGAAACTCCACGCTGATCGCTGCTTCGAATTGCTCAAAGCCGAGCCACGCCATCCTTCGCTCCATTTCAAGAAGATCGGCAAGTTTTGGTCGGCCAGAGTTGGACTTCGATTCAGAGCTTTAGCTATTGAAGAAAGCAGCAGAGACTTGATCTGGGTGTGGATTGGTAGTCATGCAGAGTATGATCAACTGCTTCGCTTGAAGGCCTAACATCAAGATCCAGCGGGCGGGGAGCCAAGCATGCCTTTTCATTGCACAGAGCTATCGCCCGCCGCTGATCTTGAGCGTT
>NZ_JAFKRG010000079.1 GCF_019038415.1 Synechococcus sp. CCY 9618 | reverse complement strand
TGCCGGTGATGACGGCGAGGTCGTCCTGGGAGTTGTTGGCGCCGTAGTACTCCCCCTTGCTCCACTGGGTGAGGTTCTCGTCGTCCCCGAGGTAGGGGGCGCCCAGGATGGTGCCCCAGCTGGTGGGTCCGGTGCCGCCATGGCCGGCGTAGTACTCGGTGGAGCCGGCGCCGTCGTGGGTGAGGCCAAGGGTGTGGCCGACTTCGTGGGAGGCGGTGGCGGCGGCGGAATAGTCGCCGCGGTTGAAGACGAGGGCCACATCATCGGTGGCCCAGTTGAAGCTGT
>NZ_JAFKRG010000078.1 GCF_019038415.1 Synechococcus sp. CCY 9618 | reverse complement strand
CTGGGCGGCTGGCTCACCGGCACCACCTTCGCCACCTCCTGGTACACCCACGGCATTGCCAGCAGCTACCTGGAAGGTTGCAACTTCCTCACCGCCGCCGTCAGCACTCCTGCCGACGCGATGGGTCACAGCCTGCTGCTGCTCTGGGGTCCGGAAGCCCAGGGTGACTTCGTCCGCTGGATCCAGCTCGGTGGCCTCTGGCC
>NZ_JAFKRG010000077.1 GCF_019038415.1 Synechococcus sp. CCY 9618 | reverse complement strand
CCGTTGATCTGTACGGAGACCAGATCGGAGCCGGTGTCGCGGAGCAGGCGAACGGAGCCGTTGGGATCCAGCACCTGGAGGGTGGTGTTGGTGCCGGTGCCGGTGTTGGTGTTGGGCTGGGGGGTGACTTTGGGCTGAACGGATCCACTGACCATGTACTGGCCGAGGCTGCCGTAGTCGGTGTAGCCGGTGGGGTTGCTGGCGAAGGGATTGCCGGCGCCGACGCCGTCGATGCCGAGGAAATAGGTGCCGGCATCGAGGTTGATGGAGAAGCTGGCGCTGGTGAGATCGGCGGGGTTGAAGGTCTGGAGGAGGGAGCCGTTGGCGCGATAGAGGCTGGCGGCGATGTCGAGGT
>NZ_JAFKRG010000076.1 GCF_019038415.1 Synechococcus sp. CCY 9618 | reverse complement strand
CACGCACCAGGGAGGAGGTCACCAGCGAACCGTGCATGGCGGAGAACAGGGAGCCACCGAACACACCCGCCACACCCAGCATGTGGAAGGGGTGCATGAGGATGTTGTGCTCAGCCTGAAACACCAGCATGTAGTTGAAGGTGCCGCTGATGCCGAGGGGCATGCCGTCGGAGAAGGAACCCTGACCGAAGGGGTAGATCAGGAACACGGCGCTGG
>NZ_JAFKRG010000075.1 GCF_019038415.1 Synechococcus sp. CCY 9618 | reverse complement strand
CGAACGGCCTGAAACCCAGCCAGGAACAAGGGAAGCAGTGTTACCAGGTGTCAATTAATATGGGTAACAAGTTATCGATGCAAAGCGCCCCTCAACCAGATTGTCGCCGGATACCTCAGGATCCTTCTCGGATGCCGGTACCACCTCGCCCTGCAGCCTCCAGACCTTCCTCCAGTTGTAGAGGGTGACCACGTGAATGCCCAGCTCTGC
>NZ_JAFKRG010000074.1 GCF_019038415.1 Synechococcus sp. CCY 9618 | reverse complement strand
GAAGGAGGCGTACTGGAAGATCAGACGACCGAAGTAGCCGTGGGCTGCAACGATGTTGTAGGTCTCTTCCTCCTGGCCGAACTTGTAGCCGTAGTTCAGGGACTCGCTCTCGGTGGTTTCACGCACCAGGGAGCTGGTGACGAGCGAACCGTGCATGGCTGAGAACAGGGCTCCGCCGAACACACCGGCCACACCCAGCATGTGGAAGGGGTGCATCAGGATGTTGTGCTCCGCCTGGAACACCAGCATGAAGTTGAAGGTGCCGGCGATGCCGAGGGGCATGCCGTCGGAGAAGGAGCCCTGGCCGAGGGGATAGATCAGGAACACGGCGAAGGCCGCCGACAGGGGCGCGGAGTAGGCGACGCAGATCCAGGGGCGCATGCCCAGGCGGTAGGAGAGCTCCCACTGGCGACCCATGTAGGCGGAGATGCCGATCAGGAAGTGGAAGGCCACCAGCTGGTAGGGGCCGCCGTTGTAGAGCCACTCGTCGAGGCTGGCGGCTTCCCAGATGGGGTAGAAGTGCAGGCCGATGGCGTTGCTCGAAGGAACAACGGCGCCGGAGATGATGTTGTTGC
>NZ_JAFKRG010000073.1 GCF_019038415.1 Synechococcus sp. CCY 9618 | reverse complement strand
TGGACCGCTGGCGACAGGCGGCCCAGGATGCCAATGCACAGCCGCTGCTGACGATGGCCGAGCAGAAGGACCTGGAGAAGCGCTACCAGCAGGATCAGCGGGAGATCAAACGCCTGCAGCAGGAACTGCGCCGCAAGGACAAGGCCCTGGCGGAGGCGGCGGCACTGCTGATGGCCTCAAAAAAGATCCAGGCCTACTGGGGAGAGGACGGGGGCGATTGACATCTCCCGATGATCGCCGCCAAGCC
>NZ_JAFKRG010000072.1 GCF_019038415.1 Synechococcus sp. CCY 9618 | reverse complement strand
ACAGCTTCAACTGGGCCACCGATGATGTGGCCCTCGTCTTCAACCGCGGCGACTATTCCGCCGCCGCCACCGCCTCCCACGAAGTCGGCCACACCCTCGGCCTCACCCACGACGGCGCCGGCTCCACCGAGTACTACGCCGGCCATGGCGGCACCGGACCCACCAGCTGGGGCACCATCCTGGGCGCTCCCTACCTCGGGGACGACGAGAACCTCACCCAGTGGAGCAAGGGGGAGTACTACGGCGCCAACAACTCCCAGGACGACCTCGCCGTCATCACCGGCA
>NZ_JAFKRG010000071.1 GCF_019038415.1 Synechococcus sp. CCY 9618 | reverse complement strand
CACCTATCTGCCCACCAGCGTGCGTGGCGTATGGCTCTACCTCTATCTGGTGATCGACGTCTGGAGCCGAAAGGTGGTGGCCTGGGATGTGGCTGAGCGAGAAGACTCCCAGATCGCCGCTGACCTTGTCAGCCGGGCCTGTCTGCGGGAGCGGATCAGCAAGTGCCGCCGCCAGCCGCTGATCCTGCACGCCGACAATGGCAATGCCATGAGGGCTGCCACCCTCGAAGCCCGACTGGAGGAGCTGGGTGTACTGCGGTCATTCTCACGGCCTCGGGTCAGCA
>NZ_JAFKRG010000070.1 GCF_019038415.1 Synechococcus sp. CCY 9618 | reverse complement strand
TGCTGTTCCTGCAGGGCTTCCACAACTGGACCCTGAACCCGTTCCACATGATGGGCGTGGCCGGCATCCTCGGCGGTGCCCTGCTCTGCGCCATCCATGGCGCCACGGTGGAGAACACGCTGTTTGAGGACAGCGACCAGGCCAACACTTTCAAGGCGTTCGAGCCCACCCAGGAAGAGGAGACCTATTCGATGGTCACCGCCAACCGCTTCTGGAGCCAGATCTTCGGGATCGCCTTCTCCAACAAGCGCTGGCTGCACTTCTTCATGCTGTTCGTGCCGGTGA
>NZ_JAFKRG010000069.1 GCF_019038415.1 Synechococcus sp. CCY 9618 | reverse complement strand
ATCGGCCTGGCCGCTATGGCGCTGATCAGGCGTCACGAACCGGATACCGCTGTGGCGGTGCTGGTGGTTGTACCAGTCCACGAATGCCGCCACCCAGGAGCAGGCGTCGTCCTGGCTCCGGAATGGCCGCCGTGGGTAGTTCGGACGGTACTTGACCGTGCGGAACAGGGATTCCGAGAAGGGGTTGTCGTTGCTGACCCGAGGCCGTGAGAATGACCGCAGTACACCCAGCTCCTCCAGTCGGGCTTCGAGGGTGGCAGCCCTCATGGCATTGCCATTGTCGGCGTG
>NZ_JAFKRG010000068.1 GCF_019038415.1 Synechococcus sp. CCY 9618 | reverse complement strand
TCGGCATCGGCCACCAGCCAGAAGGAGCGCTGGCGCGGGGCCACCCCGCCGATGCCGGAGCCGGAGGCGCTGCGGCCGGAGGCCCAGGGGCCGGCGCCGGAGGCGGAGAAGGCGCCGGCGGCATGGAAACCGGCGGCGGAATCGATCTCATGGAAGGCCTCGGATCCGCGGCCCAGGCGGCGCAACGGCCGGGTGGCGCTCTGGTAGAGGCGTTCGTGCAGATCGGCGTGGAC
>NZ_JAFKRG010000067.1 GCF_019038415.1 Synechococcus sp. CCY 9618 | reverse complement strand
CCACTCAGACAGACTTGCCTCTTGCCGTCACGTCACACTGGCGTATGCCGCAACTGCTGGGCCACCACAGCTCGCGCCATGGGTTCAAAGAGTGCACTGGGTGCTCGACTCACAACCATCCTCCGGAACATCCCAATGGATCACTCCACTGAATCGCTCCGTTGAACGCTGCTCACCTCACTCCCTGTGACTTTCCCGAATCTCAGATCCGGTTCGCAACCGGTC
>NZ_JAFKRG010000066.1 GCF_019038415.1 Synechococcus sp. CCY 9618 | reverse complement strand
GACCGGTTGCGAACCGGATCTGAGATTCGGGAAAGTCACAGGGAGTGAGGTGAGCAGCGTTCAACGGAGCGATTCAGTGGAGTGATCCATTGGGATGATCCGGAGGATGGTTGTGAGCCGAGCACTCGGTGCACTCTTTGAACCCATGGCGCGAGCTGTGGTGGCCCAGCAGTTGCGGCATACGCCAGTGTGACGTGACGGCAAGAGGCAAGTCTGTCTGAGTGG
>NZ_JAFKRG010000065.1 GCF_019038415.1 Synechococcus sp. CCY 9618 | reverse complement strand
AGCAGCTGGCCCGCTTTGAGCGGGTCGGCCACCGGATCACCGGTGATCCACGCAAGGGCAGCTCTCCCGGAGCCGGCTACGAGAAGGTCCACGTGGCCGTGGATGACGCCACCCGCCTGTCCTACGTCGAGGTCCTGCCCGATGAGAAGGGCCCGACCACAGTGGGCTTCCTGAGCCGGGCGGTGGCCTGGTTCAACGGGCAGGGGATCGAGTGCCGACGGGTGCTCAGTGACAACGGCTCGGCTTACAAGTCCCATGGCTGGCGAAAAGCCTGCCGTGCCCTGGGATTGAAGGTGAAGAAGACCAGGCCCTACACCCCAAGGACCAACGGCAAGGCCGAGCGATTCATC
>NZ_JAFKRG010000064.1 GCF_019038415.1 Synechococcus sp. CCY 9618 | reverse complement strand
TCGTGAGCCAGGAGATCCGCGCGGCGGAGGATCCTGAATTCGAGACGTTCTACACCAAGAACATCCTGCTCAATGAAGGTCTGCGCGCCTGGATGGCCCCCGCTGACCAGCCGCACGAAAACTTCGTCTTCCCTGAAGAGGTTCTGCCCCGCGGCAACGCCCTCTGATCGGTTTCCAGTTCATCTCCACGGGCGTCCTCAGGGGCGCCTTTTTTCATGCCATGACCCCCTGGCTGACGGAGCAGCAGTCCGGGCAGCCGCTCACCGATGCGATCAGGCGCTTTTCTGTCGCCATCGGACACCTCCCGGTAGGTCTGCAGAGAACGGACATCCATGGCGATCCACCCGATCTCCTGCCTGGTGCCCTCCCGTCAGGCGCCACCACGGCGCCGGCAGCCTCCAGGAGCTGTTCAGCAGGAGGTGTTCAGCCTCCCCGGGCAGCGTCGGGTCTGCAGTGCCATCGTTGCCAGCCCTCGTCACCCATCGCCACCAGACGGCAGATCGCTCGATGGCGGAGCGGTATCTCCTCCGGGCCTTCCCCGGCCTGGAGGATCAGATCGAACGGGTCGCTCATCAGGGTGTCCGACCCATCGGGCAACCGCAGCAGCTTGCGGCGGGCGTACCACTGCAGGCTCGGGCGACCGGCTCCATCCCCCTCGATGTACATCGGTGTCGCATCGCGCCCTGCCAGGGCCGCCGCCGGCAGCACCGACCAGCGTTCGTTCAGTTCCCAGTTCCACAGGGGGCCGGTGCCCAGCAGCAGCAGCGACAGCCACCAACCACCGACCAGCAGCGCCAGTCCTCGCCGCCGGGGCCTTCCTGAAGGCCGCAGCAGCCAACCCCCGCCGAGCAATCCCACCCCCGCGGGCAGCGGCAGCCAGCGGTAGGGCGCCAGCTCACTCTGACCGGGCAGCTGGGCCACCCCGCCCGCCAGCACCAGCAGCCCCCCGAGTCCCATCCACAACCAGGGCAGACGCCGCAGCACGCCCCGGGCGGCACCCGTTCGCAGCAGGGTGGCCAGCGGCGCGGCGCAGAGCAGGGCGAAGGGAAGCCAGAGGGGGTGGCTGTACCAGGGCAGCTGGGTGCGCAGCGGCAGGATTGTGGCGGCCATCACCCCCTGCAGCACCAGGGTCCACCGGCCCCAGCTCTGGTGCCGCTGCCGCCAGGCCATCCCCACGGCGATAGGCCACAGCGGCAGCCAGGGCCAGCCGCCCTCCAGCACCTTCAGCACCGGCACCCTCCAGCCCAGGGCACTGCCTTCACCCGCATCCAGCAGCACCCGGCCCATGCCGTCGCCGCCCCAGAGCCAGAAGGCCTCCTGGCCGCGCATCAGCAGGTGGTACCCATGCCATGCCATGCCGGGCAGCAAGCCCATCGCCAGGCCGAAGGCCAGGGAGCGCCAGCGCCGCGGTCCGGGGCAGGGGTCGAGCAGCAGGCCCAGCCCGCCGGCCGCCAGGGCGGGCAGCAGGATCGGCGCCTTCAGCAACAGCAGGGCGCTTCCCGCCAGGCCCGCCAGGGCACCGTCGATCCAGACCCGGCGGGCACCGCGGCTGCGCAGCAGCCCCCACCAGAGCAGGGCCATGGCACTGAGCTGGGCGCCGTCGAGCATGGCCAGCCGTCCATGACGCATCACCGGCAGCAGGGTGAGCAGGATCGCCCCGGTGGCCAGGCTTTCGGCGCGCCGACCAGGCCGCAGCTGCCACTGCACCAGGCCCCCAAGGGGCACCACCAGGGTGGAGAGCAGGGCGGGCGCCAGGCGCACCACCCACTCCGGGGGGAGGGCAGAGGCGGAGGCGCCGCTGGCCTGGCGCCACAGGCCGATGCTGCCGGCGATCAGCAGATGCAGTCCCGGCGGCTTGTTGAGGTAGGCGCTGCCCCAGAGGGTGGGCAGCAGTCCGGGGGGGAATCCCCGGTCGGCGAGCTCAAGGGCCACCCGGGCCACGATGCCCTCGTCCCAGTCCCGCAGCGGCAGGTTGCCCAGCCCCGCCAGGGCCAGGACCAGGGCGGCGGCCCAGAGCAGCAGCAGCAGGCGCCGGGGGGGCGGGCCGGCAGGGATGGGGATGGGGGCGGCCACGACGGGGGTGGGCAAGGGTGGTTCAGTCGGTTCGTGGGGCCTCGGAAGGGGTGGCAGCGGCACCCAGCGGCACCACGAACGATGGGCCTTCCTGGCATCCGGGCGCCTGGGCGCACACCCAGCGCCGCAACCGGTCCTTTCGGGGGCCATCGGGGAAGGGCTGGAAACTCTCGATCACCGCATAGCTGCCGGCGACGGCATCGGCCCCCCTGCGGCGCCAGTGGTCGACCCCATGCTTGCTGAGGCCATCCGGCGACACGAGCCAGCCCTTGCGATCCGCCAGATAGAGCACCGTCGGATCCGAGCCGCTCGCCACCACCACCCTTGCCTGGGCTGGGGTTTCGGCCTGGATCCGCCGGGCCAGCTCCCAGGCGGCGGAGCCGGCGGTGCGTTCCTTGCTCCAGTAGTCGATGCCGAGAATGGAAAGGCTCACGAGCACCATCACGACGAGGAGGGCCCAGGCCCTTCGCCGCCAGCCGCCCGGCCCCTGGCGCAGTCGCAGCCAGCCCTGGCCCATCAGCGGACAGGCGAACAGCATCAGCGGCAGCTGGTAGTACTCATGCACGGCGGTGGTTTCGGGGGCGAGGGCGCCGGCCAGGATCACCCCCCCCAGCCCCAGGGGCAGTACCCGGCCCAGGGGCTGGGGGGGGGCGGGGCCGCCAGGACGGGGCGGGAGCAGCCCCAGGATCAGCAGCGGCACCCCGAGGACGGCCAGGTTGCGCACCGCCACCCGCAGGCCCAGCTCCCCCCAGTAGGCGAAGCCCAGCAGGTCGGCCCAGCTGTAGCGGTTCGCTTCCCCACCCCAGAACCCGAAGCTGAGGCCGCTGCTTTCCCCCAGCTGGCGGGCGTGCCAGTACCAGAGGGATGTCAGCCCGACGGCGCCCAGGGCATAGAGCCAGGGGCCGGGGCGCCGCAGCGCCAGGGCCCACCGCCCCTGCCAGCGCTGCTCCACAAGGAGCCAGAGCAGCGGCGCCCCCAGCCACAGGAAGGGCAGCACCTTCACCAGGCAGGCGCCGCTGAAAGCCAGCCACGACACCAGCAGATCCCTGCGCCGGTTTCCCTGCAGCCAGACCAGGAAGCGCTCCAGCGCCAGGGCCGCCAGCAGCATCAGCAGGGCCTCCGGCTGCACCGTGCGGCCGTAGAAGACCGGAATCGGCAGCACGGCATAGAACAGTCCCCCCCACCAGCCGGCCCGCTCCCCCACCAGCCGCCGGCCGATGCGGATCAGCAGCAGGATGGTCAGCAGGCTGCAGGCCAGGGAGAGGCCCCGGGCCAGCCACTCGTGCACGCCGAACAGCCTGTAGAGCAGGGCCACGCCGTAGGGGTAGAGCGGGAACTCCGCCTCCACCACGCCGCTGCCGGTGCCGCCCCAGTCGATCTGGGGCAGCCAGAAGCGCATGCCCTGCTCCGCGAAGTTGCGGGCCATGGCGGCCGTGTCGGCCTGACGCCAGCTGTGGATGCCCAGAACCGGTGCCTGGATCTGCACCAGCCGCAGGGCCGCCCCGATCAGCAGCGGCGGCCAGAGCGGCAGGGGGGGGGCGTCGAGGGGCCCCCCAGCGCCGGTGTCATGGCCTCGATCGGGCGGCATCGGCGGCTGGCCGGCTGGGGTGAGGAGATTACCGGGGGGGCGCCGGGGGCCGGCTCAGCTGGCTCTGCACCGCCTCCACCGCCGCCGGCAGGGAGGAGGTCAGCGCCGGGATGCGGCGCACGTTGCCGCTGAGACTGGCGGCCAGATCCGCCAGGCCCCGAAGCACGGGCTCCGGGTGACGGCGTTCCGCTGCGGCCGCCACCGCGGCGGCCTGGGGCGCGCGCCAGTCGGCCAGCAGCACCACCGCCCGGTAGGCCGCTGGCCAGGGGTTGGCGGGTTCCAGGGTCTCCAGACGGCTGAACCATCGGGCCGCCACCAGCGGCCGGTTCTGCAGCACCCCCAGCAACCCCAGGCTCCAGAGGGCATCGCGGTCGTCGGGGTCGGAGCGCAGCCGTGCCTCGGCCCAGCGGGCCACCCGCTGCTGGTAGAGGAAGTGGCCGTCGAGCTGGTGTTCCGGTCCGATGGCGTCGAAGACGGCGGCCAGGCCAGCAGGTCCCCGCTCCATGCCCCGGGCCAGGCGGATGAAGCGCTGGTCGAACCGGCTCGGGGGAGGGGCATCGGCGCTCCGTTGCCAGAGCTCGACCCGGCGGCCCTTGTCCCAGGGCCAGCTGCGCACCAGCGAGAAGCGGCCGTCGCTGCGCACCTTCCGGCTCAGCTGGCGGGACTCCTTCCGCCGGGTGCCCTGATCCCCCGTGGCCAGCAGCAGCCATTCGGCTTCCTGCAGCACCAGCAGATGCTCCTCCCTGCGCTTGCCGGTCTCCCGTCCCACGACCTCGCCGCCGCCGGCACGGCCGAACATGGTGACGTTGTTCTGGTTGAAGTCGGCGGTGGTGGGAATCACGATCACCGTGGTGGGGGCGGGGCCCGCCCGCTGTCGCAGATCGCCCACCAGGCTCGCCAGCGGCAGGGGCGGGTCCCGTTCCAGTGCCTCCGCCCGCTGCACGGCGGTGGTGCCGGCGCTGCCGACCAGGCCCAGTCCCAGGGCGGCCAGGGCAGCGCGGCGCCCCCAGCGGGCCCGCAGCCACAGGGCGAGGGCCCACCAGCCGCGGCTGAGCAGGATCAGCAGCAGGGGCAGCACCGGCGCGATGTAGCGGGGATCCTTGTTGGGGCTCAGGGTGGTGAACAGCCAGCCGCTCAGGGCGCAGCCGATCAGCCAGCCCCAGCCGGCCCGGGCCGGCGGAGTGGGAGGGATGCTGCGCCAGCGCCTCCACCCGCCCAGGAGGGCGCCGGCCAGCCCCACCAGCACAGCCGGCAGCCCCAGCTGGGCCGGCAGCAGGGGGGGATACCAGAGGAGGCTGGCCAGGCTGAACGGGTCCGGATCCCCCTCCTGGGCGGCCGACTCGATCACGGCCCGGTTGGTGCCGCCCAGGGTCATGATCCAGTTGTGACGCAGCCAGGGCAGGGCCATCCCCACCGCGATCGCCAGGGCCACCAGCACCTGCAGCCGCCGGCCGCGGCGGCCGAGCCCGGTGCCTGCGGCCCAGAGGCACGGGGGAATGAGCACCAGCAGGGCGCTCTGTTTCACCAGCACGGCGGCGCCGATGGCCCCCGCAGCGATCACTGCCTGCCCCCAGCGACCACCCGAGGGAGCCGGCGCCTGCCAGCGGCCCAGCAGCCACAGGGCCAGCAGGGCCGAGGCCGTCACCGGCAGGTCCAGGGTGTAGTCCACCCGCAGGGCCGCCAGGGCCGGGGCGGCGGCGGTCAGCGCGGCGGCCAGCAGTCCGAAGGCCGGGCTCACCAGTTGCCGGCCCCAGGCGGCCACCACCACGAGCAGCAGGGCTTCCCAGACCGACTGGACCCACAGCGCGGCGTCGGGATCGTCGCCGGTCATGGCGATCACCGTCCCGCCCACCAGGCTCCCCAGGGGCGGAATCTTGGGGGAGAGATCCAGCAGGGCCTGCCAGCCCCGCCAGCCGCCACCCGGCAACAGGCCAAGGGCGCGGCCGTGGTCCACAGAGCTGTTGATGTAGTTGGCCTCGTCCCAGGCGGGCAGGCGCAGGTCGGCATGGAGCCAGAGGCGGTCAGCCACGGTGGCGGCGGCCCAGATCAGGCCCAGGGCCAGCCACCAGAGCCAGGGGCGAGGCGGACGGGAGGTCAGGGGCTTGGGGCGGGGCGTCAGCAGTCTGAACCTGATGCGGTCTGCGGCGGATCAGGCGCCTGCTCGTTACGATTAGCGGGTTCCGTCAGCAGTGGCGTGGTGATCGACGGAAACGCCTGAATCGGAAGCTTCGGGAGTGGATGGTCCCCGGCCTGGCCGGCGGAAACCTCCACCCGGTTGTTTCTTTTGAAAGGCGTTCTCCGCGATTGCCGCAGGCGTCGCCGGCTGGCATCCAACCCCACAGGAGGAGGTGTCCATGAACCCAAGTTGTCCCACCCAGGGTCTGCTGATCGCGGAGAATGCCGGCTGATCACGGCTGCTGACTCCTGATCCATCGGTTCCGCGCCAGAGCGGACCCGGCGAGAGCCCCCGAAACCGTGTGCCCCAGGTCCCCTGGAAGCCACGATTTCGGGGGCATCGTTCATTGGGGGGTCAGCAGCTGCCGCCGGCCGTTGTGTTTTCTGGCACATGGCCGGTGGTATGGGAGGGGGGCTTGGGGGATTCTGCGGTTGGCGCATTGCGCCGCTTCCGTGTGAGGAACCCATGAAACTCTTCCAGCAACTGCTGGTCGCACCTGCCGCTCTCGGCCTTCTGTCGCCCGTTGTGGTGCAGGCCGCTGAGCTCAACCTGGATGGCGTCAACAAGTACGCCACCGAGGAGCAGGTCACCAGCATCAACCAGTTTTCCGACGTCAAGCCCACCGACTGGGCCTACCAGGCGCTCTCCAACCTGATCGATCGCTACGGCTGCGTCGCCGGCTATCCCAACGGCACCTACAAGGGCGGCCAGGCCATGACCCGCTACGAAGCGGCGGCCCTGCTGAACGCCTGCCTCGACCGGATCACCGAGGTGACCGATG
>NZ_JAFKRG010000063.1 GCF_019038415.1 Synechococcus sp. CCY 9618 | reverse complement strand
CTCACGCCTTGCGAGTCGCCCCGCGTTGATGCCATAGGCGGCTGCTACTGCTGATGCAACAACCCTAGCGGGGTAGCAGCTTTAAAGATGCAATGCGGGGGTCGCGCCAAACAGGTTGACCGCTCCCGAGGGGCTGCGCTGAATCCGGTTGCCATGCGCAGGGCACCGGGCCATGCCTGCTCCCCTCACCGTTCAACAGATTGCCTGTACATGTCCAAACGACGATCAGGCAGCCGCCAGGAGGCGGCTGCCGCGGCGTCGGAAGCGCTCACGCCCTGCCGACGGCTCAAGGGAGCTGCTGAGAGCCGAGTACACGCACCACGTGTGGGCGATCGACTTCCAGTTCGATCAGACGATGGATGGCCGCATGCTCAAGTTCCTCAATGTGATTGATGAATTCAGCCGCGTCTGTCTGGCGATTTGTGTCGGTCGGCGATGCAGAGCTGTTGATGTGATCGACACGATCGAGGAGCTGCTCAAGCTCTCTCCACCACCCACTCACCTGCGCATGGACAATGGCCCTGAGTTTATTGCCCATGCCCTGCAGGAGTGGTGCACAGGCAGCGTTTCCGGCACGGCCTACATCGAGCCAGGTTCACCCTGGGAGAATCCATTCGTGGAGTCGTTCAACGGCCGCTTCCGGGATGAGTTCCTGGATATTGAGCTATTCGCATCGGTGCAGAGAGCCAGTCAATTGGCGGAACAGCACCGAATCGAGTACAACACCTACAGACCGCATTCGGCGTTCCAGGGGCGTACGCCCCTGGAGGTCCTCCAGCAGTGGAGAGCGGCCTGACCACCCACTAGCTCTCAGAAGCACTGGACCAGCAAGGGGGGTCACGTCAGCGGTTGTGGATCTATTCTCCAGGCACGTGCTCAGCTGGAAGCTCTCCAACAGCCTTGACACGGAGTTCTGCTTGGAGGCCCTGGAGATGGCCCTGGCGAGTGGCGACAAGCCCCAGATCTTCCACTCCGATCAGGGCTGTCAATTCACCTCGTCAGGCTTCATTCAACGACTTAAAGCAGAGGAGATCCAGATCAGCTGGTCCGGCCGTAGACGCTGTACGACAACATCCTGGTGGAGAGGCTGTGGCGCACCGTCAAGTACGAAGAGGTGTACCTGCGTGCCTACAGCGATGGTTGGGAAGCGGAGATCAGCCTGGCCCGCTTCTTCTGGAGGTATGGCCATGTAAGGCCTCACAGCTCCCTGGGAGGCAGAACTCCCCATGAGGTCTATAATGATATCGAATCCTGTTCTACCCGTCCTGGGTTAACGATGTCAGGGGCCGAATCTGTCCAATAAAAGCCATCCACTTCAGGGAGTGGACGCTACGGGTCTGAGTTTTCTGATCGCCAGTCCCACCAAAGCCCTGTGCGATCGGCCGGTGCTCAGCCGGGAGCTTCCGGTGTTGTCGCGGATGGCGATGCGCCAGTGGTTGCTGGAGGATCTGAGGATCGATCCTGAAGGCCTCGTCCAGCTCAACCTGGACGAGATCCACCAGTGCCAGGCGAGTGGCTACAAGCGACGCCAGCTGGGAACACTGCTGAAGGTGATCGCCCCCCTGCAACAGGAGTTGGGTTGATGCAGGAACGGTCAGTGAGCAGCGTGGTGGAACAGATGTTGCGGCGCGTTCCGCAGGTCAGCGAGAAGTAGAAAACCAACCCGAGCCCGATTCTTTCCGCTTTTCTGAAGGCCAGCACGGCGATTGTTCAGCTGGCCATCACTGGGACGACGACCCTCAGGTACAAGTTCGAGGTGGATCCCGATCTAGCGCTTGGATTCAGCACGGAGGAGCAGTTTCTGCTTCAGCCCTATTCGTGTTACGTTAAGTGTTTCAGCCTTCCCGATCTGTTCTCCGGCAAGATGCTTGCGGATCTCTCACTGAATGCCCTGCTGGCTGGACGGATCGGCCGCCTGGATGTCGCCAACGCTTGCCTCGATATCCTACGTGTCATCTCCCAGTCCGAACCCTTGGCGATCTGGTCGCAGGATTACTGCACCAGCTGGTACAGCGTGTGGTAATTGTCACGTAGCATTTCCTGTGCGTTTGGAGAGAGAGCTGATGCAGAGTGCCGCCCTGATCGGGGCCCGGCACCATCGCAGTGCTGCTGAGCAGATTGAATACTGGGAAGCCCTGGGACGCCAGGTGGCTCGTGTGCTCGATCCGGACTGTTCGGCGCCGATTCGATCGGCGCTCCAGCGCAAGCTGTGTGGCATGTTAGTTAGGATGCCTGTCAGAGGACAATCCCGTTGATGGGCGCTTCTTTGTCATATTTGTTCCCAACTGATCTGCCTGCATTAAACGCGACGACAATGGGGAAACTCAAAGTTGGCCAAGTCAGGAGCTTCTCGCTAAATGGTGAGCCGGTGCTCCTGAAAAACCAGAGCCTACATGTTACATTGGTTCATGATCATTCCAGTTATCGAGCGTCACTCAAAAGCCGCAGACGATGCCAGCGAATTCGTTCCCATGGTCTGGCACGAGGAAACAAATTCCCTAGGAGTGTGGGAGACCTTCATCAGGAGTTATGCCCCGCCTGACAGGGTAATGGTGGGCTCTTTCCAGAAAACCAAGACCATATTAGCTTCCTAAGCTTAAGAATCTGAAATGATCAATGTCCTTAAGAAAAGTATCCATCGGTTGAGACCCGAATGCAGTATTGTCGTTTAAAGCATAGTTGTTAGAAAGGTGATGCAGCCAAGACCTCCTATCTATGCTCATCTCAATGGGCTCAACACGAAGCAGATTTCTCGAATGAAATCCATGTGGAATATTTACAAATGTTAAACCCTGGGCAGCTTTCTCTCGAATATTCCAAAAACCAAAATCTGGTGACATGGCAGGGCTTGAAACCATTTCTTGTATAAGGTCAGGATCCAACAGATACATACCCTGATAAGGGTTAGAGGCATTAACATAAATGTCACCATTGTCTAAGAATAGTATTGGCTGGTGCTTCATTGATACTCCTTGTGGGCAATCAGTGCTCACCCATGCTCCTCTCCTGAGGTCATACTCAACTCTCAGAAACGATGGGTAAAACCCACACGAGTTGAGGGCATCCCGAGATTCTAACCAATACAAGACATTCTCGAGGGTAACAAGTATATCATCCTCGCAGTATAGAAAATAACTACCATCGCGCTTATTCGCTACCTCTTCAAGAATTTCTCGGTGTGTCCAAGTCAATAGGAATGGATGACCTATGCCGCTTGGATGAAGATAAGAGATTGTAAAGTTTTCAGGTAATGGACCAACTAAATGCTCAAGTAACGATGAGTCATCCAGGTTTGTAATGATTATAAGAGTAATCTGATTCGCTACTCCGGCAATGCCGTTAATGAGATCTGTCAGAAAGCATGGCCTCTCAAGCACGTAGTAAAATGTAATACATATCACAAGCTTTTCCAGTGGCATTACGGCTACTTGAATTTCGGAAAGGAGATTAGAGAAGGGCTTTTTAAGGGTTGAGTTAATACCAGTCTCTCGCATTGTTGCTATGCTTCACTAAGATCAAAAGAGTCAGCCAGCCAGCCCATGTTAAGAGATATGCTGTTTCGAGGCTGTGACCCTTACTTTGGAATTGATGCTAATGATTTACAGGAGGATTTACAGGGCTGGGGATCTGACCATCCGATCTTAACATGGGCAGTTTTGAATGTCACAACATCACTCATCATTGAGGTTGGAAGCTGGAAGGGAAGATCTGCGATCAATATGGCGAAAGTGGTTCGGGATAACTCGTTAGAATGTGAGATCTTATGTATAGATACATGGCTCGGCTCTCCCGAGCACTGGTTGGCTTCTGGATCAAATAATGAGTGGTATGAGTCACTTAAGATTCTAAATGGAAGACCTGATCTATATAAAACATTCTTAGGTAATGTGATACTAAACAACTGTCGGAATATAATAACTCCATTTCCATTGACCAGTGACGCGGCTTTTCACGTGCTCAAGGCGCTAGGCGTATCTTCAAGTCTTATATATATAGACGCGGGACATGACTTCGCCACTGTGGCAAGAGATATTGAAAATTATTGGCAACTGCTATGCCACGATGGAATTATGATACTTGACGACTACTTGACATGGCCAGGAGTAACTAAGGCAGTGGATAACTTCGCAAGCGAGAGAGAAATTTGTGTTCACGGTGAGCCGGGAAAAGCAATTATGTGCAAGTCCGACAAATGGTCTGAGCGGCTAGGAACAACGATAGTGTATATCTAGCCTTGAAAATCCGAGGTAGGCCATCCCCGGAAATGCAGGTGGTCTCTCAACGAAAAGAAACGTGGAATCCCCACCAGCTTGCCGTCTGTTCCTTAGCCGGCATCAGGCTGATCACTCAGCCCTGCCATATGGAAGCTGCAAGCTGGTCTATGCCCCAGAAAATGCTGTAGCCAGCAGACCAGAAGGACAAAACGAAGCTGCAAGAGCTTCTCGAAGTGATGATCAAGGTTCCGAGCGCCCATTCTGAATGGCTTGGCGGGGGCTCCAAAGCCCTTACAGAAATGCGATGTGTAGTCAACTTCGAGGTTATCCCAGGGGATGGGCTTAGCCAGCTTGATCTAGCGGGTATGATCAAAAAGTCTGCCGTCAAAAGGTAAGAAGAAGACCTAAAACGAGAGCTGATAAAAAAGCTCGTGTCGATACATGTGGAAAAATCTGGGCGTTTCTTCGGCGTCAATGAGCTGTTATGCGCACATCCTACCTTTGAAAACTGCTCGAATCCATTCCGGTGCAAGGCTCCTGCGGTTTCTCAGGAGACCCCATATAATTTTAAAGACTTGACGAACGGGATGAGTGGCCAAGTCCATTTTGTCGGGCCAAGAGATCGTCTGATAATAAGTCAAAGGCTTGAAAGTGTGTGGAAGAACCTGCAGGATGTTCATGTTGGATCAGGCTGGCTTAGCTTTGATGACATATTGAATTGGAATACAGTTATCAGAGACGTCAGGAATAGTGCTATCATAGGCATTGGCGATACTATTAATTATAGGCAAATATTTGTTCTGGATGGGGTCTTCGAAAATCCTCGGCAGAATCAGTTCAATAGAGTAACCAGTCTTTTCAAAAAGGTCAATAATTGTCCTTCTTGTAAACCATCTTAGGTGCGTACGATCTAGCAAACCCTCATCCTCATAATGAAAGTTCCCGCTTGCCAGGCGGGCGATGACGCTCCAGTGCTGAGCATTAGGAATGCAGGCAATGATGGAGTCTTCAGGTTCAAGACTCTGACGAATGCGGCTTAGAAGACTCCATGGATCTTTAAGATGTTCTAGTGAATCTCCAAAGATCCATAGAGAGCTAGGAAATAACTTATTCCACACGCCATCGTCAATTGTCTCGATATCTCCTGTGATCACTTCTGTGCAGTGATTGCGAGCAAATACTGCCGAGCTTTCATCTATATCGATGCCGATATACCTATCGCAGTTATAGCTCTTGCGGTATGCTCTTGCAAGAGCCCCTCTACTACACCCAACCTCTACGACCGTGTCATAATCCTTATTCATTATCTTGAGTAGGTCCGGATTAAATCTGTCATGAGCGGGGGTCGAAAAAGCAAGACCAGTGACAGAACTGAATTCATGATCCCACTTCTTCGTATATCTACTGTAGGAATCTTTCCATCCTTCTGTGCCAAGCCTACCGCTACTCTGATGTGTCAGACTAATCGGATATGCTCCGAGTCTCAGTCCGGCTCTTCTAACTTGTCTGCAGAAATCAAGATCATAGAAGTGGAATGAGAACTGCTTGTCAAATAATATATTGTGCTGACGAAGCTGAAGGCAGCTTGCGGCTATCATGACACCGTCGACAAGTTCGCAAGCCCCCTGGGTGTTAGTGAATCTCATGATTTCCCCGAATGGATAGTCTCCATGTGCTATGGCGCCAACTAAGTTAACTTCTTGGTCCCAGTCGAACTCTAGGCTCGTATATGCCCAAGATGGCTGGCCGGGGACTAGTCGCCGATTGCCGATAACCCCAAAAGCATCAAACTCTTCGAGTCCTTCTCTCACCCTTTCAATAAATAGTAAATCTTCGATCCACACATCATCATGGATAAAAACAATCCCGTCTGAGCTTGCCGTGCTCTCGATTGCTTTATTATAAACAACGGGGAGGCCAGTGCTGTTGTCAAAGGCTATCTGCACAAAATCTTTGCTTATATCTAATCTTTTGATTGATTGACCTAGTGCCGTGTAGTTCCAAAAGTCTTGCTCGGAATATCTTGTGGCAGAGACAATGCGAATTTCCATCAGAGGTTGGAGAGTAAGGTCTTATGGTATTGAGATTCTAGATGATTGTCGTTCCTTCTACTCGTTTTTAGTAATGTTGCTTATTTGGGCTCATTCAGACTTGGTAAGCCTGCATAGCCCCCTCTGCCAGGAAAGTTGACGCCTCTCTATCCCGACCACTATTTCCACCAGGGGGCTTGAAGGAGCAGGCCAATGCGTCGTTACAGCGAGGCCGTCAAGGCTGATGTGAGGAGGCGGATGAGTCCGCCACACCGGCAGAGCGTGGCCCAGATCTCAGC
>NZ_JAFKRG010000062.1 GCF_019038415.1 Synechococcus sp. CCY 9618 | reverse complement strand
AAGTGATCGTGGCCCAGCGGGCCGAGATCATCGAACTGCGGCGGATGCTGGCTCTGGAGGGGCTCCGCAAGCCGGCGTACCACCAGTACGACGCCCTCTTTGCCCTCTGAGCTCCCCCGGAGGTTGACCATGGCCAGGAACATTCCCCGTAGATCCTTTCTTGCTCTGGTGGCCGCTGGAACCGGGGGCCTGGTGCTGGGGCGTGCGGCCCTGGGCCGGCCCCAACCTTCGGCCGGGGGGGCTGCCCCTGCCGTGATCCGCTCCAGCGGGGGCCTGCTGGATCTCGAGCTGGTGGCTGGCGCCACGCCGGGCTGGCTGCCGCAAGGCCCGGCATGGATCCTCACCTACAACGGGCGTTCGCCGGGGCCCCGCCTTGAGGTGAGGCCGGGGGACGCGGTGCGACTGAGGTTCCGGAACCAGCTGAAGGCGCCCAGCAATCTCCACTACCACGGTCTGCACGTCTCCCCCGGCGGATCGGCCGACAACGTGTTCCTCTCGATTCCTGGCGGCGAATCCTTCGCCTATGCGTTCGAGATTCCGGCAGATCACCCTGCCGGGTTGTTCTATTACCACCCCCATCGCCACGGCACCGTTTCCGATCAGGTGTTCGGCGGGCTGGGGGGAATGCTGGTGGTGCGAGGGGAACTGGATGAGCTTCCCGAGGTGCGGGCCGCCCGGGAGGAGTTCCTGTTTCTGAAGGATTTCCCCACCGCCACGGAGGGCAGCACCCGGGGCTACGGCTTTTCGCCGATGCAGCGGATCTGGGGCCGCCAGGGGGAGCTCCTCACGGTGAATGGACAGATCCAGCCCGATCTGCAGGTGAGCTCCGGTGGTCTGCTGCGGCTGCGGCTGGTGAATGCGTCCAACGCCCGCTTCTACCGGCTGGCCCTCGAGGGTCATCCCTTCCACCTGATCGCCACCGATGGCGGGGCGATCCCTGCGCCGATCGAGCTCCAGGAGCTGCTGCTGGCTCCCGGTGAGCGGGCCGACGTGCTGGTCCAAGCCAACCGCAGCCCGGGGCGCTACCGCCTGCAGGCCCTTCCCTACGACCGGTTCGCCGGTGGCATGGGCATGGGTGGCGGCATGGGCATGCGCATGGGCATGGGCAGAGGGGGGATGGGCATGGGCTGGAGAGGTGGCAGAGGCAGAGGTGGGATGGGTAGGGGAGGGATCGGAATGGGCAGCCCGCCTGGATTCATCACCCAGACGGCTTCGGCGACCCTCGCCACAGTCAGCTATGTGGGCGAAGGCCCACCGATGCCACTACCACGGCAACTGATCGCGGTGCCAGCGTTACCGGAGCCCACCCGCACGCGCAGCTTCAGCCTCTCCCACGCCATGGGCCCCGGCATGGGCATGGGGTTTCTGATCAACAACAACGTCTACGAACACGCCCGTGTGGACACCACCGTGCGGCTGAATGAAACGGAAGAATGGATTCTTCTGAATTCAGGGATGATGGATCATCCTTTTCATGTGCACGTGAATCCCTTCCAGGTGATCAGCCGTAACGGCCAACCCGAACCCTTTCGCGCCTGGAAAGACACAGTGGTGGTGCGTCCGGGAGAAGAGGTGAGAATCCGCACAGCCTTCCGCAATTTTCCCGGCCGCACGGTGTACCACTGCCACATCCTCGATCACGAGGAGCTGGGAATGATGGGCACTCTGGAGATCAGCACCTGAGCGGACGCGACCAACCTGGATCCCGCTCCTCCCTCACTCCACCTCCAGCACGCCTCGCACCATGTTCATCCCGCAGTGGAAGGGATAGCTGCCGGCTTCTGTAGACGGCAACTCCAGGCGGGTGGTGGCATCGAGGGGCAGGTCAAGGGTTTTGTGGAAATCGGGGAAGATCACCTGGGCCACACAGCCGCTCGGATCGATCCTGTGAAAAGCCAGCCGCATCGGCCTGCCGGCCTTCACTTTGATTCTTGAGGGCGCATAGCCGCCATCCACGGTGATGGTGATTTCCTGAAAGCCCGCCTCGCTCTCGCGGGCCGCCACCCCACCGCCATGGCGTCCCAGGAACCACCACAGTTCCCAGGCGATCAGCACCACACCAACGCCGGCGACCAGGGCCTTCAGCACCACGGGCTGGTCGATGGTGCGCCAGAGCGGTTCGGCAGCAAAGAGATTGGTCATCAGCTAGCGGCAATGGGAAGGGGTGCGGGCCGGAAGTTCCGCAACCTCAGGGCGTTGCTCACCACCGACACGGAGCTGAAAGCCATGGCGGCGCCGGCAATCATCGGGCTCAGCAACCACCCGGTGAGAGGGAACAGCAGGCCGGCGGCGATCGGGATGCCGGCCACGTTGTAGGCGAAGGCGAAGAACAGGTTCTGGCGAATGTTGGCCATGGTGTGGCGGCTGAGCTCGATCGCCGCCGGCACGCCGGCCAGGTTGCCGGAGATCAGGGTGATGTCGCTGGCGGCAATCGCCACATCGGTGCCGGTGCCCATGGCGATGCCGACATCCGCCTGGGCCAGGGCGGGGGCGTCGTTGATGCCATCCCCCACCATCGCCACCGGGCCCTCTCCCTGCTCCTGCAGCTTGCGAATCACCGAGGACTTGTCGGCGGGACGCACTTCGGCGATCACCCGCTCGATGCCCACCTGGGCGGCCACCACTTCGGCGGTACGGCGGGCGTCGCCGCTGAGTATCACCACCTGCAGGCCCAGGCGCCGCAGAGCCGCCACGGCAGCCGCTGAGCTCGCTTTGAGGGGATCGGCCACCCCGAAGCAGGCCTCGATCCGTCCGTCCACCACCACGGCCGCCACACTGCAGGCGGCGGCCTCAAGACGCTCCACCAGGGGCTTGAGGGCGGCGGTGTCGATGTCGAGCTCGTCGAACCAGCGGGGGGTACCGACCCGCACCTGCTGGCCGGCGATCGCTCCCTGCACGCCGCGTCCGGCCACGGCCTCGAAGCCCTCCACCGCAGGCAGTTCACTGTCCTTCAACTGGCTGCGGGCATAGGTCACGATCGCTTCGGCCAGGGGATGCTCCGAGCGGGATTCCAGCGCGGCGGTGAGCGCCAGAAGGGTGTTGGCCGGCAGCACGCCACCGCTCAGCCGCTCGAAATCGGTCACCTCCGGCTGGCCGCGGGTAAGGGTGCCGGTCTTGTCGAGCACGATGGTGCGCAGCTTGCCGGCCGTCTCCAAAGCCTCGGCGCTGCGAAAGATCAGGCCGTTCTCGGCCCCCTTGCCGGAGGCCACCATGATCGAGGTGGGGGTAGCCAGGCCCAGGGCACAGGGACAGGCGATCACCAGCACGCTCACCAGAAACAGCATCGCCAGCACTGGGTTGCCGCTGATCAGGAACCAGATCACGAAGGCGGCGATGGCCAGGGCGATCACCACCGGAACGAACCAGCCCACCACCTGATCGGCCAGGCGCTGCACCTGGGTGCGGGAGCTCTGGGCCTGGCGCACCAGCTCCACGATCTGGGCCAGCACCGTGTCTGTGCCCACCCGGCTGACGCGGAACGTGAAGCTGCCGCTGCGGTTCATCGAAGCACCGATCACCGTGTCGCCTGCAGCTTTGGCGACAGGAGTGGGTTCACCGGTGAGCATCGATTCCTCCACCCAGGAGCTGCCCTCCTCCACCACCCCATCCACGGGCAGCTTCTCGCCCGGGCGCACCTGCACCAGGTCCCCCACCCCCACCATCGACACCGGTACTTCAACCGGTTGTCCCTCCCGCAGCACCCGGGCGGTGGGGGGCTGAAGCTGCAACAGCCGCCGGATGGCCTCTGAGGTCTGGCCGCGGGCACGGGCCTCCAGCAGCCGGCCCAGCAGCACCAGGGTCAGGATCACCGCCACGGTTTCGTAGTAGACGTCGGCCGGCAGGCCTTCAGCGATCAGCACCTGCGGGAACAGGGTGGTGAACAGCGACGTGAGGTAGGCAATGCCGGTGCCAGCCGCCACCAGGGTGTTCATGTCGGCGGAGTGCTGCCGGAACGCCGAGACGGCGCCGGTGAAGAAGTCACGCCCGCACCAGAACAGCACCGGAGTGGTGAGGATCAGCTGGGTCCATGGGCTGGTGAACCAGGGCGGCAGGAACGGAAGGCTGTGAAGCCCCAGCATGTGGGGCAGGCTGGAGAACATCACCAGGACGGTGAGGACGGCAGCCACGCTGACCTTGCGGCGCAGCAGGGTGCGCTCCCGGGCCAGCTCCCGCTCCATGCCGTCCGC
The DNA here is from genome assembly GCF_019038415.1 of Synechococcus sp. CCY 9618. GTDB lineage: Bacteria > Cyanobacteriota > Cyanobacteriia > PCC-6307 > Cyanobiaceae > Cyanobium. The sequence continues at coordinate 2,296 of NZ_JAFKRG010000062.1, read as the reverse complement.
CGATCCGGCTGGGGTTTCGGCGTGGCAGCAGGGCGGGCCGGGGGAAGGGTCACTCATTGGATGCGTGGCATCAGTGGCCTGGAGTAGGCGCGGGGCTATCCCTTCAAGCTAGTGATGTCCAGCTAGATGGAGAGTTATGTCCCGTGATTTTCGTATCCTGATTCCTGATTTTTCGCATTTGAGCTCAGTGATGTTGGTCGCTTTGGGGGGCCGCCGAGCAGCAGGCCGACGCCTGATATGGCAATGATCAACGTGAGTATTCCGATGATCGCCGAGTAATAGGGCTGCAGGTTGATCATCCCGAAGTTGCCCGTGTGGATCTTGAGGAGCCAGAAAGCATCGATGTTGTTCGCCAGCATCAGGCCATAGATCGAGCCCGACAGCGCGGTGATGATCAGAGGGACCGCTGCGATCGGCACCAGGGCTCGATGGACGCGGCGGCCCAGGTGGCGGCGGCTCATGGGGATTCCCGGCGCGTGGGGTCAGTTGTTCTGCAGGGCCTTGTGGAGCGCCTGCTCATTGGCACAGGGCATCCACAGCGAGCCCATGGCAAAAGTGCCCTTGCACTTGAGCTCGGCGGCACGTTTTTCAGCTTCCTGCTATGAATTCCGCCGGGTCCGCAGCGGCGCCGTGATCCTCGATGGCACCACTCCCGCAGAGCGGCGATACCGCTGCAGCGAAATCGGCTCCTACGACCGTGCTCAGTGTCAGGCGACAGCGAAAACTTGAGGACCTATTCCGGATGTCGCTTGACAAGGAAAGCCAGACCACCTCAATCACCCCAGTTCTGGCCTTGGTATATGCCCCTGTTTTCGCATAGTTGCCCTCGGTTATCCAGAATCTCCCTGGCATTCACAGGGGGCCAAACGCAACGGTTAATCGCAATACCGAACAAGCTAAAAACCGTTTCTTGCTTTCGTAAGACATGACCTCTTATCCATGCTACGTTCTTTGCGTATACCTTTAAAGTGCGAGTAAATTATGGAAAAAGGCTTAGGAAAGTTTGAGAAGTATCTCTGGTTATGGGTCATTTTGTGCTTGTTGATTGGAATATTTCTTGCCCAATATTTTCCCAATCTTAGCTCAGTAATGAATAAATGGAAAATAGGGAATGTCTCAATTCCCATAGGAGCTTGCTTGTTTTTAATGATGTATCCAGCATTACTTAACTTTAAAATCAGTGAGGTAAAAAAGCTTCTTAAAGCTCCCAAGCCAATAGTACTTACCTTATTGTCCAATTGGTTGATTGCTCCATTGGTAACAGCAGTTCTAGCTTATTATTTTCTAGAAGGACACGATCAGCTGATTGTGGCACTTATATTGCTAGGCTCCAGCCCTTGTACGGCAATGGTTATTGTTTGGGGAAGCTTAGCAAAGGGCAATCAAGAACAAAATGTGATTACAACAAGCATAAACACTTTTACAATAATGTTCTTATATGCCCCAGTTGTCATCCTGCTAACAGGCGTTCAAGGGATAGACATTGATAAATTCGAGTTATTCATTTCCGTTTTGATATTCATTGGCATCCCCATGCTGACGAGCCTTGTCTCGCGTAAACTTCTAATCAAGCGTAAAGGGAGAGTCTGGTTCGAAAATGTCTACAGGCCTCTTCTGGGCAAGATTGCTATAATTGCATTGCTATTTACTTTAATACTTCTATTTGCTTTAAATGGAGAAGTGTTGATACAAAACCCTCAAGACATGCTTCTAGTTTCAGTACCACTTTTGATTGGGTTTGTGATTATAGTAGCACTGAATATACTGTTAACAAAGCTATTTAAACTGAACTATAAAGAAGCAATTATAACTGTGATAATAGGCTCTTCGAGTCATTTTGAAATTGCCATAGCCACTGCCATAGCTCTATTTGGCTTAGGATCTCAAGCTGCCCTCGGTACAACCATGGGACTGTTCTGGGAAGTGCCAATTATGTTGGGATTGGTGCATTTTGGTAAATATCTAAAACGAATATCTTTTTGGAATGGATAGTAGCTTACCTAATCGAACCTAAGCTGAAGATAAACGTGGGCAAGGCCCGCAACGTGATCAACGTGCTCAGCGCCGCTGGGAGCGCACCTACCAGCGGTTGGAGCTGATCAGCCGAGAGCTGGCCATTGAATCGGATCTGTGGCTTAGGAAGAGCGGTCGGCGGGGCGCTGATCATGGCCCACGACGCCCTGGTCAAGAGCACCAACGCCACGGTCCGGCGCTTCGCGCGGCAAGTGATCGTGGCCCAGCGGGCCGAGATCATCGAACTGCGGCGGATGCTGGCTCTGGAGGGGCTCCGCAAGCC
>NZ_JAFKRG010000061.1 GCF_019038415.1 Synechococcus sp. CCY 9618 | reverse complement strand
AAACTTACAGCACCGTCGGCTCGCGCCTCTCAGTCCCAGTAAGTCCGCGTCCCCTCAAGCTTCCGCTCTCTGGGGCGCAGTCCAAAATCATACCACCCATACTGGCAGCGTTCTCGCCTGTGCCCCATCGGCCGCGACCGGGGCCTGCCAAAGGTTCCCTTCCCAGGCCAGGCCTACGCTGAGTTTCCCTGGGTGTGCAGCGAGATGGCAGCGGGAGAATCCCGGACCAGGGACCTCCACAGCCGGGAGGAGAGCGTCGTCGCCTCCGCCAGGGGCCATTTCGAGCGCACCCTGGTGCAGGTACGAGGGGCCGTGGTGGGGTCGGTGGCCGCCATGGAACACCCCAGCAGCGGGGAGGCCGCCAACTACGGGGAGGTGTTTCTGCGGGACAACGTACCGGTGATGTTCCACCTGCTGCTGGAGGGCCGCTTCGCCATCGTGCGTCACTTCCTGGCGGTGTGCCTGGAGCTGCAGAGCCGCAGCGACCAGACCCGGGGCATCTTCCCGACCAGCTTTGTGGAGCAGGGAGAGGACCTGATCGCCGACTACGGCCAGCGCTCGATCGGACGGATCAGTTCGGTGGATGCCAGCCTCTGGTGGCCCGTGCTCTGCTGGCTGTACGTACGCCGCAGCGGTGATCGCGCGTTCGCCCTTGACACCGCTGTGCAGGAAGGCGTGCAACGGTTGCTGGATCTGGTGCTGCACCCCAGCTTCGAGGGCACACCGGTGCTCTTCGTGCCGGACTGCGCCTTCATGATCGACCGTCCGATGGACGTGTGGGGGGCACCGCTGGAGGTGGAGGTGCTGCTGTTCGGCAGTCTGCGCAGCTGTTGCCACCTGATGGATCTGGCCCAGTGGGACCGGCCCTGTGGGCTGCGGCAGAAACGGCTCGAGCGCAGCCACCGTTGGCTGCGTGACCTGCGCGCCTATCTGCTCAAGAACTACTGGGTGACCAGCAAGACGGTCCAGGTGCTGCGTCGCCGCCCCACCGAGCAGTATGGGGACGATCAGCACGTCAACGCCTTCAATGTGCAGGCCCAGGTGGTGCCTGCCTGGCTGCAGGCGTGGCTGGAGGACCGGGGCGGCTACCTGATCGGCAACATGCGCACCGGCCGGCCGGACTTCCGCTTCTACAGCCTGGGAAACGCCCTGGCCTGCCTGTTCGGCCTGATCACCGCCCCCCAGCAGCGGGCCCTGTTCCGGCTGGTGCTGCGCAACCGCCAGGACCTGATCGCCGAGATGCCCCTGAGGATCTGCCATCCACCCCTCGACGCCGAGGAATGGAAGGAGAAGACCGGCTCCGATCCCAAGAACTGGACCTGGTGCTATCACAACGGCGGCCACTGGCCCAGCCTGCTGTGGTACCTGGGCAGCGCCGTGCTGCTGCACGAACGTCGCCACCCTGGTTCAGACAGCGCCCTGATGGAGCAGATGCGGCAACTCCTGGAGGATTGCTACGCCCTGCAGCTCACCCAGCTGCCGCGTCAGCGGTGGGCAGAGTATTTCGATGGGCCCACCGGCACCTGGGTAGGCCAGCAGGCCCGCACTTACCAGACCTGGACATTGGTGGGATTCCTGCTGCTGCACCATCTGCTGCGCATCGAGCCGAAGGATGTGGAGCTGTTCGCCATCGATCCCCTGCTCCCCCCGCCAGGAGGACGCACCGTCCTGTGATGCCGGACGGATGGGCACGAAAAAGCCGCGCTTTCACGCGGCTCTGAGAAACATTCAGCCGGTCAAGAGCTGCCAACAAGGTTGGAAAAGCCTCAGAACAGACCGAGGGTCAAGGACTTGTCGATCGGCAGGCAGGCACCGATGCCCAGATAGATGGTGAACACGGTGCCGAACAGGAAAGCCCCCATGGCCACAGGGCGGCGGAAAGGGTTCTGGAACTTGTTGAAGCTCTCGATGAAGGGGATCAGCATCAGCCCCAGAGGAATCATCGTCTGCAAAGCAATCCCGAGCAGCTTGTTGGGGACCACCCGCAGAATCTGGAAGACGGGATACAGATACCACTCGGGAAGGATCTCCAGCGGGGTGGCGAAGGGGTCGGCCCGATCACCCAGCATGGCCGGGTCCAGCACCGCCAGGCCCACCACGCAGGCGATGGTCCCCAGAATCACCACTGGGAAGATGTAGAGGAGGTCGTTGGGCCAGGCGGGCTCACCGTAGTAGTTGTGTCCCATGCCCTTGGCCAGCTTGGCCCGCAGCTTGGGATCGGTGAGGTCAGGCTTCTTGAGGATGTGCATGGTGGGGAGCTCGGGGCGCTGGTGACCGGTGGGAAGAGGCTAAGGCCAGTGAGGGATTCAGAGGGGACCTGAGATGCCCTGCTTACGGATCATCAGGAAGTGGATGAGCATGAACACCGCCAGCAGCCAGGGCAGCACGAAGGTGTGGAGGCTGTAGAAGCGGGTGAGGGTGGACTGGCCCACGCTTTCCCCACCGCGCAGCAGCTCGACCATGAAATCACCGACCACAGGGACGGCGGCCGGAACACCGCTGACAATCTTGACGGCCCAGTAGCCCACCTGGTCCCAGGGGAGGGAGTAACCGGTGACGCCGAAGGAGACCGTGATGACGGCCATGGTGACCCCGGTGACCCAGGTGAGCTCCCGCGGGCGCTTGAAACCGCCGGTGAGATACACGCGGAACACGTGCAGGATCAGCATCAGCACCATCATGCTGGCGCTCCAGCGATGCACCGAGCGGATCAGCCAGCCGAAGCTGACGTCGGTCATGAGGTACTGAACGGAGCTGTAGGCCTCCACCACCGTGGGCTTGTAGTAGAAGGTCATCGCGAAGCCGGTGGCGAACTGAATCAGAAAGCACACCAGGGTGATGCCGCCCAGGCAATAGAAGATGTTGACGTGGGGCGGGACGTACTTGGCAGAGATATCGTCGGCAATGGCCTGGATTTCCAGGCGCTCTTCGAACCAGTCGTAGATCGGGGACGACTTTGCGCCAGGAGACGAGTTCGCCATGCAGCGTGGGGCTTGTGTTGCGAGAGTCTACCGATCGTCCTGACCCCCCTGTGAGAGACCCGGGCCGCCGGTCCCTGCCGGCTCAATGGTTTGCAACAGGCCTGCGGCGGCGGGCTTCTGGCCTTCGGTCGCTGCTGGCGGCCGCCCTTGGCCTGCTGCTGATCCTGCCGGCCCCGGCCCTGGCCCTCAGCGATGCCCAGCAGCTGGTGGTGGAGGCCTGGCGTCTGGTCAACCAGAGCTACGTCGACCCTGCCCAGCTGGAGGCCCTGCAGTGGCGGCGCCTGCGCCAGAAGACCCTGGAAAAGCCGATCAGCAGCTCGGTCGACGCCTACGAGGCCATCGAGGCCATGCTGGCCCCGATCGGCGACCCCTACACCCGCCTGCTGCGCCCCGAGGAGTTCGCCACCCTGCGCTCCAACACCCAGGGCCGGGTGACCGGCGTGGGTCTGCAGCTCGGCCAGCGGGCCGGTGACCAGCGGATCGTGGTGATCGCTCCTCTCGATGCCTCCCCCGCCGCCGAGGCGGGCATCGTCTCCGGCAGCGAGATCCTGAGGGTGAACGGCCTGGAGGCCGAGGAACTGGGGCTGGAAGGCACGGCGGCCGCCCTGCGGGGACCCGCCGGCAGCGATGTGCTCGTGGCCCTGCGCACCCCCGCCGGCCAGGAGTGGGAGGGGCTGCTGGACCGCCGCGAGGTCGATCTCCAGCCGGTGCGCAGCCACCGCCTTGAGATCGACGGCCACACCCTGGGCTACCTGCGCCTCACCCAGTTCAGCGAACCGGTGCCCCAGCAGGTCCGCACCGCGCTCGCCCAGCTCACTGCCCCGGCGGCGGGCACACCGATCGAAGGACTGATCCTGGATCTGCGCAACGATTCGGGCGGCCTGGTGACCGCCGGGCTGGCGGTGGCCGATGGCCTGCTGGATGGCAAGCCGATCGTGGAGACCGAGGACCGGGGCGGCATCGCCGCCCGCCAGCAGGCCACCCCCGGCCGCCTCTACGCCGGCCCCATGCTCACCCTGGTGAACGGTGGCACGGCCAGCGCCAGTGAAATTCTGGCCGGGGCTCTGCAGGACAGCGGCCGCTCGCCGCTGGCGGGCAGCCGCACGTTCGGCAAGGGCCTGATCCAGACCCTGATCAACCTGAGCGATGGCAGTGGCCTGGCGGTGACCGTGGCCCGCTACCTCACCCCCAGCGGCCGCGACATCCAGAACCAGGGCATCGAGCCGGATGTGGCCCTGCCCCAGCCGGAGCCCCTGGAGCCCGACGGAGCCGGTGACACCTGGCTGCAGGAGGCGGCCAGGCTCCTGATCGCCGGCTTCCCGGCCACAGCGGCCACCCCATGAGCCAGCGCACCTACCACGATCCGCTGCACGGTGCCATCCGCCTGGATCGCCAGGATCCTGCCGAGGCACTGGTGATCGACCTGATCGACACGGCGCCGTTCCAGCGGCTGCGCCGCATCCGCCAGCTGGGGCCGGCCTTTCTCACCTTCCATGGCGCCGAGTCCAGCCGTTTCACCCATTCCCTCGGGGTGCTGGCGGTGGCACGGATGGCCCTTGGGCAACTGGAGCGACTCGACCCCTCCCTGGCCCGGCACCGGGACGTGCTCTATGCGGCCGCCCTCCTTCACGACGTGGGCCACGGCCCCCTGAGCCATTCGGGCGAGGAGATGTTCGGCCTGCAGCACGAGGCCTGGTCGGGGCGGCTGATCCGCGACCATCCCGCCCTGCGCGACCGGCTTGAGCAGGGGGCCCCGGGGCGGGCCGCCCAGGTGGCCGATCTGCTCGAGCACGGCCGGCACCCCTGCCGGGCGATCAAGGCCCTGGTGAGCAGCCAGCTCGACTGCGACCGGCTCGACTACCTGCTGCGCGACAGCTACAGCACCGGCACCCGCTACGGCCAGCTGGACCTGGAGCGGATCCTCGCCAGCCTCACCCTGGCCCCCGATGGTGATCTGGCCCTCCACCCGCGGGGACTGATGGCGGTGGAGCACTACCTGGTGGTGCGCCATCTGATGTACCGCAGCGTCTACAACCACCGGCTCAACATCGTCTGCAACTGGCTGCTGAACCGGGTGATCGCCGTGGCCCGGGGGCTCGGCCCCGACCTGGTGTGGGCCGATCCGACCATGGCCCGCTGGCTCTGGCAAAGGGATCAGCTGGATCTGGAGAGCTACCTGGCCAATGACGACATCCGCACCGGCTACCACCTCACCCGCTGGCGGGAGGAGGGCCCTGAGGAGCTGGCCGATCCCTGCCGCCGCCTGCTGGACCGGCGCCTGCCCCGGGCCATCGACGTGAGCGATCTGCCTCCGGCCGGCCGCATCGAACTGCTGGCCGAGGCCCGGCGGCTGTGCGAGAAAGCCGGCCTGGTGGCCGACGGTTGCTGCGCCCTGCAGCAGCGCCAGAGCCGGGGGTACCACCCCTATGCCGGCGGACTGCGGCTGTGGGACGGCCTGCGGCTCCAGGCCCTTGAGCAGCGCTCCCCCCTGGTGGCCAGCCTCTGCCAGACGGTCGACATGGCCTGGCTGATCCATCCGGCGTCGGTGAGCGCCGACCTGGGAGCCGCCCTCTCGGTGCGGCTCCAGGATGGCGGCAGCCTGCCGGACCACTAGGTTTCGCACCAACCTTCCCCAGCGCCTTGGCAGCCGCACTGATCCCGGCGATTGATGGGCAGCAGCCCCACCTGCTGCGGCTGCCCGCCCCCGGGGGTGCGGCCAGCGCCCTTGAGGAAGTGCGCTACATCCTCGGCAGCAGGATTCCCCCCGCCGGGGCTGTGGTGCTGGAGGCAGGCGCCTGGCCCCTGAGGCTGCCCGAGCTACGGGAACTGCAGGATCTGCTGGCACCTCTGCAGCTACGGCTGCTGCGCGTCCGCAGCCATCACCCGGAAACGCTCGTGGCCGCCGCCGCCCTGGGGGTCGAGATCGAGCCGGAGCCCGAAGCGGAGAAGGTGCCCGACCCCACCTTCTCCGCCCCACCAGCGGCGCCGGATCTGCTGGTGCACCGGGGCACCCTGCGCTCCGGCGACCATCTGCAGGCGGCGGGGTCCGTGTTGCTGCTGGGGGATGTGAACCCCGGCGCCCGCATCAGTGCCGCCGGGCATGTGCTGATCTGGGGGCGGCTGCGGGGTGTGGCCCATGCCGGAGTGGCCGGCGACCGGGGGGCCCGGATCACCGCCCTGCAGCTGCGCCCCCTGCAGTTGCGCATCGCCGACGCGGTGGCCCGGGGACCGGAGGATCTGCCCCCACCGGGGCTGGCTGAGCAGGCGCGGCTGGTGGACGGGGAGATCCGCATCGATCCGGCGCCGCCGGAATTCAGCCGGTGAGCTTCCGGCGGATGAGCGTTCAGCGGTTGATGAGTCCGAAGGCCCCCAGCCCGCCGGCCACCGCCATGAACCAGAGGGGAGAGATACGGGTGCGCAGCATCAGCAGACACACCAGCAGCGACACGACCACCCCGGGGGGATTGGTGTCGGCGGTCTGGAGGATCTTCACTCCCACGGCGAATAGGATGCCCAGGGTGATCGGGCCCAGGCCCCGCTCGAAGGCGATGCGCCAGGGGGAATCCCGCAGCCGGTTCCAGCTCAGGCAGGCCACCACCATCAGCAGGGTGGAGGGCAGCAGGATGGCGATCTCGGCGCCGTAGGCACTGAGCAGGGCCCAGCCGGGCCCCTCCGGCCAGCCGGCGCCCATGCCGAGCAGGCCCACGATCATGGAGCTGGGTCCCGGAGCCGCCTCGGCCAGGGCATAGATGTCGGCGAACTGGGAGGGGGTGAGCCAGCAGTACTGCTCAACGCTCAGATGGTGGTACTCAGTGAGCAGGGTGTTGCCGCCACCCAGGGAGAAGAGCGACAGGCCCAGGAAGGTGCCCAGCACCGCGATCAGGTGGCCCAGGTCGCCCTGGTCCATGGGGCTGCAGCCTGACAACTGGGTCGCGGCGGCGATCAACAGGCTGCTCATGGGCGGGGATCGTTCCCCGTAAGGCGGGTGTTACGCGGCCAGTACCAGGCCATCGCCAGCGGGCCGGCCACGAGCACCAGGGGCACCAGCCGCACATGGAACAGCGTCATCAGCACAAAGGTGAGGGAGGCCAGCAGCAGGGCCACCGGATCCTTCCAGTACTGATCGAGGATCTTGAAGCCCATGGAGAGGGCCATGCCGGCGGCCGCCGCCACCACCCCCGCCAGCACCCGGTCGATGGCTGGCAGGGTGTGGAACTGGAAGTACACCAGCCCCACCAGCATCAGCAGGGTGAAGGGAACCAGAAGCATCCCCGCCAGGGCCGCCAGGGTGCCTGGCAGCCCCCGGAAGAACGTGCCCACGTAGACGGCCATGTTGATCTGGTTCGGGCCTGGGAACAGCCGCGCCACGGTGAGACCGGTGAGGAACTCCTCGTTGCTCATCCAGCGGCGCTGCTCGACGATGATCCGCTGGCTCCAGGCCGAGAGGCCGCCGCCGAAGGCGGAAAGGGCCACCAGAAGCATGCCCGTGAACAGGTCCCCCAGCCCGGGCGGGGCCGCCGGCGTGACGGCAGCAGGAGTGGCAGCGCTCTCAGTCATGCACGAAGTGGGGATCGGGCGGCAGCTCCCCTTCCTCGTGGAAGGTGGGATCAAGGGGATCCGGGGCGCGGTACTTGGAGGCGGCCTTCCAGTCGGCCTCGAACATCGCCCGCAGCCGGGCCACCACTTCCGGGGCGTCGCTTTCGATGCCCAGCTCCCGGCGCAGATCGAAGGCGCTGCGGTCAATGTTCATCGAGCCGGTCTGGGCGAAGGCGCCGTCGACCAGGATCAGCTTGGCGTGAAGCTTGGGCCGCTGCTGGCGCCGCACCTTGACGCCGAAGCGCTGCATCACCCGCAGGGAGGAAAAGGTGTCGTAGATGTCCCAGTCGCTGATGCCGTGCTTGCCGCCGCACAGCACCCGCACCTTCACCCCCCGCTCCCGGGCGCTGATGATCCGCTCGAGGATCACCGCATCGACGAACTTGGGGTGCTGGATCCAGAGCGTGCGGATGGCGGCATCGACGATGCGGGCCATCTGGCCCCGGCTGTGGGCACTGCTCCACACCAGACCCACCTCCAGATCAGGCTTGAAGAAGCTGCGCTGCCAGTCGGCCTCGAAGCCGGCGATCACCTGGGCCACCACGGCTGGGTTGTAGGTGAGCACGCCGTAGTCGCGGGTCTCCGTGAAGTACTTGTCGGCCAGGTTGAAGGTGGCCACGAGGGCGGTGTGGCGATCCACCACCATTGATTTTTCGTGGGTGACCGGGAAAGCCTCGCTGGTCCAGGCGGTCTCGATCCCCCAGCCCTGGAGACGGGCGAAGGCCCCATCGTTCCAGCGGTCGCCGCCGGAAGTGTGGGGGTTGAGCATGACCCGGACCCGCACCCCCCTCTCCTGCGCGCGGCGCAGGGCCTGCAGCACCTCCTCCGACTGGAGCTTGAACTGCTTGAGCAGCAGCTCCTGGCCGGCCTCCTCGATGATCCCGACCACCGCCTCCACTCCGTCGTCGGGCATCACCAGCAGCCGCTGGGGCCGGTGGAGGACGGAATCCATGACCATCGCCGAGGGATGGGCCTTTCTAGCGGCAGTTCCGGGGCACGGCATGGGCACTCCGGCCGATGGCATTAACCTTCCCCGACGCCCGTGGATGCCGTGACGTCAGCCCCCGCCCGCATCATCCTCATCTGCTCCGGCAAGGGAGGAGTCGGCAAGACCACCCTCACCGCCAACCTGGGCATCGCCCTGGCCCGGCTGGGGGAGCGCACCGTGGTGCTCGATGCCGACTTCGGCCTGCGCAACCTTGACCTGCTGCTCGGCCTGGAGAACCGGATCGTCTACACCGCCCAGGAGGTGCTGGCGGAAACCTGCCGGCTGGATCAGGCCCTGGTGAAGCACAAGCAGGAGCCCAACCTGGCCCTGCTGCCCGCCGGGAACCCCCGCATGCTCGAGTGGCTCACTCCCGAGGACATGCAGAAGATTGTCGCCATGGTGGCCGAGCGGTCCGACTTCGTGCTCATCGACTGCCCCGCCGGCATCGAGGACGGCTTCAAGAACGCAGCGGCCGCGGCCCGCGAGGCGATCGTGATCACCACGCCGGAGGTGTCCGCCGTGCGGGATGCCGACCGGGTGATCGGCCTGCTCAACACCCGGGGCGTGGAACCGGTGCAGCTGGTGCTGAACCGGGTGAGGCCGAAGATGATGGCCAGCCAGGAAATGCTCGGCGTTGAAGACGTGACCGACATCCTGGCCCTGCCCCTGGTGGGTCTGGTGGTGGAGGACGAGCAGGTGATCGTGTCCACCAACCGGGGGGAGCCGCTGACGCTCAACGGCAACGGTTCCCCCGCCGCCCGGGCCTACCAGAACATCGCCAGGCGCCTGCGGGGGGAGGACGTTCCCATGGAGGATCCCTCCAAGCAGCGCCGGGGCCTGCGCGCCCGGCTGATGAACAGGATCCGCAAAACCACCGGTCTGATCTGAGCACCATGACCCTGTTCGATTTCCTGCAACGGTTGCTCGGGCGCCAGAAGCCCAGCGGCACCATGGCCAAGGAACGGCTGCAGCTGGTGCTCGCCCACGACCGCAGCGATCTCAATCCGGAGCTGCTGGAGCAGATGCGGCGGGAGATCCTGGAGGTTGTGCAGCGCTACGTGGAGATCGACATCGAGGAGGGCGACGTGAGCCTTGAGACCGAGGACCGGGTGACCGCCCTGGTGGCCAACCTGCCGATCAGGCGTGCCCGCCCCCTGCCGGCGCTCGTGGCCGCCGCCGCCGCGGTGGGCATGGCCGAGAAGCCCCCGGCCGAGGACCCGCCGGCCTTCGCCCTGCCCCACCCGCCGGAAGAGGAAGCGGAGCGAGAGCCGGACTGAACACCGGAGGCAGGGGCGACGGGCCGCGGGAATCCTGGAGACAGTGATGGAGTTCAGACGCCATGGACGAGGAGTTCTCCGTGGGCATCACCCCGGCCGAAGAGCGGGTGCTTGTCCTGCTGCGCCGGGGCGACAGCAACCGCCACATCGCCGCCCAGCTGGTGCTGAGCCCGCGCACGGTGGAGAGCCACGTCTCCAACCTGCTGTCCAAGACCGGCTGCCGCAGCCGCACCCAGCTGCTGCTCTGGGCCCTGTCCCAGGGATAGGCTGGCCCGGGCTCCAGACCCGCGCCGGCTTAGCTCAGCGGTAGAGCAGCGCTTTTGTAAAGCGAAGGTCATCGGTTCAAATCCGTTAGCCGGCTTACGGTCCAAGGGATTGGATCCACCCCCCCCCTAGCATCAGCCCAGCACAACGAACGGGGGCCATGTCATGCCATGCCTGCTGGCCGTTCGGGGGCCTGCTCGTCCTGGCTGGTGCCCTGGCTCAGGGCCCGCCCCCTCCGCCGCCACCGCTCCCGACCGAGGCGGCCCCCTTGCGATCCGGCGCTGAGATCCTGGGCCGTCCCGGCATCCGCACCCGCTACGCCGATCCCGCCGGCCCGCCGCCTTCACCCGCTGGCGTCGGGGTTCCGGGCACCACCCCACCGGCGCGTCCCCTGACCATTCCCCTCAACGACTCGGTGGAGTTCGCCCCTTCGATGGAGGAAGGCCCCTTTCAGCGACCGACGATCCGGGGACTGTTCCGCTGGGATCTGCAGCCCACGGCACCCCCCTGAAGGGGCGTCAGCCGATCGCCTGGCGGATCGCCACCACACCGAAAGCCACAAACAGACCGCCGCTCAGCCGATAAAGCACCCTTTCGCTGATCCGGCCGCCGATCCACTGACCCGCGCCCACGGCCAGCCCGGTCACCAGGGCATGGCCCAGCAGGGTGCCGGCCAGCAGGCCGGCGAAGGAAAACGCAGGGGCTGCCGCCAGGAAGATGGTGGCGAACTGGGTGCGGTCGCCCAGTTCAGCCAGAAAAACCAGCACGAAGGCCTCCCAGATCACAGCACCCGCACCACGGACGACCCCATGGCTCTCGGCCGCGTCGATCGCCACTTCGGCCTCGTGGGCCTCCTCCCTGGCCGCATCGGCCGGAAGCCCTGCCGCCTCCACCAGCAGCTTCGCCCCGAACCCCAGGAACAGGGCCGCCGCCAGCCAGGGAACGACGGGCTGGGGAAGCCATTCCCTCAGACCGAGGCCCATACCCAGGGACAGCAGGGTGACCAGGCCGAGGGCGGCGAACGCCCCCACGAACACCCAGCGGGGGGGATGGCGCACCGAAAGGATCAGGGCCATGAAGAAGGTCTTGTCACCCAGTTCGGCCAGGGTGATGGCCATCAGGCTGGAGCCGAAGGCAGCCAGACCCGGATCACCGGACATCGGAAGGGTCATGGTGACGCTGGGCTCGCCTGGTTCGGCGCGACGGACCGGGTCGGGCCCGATGGATCGGAGCTTCCTGTAGAAGCAAGATGAAGATTAGGGGAAAGGCTTCCGACTGGGCCCACTCATGGACCGGAGAACAGCCACAGGATCACCGCCAGCACGATCCATCCCAGCCAGTCCAGCTCGAACAGGGGGGTGGTGAGCCGCAGCAGCGGCTCCACCAGCCAGTGGCTCATGGCAACCGAAAGCAGCACCACCAGCAGGACGGGCAGCATCAGACTGCGGGCCCGGCAGGCGCTGACGCGGCCCCGGCGCGGAGCACCTGCCAGGGGTGAACGCCCCCCTCGCCGGACCCACGCCAGGCCAGCACCGTGCTGCCCTGGCCGGATCCCTCCGGCCAGGGCAGGGGCCCCAGCCGGGCCAGCCCAGGAAACTGGCGCCCGGCATCGATCGCCGTGGTGGCCGGGGGCTCACCGGAGCGGTTGGCACTGGTGGTGGCCAGGGGGCCCGTCAGACGGAGCAGCTCCAGAGCCTGGGGGCAGGCCGGCACCCGCAGACCCAGGCTGGTGCCGCCGGGATGGAGCTGGCCGGTGATCTTTCCGCCGATGGGCAGCACGAGGGTGAAGGCGCCGGGCCAGCAGCGGCGGGCCTGATCCAGCCAGGGCTCCTGCCAGGGAATTCCGAGGGCGGCCACCAGCTGGGGCAGATCGGCCCCCATCAGGATCAGAGGCTTGTCGGCGGGCCGCCCCTTGAGCCGCCAGAGCAGGGCGGCGGCCTCGGGACGGGCGGCCAGGGCCGGCAGGGTGTCGGTGGGGAACAGGACAGCCTCCCCGGCCGCCAGCCGCTGAACCAGGACCTCGGGACCGTTCATGGCTCAGGAGCGTCGACGGGGCGCCAGGCGCTGGCGAAGCGATCCCGGCCTTCCAGGTCGGCATGCACCCCGCAGCGCTCCAGCCCGGCAGTGGCCAGCAGCTGGCCCACCGCCGCGCTCTGGTCGTGGTGGTGCTCCAGCAGCAGCAGCCCACCCGGGGCAAGGCCGCGACGGGAGCCGGCCACCAGGGCACGGATGGCCGCAAGCCCATCGGCCCCGCCATCGAGGGCGAGGCGGGGCTCGTGGTCGCGCACCACCGGATCGAGGCCCGCCAGGGTGGCGCTGGGGATGTAGGGAGGATTGGCCACCACCAGATCCAGATGGCCCCACTGGGGCTCCAGCCCCTGCCACCAGTCACCGGCCAGGAGGGTCACCTGCGGCGCCAGGTTCCAGTGGGCCAGGTTGGCAGCGGCCCGGGCCAGGGCCTCGCAGCTGGCATCGAGGGCGAAGCCGCGGCTGGCCGGCAGGCCACGGGCAAGGGCGATGGCCAGGCAGCCGGAGCCGGTGCCCAGGTCGGCCCAGCTGAGATCGGCGCGGCCGGGCGGCAGCAGGGAGAGGGCCAGATCCACCAGCAGCTCCGTCTCCTGACGGGGGATCAGCACCCCGGGGCCCACCGGCAGCTCCAGATCGCGCCAGGGGCAGCGGCCCACCAGGTACTGGAGCGGCTCGTGGGTTTCCAGGTGACGACACCAGAGGGCCTCAAGGGCCTCCAGCGAACAGTTGAGCTGCACCACCTCCTCCGGATGGCTCCAGAGCGACTGCAGCCGGCTCCAGCGCAGGCCACCGCCCAGATCCAGCAGCCAGTCGAAGGCAGCAGGGGAGCCGCCCATCGCCAGCAGGCGCCGCCGCCAGCGCAACAGCCGGGCAGCATCGATCGCGCCGGCCCGATCGGTCGCTGCGGGGCCGGAAGGGGGAACGGTGCCGGCGGGGGAAACCATGCAGGGAGCCTAAGCAGGGAGTGCCGCCGGGGCAGGGCCCTCAGCGGGGCCGCCAGCACAGGCCGGCCTCGGCCTGCAACCTGCCGGCCAGCTCCAGCTCCAGCAGGGCAGGCAACAGCTCGGCCGGGGAACGGTACAGGGCCTGGCTGAGCTGCTCCAGGCTTGCGCCTCCCCCCACGGCCCCCAGCAGGGCCTCAAGCTCCGGTGCCAGCTCTCCGCCGGCACCGGCACCGGCACCGCCGCCGGCCGGGAGCGGGTCGGCGGCGCCGGCCAGGGGCCCCGGCCCGAGCTGACCGATCAGGTCGTCGGGATGCAGCAGGGGGGTGGCCCCGCGGGCCAGCAGCCGGTTGCTGCCCAGGGCGGAGATCCGGGCGGCATCCGCCGGCACCACCCAGAGCGGCAGTTCCATCTGCCAGGCCAGCTCGGCTGAATGCAGGGCCCCGCTGGCCTGCGGACACTCCACCACCACCACGGCGGCAGCCAGGGCGACCAGCAGGCGGTTGCGGGCGGCGAAGCTGCCCGCGCGCACGGCATCGCCTCCGGCCAGCTCGCTGATCAGCAGCCCCTCCCGCCCGACACGAGCCTGCAGGGCCGCATGGTGGCGGGGATAGGCCCTCTCCAGGGGGGTGCCCAGCACCCCGACCGGAGCCCCGCAGGCCTCCAGACATCCCTCATGGGCGGCCCCGTCGATGCCCTCGGCCAGGCCGCTGAGCACGGGCCAGCCCGCCGCAGCCAGGGCAGCGCCCAGGGCCCGGGCCATCGAGAGGCCATGGAGGGACGGGCGCCGGGTGCCCACCACCGCCACCGACCGGCACCGGCCCAGGTGGGGCCAGAGGCTGCCCCGTCCCTGCCAGTGGAGCTGCAGCGGCGGGCGCTCGAGCCGCCGAAGCCCGGCGGGCCAGGCCCGATCCCCCGGCACCAGCACGGTCCGGCCGGGGCCGCAACAGGAGGCGAACACCTCCAGGGGCTGGGGCCCCCAGCGGTGACGGAACCGCTCCACCGTTTCCGCCAGGCCCTCCCCCAGCCCGGGCACCGCCGCCAGCTCCCGGGCGCTGGCACTCCAGGCTCCGGCCAGCCCCGCGAAGGCCTCCTCAAGGGCGTGGAGACGCCGCCAGCCCAGGCCGGGACACCGGCTCCACAGCAACCACCAGAGGCGTCGCCGGCGATCCCAGCCCTCCGGCCGCGAAGAGCGCACCCCGCCACCCGCACCAGGAAAGACACCCCGCACCAGATCACCCATGGCCGGCCAGGACAACGCCCCAGACTGAAGTACAAATGTACTATGGCTCAGCGGGCACGGGCGGCCCCGACCGCAGCACGGCCAAGGCCCGCTCCAGGTCGTCCGGCAGCCGGCGCAGCAGACGGCGCCGGGACGGCCCCCCGGAGAGATCCACCAGCACCAGCTCGACGCGTGCCTCCGCCGCCACCGCCCCGTCCGGGGCGATGAACACACTCCCCCAGGGGAGTCTGAGCCCTTGCCGCGGCAGCACACGGCTGCGCAGTTCCACACCGTCGCCATGGAGGAGGGCCTGGCGGAAGTCCAGCCTCAGGCCCACCACCGGCAGCTCCAGGCCCCGGGCCGAGAGGGCGCTGTAGGCCAGCCCCGCTTCCGCCAGGGCCTCGACACGGGCCTCCTCCAGCCAGGCCAGATAGGCCCCGTGCCACATCACCCCGGCGTGGTCGGTGTGCTGGGGCAGCACGCGCCGCCGCAGGCGCCACCAGGGCCCTTCCAGGGGCTGCATCACGGTCTTCACCACGGGGGGATTACGGAACGGACTTCAGCCATAGGCTGAATCCAAGCGACCTTGAAGTCCGTGTTCCGCAACCTGTTGATCGCCGATTCAGGCCAGGGCCATGTGGAGGAGATGGTGCGCATGCTCCGCCACATCCCCCCCTGCCGTCAGGCCCGGCTCAATCTCCTGCACGTGATCACCGAGCAGGGGGGGCTTGACCTGGAAAGCCACCGCCAGCGGGCGGAGGGTCTGGTGCAGGAGGCCGTCGATCGACTCGGGCTCCAGACCGCAGACGTCAACATCCTGGTGCGGGAGGGCGACACCAAGCAGACCGTCCTCAAGGTGGCCGACGAGCTCGATGCCGACCTGATCGTGATGGGCTCGCGGGGCCTGGGCCGGCTGCAGTCGATCCTCGCCAACAGCGCCAGCCAGTACGTCTTCCAGCTGTCCACCCGGCCCATGCTGCTGGTCCGGGACGATCTCTACATCCGCGCCATCAACCGGGTGCTGGTGGCCATCGACGGCACCGGAGTGGGGGACGACGCCCTGCGGCTGGCCTGTGAACTGGTTCAGGGGATCCCCGGGGGCAGCCTCACCGGCGTGCACGTGTCACGCCAGGACATCATCCCCTCCCGCGGAGGACGCAGCCCCGCTGACGAGGTGCTGGACAGGGCCATCCACAGGGCCCGCAGCTTCGGAGTGGAGATGAAACCCCTGCATCGCACCGGCGACATCGGCCGCAGCGTCTGTGCCACCGCGGAGGAGATGCAGGCGGATCTGGTGGTGATCGCGTCCCAGGACCGCCGCCCCCTGGTGGCCAAGGCCCTGGTCGACCTGGACCGGCTGCTGGGCAGCTCGGTGAGCGACTACATCCGGGTGCATGCCCCGGCTCCGGTGCTGCTGGTGCGGGAGCCGGAGGGAAGAAGCCGCTGAGCCAGCCTCAGCCGCCCTGGCGGCTGTTGGTCTGGATGTAGAGGATGATCAGGAAGACGGCGGGAACCAGAACGAACAGGAGGCTGGCAACGAAGCCGAGGTCGTTGGTTTCCATGGCTGCTGGAGAGGTTATGAGAACGTATCACCGCCCATCCACAGGGAGCCCGCCCCCTTCACCGCTCGTTGCGGATGGAGAGGCGCTGGGCTCGGCAACCTCCTCAGCGACCTCCTCCGTGTCGGGCTCCATCTCGGACGGGGGCGGCGCGGGCCAGGCCGTCGGGCCCTCCGGCAGGGGCTGGGAACGGGCCTGGGTCAGGGCACTCTCCCGGTCGGCCAGACCCACCTGGGGGCGGGTGACCACCAGGAGCGACTTCTGCACCAGGGCCTGACAGGCCAGCCGCCAGGACTGGGGCCGCCGCTTCAGCTTCTGCTGCTCCACCCCCGTGAGCTCAGTGAGGGCATGGGGGCCACCGCCCTCCACGAGCTCCACAACCTCCACGAAGCAGGTGATGCACTGGCCGCAGCCGCCGCAGTTGCCCAGGCGCCCCTTGAGGCCGTAGAGCTCGATGCCCTCGCGCAGGGCCACCTCCCGGAGGTTCTCCCCGGGGTAGCACTCCACATCGCGCTGCTCACGCACGAACCGGATCACGGGCATGGCGGAAGCCTCTCGGGGAATGGGTTGGCCTCCATTGTGAGACGCGCCGTTGCGGTCCGTTACCTGGGCCCCCGTGGCACGGCCCGCAACCCTTACCATCGCCAGCACGGATCGGTCATCGCCGATCGTCCCCTTAGCCGCCATCGCTCCGGCGACCGGCTTCGGCAACTGTCAACCCAGACCTGACCCCCCAATGGGATTGCCCTGGTACCGGGTGCACACGGTCGTCATCAACGACCCGGGCCGACTGCTGGCCGTGCACCTCATGCACACCGCCCTGGTAGCCGGCTGGGCCGGCTCCATGGCGCTCTACGAGCTCGCGATCTTCGACCCCTCCGACCCGGTCCTCAACCCGATGTGGCGCCAGGGCATGTTCGTCATGCCCTTCATGGCCCGCCTCGGCGTGACGGGCAGCTGGGGCGGCTGGAGCGTCACCGGTGAAACCGGTGTCGATCCCGGCTTCTGGAGCTTCGAGGGCGTCGCTGCCGCCCACATCATTTTCAGCGGCCTGCTCTTCCTGGCCGCCATCTGGCACTGGACCTACTGGGATCTGGAGATCTGGCAGGATCCCCGCTCGGGCGAACCCGCCCTCGACCTTCCCAAGATCTTCGGCATTCACCTTCTGCTGGCAGGCCTGGGCTGCTTCGGCTTCGGAGCCTTCCACCTCACCGGTGTGTTCGGACCGGGGATGTGGGTCTCGGATCCTTACAGCCTCACGGGTCACCTCGAACCGGTGCAGCCCGCCTGGGGGCCTGAAGGCTTCAACCCCTTCAACCCGGGCGGGATCGTGGCGCATCACATCGCCGCCGGCATCGTCGGGATCATCGCCGGCATCTTCCACATCACCACCCGGCCGCCGGAGCGCCTCTACAAGGCCCTGCGCATGGGGAACATCGAAACCGTGCTGGCCAGTGCCATCGCGGCCGTGTTCTTCGCTGCCTTCATCGTGGCCGGAACCATGTGGTATGGCTCGGCGGCCACCCCGGTCGAGTTGTTCGGCCCCACCCGCTACCAGTGGGACCAGAACTATTTCAAGACGGAGATCAACCGTCGGGTCCAGACCGCCATCGACAACGGCGCCACCAAGGAGGAGGCCTACGCGGCCATCCCCGAGAAGCTCGCTTTCTACGACTACGTCGGCAACAGCCCTGCCAAGGGAGGTCTGTTCCGCGTCGGTCCGATGATCAACGGGGATGGCCTGCCCACCTCCTGGATCGGCCACATCTCGTTCACCGACAAGGCGGGCCACGACCTCGAAGTCAGGCGCCTGCCCAACTTCTTCGAGAACTTCCCGGTGGTCCTGCAGGACCAGCAGGGCATCGTCCGCGCGGACATTCCCTTCCGCCGCGCCGAGGCCAAGTACTCCTTTGAGCAGCAGGGTGTGACGGCCACCGTCTACGGCGGTGCCCTGAACGGCCAGACCTTCACCGACCCGGCCGACGTCAAGCGCCTGGCCCGCAAGGCCCAGCTCGGCGAAGCTTTCGAGTTCGACCGCGAGACCTACCACTCCGACGGCACCTTCCGCAGTTCACCCCGCGGCTGGTTCACCTTCGGCCATGCCTGTTTCGCCCTGCTCTTCTTCTTCGGTCACATCTGGCACGGTGCACGCACCCTCTACCGTGATGTCTTCGCCGGCATCGACCCCGATCTCGGTGAGCAGGTGGAGTTCGGTCTGTTCGCCAAGCTGGGCGACCGTTCCACCCGACGACTGCCCGAGGGCTATGTGCCCCCGGCCGGTTCCACCCTCAGCTGACCGCCAGCCCCCCCGAGGATTCCCATGGAGAGCTTCGCCTACATCCTGATCCTGGCCCTGGCCATTTCCACTCTGTTTTTTGCGATCGCCTTCCGCGACCCGCCGAAAATCGGCAAGTGACAGGCCTTCCGGATTGATTCGACCCCTGGGAAACCAGGGGTTTTTTCATGTCGCACGGCCTGTCGAAAAGGGTGGGCCTTCTCTTTGGCCACCCATCTGCTTACACTCGAGTCACCAGCAAGCGTGTCCGGGGATGCAATGTCCCTCCTGCCAACACACAGATAGCCGGGTTCTGGAATCACGGGCAGCCGATTCCGGGCGCAGCGTGCGCCGGCGGCGGGAGTGCCTCAACTGCGACTTTCGCTTCACCACCTACGAGCGTGTGGAGACGGTCCCGATCACCGTGGTCAAGCGCAACGGCAGCCGGGAAACCTTCAACCGCAGCAAACTCCTGCACGGCCTGCTGAGAGCCTGTGAAAAAACAGGTCTGGAACCCTCCCGGCTCGAGGCCGTGGTGGACGATATCGAGCTCGCCCTGCAGCAGCGGGCCGGTCGTGAAGTGAGCAGCAACGAGATCGGCGAGCTTGTGCTCCAGCGGCTCAGGGAGATGAGCGAGGTGGCCTATGTCCGCTTTGCGTCCGTCTACCGCCAGTTCCAGAGTGTCAGTGATTTCGTGGCCACCCTGGAGGGTCTGGGCAGCCGGGGCAAGGCCAAAGGCCGGCTGGCGGTGGTGGGCTGAGGCCGGAGGGCAGCAAACCCATTGATAGAGTGATTGATCGGGTGTGCGCTGCAGGCGGGCAGCCACTCCGTTCCTTCACACTGCCACCGGCAGACCGCCCCAGCTCCATGACCCTCACCCCTTCTTCCGAAACCGACACCCTCGAGCCCGTCACTGACGCCTTGGCAGAGACCATCGGCGAGGAGACGGCCGACGTCGAGAACAGTGCCGAACTCGATCTGACGGTCTCGGAAGAGGTGCCGAGCGCGGACGACTCCAGCAGCAGGGCCAGCGGCCGCGACGGCGACGGCGTGGGCTTCACGATCGACGAGTTCGCGGCCCTGCTCAGCAAGTACGACTACAACTTCAAGCCGGGCGACGTCGTCAACGGCACCGTGTTCGCCCTGGAATCGAAGGGCGCCATGATCGACATCGGCGCCAAGACCGCCGCCTTCATGCCCCTGCAGGAGGTGTCGATCAACCGCGTGGAGCACCTCTCCGACGTGCTCGAGCCCGGGGAGGTGCGTGAATTCTTCATCCTCAGCGAGGAGAACGAGGACGGCCAGCTCACCCTCTCGGTGCGACGCATCGAGTACCAGCGGGCCTGGGAGCGGGTGCGC
Organism: Synechococcus sp. CCY 9618; assembly: GCF_019038415.1. GTDB lineage: Bacteria > Cyanobacteriota > Cyanobacteriia > PCC-6307 > Cyanobiaceae > Cyanobium. The sequence goes on along the minus strand of NZ_JAFKRG010000061.1, from coordinate 8,640 downwards.
CAGCTGCAGAAGGAGGACGCCACCATCTACAGCGAGGTGTTCGCCACCAACCGCGGTGGTGCCCTGGTGCGGGTGGAGGGCCTGCGGGGCTTCATCCCAGGCAGCCACATCAGCACCCGCAAGGCCAAGGAGGAGCTGGTGGCCGACTTCCTGCCCCTCAAGTTCCTGGAGGTGGACGAGGAACGCAACCGCCTGGTGCTGAGCCATCGCCGCGCCCTGGTGGAGCGCAAGATGAACCGCCTTGAAGTGGGCGAAGTGGTGCTGGGCACCGTGCGGGGCATCAAGCCCTACGGCGCCTTCATCGACATCGGCGGCGTCAGCGGACTGCTGCACATCTCCGAGATCAGCCACGAGCACATCGAGACCCCCCACACCGTGCTCAACGTCAATGATCAGATGAAGGTGATGATCATCGATCTCGATGCGGAGCGCGGCCGGATCTCCCTCTCCACCAAGGCCCTCGAGCCCGAACCTGGCGACATGCTCAGCGATCCCCAGAAGGTGTTCGACAAGGCCGAGGAGATGGCCGCCCGCTACAAGCAGATGCTGCTGGAGCAGGCCGAGGACACCGAACCCATGGGCGTCACCCTCGAATGAGGCCGCTGGCCCCCGCGGGCTGACCATGGTGCTTCTCTCCCTGCGGGGCACCGTTCTCTCCTGCGGCACAGGTGTCCTGGCGGCGGTGCTGTTCGACAAGGACGGCACCATCAGCCACAGCGAACCGATGCTCGAGGCCCTGGCCAAGGCCAGGGTCTTTCACTGTCTGGAGCTGGCCGATCTGGCCCAGCGCGACCCGGAGGGTCACCGTTTCCTGGCCGACCTGCTCCATCGCGCCTACGGCCTCTCCGACGAAGGGATGCTCCCCTCCGGCACGATGGCGGTGGCCAGCCGCGACCACAACCTGGTGGCCACCGCCACCGCCCTGGTGCAGGCGGGGCTGGGCTGGCCCGAGGCGCTGGCGATGGCCGAAACGGTCTTCGCCCGCACCGATGACCTCCATGGCCAGGGAAGTGAAAGCCGTCCGGCACCCACCCCGGGCCTGCGGCCGCTGCTGGAAGCCCTGCGCGATGCGGGGGTGCCCTGCGCCGTGATCAGCAACGACCATGTCGAAGGGATCGAGTCCTTCCTGGCGGCCCATGGGCTGGGACGCTTCGTGCAGGCCATCTGGAGCGCCGAACACCAGCCGAGGAAGCCGGATCCCGATGCCGTGCACGGCCTCTGCCGTGAGCTGGGCGTGGCGGCGGAACACTGCGCCCTCATCGGCGATGCCAACAGCGACCTGCGCATGGCCCGGGCCGCAGGTGTCCCCGTGGTGCTCGGCTACCGGGCCGGCTGGCGACGACCGGCCGAGCTCGATGCCTCCTTCCCCCAGCTGGATCACTGGCAGGAGCTCAGCGTGACGGCGGCGACCACGCCGCCGGGGCCGCCGTCCATGGCCTCAGGTGACAGTCGGCCCTTGGGAATAAGCTCACCCATCGATTGATCGCTCCCCCCCATGAGCCGTTTCGTCTTCACCTCCGAATCGGTGACGGAAGGCCACCCCGACAAGATCTGCGACCAGGTCAGCGACGCGGTGCTCGACGCGCTGCTGGCCCAGGACCCCACCAGCCGGGTGGCCTGCGAGACCGTGGTGAACACCGGTCTGTGTCTGATCACGGGGGAGGTGACCACCAACGCCCGGGTCGACTTCAACACGCTCGTGCGAGGCGTGATCGAGCAGATCGGCTACAGCGGCGCCCGGGCGGGCGGCTTCGATGCCAGAAGCTGTGCTGTGCTCATCGCCCTCGACCAGCAGTCGCCGGACATCGCCCAGGGGGTGGACGAAGCCGATGACCACGACGGTGACCCCCTCGACAAGGTGGGCGCCGGCGACCAGGGGATCATGTTCGGCTTCGCCTGCGACGAGACTCCCGAGCTGATGCCCCTGCCGATCAGCCTGGCCCACCGCCTCGCCCTGCGGCTGGCCCAGGTGCGCCACGACGGCAGCCTCGGTTACCTGCTCCCCGACGGCAAGACCCAGGTGAGCGTCGTCTACGAGAACGATCGCCCCGTGGCGATCGACACCATCCTGATCTCCACCCAGCACACCGCCGAGGTGGCCGGCATCAGCGACGAGAAGGCGGTGCAGCAGCGCATCAAGGACGACCTCTGGAACCACGTGGTGATGCCCGCCACGGACGACCTGCCCCTGAAACCCTCCCGCGAAGGCACCCGCTTCTACGTCAACCCCACCGGCAAGTTCGTGGTGGGCGGCCCCCAGGGCGATGCGGGCCTGACGGGCCGCAAGATCATCGTCGACACCTATGGCGGCTATGCCCGTCACGGCGGCGGCGCCTTCTCCGGAAAGGATCCCACCAAGGTGGACCGCTCCGCCGCCTATGCCGCCCGCTATGTGGCCAAGGCCCTGGTGGCCGCCGGCCTGGCCCACAAGGCCGAGGTGCAGCTCAGCTACGCGATCGGGGTCGCCCGGCCCGTGAGCATCCTGGTGGAGAGCTTCGGCACCGGCGTGCTCAGCAATGCCGACCTCACGGCCCTGGTGCAGGAGCACTTCGACCTGCGCCCCGGCGCCATCATCGAAACCTTCGGCCTGCGGGAGCTGCCCCGGCAGCGGGGCGGCCGCTTCTACCAGGACGTGGCCGCCTACGGCCACTTCGGCCGCAAGGATCTCGACCTCCCCTGGGAGGACGTCAGCGCCATCGCCGGCACCCTGAAACAGGCCACGGCGGACCGTGTCAGCGCTGTTCCTGGGGGTTGATCTCGGCAGCAGCGGCCTGCGGCTGAGCGTTCTGGCTCCGGAGGGAGCGCCTGGCGGCAACCCCGATAGCCCCCTCCTGAGCGGAGAGGGATCCTATGGAGGGCCCTTCGAGGATCCGGAGGCCTGGCGGCAGGGTCTGATCCGGCTGATGGAGAGCGTGCCCGCGGAGATCCGCTCCAGGATCAGCGCCCTGGCCCTCGACGGCACCTCCGGCACTCTGATGGCCTGCCATGCCGACGGCAGCCGGCCGGCGCCCCCCCTCGACCGGGCCCTCCCGTATCACCTGGCCTGTCCTGAGCAGGCCGCTGCCATGGCGGCATTGCTGGAGCAGACCCCGGCGGCGGCCAACCATCCCGCCGCCAGCGCCAGCGGCAGCCTGGCCCGGGCGCTGCGGCTGCAGGCCATGGCCCGCGAGGCGGGGCTGGCGTCCCGCCTGCTGCTGCGCCACCAGGCCGACTGGCTCATGGGCTGGCTGCTGGACGACTGGCGCTGGGGCGAGGAGGGCAACAATGTGCGGCTGGGCTGGGACCTGCAACGGCGCCGCTGGCTGGGGACCGTCGCCGAGGGCATCGGGTCGGACGTCCTGCCCCAGGTCCGCCCCAGTGGCAGCGTTCTGGGCCGACTGGGCCCGACGGCGGCGGAAGCCCTGGGACTGCCCGGGGACTGCCGGGTGGTGGCGGGCAGCACCGATGCCAATGCGTCCGTGCTCGCGGCCGATCCGGGCGAAGCTGACGGCATCGCGGTGCTGGGCACCACCCTGGTGCTGAAGCAGTTCGTGCCGGCGCCACTGGCCGGTGCGGGCATCAGCAACCACCGGGTGGCCGGCCGCTGGCTGGCCGGGGGAGCCTCCAACGCCGGCGCCGGCATCCTGCGCCGCTTCTTCAACGACGGCCAGATCGCGGAACTCAGCCGCCAGATCGATCCGAACCGGCCCACGGGACTGGCGCTGCGCCCCCTGAGCCGGCCCGGCGAGCGCTTCCCGGTGGACGACCCTGCGCTGGAGCCGATCCTGGGGCCGAGGCCCGTCAGCGACGCCCGCTATCTTCAGGCCCTGCTGGAGGGCCTCACCACCATCGAGGTGGCCGGCTGGCAGCGGCTGCGGGAACTGGGCGGCCCCCCGCTGCAGCGGGTGATCACGGTGGGGGGCGGCGCCCGCAACAGCCAGTGGCGGGCCCTGCGCACCCGCGCCGTCGGGGTGCCGGTGCTGAACCGACCGAAACGCACGGCGGCCCTGGGCATGGCCCTGCTGGCCAGGGCCAGCGACAGGATGGGGGCGGAACCACCACCCCCACAGCCATGAACGAACGTCTCAGCTCGATCCTCGCCATGGCGCTGTTCGTCGTGCTGGCCGGCTACGTGGGCTTCAGCGGCTTGAGGCTGGGCCTGCTGCTGTGGCAGCGGTTCGCCGGCGCCTGAGACCACACTCCCCCTATCCCACCTGACCCCCATGGCCAACGATCCCCTCACCGCCGCCGTGAGCGACCGCATCTGCAAGCACATGAACGACGACCACGCCGAAGCCGTGCTGGCCTATGCCCGCCATTACGGCGGCCTCAGCGGGGCCCGGGAGGCCCGCATGATCGCCGTGGCTCCCCAGGCCATGCGCCTGGAGGTGGATGGCGCCCTGGTGGAGGTGCCCTTCGATCACACGCTCAGCGACAGCGAAGATGCCCACCGCACCCTGGTGGCCATGCTGCGGTCGTTGCCCGGGAAGGCTTGAACCAGCGACCGCACCGCCCGCGGCGGTGCCCACCCCTGAGCGACCTCCTTTCCCGCCTGGGCCGGATTCCCCTCAGCTGGATCACCGACTCCCGGTGCCCCCTCTGTCGCGGCGCCCTGCCGCCCGAGCGTTCCCCGCGGACCGCCTGCCCAGACTGCCGCACCAGGCTTCCCCTTCCCGCCGGCGCCCTGCAGGGAAACGAGCCCCTGCTCTGGTGGGCGGCCGGGACCTACGACGGCGAGCTCAGGCGGCTGCTCCTCAACCTGCGCCGACGACCGCAGGAGACCGGGGTGGGGGCCCTGGTGGGAGTTCTGGCCGAAGCGCTGCCCCCATGGCGACGCCGGCCCCTGCTGGTGCCGGTGCCGAGCTGGAAGCGGCACGGCAACCCCCTTCCCGGCCTGATCTGCCGCCAGCTGGGCTGTCAGCTGGGCTACCGCAGCGCCGAGCTGCTGGAGCGATCCCGGCCGGTGCTGGGCCAGCACCACCTGAACCGGGCCATGCGGCTGGCCAACCAGGAGGGCGCCTTCCGCTGCCGCCGGGGTCCCCGTCCCGGCGAGGCCCTGGGCCGGCCGATCCTGATCGTGGACGACATCCTGACCAGCGGTGCCACCGGCCGCAACGCCGCTCTGGCGATGGAACCGCTCGGCTGGCAGGTGGTGGGGCTCCTCTGCCTGGCCCGGACCCCCCTGGCCCGCTCGCTCCCCGGCAGGAGCCGCAGCATGCGGTGATCTAAGATCACGCCGTCACTCCGGTGACGGGCCGGGATAGCTCAGTTGGTAGAGCAGGCGACTGAAAATCGCCGTGTCCCCAGTTCAAATCTGGGTCCTGGCATTGTGGGCGGACAGCCCGAGAGGCCATCACCATGCCCCTTCCGCCACCCGCCTCCAACCAGGTCTTCAACAACGCCGACAGCTTCGCCCAGGCGTTCGACGCCGCATGGCAGACCCACAGCCGCCAGGAGCCGTCCCACGGCCTCACGGCCTCCGCGAAGCTGGATGCCATCCTCACCAGGGTGGCGGACCATCCCTTCGCCCAGTCCGACCCGGCCACGGCCCGCCAGGTCGGCGCCTTCAGGATCCGCCTGCTTGACCTCTAGCCTGCGCCCATGAGCAGCTCCCTCGCCCGCCTGATCCGGCTGCTGAGTGCCGGCTTCAGCAACCAGACCCAGGCCTTCGACAATCCCCCCCTCTACGCCCACATCCTGGTGAAGTTCCGGCCACTGCCCCAGCTGGCACCCGGCTCCCTGCTTCTGGAGCAGACCTACGCCATCACCCCCGGAGAGCCCTACCGGATCCGGGTCCTGCGGGTCGAGCAGCGCGACGGCCAGCTGATCATCCACAACCAGGCCCTCCATGGGGAGCAGCGCTTCTGGGGGGCCGTCGAGGATGAGCAGCGCCGCCAGCAGATCGGCGCCGACGATCTCCGTCCCCTCGAGGGCTGCACCTACGTGGTGCAGGAAGCCGGTGAGGGCTTCGTCGGCGAGGTGGAACCCGGGTGCCGCTGCCTGGTGGAGCGCAAGGGCAGCACCGCCTATCTGGTGAGCCGCTTCGAGATCAACTCCCGCGGCATGCGCACCATCGACCGGGGCCATGATCCCCGAAGCCACGAGCAGCTCTGGGGTTCCCTGGCCGGCCCCTTCGAATTTGAACGCACCCACGACTACGGCGAGGAGATCCCCAGCGCCTGGCTGGAGGTCTGAGCCCCATCCCCGGGCGCTCTGCTCTCAGGCGATCAGCTCGTCCATGAAGGGCTGCTCACCTTCGTCGAGGAAGGGGTTGCTCTCCTCGGGATGGGGGTCGAACCCGTGGGGAGTCGGACCGTGGGCCGGCAGCTCCTGCTGCAGGGCCGGGGGTACCACGGCCTGCAGATGGCGGGATGCCCCTGGCCGATCCAGACCCTGGAGGGCCGCCTCAATCCGGGCGAGGCGCTCTTCGGTGTCACCGAGGCGCTGCTCCAGGGCCTCTCCATGGGCGGAGTCCTGACCGGCGACCTCCTCAAGGCGTTCGACCAGGTGCCGTTCCTGCCCAGCCAGCCGCTCCTCGAGTTCCAGCAATCGGTAGGTGAGAGATTCGGTCACCTGGGAGAGCACCTGCAGCTGGTCGGCCAGCCGCAGGGAGGGGTCGGCGGATGGGGGCACAGGAGCCATGACAGCCATTGGAATCTGGGCGGATGGTATCGCCGTGGCGCCGGGCCGCCAGGGGTGGGGTCCAGGCAGCGGGGCGCGGGGGGAGCAGTCCGTGGGGCGCGGGGCTTTGTAACGATTCTGAAAACCCTGTCGTGGCGAGCGGACAGGCCCATAGGATCCGCTTTGCAGCCCATGTTCGGGACGTTTCCTGCAGTCGTCCTTCTGGGCGCCTGCCTATCTGCAGCGGCCCCCGGCACTGCTCCAGCACTGCTCCGGCCCTGTTCTCCGCCTTCCTCTCCAACGCTTTCTCCCTCCGGCCCCCCACGCTCATGACACTTGCCAACGCTGCCTATCTGGGCATCGAGCGTTTCGCCAACGACCGCAACCAGGAAAACTGGACGAACGCCACCGAAAACGACAAGGCCGCCCTGATCCGCGCCGTCTACACCCAGGTGCTGGGCAACCAGTACATCATGGCCAGTGAGCGGCTCGAGGGACCGGAGTCCCTCTTCAAGCGTGGCTACCTCAGCGTGCGGGAGTTCGTTCGCCAGGTGGCCAAGAGCGGTCTCTACAAGGGCAAGTTCTTCGAGAACTGCAATCCCTACCGGTTCATCGAACTGAATTTCAAGCATCTGCTGGGTCGGGCTCCCCAGAACAAGGCCGAGATGCTGCATCACTTCACGATCCTCCAGGAGCAGGGCTACGACGCGGAGATCGATTCCTACATCGACAGTGCCGAGTACCAGACCCGCTTCGGTGAAGAGGTGGTTCCCTACCTGCACGGCTGGAACTACTCCTCCGGCCAGCAGGGGCTGCAGTTCTCGTACATGCTTCAGCTCACCCGGGGCGTCGGGGCCTCCGTGCGGGGCGACATCCTCAAGACCCAGTCGCGGCTCAACCCTTCGGTGCACGCGGAAGCGCCGATGCCGGTGGTGAGCCCCAATGCCAAGGGCAGCGTCTTCCGCAAGGTGACCACCGATGGCGTGACCCGCCAGGGGGTGGGTGCCGGCGAAGAGGGTCGCACCTTCCGGGTGGAGATCTCCGGATTCAACAACTACCGGCTGCACAAGCGCAGCAATCGGGTGCGCTTCATCCCCTACAACAAGCTGCTTGAGACCCAGCAGCAGATCCAACGGGAAGGTGGCCGCATCGCCAGCATCACCCCGGTGAACTGAACCCCGGCCCGTCCCCAGGTCCCAATTCCCCACCCCCCAACGTCACCATGAAGGTTTCCGCAGGCACCCGAGGCACCGGCCTCAACAGCTCCCGCCAGGTGGCTCTCACCGTCACGGGCATGAACAACAACGACTACTCCCGCACCGCGGACATGGTCATGAATGTTCCCTACACCCGCATGAACGAAACCATGCGCCTGATCAACGGCATGGGCGGCAAGATCGTCGGTGTCTCGGTCAGCGGGGGAGCCAGCGACAGCCCGGCTCCCGCCCCACGCAAAAGCAAGGCCAAAGGCAAGGCCGAGGGCTGAAGGCTCCGGCCCCAGACGCGCAGCCCCCTGCCCCGACAGAGCGTGCATCATGCTCTCCACAGGCCCCTCAGGGGCCTTTTTTCATGGCGGAAAAGGCTCGCCGACGCGCCCCAAAGCCTGGACGGGTGGGGACTTCGGCCCGGGGGATTGCATCAGCAATGACCATTTGTTAACGGGCTCCCAACCTGTGGAGCCTTGGGACAACAATGGTCAGGTCTTTCGGGAATGCGCCCGGTTCCAACCGGGCGGCAGCTGAAAGCCACGAGTTCGACGACGATTCCTCCGCCCCCCCGGAGGGCGTCCGAGACCTCATCCCCTTACCCACCCACTCCCGACGTCCACGTCGAGAACAGGAGCTCTTCAATGTTCGACGCCTTCACCAAGGTCGTTGCGCAGGCTGACGCCCGCGGCGAATTCCTCAACTCCGGCCAGATCGACGCCCTCTCGGGCGTGGTTGCCGACAGCCTCAAGCGGATGGACACCGTCAACCGCATCACCTCCAGCGCCTCCAAGATCGTCACCAACGCGGCCCGCGATCTCTTCGATCAGCAGCC
>NZ_JAFKRG010000060.1 GCF_019038415.1 Synechococcus sp. CCY 9618 | reverse complement strand
ACAACTACATCGACTACGCCATCAACGCCCTCGTCTGAGTCGCGTCGGTTCGTCGTCACCCGGGGCCCCGCAAGGGGCCCTTTTTTCATGGGTGGCTTGTTCTGGGTCCGGGCTGTAACGATCGGCAAGGATGGATGGTGTGAATCCACACACAACCCATAACATCAGACGGGTGCACGGTACGCGTGCAGCCCTCTCCCTTCTGGCTCGCCCTCCATGACACTCGTCAACGCGCCCTATCTGGGCATCGAGCGGTTCGCGAACGACCGCAACAAGGAAAACTGGTCGAACGCTTCCGATCAGGACAAGAGCACCATCATCCGCACCGTGTACCAGCAGGTGCTCGGCGGCCAGTACGTGATGGACAGCGAGCGGCTGGAAGGGGCCGAATCCCTGTTCCGCAATGGCTATCTCAGCGTGCGTGAACTGATGCGCATGGTGGCCAAGAGCGGGCTGTACCGCGGAAAGTTCTTTGAGAACTGCAATCCCTATCACTTCATCGAGCTGAACTTCAAGCATCTGCTGGGCCGGGCTCCCCAGAACAAGGCGGAGATGCTCGAGCACTTCACGATCCTGCAGGAGCAGGGCTACGACGCCGAGATCGATTCCTATATCGACAGCGCTGAGTATCAGGAACGCTTCGGTGAAGAAGTGGTTCCCTATCTCACTGGCTGGGATTATTCCGCCGGCCAGCAGGGTCGCCAGTTCTCCTGGCTGATGCAGCTGGCCCGGGGCGCCGCCGCCTCTGTGAAGGGTGACACCGCCGGCACCAGCTTCCGCCTGGGCAAGGCCCTCCACCAGAACCGGGCCGTACCGGTGGTCAGCCCCAATGCGAAGGGCTCGGCCTTCCAGCCCAGCCAGGTGGCCAACGAATCCATCACCAAGATGGCCAGGGGCATCGGCCAGAAGGCCAAGGTCTATCGCGTCGAGGTCACCGGCCTCACCAACTACCGGCTTCACAAGCGCAGCAACGTGGTGCGTTTCGTGCCCTTCAACAAACTGCTGGAAACCCAGCAGATGATCCACCGCCAGGGCGGCCGCGTGGCCAGCGTCAGCCCCGTCAACTGATCCGGCCCTCCCCCGCGGGGCGCGGTCACCGAATGCACCGGAGAGTTCAAGGCCCGTCGTCATCCCGGCGGGCCTTTTCCTTTGGCTTCGGAGCAGCTTTCCGGGCCATGCAGATGCCATTCGCATGAAAGATTGGCGGTGATGATGTTCACGCGGGCACACAGAACCGGGGCCCGGGCCGGCAACGACCCAGGCCGACTGGCTGGGATGCACTGCCGGTGACCCTTTGTGAAGTTGACGGAAAGAAGGCCATTTTTTCTGGACAATGACTCAGTGCTTTGCACAAGTGAACGTCCTCGGCGTTCCACTTCCCTTACCCACCCACTCCCGACATCGAAGCTTCCCCCCCTTCAGATGTCGAGAATCAGGAGCTAATTCAATGTTCGACGCATTCACCAAAGTCATTGCGCAGGCTGATGCCCGCGGCGAATTCCTCAACTCCGGTCAGATCGACGCCCTCTCCGGCGTCGTCACCGACAGCCTCAAGCGGATGGACACCGTCAACCGCATCACCTCCAGCGCCTCCAAGATCGTCACCAACGCGGCCCGCGATCTCTTCGATCAGCAGCC
>NZ_JAFKRG010000059.1 GCF_019038415.1 Synechococcus sp. CCY 9618 | reverse complement strand
ACAACTACATCGACTACGCCATCAACGCCCTCGTCTGAGTCGCGTCGGTTCGTCGTCACCCGGGGCCCCGCAAGGGGCCCTTTTTTCATGGGTGGCTGTGGCTTGGCCTTTGGTCCCGGGCCCTGGAGTCCATCTCCAAGGGTGGAGCGAATTGTCACGGCCCCCCGCCCGTGGCGCCACCGGAGCGGGGGCCGGTGGCAACATCATCTGGCGATGTCCACTCCCCTTCCAGCGATGGCGGTCGCCGATCCCTCCACCGACCTGCCCGCCGGCGCCGGCGAACCGATCAGCGAGGCGGAGGCCCTGCGGCGGCTGCGTCAGAGCGAGGACCAGTCGCATCAGTACTACGCCGCCTGGTGGCTCGGCCGCATGCGCAGCCGCCATCCCGAGGCCGTGCCCCTGCTGCGGCTGGCTCTGCGGCAGCGCCAGCCCCGACAGGTGGGCGCCGGGGTGGAGCACAACGCCGTGGCCCGCAACGCCGCCCGGGCCCTGGGCAAGCTCGGAGATCCCAGGGCCGTTCCGGACCTGCTGGCCGCCCTCGAGGACGAGGACGACGGCCTGCGGGAGGCGGCGGCCCGCTCCCTGGGTGAACTGAAGGCCGAGGCCGCCGTCGCCGCGCTCTGCCGGAGACTGGCCAGCGGCCCCGAGGGCGCCGGTGCTCCCAGGGAAAACAGCCCCAAGCTGCGTGAGCCCTGCGAGGCCCTGATCGAAGCCCTCGGCGACATCGGCCTGGCCTTCCCTCCGGGCGAGAACACCCCGGTGGCCACGGTGATCGAACCCTTCACCGGCCACGAGAGGCCCCTGATCCGTTCCGCCGCCGCCCGGGCCCTGCTCCAGTTGACGGCAGAGCCCCGCTGGGGGGAGCTGCTGCTGGACCTGCTGGCCCATCCCCAGCTGCAGGTGCGACGGGCCGCCCTGATGGATCTGGGCGCCGTGGGCTGGCGACCGGCCCTCGAACCCATCCGACGCACCCTGGCCGAAAACAGCCTCAAGCTGATCGCCCTGCGGGGGCTGGTGGAGCAGGGCAGCGGCGAACCGGAAGCCGAGAGGGTCCTGGCCGTCATGGACGACCTGCTGTGACGGAAGGGCTGCAGGAGCTGGTGGACGCGGTGGAACGGGCCGACACGGCCCAGGACCTGCTGCAGGCCACCCGTGCCCTGTCCGGGGCTGCCGCGCCCGGCGCCGATCCGGCCGGCATCACCTGCCTGGTGCAGGTGCTGGGCTTCAACAATCCCGGGGCCGCCGTGGCGGCCGTGGACGGGCTGATCGCCGTGGGCGCTGACGCCGTGGAGCCGCTGCTGCAGGGCCTGGATGAGCACAACTACGGCGCCAGAGCCTGGGCCGTGCGGGCCCTGGCCGGCATCGGTGACGTGCGAGGCCTGAGCCTCCTGGAAGGGGCCCTCGGCCAGGACATCGGCCCCAGCGTGCGCCGCGCCGCCGCCCGGGGGCTGGGTCAGCTGCGGTTCGGGGACCTGCCGCACGCCGAGCGCGCCAGCGTGCGGGAGCGCTGCCTGCTGGCCCTTGAGGGCGGCCGTGCGGACGGGGAGTGGGTGGTGCGCTATGCGGTGGCCGTCGCCCTGGAGGCCCTCGGAGCCCCCCTGGAGCGGCATGATCCCCACGGGGAGCGAGCCGTGCGGAGCCTGCGGGTTCTGGGCCACCCGGACCAGGAACCGACACCGGTGGTGCGGCTGCGGGCCGCCCTGGCCCTCGAACGGCTGGGGCAGCCATGACCGAACCGTCCGTGGTCCCCAGTCCCGGAGGGAACGGGGAACGCCCGATCAGCGTCCTGTTCGTCTGCCTGGGCAACATCTGCCGTTCCCCGGCCGCCGAGGGCGTCTTCCTGCATCTGATCGGGCGCGAGGGCCTGGGGCCCGCCTTCCTGGTGGATTCCGCCGGCACCGGCGACTGGCACGTGGGCCGGCCGGCCGACCCACGCATGCGCCATGCCGCTGCCCAGCGGGGCATCGAGCTGCCCAGCCGGGCCCGCCAGATCACCGCCGACGACCTGACCCGCTTCGATCATGTGCTGACGATGGATCGCCAGAACCTGAGGGCCGTGCGCGCCCTCACCCGGCCCGGCCAGACCACCGCCCGCGTGGGCCCGCTGACCAGCCACTGCCGCCGCTTCTCCGTGGAGGAGGTGCCCGATCCGTATTACGGCGGCGAGGAGGGTTTCGATCGGGTGCTCGACCTGCTGGAGGACGCCTGCGCCGGGCTGCTTGAGGTGCTGCGCCCCCGGGGCTAGGGAACCGGGATCGGCGTGGGACCGGGCCAGGCGTCCTCCGGCACCCGTTCACGGAACAGATCCACCAGGCGCTGGATGACGGCGTCGATGCCCAGGCCGTCGGTGACCAGCTCCACCGCATCAGCCGCCTGTCGCAGGGGCGCCACGGGGCGGCTGGAATCGAGGTGATCCCGCTCGGCGATCTGAGCCTCCAGATCTGCCAGGTCCGGCACCGCAAAGCCGCGCTGGGCCAGATCCACTGACCGCCGGCGGGCCCGCTCCGCCACGGTGGCGGTGAGGAACACCTTGCAGTCCGCATCCGGGAAGACGGCCGTGCCGATGTCACGCCCTTCGGCCACCAGGCCCCCCTGCTGTCCCATGGCCTGCTGCTGGCGGGTGAGAGCCTCCCGCACGCAGGCATGGGCGGCCACGGTGGACACCAGGGCGGTCACCTCCGGACTGCGGATCGCTTCGCTCACCTCATGGCCGTTCACCCGGACCCGCTGCTCGCCGCCGGCCTCCATCACCAGCTGAAGATCGAGGCCCTCCAGCAGCGGCGCCACCGCGCCTGGATCAGTGGGGTCGACGCCCCGCTCCCGAACCCACCAGGTGAGGGCCCGGTACATGGCGCCGGTGTCGAGGTAGAGCAGGCCCAGGCGCCTGGCGAAGGCACGGGTCACGGTGCTCTTCCCCGCTCCGGCGGGACCATCGATGGCGACGATCGGTGCACGGTTCATCAGAAATACATGGTCGATCAGGCGGGTGTTGCCGCACCGGGCGGCGACGGCCAGCAGCGACAGGCCATCGGCCTCGGCGACGGGTCTCAGGGTAGAGGGGTGCACCAGCTGCACGTACTCCGCGGCCAGGCCGGCCGCCTCGAGATGCCGGCCAACGGCCCCGGTGAGTGCCGCGGCGCTGCCTGTGCCTCCACGCCAGAGGGTGAACGCGGAGGCCAGGGCCTCCCGCACGGCGGATGCCTGCCGGCGCTCGCAGGCGCTCAGGTAGCGAAGGCGAGAACTGCAGGCGAGACCATCGGCCTCCCGCACGGTGGCACAACCCTGCACCGTCAGCGGCAGGGCCAGGTCGGCCACCACGCGACGCAGGATCGTGAGCTGCTGCCAGTCCTTCTCGCCGAGCAGCAGACGGTCGGGTCGCACCAGGGCCAGCAGCCGGCAGACCACGGTCGCCACTCCCTCGAAATGGCCGGGCCGACCGGGGCCGCAGAGGGTCTCCTGGAGGGAGACCGGGGGAATCACGCGGGTCAGCTCCCCAGGGCCACCGGGAAACAGCTCCTCCGGGGCAGGGGCGAAGAGGGCACAGGCGCCGGCAGCCTCCCCGAGGGCCGCATCGGCGGCCAGATCCCGGGGATAGCGCGCGAAGTCCTCACCGGGGGCGAACTGCAGCGGATTGACGAACACGCTCAGCAGCACCGCCGGACGGCTGGCCGAGACCGGTTCGGCAGCCCTGCGCAGCAGCTGCTGATGTCCCCCATGCAGGCTGCCCATGGTGGGCACGAAATGGAGCAGCCGGCCCACCTGTTCCTGACGCCAGGCGGCCAGCTCGGCACGGGTCTGAAGCAGTCGCACCGGCAGATCACAAAGGCCCACCCGCCAGATTGGCGGATGGGCCTGGAAGGTCGACGTCAGTCGCCGTTGGAGCTACGAAACGCTCAGCGGAGAACTTCGAGCTTCACATCGGCCACACCACTGGACATGAGACCCAGTTCACGGGCAGCCCCGTGGGCCAGGTCGATGACCCGACTGCCGTGGAAAGGGCCACGGTCATTGATGCGGACCACGGTCGAACGACCATTCCAGAGGTTGGTGACCCTCACCATGGTGCCGAAGGGCAGGGTGCGATGGGCGGCGGTGAGGGTGCCGGGCCTGAACACTTCGCCACTGGCGGTGCGATTGCCGAAAAATCCGGGACCATACCAGCTGGCACGTCCGGTGGTGACCTGTCCGCCATTCGAGGAGGCAAGCAGGGTGCTGGCCAGCGGCACTGGACGGATCTGATCAACGAACCGTTCCCAGCTGGAGGGAATGTCGTCGGTGCGGATGGCAACGGAACCCCCTGACGCCTGAGGGGCAGAAAGGGAGCCGGCATGGGCCGGAGCGATGCTGCTGGAGAGGAGGAGCGCGACGGCGCCCAGGAGTTGAGTGCGACGCATGACGGACGAAACAAGTTGGCAGAGCAGAGATGGCAGGGAATTAGGGATTTCCCTGACGGCTGCATTCGGTCGGTCACGGCAACGCGTTACTTGGAAAGCAACGGATGAAGTGAAATCAGATCGAATCGGCCTGACGAGTTCCTGACAGGAATTGACGACCCGGGAAAGTTATCCGAAGCGCGCGGGCTGAAATTGTGCCCGGGGCACGGGATTGGAACGATCAGATTTCATCATCCTTGCCACCCCTCCAGGCGTCCACTGGCCTGACTGCCCCCAGGGCGCTACCCAGACATCAGCGGATTCGATGACTGACATAAGCCCGGCTGATTGGATGACAGGCCAATCCGGCAATCGTCTACATCCCGGAGGCGCTCTCGGGCGCGTACGGGCCCCTGCCGATGCAGGATCGTTGCTGCCCTGCCTCCCTGCCCCCATGGACTATCGCTCCGCCGGTGTGGACGTGGCCGCCGGCCGTGCCTTCGTGGAACGCATCCGTGCCAGCGTCGAGACGACCCGCCGTTCCGAGGTGCTCGGCGGACTGGGGGGCTTCGGCGGACTGTGCCGACTGCCGGCAGGGCTGAGGCGCCCGCTGCTGGTGGCGGGAGCTGACGGTGTGGGAACCAAGCTCGAGCTGGCCCAGGCCCATGGCGCTCACCACGGCGTGGGGATTGATCTGGTGGCGATGTGCGTCAACGACGTCATCACCAGCGGCGCCGAACCCCTCTTCTTCCTTGACTACATCGCCACAGGCAAGCTCGGGCCCGAGGCCATGGCCGAAGTGGTGGAGGGCATTGCCGCCGGCTGCCGCCAGAGCGGCTGTGCCCTGCTGGGGGGCGAAACAGCCGAGATGCCTGGCTTCTACGGTCCCGGCCGCTACGACCTGGCGGGGTTCTGCGTCGCGGTGGTGGAAGAGGACGAACGGATCGACGGGACGCGGGTGGCTCCGGGCGATCGGATCGTGGCGGTGGCCAGCAGCGGGGTGCACAGCAACGGCTTCAGCCTGGTGCGGCGCATCCTGGAAGCCGAAGCCGTCGATGCCGGCACGGCGCTTCCGGAGACCAGCCAGCCCCTCATTGAGGCCCTGCTGACTCCCACCGTCATCTATGCATCGCTGGTGAAGGATCTGCACCGCGCCGGGCTGCCCCTCCACGCCATGGCGCACATCACCGGCGGCGGTCTGCCGGAGAATCTTCCCCGCTGCCTGCCCGCGGGGGTCCATGGCGAGATCAACTCCGACAGCTGGGCCCGTCCGCCCCTGTTCCGCTGGCTGCAGGAACGGGGCCAGGTGCCCGAGGCCGATCTCTGGAACACCTTTAATCTCGGTGTCGGTTTCTGCCTGGTGGCGCCAGCGGAGGCATCCGCTGCGATCATCGACGGCTGCCGGACGTCGGGCCATCGGGCCTGGGAGCTCGGCAGGGTCTCGGCAGGCGCTTCCGGAGATCGCCCCCTGGCCGGATTGCCGTACTGATGCGGCTCTGGCCGCCCAACGTCGCTCTCCCTAGGGTCAAATCCGTGATGACCGATACCACCAGGCTCTCCTCCGCCCAGACGTTTCCGTAACCGATGTTCGATACCTCCCGACGCATCACCCGCCGCCGCAGTTCCGCCGGTCCGATTCCCCCCCAGCGCCCCCAGCAGCCCCGTCCCCGGCTGCGGGACGCGGGCTCCTCGGGCCAGAGGGAAAGCTCCGGCGGCCAGCGGCCGACGTTCCTGACGCTCCGGGACCACGGCAAGGTCTATGTGGCCGACCTGCCCCGCCTCTCCGACGGCCAGCTCACCCACATCGCCCGGGAGGTCCAGGACGTCTTCGACAGCCTCAATCGCCGCCTCCAGGAGCTGGAAGACCAGGGCTTCCTCAGCGAGGCGGACCAGGACACCCGGATCAGGGCCACCACCAAGCGCGACATCACCCAGCGCTTCCTCAGCTGCATCGCCCAGGAGCAGGAACTGAGACGTTCCAACCCGGCCCTGCGGGCGGCGGCCGGCGAATCCCTCGCCCGTGCCTTCCTGGAGCTGGCCCGCCATCGTCTGCCCGGGGCCACCTTCGATTCCCTTCTCCAGGAGGCTCTCGCCGCCTGCGGTCCCGGTGAAGAGGGCGCCCTGGGGCCCGAAGCGGCCGATCCCCAGGTGATCCGGCTGCTGCAGCGTGCCGAGGCACCGCAGCCCAGACCAGCCGCCCTGCCGGTGGTTCTCAGCCCCGACCCCGCCTCCGTCCTCAGCGCCTGACGCCTTCAGGCGCTCTGAAAGGGGTTGGCGGGCATGCGCGAGCGCCCTTGCAGGGCCATCCGGTCCAGCTCCTGCCGTTCCTCTTCCGCCAGGCACCAGCCTGCCGCCGCGGCGGCCTCCTCCGCCTGGGCCTCCCGGCGCATCCCTACCAGGGGGAGGGCGCCATGGGCCCGGCACCAGTTGATCGCCACCGCGGCCATGGGGGCCCCACGGGCCTGGGCGATCCGCTCGATGACCTTGAGCAGGGGCTGGATTCCAGGCCGCAGGCGATCGAACAGCAGGCCCCTCGGTCCTGCCGGGCGGTGCCCGCCAGCCCCCGGGGGCTGGGTCAGCAGACCCAGGGCCAGCGGGCTGTAGGCCAGCAGGTCGATGTCCAGCTCGCGGCACACCGACGCCACTCCTCCCTCTCCGACCGCATCGGGGGCCAGCAGGGAGAGCTGGACCTGGAGGCTGGCCAGCCGCACCCCCCGCCCGGCCAGCCGCTGGTGCACCTCGCGAAGGCGGCGCGGCCCCAGATTCGAGACCCCCAGACTGCCCACCTGGCCCTGCTGCTCCAGATCGGCGAGTCCCTCCAGCAGAGGGCCCTCCTGCCAGGGGGCATAGCGGGCCGTGCTCCAGTGCAGCTGCACCCGGTCGAGATGGCCGCGCAGGCGGCGGCGGGAGGCTTCGAAAGCCGCTTCGAACCCCCGTCGGCCGAGGCGCCAGGGGAAAGGTGCCAGCTTGGTGGCCACGGTGAGGGGGCGACGCCGGACCGGCGGCAGGGCATCGACGAACCGGCCCAGCAGCACTTCGCTGCGCCCATCGAAGCGGCCGGTGCCATAGGAATCGGCCGTATCGAAGAGCGTCAGTCCCAGATCCACCGCCCGGCGGAAGCAGGCGGCGAGCACCTCATCCTGGCCAGGGTCGTAGCCCCAGAGGAAGCGGTTTCCCCAGGCCCAGGTGCCGACCCCGACCCCGGGGACGCCCGGGGTCGAACCAGCGGGCAGGGGCACGGAGGGAGCGGCCACGGCGATCGCACAGAGTGGGGTCGGTTGCCATGATCGACCCCATCCACCGTCCGGGGCCGAGCAATGTCCATTCCCCCGGCCGATCCACGGCCGTCCCGTTCCGAAGGGGCCCTGATCGAGCCATCGCCGGAGCCGCCGCCGTCCCCTGCCGAAAGGGTGCTCTGCTCCCATTGCGGCAGGACCGCGAGCAACGGGATCAGCTGCCAGGGCATCTGCGTCGCCGACTCGGGCTATTGATGTTCCGGTCTCCCCTGACCTTCCGGACCGGGTTGGTTCTGAGCCTGGCTGCCGGCCAGCTGGTGGCGCCGCTGCAGGCCCGCCAGCTGCCGGGCGAGGACTTCGGCCGCTGGCAGCGGCCGCTGGCGCGTTGCCGCATCCTGATGACGACCCCCGCGAAGCCTGCACCACCTCCGGACTCCTGCCGGCTGCTGAGGCTGGATCAGCAGATGGAGGGCCTGCTGACCGTGCGGTTTCTGCAGCCCGGCAGCGGGGAGTCCCTCCTTGATCGCCAGTTGGTCTTCGCCGGGGTGCTGGAGGAGGGCTCGCCGGGACTGAGCTGCCGCCAGAGCCGCTGCGAACCGAGCTGGCCCCTGCTGCTGCGGGTGAGCGCCGTGGGCCAGTCGGGCTATGGCGCCATGGGGACGGCGATGCCGCTGACCCGGGCCCGGCTGGCCAGGGGGCACTGCCTGCTGAAGAGCGGGAGGTTCAGTTGCGAAGCCACCGGCCAGGCCGGGGAGCTCTGGCAGGCGGAAGCCTCACCCTGACAGGGCCGGAGGGCTGCCGACGGCGACATGACAATCGGCAACGATCACCATGAACAGACCGCTCGCCTAAAGATTCTCTTTACTATTGGCCCATCCGGGAGAGGGCCGTGCCCCAGACCGCCTCGCTGTTGGCCCTCGTGGGCGTTGTTGGCTTCGCTCTCATCTCACTGGTCTTTGGTGTCCTGCCCTGATCGGGACTGCTGCGGACCTGGCGTGCACCGTCGCTAAGGTGACCATGTCCCTGCGGGGCTCCAAGTGCCGATGGACGCAGAAGTCCCCGAACACCAGCCTGCATGTCGACAAAGGACGCCTTCACCCGCATCTATCAGCACGACACGTGGGGAGGAGGATCGGGTCAGGGGTCCAGGCCTGAGTTCAATGGCGAATACATCGCCACCCTGCATCGCTTCCTGCAGCTCAATGACATCCGCAGCGTCGTCGATTTCGGCTGTGGCGACTGGCAGTTCTCCCGGCTGATCCACTGGGGCGACATCGCCTATACGGGCATCGACATCGTCGATTCGGTGGTGGCCAGCAACCGTGATCACCATGGCAGCGATACGGTCCGCTTCCAGATCTTCGACGGCCTGGCCAGTCTGCCGCCGGCGGATCTGCTGCTGGTCAAGGACGTGCTGCAGCATCTCCCCAATCCGGTGGTGCAGGACTATCTCAACCACTTCAAGTCCAAGTACCGCTGGCTGATCATCACCAATGACGATCTGCCCCACTCGGATCTCAACCGGGAGATCACAGCGGGAGGATGGCGGCCGCTTCGGCTCGACCGGCCTCCCTTCGATGAGCGCTGCACCACCCTGGCCCAGTGGGTGGTGCTGACCGAAGCCTCGATGACCCTGCACAGGAAACGCGCCGAGCTCATCCTCGGAGAGGCATCCCCCCAGACAGGCTGAGCTCTCAGGCCCGATGCCGGAATCCCTGGGAATCCTCAACCTCGGCAGGTTCCCTGTTCCAGGCGTCGAAGATCAGATGTTGAAGATCAGAGCTTGAAGATCTGCGCTGAGGATCACCAGTTGCCGGCTCTTTTCAGGGCGGTGTAGTACTCGATGACCGCATCTTCGAGGATCGCCTTCGGAGTGGAAGGAAGCTGGATACGCTCGCGATAGGCCTGGATCTTTTCGATCATGTCGAGGCATTCTTCGCTCAGCAGCGCTTCAAACGGATCCGGCTGTTCCGCGGAGTTGGCTGCCACCACTGACCTCATCAGCACGTTTGCTGCAGTCTGCCACCCCTTCGCGTGCCGTGTCCCCCGCCGCGGCCCATCGGACCGGGAGATGGCGAGGTGGCTGGTTGCGCGGCAAGCGGAAGTTCGGCCCAGGCTGATTCGAATCCCAGCCGTTTCTCCTCGGCCATGGGGACACCACGGCGGCCCGGAGAATTCCATCCCCCCGCAAGGGGGCGTCTCACACGGAGAGGACTCGGGGCCGGTTGTTGCAGAGGCGGCACCCAGATTCGAACTGGGGATAAAGGATTTGCAATCCTCTGCCTTACCACTTGGCCATGCCGCCTGCCGGGGAGCAAACTCCCCGCAGCGGATCGTATCAGCCATGGCATGTTCACCCCCCCTCTGCTGGTCCTGAGCAACGGCCACGGGGAGGATCTGATCGCCCTGCGGCTGATCGAGGCTCTTGGGCGGCAACTGCCAGGTCTGGAGGTGCAGGTGCTGCCCCTGGTGGGGATCGGCCAGGCCTTCGCAGGCGCCGAGGCCGCCGGAACGCTGCAGCGGGTGGGGCCCCGGCTGCCGCTGCCCAGTGGGGGCTTCAGCAACCAGAGCCTCGGCGGGCTGCTGGCTGATCTGGCCGCCGGGCTGCCCCTGCTCAGCTGGCAGCAGTGGCGGATCGTGCGGCACTGGGGCCGGCGCGGGTTTCCGATCCTGGCGGTGGGCGACCTGCTTCCCCTGCTGCTGGCCTGGGCCGGCGGCGGCCCCTTCGGTTTCCTGGGCACCCCAAAGAGCGACCACACCTGGGCCTCGCCACCGCCGCCCGGATGGGGCCCCACTCCGCTGGCCGACGGCTACCACCGGGCCAAGGGCAGCGAATGGGATCCCTGGGAATGGGCCCTGATGGGCCATCGACGTTGCCGGCTGGTGGCCGTGCGGGATCGCCTCACCGCCCGGGGACTGCGGCGCCATGGGGTGGGGGCCACCTGGCTGGGCAATCCGATGATGGATGGCTTTGACCCGGCGGCGCCCCTGCCCCCCTGGCTGCAGGGGCGCCGCCGGTTGCTGCTGCTGCCGGGCAGCCGGCTGCCGGAGGCCCTGGGCAATCTGCGCGCCCTGCTGGCGGCCCTGCCGCCGGCTGACCCCTGCCGACCGATCAGCCTGCTGCTGGCCACCGGCGCCCATCCCAGCGGTGGGGAGCTGGCCGGTCTTCTGAGGGCGGCGGGGTTCGTCCCCGGTGACGTCCCGGAGGACTGCGATGCTGCGGCCGTCTGGCAGCGGGGGCCCCTTGACCTGCTGGTGGGTCCGGGCCGCTTCGCCGCCTGGGCGCCACTGGCGGAGCTGGGGCTGGCCACCGCCGGCACCGCCACCGAGCAGCTGGTGGGGCTGGGGGTGCCTGCCCTCTCGCTGCCGGGGCCCGGGCCCCAGTTCAAAGCGGGCTTCGCCCGGCGCCAGAGCCGGCTGCTGGGGGGGGCGGTGCAGCCCTGCCATGGCCCGGAAGAACTGCGCCACCGGCTGATCGCCCTGCTCGACGACGACCTGGAGCGGGCCCGGCTGGGCCGCATCGGCCGGCGGCGGATGGGGCCCGCCGGAGCCAGCGATCGACTGGCGAGCCTGATTGCGGCGCGTCTGCTGAAGCAGGCCGTGGGCGGCAGCGGAGGCCAGGGACGAGGGGGGGCCCGGGCCAGCGGGGGATGATGGGCCGACGGTCCCCTTCGCTTTCCGCCCCGCATGCCCGGCATCCCTGACCGCAGCTTCAACGCCGCCTGTGGTCGCCTGGCTACCCACCTGGGCGTCAGCCTGGCCTCGGCCCGCCGGCGGGTGGAGATCCTGGCGGCCCAGGAGGGCCTCAGGGACACCGCCGCCAAGGTGGCCCTGGCGGAGAAGCTGCTGGATGAGACCAGGGCCAGCGGCCTCGACCGGGGCCAGCTGTTCGATGGTCAGCTGCGCTCGGTGGGCGAGGACGACCTGTTCATGATCGAGGACTGACGGGAATCCCCGCCCGGCCCGGTCAGGCCCCAGGGGTTCAGTGCTCGAAGACGTGGGTGAACCGCTGCCGGTCGAGGGCGGCGAAGACCGGCACGCAGGCGAAGCAGCGGCAGGCCAGTTCCCAGCGCTCCTCCCGCCGCAGCATCAGCTCCAGCCGGTCGCGGGCGGCCAGCAGCCAGCGCACATCGCCGGCGGCATAGGCCAGCTGGGCATCGCTGAGTTCCTCCACCCGGCCCCAGTCGGAGCTCTGGGCCTGCTTGTCGAGTTCCACCCCCACCAGCTCGTTGACCACGTCCTTGAGGCCGTGGCGGGGCGCGTAGGTGCGGGCCAGGCGGCTGGCCACCTTGGTGCAGAACACCGGGTCGACGGCGATGCCGAGGTTCTCGGCCAGGGCGGCGACGTCGAAGCGGGCGAAGTGGAAAACCTTCTCGATGGCGGGGTTCTCGCAGAGGGCCTTCAGCCGCGGCGCGCCGTCCTGGCCCCGCGCCAGCCGGATGCAGCAGACGTTGTCATCGTCATCGCAGATCTGCACCAGACAGAGACGGTCGCGGCCATGGATCAGCCCCATGGCCTCGGTGTCGATGGCCAGGGCCCGGGCTGCCCCGTAGAGCTCCTGCCAGGCGGCATCCAGGTCGCCGTCGAAGACCGCGAACCGGGCCGGTGGCCCCGGACTGGCACTGCCGTTGGAAGGGGACTGGGCCATCGCGGGGCATCGGGAACTGGGGCCATCGTGGCCCACGGCAGCCGCCGGCTCTGTCACTCCCGGGGGGTGGGTGAGAATGGATCACCGATCGGCCTTGCTGCGATGCCCACCCTGTGTTCGACCCTCCTGCTCACCCTGCTGATGGCCATCGGGCTGGTGTTCTTCCTGCGGGCGGCCAGCAAGGACCGCACCACCGTGGTGGAGGTGCATTCGCCCCAGCCGCCGGTCCAGGTGCTCGAAGGCCTCTCGGGCTGGCTCACCGCCCGGGGCTGGCAGACGGAAGCGGGGGACCCCGAGCGCCAGCTGCTGCGCTTCCGCGGCCAGGTCCGCTCCAGCCTGCCCCTGGCGGTGCTCCTTTCCCTGCTCGGCAGCGTGGGGGCCGCCTGCCTGGGCCTGGTGCTGCGCCAGGTGCTTCCCGTCCTGGGCTGGTGGCCCCTGTTGCTGGCCCTGGTGGGCCCGGGGGCAGGCCTGATCTACCGCCGGCGGGCAGCCCGCCCGGAAAGCCTGGAGCTGCGGCTGATGAACGCTGACAGCGCAGGGGGCGGCAGCACCCTGCGCCTGCGGGCCCACCGCGACGAGCTGATCGCCATCGAACGGGAACTGGGGCCCAGGCTCGGCCTGGCCAGCGATGGCTCCCTGCTCGCCTCGCCGATCTGAACCCATGCCCTCCCGTTTCGCGGCCCGGCTGCTGGGCCCTGCCGTCCTGATCGGCAGCCTGGGCCCACTGGCTCCGGCGGCCCACAGCGTCGAGGCCGCTGGAGCCATGGCAACATCCCCCACCCCGACCCTGCGCCGGCCCGCAGTCGATCCGATCACCGGTCCCCGCAGCCGCCTGCCCCGGGACTGGATCGGCACCCGCCCCATCGCCCCCGACACTCCGATCCTGGTGCTGGCCGGCCATGCCGACTCCCAGGGCATCGGCGGTTCGGGGACCAGCGGCGCCACCGTGGCCGCCGGCGGGGCGCCGATGCTCCCGGGCATCAGTGACGAGCTCTACTGGAACATGGCCGTCGCCGAGCTGGTGGTGGCCCTGGGCCAGCAGCGGGGGCTGCCGATCAGCTACTACCGGCCCCCCCTCCGCAGCATCGCCGACGGCAACCATCCGAGCACCAACTGGAGCGTGGGTCGCCTCCATGCCGCCGCGGGCGGTTACGCCCTCGAGATCCACTTCGATGCCTGGGGGCCCACCGGAATCGGATCAGGGCTGATCCCGCCGCTGCACCGGCCCTTCAGCCGCCTCGACGAGAGCCTGGCCGAGGAATTCGGCGGCTATCCGATGGGGTTCCGCGATGGCCTGGGCGGGCCCCGGCGCGGCATCGCCCTGCTGGAGGTGGGCAAGCTGGAGGGCACCCTGGAGCGCGCCCTGCGCAACCCCTCCACCCGCGCCGCCACCCTGCAGCACATCGCCACCCGGATCGTGGGCGCCCTGGAGCTCGGCCTGGGCCGCAACGGAGCGCAGCCCGCCACGACGGCCACCACCGAGACCACCACCGAGTCCACCGCGGAGGCCCCGCCGCTCAGCCCACCGCCTGGTGGGGTCGGCAGCGCTCCTCCAGCGAGGGGTCTTCAAGCCAGTTCTGAGGGCGAGTGAACAGGTCGGTGAGCAGGGCCTCCCGGCTGCCGGGTGCCGCCGTGTAGCCATACTCCCAGCGCACCAGGGGCGGCAGCGACATCAGGATCGATTCGGTGCGGCCGTTGGTCTGGAGACCGAAGATCGTGCCCCGGTCGAACACCAGATTGAATTCCACATAGCGTCCGCGGCGGTAGAGCTGGAACTGGCGCTCCACCTCCCCCCAGGGCAGGCCGTGGCGGCGTTCCACGATCGGCCCATAGCTGGGCAGGAAGGCATGGCCGCAAGCGGAAGCCAGGGCGAACAACTGCTCCCAGTCGTGCAGCACCGGGCCGATGGCGGCGCTGACGGTGGCCGCCGGACCCTCCGGATCGCCGCCCTTGTAGAGCACCCCACCGGGGTCCTGGTAGTCGTAGAAGATGCCGCCCACGCCCCGGGTCTCATCCCGGTGCTTCAGGAAGAAGTATTCATCGCACCAGGGCTTGAACACCTTGTAATAGGAGGGATCCACCCCATCGCAGGCTCCCTTGAGGGTGCGATGGAAATGGCGGGCGTCCTCCAGAAAGGGGTAGTAGGGAGTGAGGTCGGCTCCGCCGCCGAACCACCACACCGGGCCGGCCTCGAAATAGCGGTAGTTGAGGTGGACGGTGGGCACATAGGGATTGCGGGGGTGCAGCACCATCGAGGTGCCGGTGGCGAACCAGCGGTGGCCCTCCGCCTCGGGGCGCTGGCCGAGGATCGAAGGCGGCAGGCGCTCGCCCTCCACCTCGGAGAAATTGACGCCCCCCTGCTCGAAGACCCGGCCCTCCTTCATCACCCGGGAACGACCGCCACCGCCCTCCGGCCGCTCCCAGCTCTGCTCCTCGAAGCGCCCCTCCCCATCGAGGTCCTGCAGGCCGGCGCAGATCGAATCCTGCAGGCCCATCAGCAGGGCCCTGGCCCTGCTGCGGGAATCGGCGGGTGGCATCTGCATGGAACGGCGGCGCGATGGACGCGGAACATCGGCTCACCATTTCAGCCCGCGGGGGCGGCTCACAAGGGTTCGAGAGCCTCTGTCACGGGCCGCCGCGGCTGCCGCCGTGGGTCGCCAGGGTCCCGACTGGTCTGGGACGCCCCCCCTAGGATCGCCATTCGTACCGACTTCGCCGCCGCCGAATGGCCAGTGCCGACCTTCTCCAGCAGGCCCTGCAGCCGCTCCGCGACGCCGGCAGCGGCCGCGGCCTGCTGGAGCTGGGCTGGATCACCGACCTGCGGCAGCAGGGGCAGCGGGCCGTGTTCCGGCTGGCTCTGCCCGGCTTCGCGGCCAGCCAGAGGGAGCGCATCGCCGCCGAAGCCCGCGACTCCCTGCTGGCCCTCGAAGGGATCGATGACGTGCAGATCGAACTGGCCCAGCCCGCCGCCGCCCCCTCGTCGGGGCCCATCGGCGCCGCCGGCCACGGGACCGGCGGCGGGCAGCTGCCCGAACGGCAGGGGATTCCCGGTGTGCGCCAGGTCATCGCCGTCAGCAGCGGCAAGGGGGGCGTGGGCAAGAGCACGGTTGCGGTGAACCTGGCCTGCGGCCTGGCCGCTGCGGGCCTGCGCGTGGGCCTGCTGGATGCCGACATCTACGGCCCCAACGCCCCGACCATGCTCGGGGTGGCCGATCGCAGTCCGGAGGTGCGCGGCAGCGGCAGCGAGCAGGTGCTCGAGCCGATCGAGAGCTGCGGCATCGCCATGGTGTCCATGGGCCTGCTGATCCAGGAGAACCAGCCGGTCGTCTGGCGGGGCCCCATGCTCAACGGCATCATCCGCCAGTTTCTGTATCAGGTGAACTGGGGCGAGCGCGACGTGCTGGTGGTGGACCTGCCCCCCGGCACCGGCGATGCCCAGCTCACCCTCGCCCAGGCCGTGCCCATGGCCGGGGTCATCATCGTCACCACGCCCCAGCAGGTGTCCCTGCAGGATGCCCGCCGCGGCCTGGCCATGTTCCTGCAGATGGGCGTGCCGGTGCTTGGGGTGGTGGAGAACATGACCGCCTTCATCCCCCCCGACCTGCCTGATCGCCGTTACGCCCTCTTCGGCAGCGGGGGCGGCCGGATGCTGGCCGATGAGGCGGGGGTGCCCCTGCTGGCCCAGCTGCCGATGGAGATGCCCGTTCTGGAAGGGGGCGAGAATGGCCTGCCGGTGGTGCTGGCCGCCCCGCGTTCGGCCAGCGGCCGTGCCTTCACCGAGCTCAGCGGCCAGCTGATCGCCAGCTGCGCCCTCAGCCCGGCCCTCGCCTGACGCGATGGCGGTCCTCAGCCCTCGGCGAGCCGGCTTCGCCGCCAAGGGGACCAAGCGGCGCGGCCTGGGCTTCGACCCGGTGCTCTGGGGCATCCCTATCGCCATGACTCTGCTGGCCGGGGTGCTGATCGCCAGCACCCAGCGCCAGGCCGACTATGCCGACTGGTACCAGCACTGGATCACCGGTGGTGTGGGCTTCGCCATCGGCCTGCTGCTGGCCCGGCTGCCCATGGACCAGCTGCGACGCTTCCAGTGGCCGATCTATTTGGCCACCATGGCCAGTCTGATCGCCGTGCGCGTGGTGGGCACCTCCGCCCTCGGAGCCCAGCGCTGGATCAGCTTCGCCGGCTTCCACGTGCAGCCGTCGGAATTCGCCAAGCTCGCCGCAGTGCTCCTGCTGGCGGGGATTCTCTCCCGCTATCCGGTGGAGCGGCCCGTGGACCTGGTCCGCCCGATCCTGCTGATCCTGCCCCCCTGGGCTCTGGTGTTCATCCAGCCGGATCTGGGCACCTCCCTGGTGTTCGGAGCCGTGCTGCTGGTGATGCTGTACTGGGCCGGCATGCCCCTGGCCTGGCTGGTGCTGCTGCTCTCCCCGGTGATCACCTCCATCGTGGCGGGGGTTCTGCCCTGGGGCCTGCTGGTCTGGATCCCCCTGATGGGCTGGCTGGCCTGGAGCTCCCTTCCCTGGAAACGCATCGCCCTGGTGGTGGTGCTCGCCGTCGAGAGCGGCTTCGCGGTGGTCACCCCGCTGCTGTGGATGCACGGCCTCAAGGACTACCAGCGCGACCGGCTGGTGCTCTTCCTCGATCCCTCCAAGGACCCCCTGGGTGGGGGGTATCACCTGCTTCAGAGCAAGGTGGGCATCGGTTCGGGCGGCCTCTGGGGCACGGGCCTGATGCACGGCTCCCTCACCCGTCTGCGCTTCATTCCGGAGCAGCACACCGATTTCATCTTCAGCGCTTTGGGCGAGGAGACGGGCTACGTGGGCTCGGTGCTGGTGGTGCTGGGCTTTGCCCTGCTGGTGTGGCGGCTGCTGCAGATCGCCAGCAATGCGGCCACCGACGTGGAGTCGCTGCTGGTGGTGGGCATCGGCGCCATGCTGATGTTCGCCGTGGTGGTCAACATCTTCATGACCATCGGCCTGGGGCCGGTGACGGGGATTCCGCTGCCATGGCTCAGTTACGGCCGCTCCGCCATGCTCGTCAACTGCATCAGCATCGGTCTCTGCGCCTCGGTAGCCCGGCGCAGCCGCAGCCTGCGCAAATGGTGGTGAGTCTGGAGGGGCTGCGCCGGCTGCTGGCCGAGGGTGCGCCGGCCGGCAGGGGGGATGAGGACAGCGTGCGGCGCCTGTGGTGGGCCGCCCTGGCCATCATCCAGGACGATCTCCTCGGTGCCGTCCCGCCCCAGCCGGGGGTGTGGCTGGCGGCTCCCCTGCCCGCCCTCTACGAACCCTCTCTGCTGGAGTGGCTTGACGGCTGGGTCTGGACGCCGGCCGAGGTGGGCAACCTGATGCCTGCGGGCCTGCCCTTGCTGCCCGGGATGCCCCCCCTGCCCGGTCCACCCGGCCCCGCCCCCCCTGGAACGGCGGGACGGCCCGGGGGCTTCCGGCGCCTCAGCCTGCGGGACGACGATGGCACCGACCCCCTGCTGGTGCTGATCACCCCTGTGCTGCAGGTGGCGATGGCCCTCGACGGCCCCCCCCAGGGACGGCGGCTGGTGGTGCGGTTCGAGGCCCCCATCCTCTCGGCGGCCCTGGAAATGCTCGATCGCCGCCTGGCCCAGGACGATCCGGCCGCGAGCCTGGGGCTGCGACGCCGGCTGCAGCTGCTGGGCCCGCTCAGCAACGATCCGGACCTGGGCACCCGGTTCTGGCCCCTGCTGGCCCAGCGGCTGGCCGCCATGGCCCCCAGCGTCACCCTGCAGCCCCTGGTGCACGGAGAGAAGCGGGCCGCCGAGAGCCACGATGCGGTGAGCAGTGAACTGGCCCTGCTGGAGGCCCTCACCCATGAGGTGCGCACGCCCCTGGCCACGATCCGCACCCTGATCCGCTCCCTGCTGCGCCGCACCGACCTCCCGGCGGTGGTGCGCCAGCGGCTGGAGCAGATCGACGGGGAGTGCAGCGAACAGATCGACCGCTTCGGGCTGATCTTCCTGGCGGCGGAGCTGCAGCGGCAGCCCGGCAGCGGCCAGCCCCTGAGCGAAAGCGAACTGGCCCGGACGGATCTGAGCCGGCTGCTCCACCAGCTGGAGGATCTCTGGCAGCGCCAGCTGGGCCGGCGGGACCTGAAGCTGCTGATGGAGATCGCCGACGACCTGCCACCGGTGATGAGCGACCCCAGCCAGCTGGAGACCATGCTGGGGGGTCTGATGGACCGCTTCAGCCGCAGCCTGCCCAGCGGCAGCCAGGTGCGGCTGCGGCTGCTGCCGGCAGGGTCGCGGCTGAAACTGCAGCTCAGCAGCGACGACCCCGACAGCCGCGTGGCCGACGACCTGGCCGCCGCCGTTCCCACCCCGGTGGGACCGGTGCTCAGCTGGAACCCCGAGACCGGCAGCCTGCAGCTCAGCCGCCAGGCCACCCAGCGCCTCTTTCACCGCCTGGGAGGCCGGCTCACGGAACGGGGCGGCAGCAACCTGACGGTCTTCTTCCCGGCCGCGGAACGCAGCGGCTGAGGCCGAGGGGCGTGGGGGGGGTTTGTTGACGGGTGTGAAGACTCCGCTGGAGACCCCGGAATGGCCAAAAACACGGTGCTAGCTTCCCGCTGAAACGGTCTGCGAGCCATGCCCGAAACGGCCCTCCACGGTCAACTTCCGAAGTCCATCGGCAGCACCGGTGGCTTGCTGAATTCCGCCGAAACCGAGGAGAAGTACGCCATCACCTGGAGCAGCTCCAAGGCCCAGGTGTTCGAACTCCCCACCGGCGGTGCCGCCGAGATGCACGAGGGCGACAACCTCATGTATTTCGCCCGCAAGGAGCAGTGCCTGGCCCTGGGCACCCAGCTGCGCACCAAGTTCAAGCCCCGGATCGAGGACTACAAGATCTACCGGATCTACCCCGGCGGCGACACCGAGTACCTCCATCCCAAGGACGGCGTCTTCCCCGAGAAGGTCAACGAAGGCAGGGAGATGGTCGGCCACGTGGCCCGCAGCATCGGTGCCAACCCCAACCCCGCCAGCCTCAAGTTCAGCGGCAAGGAGACCTTCGAAGCCTGAGCCCCACCGGCCAGCACTTATAACGGCGGGGCCGAGAGCCCCGTTTTTTTTGCCTGCCTGTCGCCGTGATGCCCGGTTCTGATCGCAGCGCCTTCCTCGAGCGCATCGCCGCTGGGGAGGCCGGCGCTGGCGTGGCTGCCAATCTTCTGCCCCTCTGGAAACGCTGGCCCGCCGACCTGGAGACGCCCCTGACCACCTGGCTGAAGGTGGGTGCCGGCAACGGCCATGGCGTGCTGCTGGAGTCGGTGGAGGGAGGCGAGCAGCTGGGCCGCTGGAGCTTCGTGGTGAGTGATCCGCTCTGGACCCTCACCTGCCGCGGCGACCGGGGGGAAAGGTGCTGGCGGGACGGCCGCCGGGAAACTCTCCATGGCAATCCCTTCGATCTGCTGCGGGAGGCCCTGGCACCCCTGCGCCCCGCGCCCGTGGAGGGCCTGCCGACGGTGGCCCAGCTGTTCGGCTTCTGGGGCTACGAACTGATCCGCTGGATCGAGCCCAGCGTGCCGGTGCATGACGCTGCGGCGGGTGCGCCGCCCGACGGCTGCTGGATGCTGGCCGACAGCCTGCTGGTGTTCGACCAGGTGAAGCGCCAGATCACCGCCGTGGCCTACGTGGATCTCGCCCACGGGGCCGACCCCGGCGAGGCCTACGACCGGGCCGCCGCGCGGATCGAGGCACTCGAGGCCCGCATGCACGGGCCCCTTCCGGGCCAGGGGAAACCCCTGGCCTGGCACGAGGCCAGCGGCGCCGAGCTGGCCACCCACAGCAACCGGGACCGGACCGACTTCGAAGCGGCCGTGGCCGCCGCCGCCGAGCACATCGCCGCCGGAGACGTGTTCCAGCTGGTGCTGAGCCAGCGGCTGGAAACCCGGGTGAGCCACGATCCGTTCGAGCTCTACCGCAGCCTGCGGATGGTGAATCCCTCGCCCTACATGGCGTTCTTCGACTTCGGCGACTGGCATCTGATCGGCTCCAGCCCCGAGGTGATGGTGAAGGCGGAGCCGTGCCCAGAGGGCGTGAAGGCCTCCCTGCGGCCCATCGCCGGCACCCGTCCCCGCGGCGGAGATGCCCGGCAGGACGCCGCCCTGGCGGAGGAGCTGCTGGCCGATCCCAAGGAGCGGGCCGAGCACGTGATGCTGGTGGACCTGGGCCGCAACGACCTGGGCCGGGTCTGCCGCCCCGGATCGGTTCGGGTCACTGAACTGATGGTGATCGAGAAGTACTCCCACGTGATGCACATCGTCAGCGAGGTGGAGGGGCTGCTGACCCGGGATCACGACATCTGGGATCTGCTGATGGCCTCCTTCCCGGCCGGCACGGTGAGCGGCGCCCCCAAGATCCGTGCCATGCAGCTCATCCATGCCCTCGAACCGGATGCCCGGGGCCCCTATTCAGGGGTCTACGGAGCGGTGGATCTGGCCGGAGCCCTGAACACGGCGATCACGATCCGCACCATGGTGGTGCTGCCCCATCCCGACGGCGGCTGGCGGGTGCAGGTGCAGGCCGGTGCCGGCATCGTGGCCGATTCCAGGCCATCGGCGGAGTACCAGGAGACGCTCAACAAGGCCCGGGGGATGCTCAAGGCGCTCGCCTGCCTGGAGCCCGCTCCCGCCGGGGGCACCGGCGCCGGGCGATGAGCGGTCCGTTGCTGCTGAAGGGCTTCGAAGTGGAGATGTACACCGGCCGGGCCGACGGCACGGTGGTGGGCTGCTCGGGCGAGGTGGCCGCGGCCCTGAGCGATTTCATGACCGAACCGGACCACCGCAACCTGGAGTACGTCACCCCGCCCGAGGCGGGCTACGCCGCCCAGCTGGAGCTGCTGCTGGAGCCGCGCCGGCGCCTGCGCCGCTGGCTCCAGCCCCGCGGACTCACCCTGCTGCCGGGCAGCACCCTGAGCCTGGGGGACAGCCGCCGCTTTGAGCGCTCCGATCCGGCCAACCCGTACCACGGCTACATCGAGGCCACTTACGGCACCCGGGTGGTGACCGCCAGCGTCCACATCAACCTGGGCCTGACGGCCATGGACGCCCTGTTCGCGGGCCTGCGGCTGCTGCGCTGCGAGGCGGCCCTGCTGCTGGCCCTCAGCGCCAGTTCCCCCTTCCTGGACGGGGTGGCCACCGGTGCCCACTCCCAGCGCTGGATCCAGTTTCCGCTCACCCCGCCCCGGGTTCCCCTGTTCAGCGATCACGCCCACTACATCCGCTGGATGGAGGAGCGGCTGGCCGCCGGGGCCATGCGCAACGTGCGCCATCTGTGGACGTCGGTCAGGCCCAACGGTGACGACCGGCCCCATGGCCTCAACCGCCTGGAGATCCGCATCTGCGATCTGATCGCCGACCCGCTGCTGCTGCTGGCGGTCACCGCCTTCGCGGAACTGCGGCTCCATCAGCTCCTCAGCGATCCTGCGGGCCACGATCCGCTGCGGGCCAGCCGCCTCGACGCTGCCGAGCTGGAGGCCCTCGCCGATGCCAATGACCAGGCGGCGGCACGGTCGAGTCTGAAGGCGAACCTGGTCCACTGGCGCAGCGGCGAACCGGTCGTGGCCCGCGACTGGATCGCCTGCGAGCTGGAAGCGATGGCACCGCTGGCGGCGGAACTGGGACTGCAGCGCTGGCTGGCCCCGCTGGAAGGACTGCTCGCCCAGGGCAACCAGGCCATGGGATGGCTCGCCCGCCATGGGCACGGGGAAAGCATCGGTGCCATCATCGGCAGCGAGGCCGCGGCTCTCGGGAAGCGGGAGAAGGCGCTGGACGCATGGCTGGCGACAGAAGCGGCCCAGGCTCCTGGAGGATCATGAATCTCACCACTGCCCCGAGCGCCCCCATGCGGCCATCCCTGATCGAGCCCCCGGTCGTTCCCGCCGAGGCTTCTCCCGGGGTGATCCGGCTGCTGACCGAACGGCTGGAACTGGTCGAGGACCTGTGGCAGACCGTGCTGCGCAGCGAATGCCCGCCGGAGCAGGTGGAGCGTCTGCTGAAGCTCAAGCAGCTGAGCGGTCCGATCGCCCCGGGGCTCGATCCGGAGGCCTCCACCGCTGTCGACACCGACGGCATCATTGCGCTGATCAGGGCCATGGACCTGGCCGAGGGGATCGCCGCGGCCCGGGCCTTCTCGCTCTACTTCCAGCTGGTCAACATTCTCGAACAGCACATCGAGGAGGACAGCTACCTGGAGAGCATCAAGCGGGCCCCCTCCCCCGCCAGCAACGATCCCTTCCTGCCGGCCCTGGCGAGCCAGAGCGATCCCGCCACGTTCCGCCAGCTGTTCGAGCGCCTGCGCGCCCTCAACGTGCCGCCCGGTCAGCTGGAGACCCTGCTGGGGGAACTCGACATCCGCCTGGTGTTCACCGCCCACCCCACCGAGATCGTGCGCCACACCGTGCGCCACAAGCAGCGGCGGGTGGCGGCACTGATCCAGAAGCTGCAGGTGAACGGCCAGGGCAACCCGGACGACAACGACCGGCTGCGCCAGCAGCTGGAGGAGGAGATCCGCCTGTGGTGGCGCACCGATGAGCTGCACCAGTTCAAGCCGTCGGTGATCGATGAGGTCGACTACGCGCTGCATTACTTCCAGCAGGTGCTCTTCGATGCCCTGCCCCAGCTGCGCCAGCGCATCCGCGCCGCCCTGGCGGCCAGCTATCCCGACGTGCAGCCCCCCCGGGACGCCTTCTGCACCTTCGGCTCCTGGGTGGGATCCGACCGGGACGGCAACCCCTCGGTGACGCCGGATGTGACCTGGCGCACCGCCTGCTTCCAGCGGCAGCTGATGCTGGCCCGCTATGTCCAGTCGGTCTCGATCCTGCGCGACCAGCTCAGCATCTCGATGCAGTGGAGCCAGGTGAGCGCCCCCCTGCTGGAGTCGCTGGAGATGGATCGCCTGCGCTTCCCGGAGATCTACGAGGAACGGGCCGCCCGCTACCGGCTCGAGCCCTACCGCCTCAAGCTCAGCTACACCCTCGAGCGGCTGCGGCTCACCCAGCTGCGCAACCAGCAGCTGGCCGATGCGGGCTGGGAATCCCCCTGCGACGGTTCCTCCGGCAACGAAGCCGGCCTGACCAGCCTGATGGACCCGGCCCCGCCCCAGGAGCTCCACTACGGCTCGGTGGAGGAATTCCGCACCGACCTGGAGCTGGTCAAGGAGAGCCTGGATGCCACCGGCCTGAGCTGCGAAGCCCTGCAGGACCTGCTCAGCCAGGTGCACATCTTCGCCTTCTCCCTGGCCAGCCTCGACATCCGTCAGGAGAGCACCCGCCACAGCGACGCCATCGACGAACTCAGCCGCTATCTGCTGCTGCCGGTGCCCTACGGCGAGATGAACGAGGAGCAGCGGGTGGAGTGGCTGCTGGGCGAGCTCAAGACCCGTCGGCCCCTGCTGCCGCCGGCGGCCCGCTGGAGCGCCCCCACCGCCGAGACCTTCGCCGTGTTCAGGATGCTGCAGCGGTTGCAGCAGGAGTTCGGTCGCCGTATCTGCCGCACCTATGTGATCTCCATGAGTCACACGGTGTCCGACCTGCTGGAGGTGGTGCTGCTGGCCAAGGAGGCTGGGCTGGTGGATCCCATGGCCCAGAAATCCGCGCTGCTGGTGATCCCCCTGTTCGAGACGGTGGAGGATCTCCAGGGGGCCCCTGCGGTGATGGAGCGCCTGTTCGCCGATCCCTTCTACCGCCAGCTGCTGATCAGCAACAGCGACGGCGACCAGCCCCTCCAGGAGGTGATGCTCGGCTACTCCGACAGCAACAAGGATTCCGGCTTCCTCTCCAGCAACTGGGAGATCCACCGGGCCCAGATCGCCCTGCAGTCGCTTGCCGATGGCCACGGCGTGGCCCTGCGCATCTTCCACGGCCGCGGCGGATCGGTGGGTCGCGGCGGTGGGCCGGCCTACCAGGCGATCCTGGCCCAGCCCAGCGGCACCCTCAAGGGACGGATCAAGATCACCGAACAGGGGGAGGTGCTGGCGTCCAAGTACTCCCTGCCGGAACTGGCCCTCTACAACCTCGAAACCGTCACCACCGCGGTGCTGCAGAACAGCATGGTGAGCACCCCCGTGGACGACACCCCCACCTGGAACGTGCTGATGGAACGGCTGGCGGCCCGCTCCCGCGACCACTACCGCGCCCTGGTGCATGACAACCCCGACCTGGTGGCCTTCTTCCAGCAGGTGACGCCGATCGAGGAGATCAGCAAGCTGCAGATCTCCAGCCGGCCGGCCCGGCGCAAGAGCGGCGCCAAGGATCTCTCCAGCCTGCGGGCGATTCCCTGGGTGTTCGGCTGGACCCAGAGTCGCTTCCTGCTGCCCAGCTGGTACGGGGTGGGCACCGCCCTGCAGGCCGAGCTCGATGCCGACGGCGAGCAGATGGAACTGCTGCAGCTGCTCTATCAGCGCTGGCCCTTCTTCCGCATGCTGATCTCCAAGGTGGAGATGACGCTCTCCAAGGTCGATCTGGAACTGGCGGGCCACTACGTCACCTCCCTGGGCCGCCCCCAGAACCGGGACGCCTTCGAGCAGATCTTCGCGGCCATCGCCCACGAGTTCACCCTCACCCATGCCCTGGTGCTGCGCATCAGCAACCACAGCCGCCTGCTCGACGGCGACCCGGCCCTGCAGCTGTCGGTTGACCTGCGCAACCGCACGATCATCCCCCTGGGCTACCTGCAGGTGGCGCTGCTGCGCCGGCTGCGGGACCAGAAACGCCAGCCGCCGATGAGCGAGGGACCGGGCGAGGGCCCCGGAGGGAGCGACGGCCGCACCTACAGCCGCAGCGAACTGCTGCGCGGTGCCCTGCTTACCATCAATGGCATCGCCGCAGGCATGCGCAACACGGGCTGAACCCCTGAACTCCCTGTTGATCCCCTTCCGCAGCCAGTCACCGTCTCTCCGCCTGCGGGAGGGCTACGCCCTGCTGCACCAGCACGATCCGGAACCGGCGGGCCTCAACCGGCTGCTGGTGGCCTGCGGCGATCCCCCCCGCAGCCCGGAGCGCTGGCAGCGGGTGCTGGCCTGCAGCGCCTGGCACCTGGTGGTGCTCAATCCGCACAGCCACCTGGTGGGCTTCGTGCGAGCCACCAGCGACCAGGCCCTCAACGCCAATCTCTGGGACCTGGTGGCCGATCCGGCCGACCCCGGCCGCGATGAGGTGATCGGCGCACTGGTGCAGGCGGCCCTGGCCCGTCTGCGGCGGGAGCTGAGCGGCTGCAGCATTTCGCTTTCCGCTCCCCCCGAAGCCCTCAAGGCCCTCACGCGGGTGGGCTTCGTTGTGGATCCCGGTGGCATCCGGGCCATGGGGCTCGACCTGCGGCCCGACTGAACGGTCGGCCGCGCCCCGTTCCTCCCGGAGAAATCCCCCGGGGAGGTGGGGCTGGACCGACGAGCATGGAGGGACTCGAACCCCCGACATTCAGAACCGGAATCTGACGCTCTATCCAACTGAGCTACATGCCCAACATCGGCAGTCAGGGCCCCGCAGGATCCTTCCCTCCGATGGCGGTACCTTAGCGGCTGACCGCCCCAGAACCATCCGGCTGCACCGCCTGGACCTCCGGCATTTCCGCAACATCGACGGGCTGGAGCTGACGCTGGAGGCGCCCCGCCTGCTGGTGATCGGCAGCAACGGCCAGGGCAAGTCGAACCTGCTGGAGGCGGTGGAGCTGCTCACGAGCCTCCGCTCCCACCGCTGCAGCGTCGACCGGGATCTGATCGCCCACGGCCAGCCCGCCAGCCGGCTGAGCGCGCTCACAGGCGAAGGGGACAGCCTGCAGCTCCATCTCCGCCGCAGCGGCGGCCGCCAGGCCCTGCGCAACGGCAAGGTGCTGGAGCGCCAGCTCGACCTGATCGGCCCCCTGCGCTGCGTGGGCTTCAGCGCCCTCGACCTGGACCTGGTGCGGGGGGAGCCCGCCCTGCGGCGTCAGTGGCTGGACCGGGTGGTGCTGCAGCTCGAACCCGTCTACGGCGCCCTGCTGAGCCGTTACGGTCGGCTGCTGCGGCAGCGCAGCCAGCTGCTGCGCCGGGGCCTGGGCGCCGGAGTGCAGCAGGAGCTCCTGGATGCCTTCGACGAGCAGATGGCCCTGGTCGGTGCCCGCCTGCACCGCCGGCGCCAGCGGGCCCTCTGGCGGCTCGAACCCCTGGCCGTGGCCTGGCAGCAGCGGATCGGCGGGGCGGCCGAACCGCTGCGGCTCGATTACCTCAGCGGCACCGTGGCCGACGCCAGCGATGAGGAGGGGCCCTGGCGGGAGGCCCTGGCGGACCAGCTGCGCCGGCAGCGCCCCCAGGAGGAGCGCCTGGGCCAGTGCCAGGTGGGTCCCCATCGCGACGAGGTGGGGCTGCTGCTGGGGGGTCAGCCGGCCCGGCGCTACGGCTCCGCCGGCCAGCAGCGCACGCTGGTGCTCGCGCTGAAGCTGGGGGAGCTCGACCTGGTGAACCAGGTGGTGGGTCAGCCGCCCCTGCTGCTGCTCGACGACGTACTGGCCGAGCTCGATCCGGGGCGCCAGCAGCTGCTGCTCGAAGCGGTGGGCGAGGGACACCAGTGCCTGGTGAGCGCCACCCACCTGGAGGCCTTCAGCAGCGGCTGGCAGGCCCAGGGCCAGGTGGTGGAACTGCGCCGCGGCGCCCTGGTGGGTTGAAGCCCGAGCCCCCTGATGCCGCAGGGGAACTGGCGAACCACCACCGCGCTCACAGGCGCGTATGGTGTGACCTGTTTGATCGGATCTGATGAACCAGCGCCTCTCCAGCCTGCATCCCAACCCGGGATGGAAGGAAGCCGCATCTCCTGCACTTTCCGCCCCTGGCGACATCACCGACGCGGTAGGCAAACACTGCATCCTCGAGCTCTACGACTGCGACTGCGCACGGCTCGACGACGAAGCCTTCCTCAGGGACACCATCACGACAGCAGCCAAGCGTGCTGGCGCCACCCTGCTCAACCTGATCACCCACCGTTTCGAACCCCAGGGCGTCACGGGCCTGGCCCTGCTGGCCGAATCCCACATCTCGATCCACACCTGGCCCGAGTCGGGCTACGCCGCCGTGGATGTGTTCACCTGTGGCGACCACACCATGCCCGAACGGGCCTGCCAGGTGCTGTGGGAGGAGCTGGGGGCCGGCCGACACAAGCTCACCAGCTTCCGCCGGGAAACACCGGAGGCTCTCGGTGAGACGGGACGGGAACCGGTAGTTCTGGCCGCCGGCTGAGGGCCGTCCCACGGCCGGTGCATGGCTGCCGGCCGGGACCCTCAGGCCACAGGCAGCTCCCGGTTCAGCTTGCCGCTCACCAGTCCCTCCAGATCGAGGGCCACGGCCGTGAAGCCCAGGCCCCTGAAGGAGGCCACCAGGTCCGGGCGCAGCGCTCCCAGCGCCAGCCGCTCCAGCGCCTCCGGCAGGACGGCGGCGGGAATTTCGATGCGGGCGGTTTCCCCCTGGCTGCGCACCCGCAGCTCGGCGAAGCCCCGCTGGCGCAGCCAGTCCTCGGCGGCGGCCACCCGGGCCAGCCGGGGGGCACTGATCGGTTCGCCGTAGGGGAAGCGGGAGGCGAGGCAGGGCTGGGCGGGCTTGTCCCACCAGGGCAGGCCCAGGGCGCGGGAGAGCTGGCGCACCCCCGCCTTGTCGATGCCGGCCTCGGCCAGGGGGGAGAGCACGCCGAACTCCCGGGCGGCGCGGATGCCCGGCCGGTGATCGCCCAGGTCGTCGCGGTTGACCCCATCCAGCACCTGGGCTCCCTCGGCGGCGGCAGCGATGGGGGCCAGCAGACGATGCAGCTCCCGCTTGCAGGCGTAGCAGCGGTCCTCCGGGTTGCTGGTGTAGGCGGGATCGGCCAGCTCCGCGGTGGCCAGCTCCCGGTGGCGCAGGCCCAGCCAGCGGGCCTGGTCGCTGGCCTCCCGGCGCAGGTGGGGGGCCAGGGCGGGCGACACGCCGGTGATCGCCAGGGCGCGCGCTCCCAGCCGGTCGGCCGCCAGGGCCGCCACCAGGGCGCTGTCGACGCCGCCGGAATAGGCCACCACCACCCGGGCGAAGCCATCCAGCCGCCCGCACAGGGCCTCCAGGCCCCGCTCCAGTGGGGCCGGGAGAGCGTCGAGCAGGGTGAGGCGGGGGCGTCCGGTCATGGCGGAGATCCTGGCAAGGCTGGGTAGCATCCGGGCCAGATCCGCCCGCAGCTGCTCCCCACCGCCCGCCGATGACCCCCGCCGCCCGCAGCACCCAGACCCCCCAGCGCGGCACCGGGCGGGGCATCGGCATCCGCACCGCCGCCGGCAGCGATGAGCGGGCCCACGGTCAGCTGCACGTCTACGACGGGGAGGGCAAAGGCAAGAGCCAGGCGGCTCTGGGGGTGGTGCTCCGCACCATCGGCCTGGGCATCTGCGAGCAGAAGCGCACCCGGGTGCTGCTGCTGCGCTTCCTCAAGGGCCCCGGCCGCTCCTATGACGAAGACAGTGCCATCGAGGCCCTGCAGCAGGGCTTTCCCCATCTGATCGACCAGGTGCGTACCGGCCGGGGCGATTTCTTCACGGCCGAGGAGGCCACCCGCTTCGACCGCCAGGAGGCCCAGCGGGGCTGGGACATCGCCAAGGGGGCCATCGCCAGCAACCTCTATTCGGTGGTGGTGCTCGACGAGCTCAACCCCGTGCTCGACCTGGGCCTGCTCGACCCTGAGGAGGTGGTCCGCACACTCACCACCAAACCGGCGGGCATGGAGGTGATCTGCACCGGCCGGGGGGCGCCGCGGCAGCTGGTGCAGATGGCGGATCTGCACTCCGAGATGCGGGCCCACAGCGGCCCGGAGCAGGGGCTGGAGGGGCTGGAGATCTACACCGGTGAAGGCAAGGGAAAATCCACCAGTGCCCTGGGCAAGGGACTGCAGGCCATCGGACGGGGCATCAGCCAGGACAAGAGCCACCGGGTGCTGATCCTGCAGTGGCTCAAGGGCGGCGCCGGCTACACCGAGGATGCGGCGATCGCCGCCCTGCGGGAGAGCTACCCCCACCTGGTGGATCATCTGCGCTCCGGCCGCGATGCGATCGTGTGGCGCGGCCAGCAGCAGCCGATCGACTATGTGGAGGCGGAGCGGGCCTGGGAGATCGCCCGGGCGGCCATCGCCAGCGGCCTCTACAAGACCGTGATCCTCGACGAGCTCAATCCCACGGTGGATCTGGAGCTGCTGCCGGTGGAGCCGATCGTGCAGACCCTGCTGCGCAAGCCCACCGAAACCGAAGTGATCATCACGGGCCGCTGCAAGACCCGGCCCGCGTACTTCGATCTGGCCAGCGTCCACTCGGAGATGGTGTGCCACAAGCACTACGCCGAACGGGGCGTGGACCTCAAGCGCGGCGTCGACTACTGAAGCCGCCGAGGCGGGCCAGGCAGGGCCCCCTCGTCCGTCCCCGGAGCCTCCTCCACGGGTGCTGCCTCCACCAGGCCCCCGTCCTCGAGCATCTCCACCTCCTCGGAGGCGATGAAGCGCCCCAGCAGCAGCCCCACCAGCAGGGCCACGTAGAGGGTGCTGGAGACACTCAGGAGGATCACGAAGCGTTCGCCCACCGGGTTGGCCGGCACCACATCGCCGTAGCCCACCCCGGCGATGGTGACGAAGCTGAAGTAGGTGAGCCGGTCGAGCAGCAGCTGGTGACTGGCGGCGGCGCCGAGGCTGAAGCTGCCCGGCACCAGCACCTGGGTGGCGGTGGCGAGCACGCCCCCCGTGAGCCCCAGGTGCAGATAGCCCGCCGCCGCCCCGGCCATCACCTGCACGTTGACCCGGGGCACCCGGGCCAGCAGCCGCACCAGCCGCACGGAGGTGATCAGGAAGAACAGGCTCAGCAGGACCATCTCGACGACGCGGAACGCGCCGCCTGGCCATCCCCCCGAGGCCACCGGCACCCAGAGCCCGAGCCCCCCCAGCAGGCCGATCCCCCGGTACAGCCCCTGGCGCAGCGGAGCAAAGGGCACCCCGCCGATCACCGGCAGGGTGCGGATCGACTGCAGGATCAGCAGATCGAAGACCAGAGCCAGCAACACCTGGCCCTGCCAGCCCCGGTCGGCGGTGAAGGGCATCAGCAGGATCGGCAGCACGGCCGTCAGCAGGAGCGGCAGGAACCTGCTCTCCAGGGCGATCAGCCGCTGGGCGTCCTGCCGCCGGCGCTGCAGCCCGCGCCGATGGGCGGGGGAGAGGGGCTCAGTAGCGCGGAACGGCAGGGTCCACCTCCTGGCTCCAGGCGTCGATGCCGCCCTGCACATTCACCCCCTCGATGCCATGGCGACCCAGGGCGATCAGGGCCTTGGCGGAACGGCCGCCGAGCTTGCAGTGCACATAGAGCTGCTTGCCGGCGGCGAGGCGGCGCACATCCTCGATCGCCTCGCCGCTCTCGATGCGGTCGAGGGGCACCAGCACCGAGCCCGGGATCACGGCGATGTCGGCCTCCTGGGGATTGCGCACATCCACCAGCAGCAGGTCCTCCATCCGACCGTCGATCAGGGTCTTGAGGTCGGCCACGGTGATGGTGGGCACAGAACCAGCCTCCTCCTGGCCGGGGGCCGAACCGCCCACGCCGCAGAACTCCTGGTAGTCGATCAGCTTCTCGATCACGGGGCGCTCCGGATCGGGGCGCAGCTTCAGCTCCCGGAAGCTCATCTTCAGGGCATCGAAGAGCAGCAGGCGGCCGCTGAGGCTGGTGCCGATGCCGGTGATCAGCTTCACCGCCTCGGTGGCCTGGATCATGCCGATGATGCCGGGCAGCACCCCCACCACGCCGCCTTCGGCGCAGGAGGGCACCATCCCCGGCGGCGGCGGCTCGGGGAACAGATCCCGGTAGTTGGGGCCGCCCTCGAAGTTGAACACCGTGGCCTGGCCCTCGAAGCGGAAGATCGAGCCGTAGACGTTGGGCTTGTCCAGCAGCACGCAGGCGTCGTTGACCAGGTAGCGGGTGGGGAAGTTGTCGGTGCCGTCGCAGACGATGTCGTACCCGGCGATGATCTCGAGGGCGTTCTCGCTGGTGAGGGCCGTTTCGTAGAGATCCACCTGGCAGTGGGGATTGATCTCGAGGATCCGGGCCTTGGCGGATTCGATCTTGGGCTTGCCCACCCAGCTGGTGCCGTGGATCACCTGGCGCTGCAGGTTGCTGTGGTCGACCACGTCGAAGTCGACGATGCCGAGCCGGCCCACGCCGGCGGCGGCCAGATACAGGAGCAGGGGCGAACCCAGGCCACCGGTGCCGACGCACAGCACCGAAGCCGCCTTGAGTCGCTTCTGCCCCTCCATGCCGATCTCCGGCAGGATCAGGTGACGGGAGAAGCGCACCACCTCATCGGGGCTGAGCTGGACGGCGCTGGTGTCGGGAGGAAGCATGGCGGCGGAGGCCCA
This sequence comes from Synechococcus sp. CCY 9618, assembly GCF_019038415.1. Taxonomy (GTDB): domain Bacteria; phylum Cyanobacteriota; class Cyanobacteriia; order PCC-6307; family Cyanobiaceae; genus Cyanobium. Next base: position 17,593 of record NZ_JAFKRG010000059.1, on the reverse strand, counting down.
CGACGCATCAATCGTCCATTCTCCACGCCAGCGGCCGGGGGGGGCCCTGCTCCGGCAGCCACCAGCAGGCCAGCTCGGGGCCCGCTCCAGCCGCGGCGATGGCGCCATCGACCGGCCGGCCCTGGATCAGCATCAGGGTGGGACCGAAGGCCAGGGCGCAATCGAGGGCCGAGGGCAGCGGCTCCGTGGCCGGGTGGCTGTGGGCCGAACCCAGCACCTCCAGGCCCCGGGCCCGGGCCCACTTCTGCGCCTGCAGCTGTTCGCGGGGGTCGAGGGCGAAGCGACGGATCCGCTCGGCCGGAGGATCCCAGACATTCAGGCAGGGCCAGACCTGAGCGATCCGCCAGGGATCACGGCGACCCAGCAGCAGGGCGCAGCCCTCCCGGGGAGCGGCCGCCTGCAGCACCGCCTCCAGCACCGTCAGCGCCCGCCGACCGATGCCCAGCTCCGCTGGCGTGTCAGCGTTCACACCGGTACGTTATGCGTCATCACGACAGGGGACCTGTCCTCCATGATCGACACCATGACTGAAGTGAAGGAGCCGATGCAGGACGAAACCGGCAACGCTGGGGAAAGCGTTGATTTCACCGAGCGCTACAGCGAAGTGATCGGCAAGGTCAACGAGACCCTCGACAAGGTGGACTGGAGCCAGATGGGCCGCATCGGCAAGGCCACCGGAGTGCTGCTGGCGGTCATCGTGGCCCAGATCCTCATCAAGGGGGTGCTCGACACCATCAACCTGCTGCCGATTGTTCCCGGCCTCCTGGAACTGCTGGGCCTAGTGGTGGTGGGCAGCTGGAGCTGGAACAACCTCACCACCGGCGAGAAGCGCTCGGCCGTGATGGAGAAGATCAAGGGCCTGCGCAAGGAATACCTGAGCTGAACGGGTCCTGGGGTCAGCCGGGGGAGTGGTCCAGCAGGGCGCGGATCGCCTCCTGGCACTGGCCCCGGTAGGTGCCCCCGAACAGGTTGGCGTGGTTGAGCAGGTGGTAGAGGTTGTAGAGGGCGCAGCGACGGGGATGGTCGCCTGGAAGTGGCCATTCCTGCTCATAGCCAGCGAAGAAGGCGTCGGGAAAGCCGCCGAACAGGCGTGCCATGGCCAGGTCCACCTCCCGATCGCCTCGGTAGACCGCCGGATCGAAGACGGTGCCGTCACCTGAAACGGTGAGCGCGGCGTTGCCGCTCCAGAGGTCGCCATGCACCAGGCACGGCTGGGCCCCGTGACCGTTCAGCCAGCCGGGGGTCAGGGCCAGGAGGGCATCGGCACCTTCCATCCTCCCTGCCGTCGCGGCCAGTCGCTCCAGCTGGGGAGCGAGGCGCCGCTCCACGAAGAACCGACCCCAGTCCTCCTCCCAGCCATTGGCCTGCACGCCGGAGCCGATGAAGTTGTCCGTCGGCCAGCCGAAGGCGGCCCCGGGGCGGTCGGCCGCGATGCAGGCCTGCGACAGGCTGCGCCGGTGCAGGCGGGCGAGGGCGGCCCCCAGCCGGTGCCAGGGGGACGGCTGCGCCGCAGAACGGCCCCGATCCAGATCGATCCAGGAGAGCACCAGGACCGCCTCAGGGCCCATCCGCCCATGAACCATCGGCACGGGCAACAGGGGCGCTCCCCCCTCACCCGTTGCTGCGGCCAGGGCCAGGAGGCCCTCGGCCTCCGCCTCCAGCAGCGGCAAGGCGGCGGCCTGGTTGGTCTTGGCGAACAGCCGGGTTCCGTCAGCCAGCTGCAGACACCAGGCCCTGTGGATGCAGCCTCCACCGACGGGGCGGCGCTCCACCAGGTCCACCCCGAGCCGATCGCCCAGCCAGGAGGCGAGGGGGTCGGCAGGCTGAGCGTCAGGGGAGGCCATCGGTCCCGGGCTGGTTCGGGGATTGCAACCCTATGGCGACCCGTGGATCGCTGGCCGGCCTCCCGGCCCTGCCAGCATGGGGTCGTGAGCACAACGGCAGCGTTGAATCCCGATGATGGGGCAAGGGTTGATGTGGTCGTCGTCGGTGCCGGCATCGCCGGCCTGACGGCGGCGGCCCTGCTGGCGAAAGCGGGGCTGAGCGTGGAGCTGCTCGAGGCCCACCACCAGTGCGGCGGCTGCGCCGGCACCTTCCGGCGCGGGCCCTATGTGTTCGATGTGGGAGCCACCCAGGTGGCGGGGCTGGAGGAGGGCAACGGCAGCCCCGCCGGCATCCATGCCCGCCTGTTCCGCCACCTGGGAGTGGCACCGCCGCCGGCCGTGCCCCTCGATCCCGGCTGCGTGGTGGATCTGGCCGACGGCAGCGAGCCGGTGCGGATCTGGCGTGATCCGGAGCGCTGGCGCCGGGAGCGGCTGCAGCAGTTCCCTGGCAGTGAGAGGTTCTGGGCCCTCTGCGACGCCGTGCACCAGGCCAACTGGGCCTTCGCCTCGCGGGATCCGGTGCTGCCGCCCCGCAACTGGTGGGACCTGGGTCAGCTGCTGAGTGCCCTGGGGCCGGCCACTCTGGCCAGCGGCCTGCTCACCGCCGCCACGGTGGCCGACCTGCTGACTCTCACGGGCTGCGGGGGCGACCGGCGGCTGCGGCGTTTTCTCGATCTGCAGCTGAAGCTCTATTCCCAGGAGCCGGCCGATCGCACCGCGGCCCTCTACGGCGCCACGGTGCTGGCGATGGTGCAGGAGCCCCTGGGGCTGTGGCATCTGGAGGGGTCGATGCAGGCCCTCAGCGAGGCCCTGGAACAGGCCTTCACCCGCCACGGCGGCCGGCTGCGCCTGCGCCATCGCGTCGAACAGCTGCACCCGCCCGCAGGGCCGGGGGGTGCCTGGCGGATCAGCGGGCAGCGGCGCGACGGGGGACGCAATGGCAAGGCGGCGCGGAAGGGTGCCGCTCCTGGAGCGGACGTCGTCCTGGAGGCCTCCGAGGTGGTGCTCAGCCTGCCTCCCCAGACCCTGCCGGCCCTGCTGGGGGAGTGCCTGCCCGCCGGCTACCGGCAGCGGTTGGCCAACCTGCACGAACCCAGCGGAGCCCTGGTGTTCTACGGGGCGGTGGAGCGGACACGGCTGCCGGCGGGAGGGCCCAGCCATCTGCAGCTGGATGCTGCCGAGCCGGGCTCCCTGTTCGTGTCGGTGAGCCAGGAGGGCGACGGTCGGGCGCCGGCCGGGCGGGCCACGGTGATCGCCAGTGTGTTCACCCCGACCCGGCCCTGGTTCGGGGGCGAGGAGGCGGCCTACCAGGAGCGCAAGGCCGAGGCGATGGCGTCGATCCAGAGGGGGCTGGAGCAACTGCTGGGGGTGGATCCGGGCGACTGGCTCCATGCCGAACTGGCCACCCCCCGCGGCTTCGCCGGCTGGACCGGCCGGCCCTGGGGCTATGTGGGCGGCCTGGGCCAGCATCCCAGCCGCTTCGGGCCCTTCGGTCTGGCCAGCCGCAGTCCCCTTCGGGGCCTGTGGCTCTGCGGGGATGCCATCCACCCCGGCGAGGGAACGGCCGGGGTCAGCCTTTCGGCCCTGATGGCCTGCCGCCAGCTGCTGGCCGGTCGGGGGGTGGAGCTTCGGCCCTGACCCCCCGAGCTCCTCCGCCTGTGCGATAGCGCGACCTCGGCGCCGGATCAGTTGACGCTGACCTGCACCACCCTCCCGCCGAGGCGCTGCACCCGCTGCAGGGCCTCGTTCATGCGGCTGTAGGGCACGCGCATCACGTAGGAGCCGCTGCGCACCACCGCGTTGTTGACCAGCCCCGTGGCGGTGATGGTGGCCACCCGGCCGCTGGAGGTGCTGCTGCCCCGCACTCCCGCGGATACCACCAGCGCATCGGCCCGGTGGCGGCGGGAGGGTTCGGTGGGCTGGCCTGCCACGGACACCGGTCCCTCGGCGACGGCCACGCCCCGGCCCATGGTGGCCCGGAAGAAGGACTCGCCGCTGAAGCGGGGACGGCGCACCGATACCGTCACGGCCCGGTCCTGATGAAGGGCCTTACCGAGCTTGAAGCGGGTGCCGGCACCATCGCCCTTCGCCGAAGCGGCCGCACCGCCGGCCAGCTGCATCAGCCAGGAGAACTGCTGCCCCTGCTGGCCGGCGGAATAGTCCCAGCCATGGAGGTAGGGCACCACATCGGTGCCGAAGCGCTCCTGATATTCGTCGCTGTCGATATAGGAATCGATCTCGGCGTCGTAGCCCTGCTCCTGCAGGATCGTGAAGTGGTGGAGCATCTCCGCCTTGTTGTGGGGTGCACGGCCGAGAAGATGCTTGTGATTGAGCTCAATGAAGCGGTAGGGATTGCAGGATTCGAAGAAGCGTGAGCGGTACAGACCGCTCTTGGCCAGGCTGCGCACGAACTCACGCACGGACAGGTAGCCATTGCGGAAGAGCGATTCGGCCCCTGCCAGACGCTCACTCTGCATGACGTACTGCTGGCCCAGCACCTGCTGGTAGACCTGGCGAATGATGGCGTCCCGGTCCTGGGAAGACGCCTTCGACCAGTTCTCCCTGTTGCGGTCATCGGCGAAACGTTCGATGCCGAGGGAAGGGGCTTGAACCAGAGCCATGGCGGTAAGGGCGGGAAGGGCAGGGAGAGGAGCATCACCTGGACAGGATCCCGGTGGATGTCAGGTCGCGATTCTTGCCCGATCCGCATCAATCGCACGGGGATCGTTACACCGCTATGTGCAAGCTGCCCGATCAATACATTCCTTCACCACCCTTGCAAACGAAGGATTGAGAAAAGAGAAGAACCGTTCAGGAGGCCAGGCGATCCACGCCATCGCCGCGGCCCTGGGGCTGCCGCTGGCGGCTGGGAAGCTGCTTGACGGGCCGGACTGGACCGGAAGGAGGCAGCTCCGGCAGCCGGGGTGAGGGCCTGAGGGCCGTCGACTCCTGGCAGAGGCAGTCCCAGACGGCCTCGAGGGCGGCCAGCTCATCGGCGGAGGACCATCCCAGTTCACCGCTCCGGCTGACGGACGCCTGGCGTGAATCCCGCTGGGAGGAAGGCTGGGAGAGCTCGATCTTCATTCCGCTGCTCCTGCGACTCAGAATCCACTATCCCGGTCGAGCGCCCTTCAGTCCATGGGGAAGGGAAAGAATCAGCCGAAAAGAATGTTAAGACCGCTGCCCCCAGCCGCACTGCCGCCGGGGGGGGAAGCGCAACCCCTCAGGGCTGGAACGTCGCCAGATCGCCAGGCCGGCGGAGCATCTTGTCGACTTCGTCGAGATGGAGCTCCTCCAGGACGATCATCTCCCGGGCGTACTCCTCCATCAGCACCGAATGGTTCTCAGCCAGGGCCAGCAGGGCGTAGTAGGCCTCCAGGGCCGCCCGTTCGTGCTCCAGGCTCTCGCGCAGGATCCCGCCGATGTCGTGCTGGTGGGTCTCGAGCAGGGAGCCGATGCGCAGTGAGGGGTGGCCGCCGAGAAGGGTGACCATCTCCCCGGCCTTCTGGGCATGGGTCAGGCCCTCCGCCGCGTTCCCCTTCAGCCAGGAGACGATGGGGATGCGGTTGTAGCCGTAGACCATCAGGGCGTAGTGGGTGTACTTCACCACCCCGGCCAGTTCGAGCTCGAGGATCCGATTCAGCGCCTCGATCATCGACGCTTTCAGCGGGGCATCGATCGTTGTCATGGCGGTGGCCTCCTCGATGGCAATCCGTTCCTGGCCTCAGGCTAGGAGCGGCGGCGGAGCCGCCCGGGCCAGACCGGAGGGAACGTCACCTGCCCTGACAGGCCCTCTCCCCACGGGTCAGTCGTCGGCGGGCAGGAGCACCAGGGTGTGCAGACGGTCGGTGCCCAGATCGTGGGTGAGGATCCACACCTGCAGGCCCCGGCCCAGATCGAAGACGCTGCGCAGCGATCCCTGCTGGCGATAGGCAGCCATGGTGTTGTCGCGGGCATCACGGGCATCCACGTTCCCCCAGTCGCCGCGGCGGTGGCGTGCCACCAGGCGCTGCAGGGTTTCCGCGTCCACCCACTCGCGCACGTCCGGACTGACATCCACCGGGCCGATGGCGAGGCGGGCGGCCATGGGGGAATTCTCTCGACACCTGAAGTTAAGCGGCCGGCACCGATCTTGGCGGCATCGCCGGACCTGGATGGCGGTGCGATCAACGCAGATGGTCGAGGGCGCCGCGGCCGTGCAGCTCGGCCAGGGCGTCATAGCCGCCGATGGCCTGGCCATCGATGAACACCTGGGGCAGGCTGCCACGGCCGCTGCGCCCGGCGATCGCCTGGCGCTCGGCCTCGCCATCAGCCCGCTGCACGACATGGGCGATGCCGAGGGTGCGCAGCATGCGCAGGGCCCGGGCCGAGTAGGGGCAACCGGAGCGCACCGCGATCTCCACCCGGGGTGCGGCCGGAGCCGGCTCCGGGGCGGCACCGCTCGCCAGGACGCCCACCAGCAGGTCGGCACCCTTCAGCACCAGGCTGCCGTGCTCCAGGTGGCCGCCCCACACCTGACACTCGCCGTCGGACAGGCTCAGGTGCAGGTGCACCCCCTGGGGCGCCACGGTGCCCTGCAGGGTGATGATCTCCAGGTGGCCCCGCAGCACGGTGGGCTCGGCCAGGCCCGGGCACTGGAAGGCCGCCTGGGAGAGGTCTCCCACCACGCCGAGCACGAAACCGGAGGCGTTCGCCTCGATCGCCACCTGCTCGAGGCTGGCGCGCAGATCACTGCCCGGGCCGAGATGCAGCGACAGCGGTTGCATGGCGAAGGGAGGGACGGCACGGGTCAAGGTAGAACCGCGCCGGACGGCCCTCAGGCCGTGAAACGGCAGGACAGGCGCGCCAGGGCCTCGTCGGGCAGGCCCAGGAAACGGTCGAGCAGGGGATCACCGCTGGGGGCGATCGGGGCCACCCCCACCAGCACCATCCGCCCGGCGGCATCGAGGGGCCGGCCCTGGCCGCGGTGGCGGCGGCCCTGCACCGGGCCGGTGCTGAGGGTGGTGGCCACCAGCAGATCCGGTGCCCGGTAGAGGCCGAGGGCGGAGAGCCGGAAGCGGGCGTCGAAGCGCAGGGTCATGGCCCCCGTCGTGGCATGGAAGGAGCCCTCGAGCCGCTCCGGAATGATGGCGATCTCCAGGCCCGGGGGGATGGGCAGGCCGAGGAAGCGGCCGGTGCGCCAGGAGAGGGAGGGGATCAGCAGGCCCGCCGGATCAAAGTGCAGGGCCTGCTCGCCATCGGCATCGACCGCCGCGAGCTGGCCCACGGCGCCGCCACCGCTGGCGTCGTAGAGGAACGGGGGATAGGCCGCGATCGCCAGGCTGCAGTCGGCCAGGGTGCGGAGGGAACAGGCGGCCTGGGTCATGGCCCCATTGTGGGCGCGCCCGCCTCAGGCCGCCGGCAGCACCTGGCGATAGCCGTTCGCCTCGCATACCTGCAGGGGGGTGGCGAACAGCGCGCTGAGGGGCGCATCCTGCAGCAACTGGTCGGTGGGGCCGTCGCCCACCACCCGGCCCTGGCGCAGCAGCACGCAGCGGCCGATCTCCGGCAGGATCGCCTCGATCTGGTGGGTGACCAGGAGCAGGGTGGTGCCGGTGCGGGCCAGGTCGCGCAGGATGGCCAGCAGCTGGTGCTTCGCTCGCAGGTCGAGGCCGTTGGTGGGTTCATCCAGCACCAGCACCTCGGGGTCATGCACCAGGGCCCGCGCCAGCAGCAGGCGGCGCCGCTGGCCGTCGGAGAGCTGGGCATAGGGGCGCTCCGCCAGATCGGCCAGGCCCAGCTGAGCCATCAGCGCCGCCACCCGCCGGTGCTGGTCGGCACTGGCCACCTGGCTGCGGCCGATGCCCACGGAGCCGAAGAAGCCGGAGAGCACCACATCGGCGGCGGGCACCCGGCCCCCGTAGCCGGCCTGCAGATCCTGGGAGACCAGGCCGATGCGGCGGCGAAGGTCCCAGAGGTTGACCGTTTCGCTGCCGAAGATCCGCAGCCCCGAGCCCGGCTTCACCACCGGATAGAGCTCGCGGCTGAGCAGTTTCACCAGGGAGCTCTTGCCGGAGCCGTTGGGGCCGAGCACCACGGTGTGCTCGCCGGGGTGCAGGCGCAGGGAAAGGTCGTCGAAGACCCGCCGGGGCCCCAGCCAGACCTCCACGGACTCGAGCTCGAGGTAGGGGATCGCCGCGGCCATGGCGGCCATCATCGCCTCGGACCCGTCGCGGCCCGGGCCCGGCAGGCAGGACTCAGCCGATCCCGATCCACTCCCTCAGGGCCTGCAGGGGCTGATGGTCCCAGGAGCGGAAATCCAGCTGATTGAGGTTGCGAACCCTGGCCTGTCTTCCCAGAACCACGCCGGCATCGAACGATGGCAGATGGCTGGGATCAAAGCGGTAGGGCCGCGGATAGAACAGCAGGGAACAGGCCTTGAAGATGGCGAGATGCAAGCCGTTCGTGCGCCGATCGTTGCCCATCGTGAAACCCACCACGAAGGCCTCGTCGTCGAGCGAAAATCCCCTGCCGAGCAGCAGGTGCAGGCAGTCATGACGGTGGAGATCGATCATCCCCGGCAGCGCCAGGGGGCTGGCGGGATTCTCCAGCAAGCGCACCACAAAGGGAATGGCATCGCTGGCGTCGCCCTTCATGGCGGCGAGGGCATCAACAAGGTGATCCGAAGATTCAACCTGGAAGGTGGACAGCATCCCCCTGCTCCTTGATGATTGTTCTGGTTATGGACCGGCCCAGGGACAGTGGATGGTTCGACCCCGGAAGATAGCGCTGACCGTATCTAAAGCCGGCCAGGAATCGTTCATTGGAGCTGAATCTAAGAGCCCTGGAAGTCCGCCACCAGAACGTGTGCCTGAATGCCGACAGAGCCGACGGAAGAGTGCCGGTCCCGGGGGGGGGTGATCAACGCAGCCGCTGGGTTGCGCCGCTGCCCGTTGGGCCAGCAGATCCGTCCTGGGGCAAGGCCTCCCCCGACGGACGGCCCCAGCCGAGCTTGCGCTCCAGCTTCTGAATCATGCGGCCGGCCAGGTCCAGGCCGGTGGCCGTTTCGATGCCCTCCAGCCCCGGGCTGGAGTTCACCTCCAGCAGCAGGGGGCCGCGGTGGGAGCGCAGGATGTCGACCCCGGCCACATCCAGCCCCAGGGCCTTGCAGGCCTTGACGGCCATCTGCTTCTCCGGGGCATCGAGCTGCACCATCCGGGCGCTGCCGCCCTGGTGCAGGTTGGCGCGGAACTCCCCCTCAGCGGCCCGGCGCTCGATGGCGGCCACCACCTTGCCGCCCACCACGAAGCAGCGCAGGTCGGTGCCGCCCGCCTCCTTGATGAACTCCTGCACCAGCAGGTTGGCGTCGAGGCTCTGGAGGGCGTTGATGACACTCTCGGCCGCCTTCTGGGTCTCGGCCAGCACCACCCCCTTGCCCTGGGCTCCCTCCAGCAGCTTCACGATCAGGGGGGCGCCGCCCACCATGCGGATCAGGTCGACGGTGTCGAGCGGCGAATCGGCGAAACCGGTGACCGGGGTGTTGAGGCCGGCGCGCACGAACTCCTGGGAGGCGAAGAGCTTGTCGCGGGAGGCGGTGATCGCCTGGGCGCTGTTGAGCGACTGGACCCCCATCGATTCGAACTGGCGCGTCACGGCGCAGCCGTAGAAGGTGACGCTGGGGCGGATGCGGGGGATGACCGCATCCACCGAGCCGAGCACATCACCGCCGCGGTAGTGGACCTCCGGATTGCGGGGATCGAGGCGGATGTAGCACTGGCGGATGTTGAGGAACTGCATGTGGTGGCCCCGTTCCTCCCCCGCCTCGATGATGCGGCGGTTGCTGTAAAGGTTGGGATCACTGGCCAGCACCACGATGCGCAGGCCGCTGTCGCGCTTGCGGGCATGGGCGTAGAGGGCCCGGCTCTCCTCGGGGCTGAGGGAGCGCAGGTGCTGGCTGCCCTCCGGGTCCACCAGGATGCGACCCACCATGGCCTGGCGGCCCAGCAGCATCCGGTAGCCCATGGCATCGCGGTTGGCCAGGGTGAGCTCCACCTCCCAGCTCTGGTCGCCCAGCACCAGCCGCTCCCGGATCACGTAGCGGCTTTCGGGCACGCCGCTGGTGTTGCGCACCTCCCGCTTGGCCAGCACCGGCGCCTCATGGCGCACCACCAGGCTGCGGTCGCCCTGGAGCGGGTGCACCTCGAAGCTCACCCAGCCCTGGCCGTCGCGCTCGAAGGGAACGATGTTGGTGGCATGGAGGGCGGAGGTGGCCGCCCCGGAATCCACCCGGGCCTTGATCGCCGGCAGGCCCGCCTCCGGGAAGCTGCACCACTCCTCACTGCCGACGATGATCTTGCCGTCGAAGCTGTCCATGGCTGGGGGCACGGAGGAAGGGAAGGGCCCTGACCGTCATGCTGGCCGCGGGGCCTGCGGCTGTCGACGGGCGGGGCGGCCATGGGAACATGGTTCAGATCAATGCCACGGGCCCGTGCCGAACGACAGCAGTCCCCCCCGGTCGGTGATTGTCGGCCTGCTGGTGGCGGTGGGTTCGATCGGCGGGATGGCCCTGCTGGTGTGGATCACGGTGGTGATGCTGGATCTCAAGCACCTCAACACCTCCGGCTTCACCCTGCCCTGAGAGCGATGGCGGCCTCGCCGCGGCGGTGGATCTCGCGGGCGTGGTCGGTCCAGGTGCCCTGGCCCCAGTAGCGGAAGCAGCTGGTTTCCAGCAGCAGCAGGTGGAGCAGGGCGTTCTGGTAGGTCTCGCTGCAGGTGACGGCGGGATCGGCGGCCACCAGGGGATCGAACACCTGGTGGAAGCGGGCGCTGAGCTGGTTCATCGGCTCCAGGACGTTGGCGTAGCCCTCCACCCAGCTGAGGTCGTTGGTCCAGGAGGCGCCTTCCATCGAGAAGGACGGATCACTCGCCTGGAGGGCGGCGATGGCCGCCTCGGTGGCCTCCGGCGTGGGCTCGGCGCCGATCCGCTGCCACAGCTTGTGCTGCTGCACCGCCTGGATCTGGGGGAAGTCCGCAGGGTCCACTCCGGCGGCCTCGAGCAGCTCGAGGTATTCGGTGCCGTTGATGGCCACCGTGCCCGGGTCCTCGCCCCGGGAGGCGATGGTGTGATGGGCCTGGAGAAAGGCCGGCGGGAACTCGTTCATCATCACGCCCCCGTTTTCGCCATCGGCGATCTGACAGACCAGGGCCGGAACCGTGGTGGCCCCCAGCGGCTGGCGGCCCAGCCCCAGGGCCTCGTGATAAGGCTGCATCTGGCCCACCAGCTTGGTGTCGGAGCCCTGGGACTTGATCAGTACGGTGATGGTGGCCGTCTGGCCGCTGGAGCTGCGGGCGATGAGCTGGTTGGGGATGAACTTCTGCTCCTGGCGCAGGGGTGAACCGTCGAGGTTCTCGACGCTGTGTTCCTGCACCAGCAGCCAGCGGTAGCCGCACTCCCGCAGGGCCTCTACGAAGGCGAAGAGGGTGTCGGGATGGTTGGGCAGGTGCATTTCCGGCGGCGAGAAGCCCTTGACCCGCTGCAGGGCCTGTCGGCCGAAGAGGGCCCCGAACTGGTGCTGCCAGGCGGTGATGTGCAGCTTCAGGTCGGGGATGGGGGTGGAGGGCGCCACGGCATGGCCCCAGAAGCTGCCGAGCCATTCCACGTGGGGCTGGAGACCCCGATCACAGGCGAGCAATTTCAGGGCGTCGAGAATGTCATGGCGGCCCATCTGCTGGAACCCCCAGAGCAGGGTGCCCGAGTAATCCAGCATGATCCGGGGGTTGCAGCCGTCAGCCATCAGCTGGGGAAGGATGTCAGCCAGGCGCCGGTAGCAGTGGGCGAAGGCTTCGGCGTTGTGGTTATCGCCTTCCTCCGGGTGCTCCAGCATGTACTGAAGATGGGAGATGAGTTCCCCATGGGCTCCGGCCGGAATCGTGGGCTGGTGCATGTGCAGCGCGCAGGCGAAGCCCGAACGGATCCGATCCAGGCGGAGGTTGGTGCGGGGCAGGAACACCGGATCGGTCTGCTGCACCAGGGCCAGGAGCTCCGCTTCACAGCCGGCGATCGGCGGCAGGGGTTGAGGGGACATGGGCGGGGTGTCGCGACGGCTCGATCGAAGGGGTGACGCGTGTCGAAGCTCAGCCCATCATCCGGGACCCGTTGGTTTGTTCGCTGCCTGGCTGTGGCGCTGGTTACGAGGGCCGGCCAGCTGCTGAAGCACCCGATCACGGTGCGGATCGACGGGAGCGTCAACATCGACAGGGTGAGCGAACCCACCACCCTCCGCTCAGGGTGGAAGCCTTCAAGGAGATCCCGGTAATGGCCCCGGAAGCCATCCTGGTCTCCACCGGGGGCCCGTGAGCGCCCGGGTGGTGGTGGATGGGGTGAACACCTCGCTCCGCGTGAAGGCCGAGGATCCCTTCCCGGTACGGGGCGTCCTCGACATCAATCGGATCAAGGAGTCCCTGCGGGTGAACCTCAGGGGTCCGCTGTTCCCGTTTCGGATCCCGACCCCGTGATCAGCGAGGCACCACCGATGGGGCGACGGCCGAGCGTGGCGGCCGGCGCCGGCTGGCCAGCAACCGGAGACGAACTCCTAGGGTTTGAACAATCGCTTGGTCACCCAGTGCAGACGCCATCCCTCGCCCTGGCCGCTGTGGTTCTGGCCCTGCCGGTGCTGACCCCGGGCCCGGCACTGGCGCAGAAGAGGATTCCCAAACTCCCGGGCAATGACCAGTGCCCGCTGGGGTATGTGAATGACCTGAAGCAGCATTGCCTTTCGCCCATCTATTACGAGGTCAGGCCCACCTACGGAAAGCCCTGTCTCTCGGGATGGATGAACATCGGTGCGGGCTACTGCAAGAAGAAAACCCTGGGGATTTTCTGATCGCCATCGCCGGAGAGCTCACGCCCTCTGCTCCATAGGTGCTGGGCAGAGAGGCAGTCGACGCCAGGAGACCTCGCGCCCACCGGTTTCGCCTCAAGGCCCCTGGCTCAGACCACCAACCCAAGGATCTGCCCCACAATCGCCATCACCTCCTCCAGCTGAGCCTCCCGGGCGATGGCTGCGGGCAGGCGAACACCGAAGCTGTTGCCCCAGCGGCGCAGGGTCTGGCGCGAAGGGGTAACGGCCACGGGAATCAGGCGTATCAACAAAAGGGCAGACGCCCAACGACGGCGGGGCGGCACAAGAACACCCTCAGCGCGGATGGTCAGAAGGAGTCTTCCGTCTGGCCGGCGAAGCAGCCGGCGTAGCTCTCGCTGCCCTGCAGCTTCTGGAACACGAACTGGCAGATCGCTGTGCCGGCATAGACGGCCAGGGGAGCGGGGCCGAAGTTGCTCATCTCCAGCACCTGCTGGCTGTCGATCCCCGGCCCCATGAACGGGGCGCTGATGTGCACCATCAGGCCCAGCCGCGCGAAACGGCTGCGACCCTCCAGCCAGCCGCACAGACCGGGGCCCAGGCGCAGCCGCTCCTGGGTGATGCCCAGCACCGTCTCGCCCGGCATGATCAGGATGTGCTCGCCCTGGGGCACCTGGATCTTCTCGGTGAGCTGCCGGTAGTCGGTGTGCTCGCGCACCTCGATGACCTGGTGCACCTTGCGGAACACGCGAAAGGTGCGGGCGAGGGTGAGGTCGAGGGAGGCCGGGCCCAGGCGCGCGGGATCGAAGGGTGTGATCGTGATGGAGCCCTGCTCCATCGCCTGCAGGATCGCCTCTTTCCCGAGAACGGCCATGGTTGTGCCTGGGGGCGGGCGGCCTTGGATTGTCTCAGGCGGTGGGCCGGGGGCTCAGGGGGCTGATGGTGGTCAAGCCAGAGCGGGGATGATGGGCCCAGTTGCCTGAACCGATCGCCATGAAACTGCCGGAAGGATGGACGCTGTGGCTGCTGGTGCTGGCGCTCAACGCCGTGGCGGGCACAATGTGGTTTGTGAACCGGGGAGTGGAGCGTCCCGAAGCCGGCGGCAGCCTATGGGCCATGCTGCGCTCGCTCGGATCCGGTGGGGTGGGGTAGGCGCAGCGCTTCGCTGAGAGTGCTGCGGGTCTCGAGAGCACCAACGGGCCCTGGAGGGGCACCAGATCGTGCCCAGAAACCACGGCGGTGCCGACGACCTCAGCAACCTGCAGGCGCTCTGCTACCGCGGCAACGCCGGCAAGCCATGGCCATTGCTGGTCTGTGAGTTGCACCGCCAGTGATTGACTCAGCTGGCAGGCATCTCATGCCACACGTGCACGGCTTCGGCTTGGATCTCAATGACGCGATTGATCAGATCAGTGTCGTTCCCGTGTTGGATCAGCTGCAAAGCTGATTGGACCCTGAGCCACTGCTGTTCGGCACTCAAGCCAGCTTCCCTGAGAGCGATCACGCCAGGGTGCACCTCCATGACCGCGGGCCAGGGCATGGGGGAAGACCGCGTCATCCTTGGCGCCATATAAGTGGCCCAGCGGGCCAGACGAGAACTGAGAATTTCGTCGATCAACAGCCTCAAGCCATGGTCCTTCAGCCGCGTTGCAGGGCGAGTGGGCGCCGAGGGCGGCCGGGAGGCTTGGGCAGGCGCGCCTGGATCTCCGCGTCATCGAGGGCCTGGCGGCTGAGCTGGGGAAAGTCTGCTGCCAGCTCGCTGCGGCTGACGCCGGAGCGCAGCTGCTCCACAACCACGGCCACGGCCACGGCCACGGCCACGAGAATCCTGGTGCCCCGGAACACAGGCTGCCCTGAACAGCCGGCCGGATCGCTCTCCAGCAAGGCATGGGGCCGCCTGTAGAGGCGGTAGCGGTAACGCAGGTCCCGGCTCACGCCGATGAGGTCGAGACTGAAGGGAACGGCACCTGTCTTGCGCAGTTCAACGCGGCCACGGGACCACTACCCCTGGGGCAAGCCCTCAGGCAACCGGTGAGATTTCACGGTGCCCGGCGGATCCAGGGAAGCGGAGGTGGGCCGCATGCTCATCCGAAAGATCGGCCACACAGCCCAGCCCTCAAAGATCCAGGCTGCCAATCAGCTCCTCGATGGAGCAGCCCAGCTGGCTGGCCACGTCCTTGAGGCTGTGCTGCAGGCGCTCAGCCAGGAGCTGGCCGTTGACGTCCCGCGGAATCCTCGCAGGGCCAGCAACTCCTGCCTCACGTGATGGAGGCGGATCAGGGCACAGGCAACCAACGCGCGCAGGCCATGGCCTGAACCCAGCCCCGCCTGCGATGGGGGAATTCATCAGATCAGAAGCAAAATCTGCACGGGACGCTTTTGAGGACTATCAACTTCCCAGGGCATCATCTTCGTTGCAAGGATCCTTGCCGAGGCAGTCCTTCCACGGCTTCAGAGTAGATGGCTACCTGAAAAAGCAAAAGACCTTTTTACTCTCAGCCCCGAGGTTGGGTCATTCAGGCGAAGGAAAGCCTGTTGTTTTGGGCCTTAGATAGAACTGCAGAAAACAGGAATGACCTGCACTGGGCAAGGCTGTAGTAGCCTTGTTGAAGCGTGTTGAGAGGTTAGCATGTTATCACCCACAAGTTCTCCCGCGGATTCTTTTCCAGTTTTTCAAGAGATCTTCGATTGCCTGATCAAGCATGGAGAAGCGCGATGATGATTACAGACGAAAAACTTGGTAAGGCAGATTGGGCAAGCACAATAGCTCAAATCCAAGGCTCAATTCTTCCAGCCGTCCTTCCTCGCGTTCTGGTCTTCTGCGGTTTGGCAACAATCATATCAGGATTGCACGCCTCTGGCTTCCCTATCTATCTAGAAAAGTTAGGAGACCTCACCACCAACGTGATCTATAACCTTGTCCTTGGCTTGCTGGTCGTTTTTCGTACCAACACCTCCTACGACCGCTTCTGGGAGGGGAGAAAAGCCTGGGGTGCCTTGGTTGTCAACATTCGCAATTTAGCCCAGGAGCTGCAAGTCGGCATTGCGAATGCAGCTAGTTCCAGCGAGAAACAGGCAATGATCAGGCTGTTATCAGCCTTCGCGATCGCAACCAGGCTGCATCTGCGCAATGAAGACATGAGTGACGAACTCAAAGCGCTGATCACCCCGATCCAAGCCCAGCAGCTTGAGATCTCAAAACATCGGCCCCTCGTCATTATCTTTTGGATACGGCACTACTTGCAGACGCAGTTGAGCTTGGATAACATCAATGACAACCAACTAACGGCCGCCAATACCATGCTCGGCAGTCTCGTTGAAGGGATAACTGGCTGCGAACGGATCATCACCACTCCCATACCCATTGCCTACAGAGTTTTTCTCAAGCGCTTGATCTTGATTTATTGCATCGGCCTGCCTTTCCGAATCGTGCCTGATATAGCTTGGTGGTCAATCCCAATGATGGCTTTCATAAGCTTCTTGCTTCTAGGGGTTGAAGAAGTAGGACGTGAGCTGGAAAACCCGTTTGGTTACCACGCCAACGACCTGCCACTGGATGATATCTGCAGTGCAATCATCAATAACGTTGAGAGTACGTTGACCTTAGGCGTTCAATTCCCGCCTGAGCAAGCCTCGCCGGAAGCACTCTCAAGCGCATGACATTCCTTGGATATTCTCCTCGAAACTGCCTTTGGTTTTTAGCACAACAGAAGCTGTTCTCGATGTCGTGGAGAACGATCGAGAGTTCAACGGGAGTGTGTGTAGGGGTTTTGATGAACCGCTGCTGATCGTCGATCAGTCTGATGCAACCAAACGCTGAATGGGGCCCCCTTTCGATTGCAATAACCCTCAATTCAGAAAGCCAGCTCCAGCTGCAACTGCTGAGGTGAGCTCAGGACTTCTCGATTGTCATCAAGGTTGAGTTCCATTTTGGAGGTGGAGAAAAGGCTTTCCCCCGCAGCGTTGTCCCAGCAGCTGCAATTTAGGGGACATGCTGCTGACGAACTCGCGTTTCCTCAGTAGGTCGCGACAGTCGGAGGCCCGGTACTGGCTGTTCTGATTGGAGTGAATCCACTGCGTCTCCGGCTCCGGCCTGGCCGTGATCCGTTCAGGGAGGGATTGATCACAAATCAGCAACACGTGCTCACTGCCGAGATCGAACGCCACGATCGAGCCGCAGGGTGCTGAGCACCTGTTCAGTCCGCGGACTGGTGCTGGTCATCGGGGATCTGGTCTGAACGCCATTCAGCCGGAAGGGTGTCGCAGCAGCTCCGGAGGCCTTGGTTGCTGCGAGCGTGAGGCGGGGAGTCGGGCGGCACACGGGAGCTCGGAGCCGGGCGGGCTGCAGCCAGCCGAAGCACTTCAAGCCTGCCGTCGACCCGCACAACCAGGGGGCGCCAGCATCACTCCATGGCCTCCAGCCCCTCTGTTGTCTTCCTGCGCCTGCGCGCGTTGATCGCCGAGCGGATGCGCATGAGCCCCATCGACCAGCCCCTCATGCTCATGGAACTGCTGGGCCGCCGCAGTCCGGCCCCAGCGCAGGACGTGGCCCGGCGGATCCTGGGAAGCGCATGGTGGGCCGGGTGCTCATCCGAAAGATCGGCCACACAGCCCAACCCTCAATGTGCCTGATGTCAACTACGTAGGCGGCCGCGTTGACTCATTGCATTTGTGACGTGACCCCCATCAGTGTTCCAGTTCGTATGAGAGCTGGTGGGGTGATCAGGCCGCTTTCCATTGCTGGAGGACTTCCATAGGCGTACGCCCCTGGAGACCCGAATGCGGTCTGTAGGTGTTGTACTCCATCCTGTGCTGCTCTGCCAATACTTTTGCCTCTGGTAACGATGAGAAGAGCTCAATATTCAGGAACTC
>NZ_JAFKRG010000058.1 GCF_019038415.1 Synechococcus sp. CCY 9618 | reverse complement strand
ACAGGGGGCCGGTGCGTTCCTGCTGGCCGCGCATTCGCTCAGTGCCGTTAGGCCATTCTCCCGCGGCTGAGCTGGTTTTTCAGCAGCCTCCTAGGCGGGCTGCAGTTCCCGGGTGGCTTCGCGGGATCCTTCGGGCGGCTCCGGAGGCAGGGCGGCCAGCTGATCCTGGATCTCCCGGGTCACCACGCCGCGGTACTCCTGGAAGTGCTCGTTGTGGGCGAGGGTGACCAGGAACTGCTCCAGGTTGTCGGGGTTGCGGCGGGCGATGGTGAACAGGGAACTCCAGAAGCGGCCACGGGTGTCGCGCTTCAGGCCCTGACGCCAGATCACGATCAGCAGCGCACGGACGTCGGTCCAGCTGGGCAGAGTCGCCTTGCCGAAGGCTGCCGCCGGTACATATTTCTGCCAGCGGGGCTGACCCATCTTGAGGTAGTAGTGCTTCACCCGGTCGATGTAGGCGTTCGGTTCGTACAGACGACAGAACGCATCCACGTACTCGTTGGCGATCTGGCGGATCGGCCGGGTGGGCACGAAGTTGAGCAGGTTGGTCTGGTTGACACCCTTGGCGTCGGTCTTTTCCTGGACCAGCCGGCCTTCCTTCTCGAGGCGGTGCCAGAGACCCGTGTTGGGCAGGGCCTGCAGCATGCCCATCATCGCGGCGGGGATGCCGGTGCGGCTCACGAATTCCACGATCCGATCGCCGGCGCCGGCTTTCTCGCCATCGAAGCCGATGATGAAGCCCGCCATCACCCGGATGCCGTAGGAGGTGATCCTGTCGACGGATTCCTCCAGGGAGCTGCGGGTGTTCTGGAGTTTGCCAGCGGTTTGGAGGCTCGCCTCATCGGGGGTCTCGATGCCCAGGAAGACGCTGTCGAAGCGGGCCTCGGCCATCATCAGCATCATCTCGTCGTCGGAGGCGAGATCCACCGAGGCCTCGGTGGCGAAGCTGAAGGGGTAGCCGTGCTCGATCTGCCAGCGCTTGATCTCAGGCAGCAGCAGCTTGGCGTTGCGCTTGTTGCCGATGAAGTTGTCATCGACGAGGAAGATCGAGCGGCGCCAGCCCAGGTCGTACAGGTACTGGAGTTCGGCCACCAGCTGCTGGGGGGCCTTGGTGCGGGGCTTTCTGCCGTAGAGCACGATGATGTCGCAGAACTCGCACTGGAACGGGCAGCCGCGGGAGAACTGCACCGACATCGAGTCGTAGGCCTCCAGTTCGAGCAGATCGAAGCGGGGGATGGGGGTGCCGGTCACGTCCGGCTTCTCGCCGTTGGAACTGAACCGGCCCTGGCGGTCGCCGCGCTCGATCGCCTCGATGAACATCGGCAGGGTGATCTCCCCTTCATCAAGCACCTTGAAGTCAGCCAACTGCAGTTCGGGGGCGTCCGGGGTGGAGCTGGCGAAGGGGCCGCCCACGGCCACCGGCAGGCCCCGTTGCTTGGCCCTGGCGATCTGGGCGGCCATGTCCGCCTTCTGGACGATCATCCCCGAGATCACCACCAGCTCCGCCCAGTCCCATTCGGCTTCCGTCACCTCGCGGACGTTGCGGTCGACCAGCTTCATCTCCCAGGTCTGGGGCAGCAAAGCCGCCACGGTGACCAAGCCGAGCGGTGGCAGGAGCACCTTGCGATTCACCAGCTCGAGAATCTTTTCGTAGCTCCAGAACGTCTTCGGGAATTCCGGATAGATAAAGAGAGTGCGCATGCTGGAGGTGCGTTGCGGAGGGGCCTGGGGTGCTAGCGCGGCGGAGGGGCTGGAGACGGGAGCAGGCTCCGGGGTGCCGCAACACTAGGTGGTTTCAGGTTGGGCGGAAGGTTTTGTCTGTCGCCCCTGCTCGAAGCTGGGGCGTCGGATCCTCTGCTGTAATGACTGGGTTCTTCGCAGCAGCGGCCGTGGGTGTGGTCATTTATCTGGGGCTGGTCGGCGGGGGGCTCACCGCCGCGTTCCTGGCCACCGTCGTGCTCAAGGGCGTCAAGCTGATCTGAGTCGCAGGGAGCCTCTGCGGCCCAGCTCCAGCACGCCGATCACCAGGCCCAGGCCGCCGAGCAGGGCGAACGTGGCGTGCAGCCCCACGGTCATCGCCAGGGTGGCTGCCACCAGGCCGCTGACCCCGCCGCCGCCGAGGAAGGCGATCTGTCCCAGGCCGGCCATGCGGCCCCGAAGGGCCATGGGGGACCCCACCTGGAGGATCAGGCTGGATCCCGCCAGCAGGCCGGCTGTGCCGGCCCCGATCAGAAAGGTCATGGCCAGGGCGATGCTGCTTCCGGAGGCCGCCGCCATGCCCAGCTGGGCCAGGGCCACCGTCACGGCGCAGGTTCCCAGCAGCAGCACCGGCCGTTCGCTGAAGGCCACGCTGTTGCGCTGCAGCGCCACACCGCCGCAGATGCTGCCGGCCGCCAGCACGCTGGTGAACAGCCCCAGGGCCTGGGGGGAGGGGCCGACCACTTCGGCCGCGATCAGGGGGGCCAGGCCGGGATGGAAGAAGCCCACCAGGCAGGCCACGGTGGTGAAACGCAGCACGTGCCGCAGGGTTGAGCCGCAGCCCCGCCAGGCGGCCCCGAGGCTGGCGCCGGCCCCGCCGGCACTGCGCTGCTCCAGCTCCCGGTGGGGCCGCAGCAGCCAGATCACGGTGGCGATCGGCACCAGATAGGACGCGGCGTCGATCGCCAGGGCCATGGCGGGGCCGGAGAGGGCCACGAGCCAGCCCCCGAGGGGCGGTCCCACCAGCTTGCCCACGTTGAACACCACCGAAAAGCTGGCCAGGTAGGGCGCCACCTCCTCGGGCCGATCCACCAGCAGGGAGCAGTACTTGCTGCGGGCCGTCAGCTCGAAGGAGCTGGAGACGCCCACCACCAGGGTGCTCAGCAGCAGCACCACCACCTGGCTCACCCCCTGGAGGAGGGGGATGGCCAGGGCTCCGAGGACTGCCCCGCCGAACAGCCCCCACTGGGAGCGGATCAGCATGGTTTCGCAGCCCAGACGGTCGGTCAGCACCCCTGCCCGGCCGCTCACCGCCAGGCTGGGCAGGGCCAGGGCGGCGAAGTGCAGGGCGAGGAGCAGGGGATTGCCGGTTCCCGCCATCAGGATCCAGCCCTTGGCGGTCAGTCCGGCGAAGGACCCGGAGGTGCTCAGGCCGGAGGCCACCAGGAAGAGAGGACGCTGGTGGCGGTGCAGCCAGAGGCCGCCTGGGCCGGGGCTCAAGCCGGACTCCCCGTGGCGGCTCGGGCCTCGCCCACCATCGCGGCGGCCCCCACCACCTCGCCGCGCAGGTCGTAGGTGTCGGCCGCGGTGATCCGCACCGGCACCATCGTGCCGGGGCCCGCGCAGAGCCCTCCTTCACCCGGGCTGACCCGCACTTCACCGTCCACCTCCGGGGCGAAGCGGGCGCAGCGGCCCAGCATCTCGCCGCTGGAGGGGTTGTCCTGCTCGATCAGCACGTCCACGATGCGCCCCACCCAGGCGGCGTTGCGGTCGGCGGCGATCGGCTGCTGCAGGGCCATCAGCCGGTCGCGCCGCTCGGCGGCCACCGCGGCGGGTACGGGGTCGGCCAGGTCGGCGGCGGCGGTGCCCTCCTCGGGGGAGAAGCTGAAGACTCCAACGTGGTCGAAGCGCTGCCCGGCCACGAAGTCGAGCAGGTGCTCGAAGTGCGCTTCGGTCTCACCGGGGAAGCCGACGATGAAGGTTGTGCGCAGCACCGCATCGGGCAGCCGCTGCCGGATCCGGTCCAGAAGGGCGCCGTTGACCCCGGTCTGCCAGGGACGGTTCATGGCCCGCAGCACTTCGGGGTGGCTGTGCTGCAGCGGCAGATCCAGGTAGGGCAGCACGTTGGGCACGTCCCGGTAGGCGGCCAGCACGGCGTCGGTGAGGCCGGTGGGGTAGGCGTAGTGCACCCGGATCCAGGGGATCTCCACCTCCCCCAGGGCCCGCAGCAGGTCGTCGAGCCGGGGTTTGCCGTAGAGATCAAGCCCGTAGTTGGTGGTGATCTGGCTGATCAGAATCAGCTCCTTCACCCCCTGCTCCGCCAGCTGACGGGCCTCCGCCACGATCGATTCGATCGGGCGGGATCGCTGGTCGCCCCGCAGTTTCGGGATGATGCAGAAGGCGCAGCGGTAGTCGCAGCCCTCGGCCACCTTGAGGTAGGCCACCGCTTCCGATGTTGTGCGGTAGCGGGGCAGGTGTTCGTCGCCCACGAAGGTGGGCACCGGGCTCACCCGGTTCACCCGCTCGCCCGCCTCGACCCGCTCAAGCACCTCCACGATGTGCTGGTAGTCGCCGGTGCCGACGATCGCCCGTGCCTCCGGCAGGGACTCCAGCAGTTCCTGCTGGAAGTGCTGGGCCAGGCAGCCGGCGATGATCAGGTCCTTGCCCTGTTCGGCCAGTTCCACCAGGGTGCGCACCGATTCGGCGCGGGCCTCCTGGATGAAGCTGCAGGTGTTGACCACCACCACCCGGGCGTCGTTCTCGTCGGCGCTGACGCCGTAGCCCGCCTGGGCGAGCAGGCCGAGCATGTGCTCGGTATCCACGCGGTTCTTCTCACAACCCAGGTGGGTGAAGGCCACGGTGGGCCGTTCGTGGCTGGGCTGGGGGGGCATGGCGGGGTGGAATGGAGGTCGGAGTCGGGAGGCTGGGGCTGGCCCGGTGGGCGGAAAGCGCCTCTGTCCACCCTATGCAACCCCCCTGCGGCTGCGAGAATCGGCCCACGTCTCACTTGCCCTTGTGACATCCACCCGTCTCGCCAGTCGCCTCACGAGTCGCCGTCGCACGGAGCCCGGTCGTCGCTGGGTCCGGGTGGTGATGGCCGTGCTGGCCACCATCGGCGTCATCGACACCGGCGCCATCACCCTCAAGCGTTGGGGGGTGCTGGGCGGGCTCACCTGCCCCGGGGGGGCCGAGGGCTGCGACAAGGTGCTCAACAGCCCCTGGGGCAGTGTCTTCGGTCAGCCCCTCTCCCTGTTCGGCTTCCTGGCCTACGGCGCGGTGCTGCTGATGGCGGTGCTGCCCCTGGTGCTGAAGGGTGAGACCCGCACCAACCTGAATCGGCTCAGCTGGTGGGGGCTGTTTCTGACCAGTGCCGGCATGGCGGTCTTCAGCCTGGTGCTGATCGGGGTGATGACCTTCCAGATCAAGGCGTTCTGCACCTTCTGCCTGCTCTCGGCCCTGCTGAGCGTCTCGTTGTTCGTGCTCAGCCTGATCGGCGGTGAGTGGGAGGACACCGGGGCGCTGATTTTCCGCGGCGTTCTCACCATCCTGGCCGTGGGCCTGATCGGCCTTGGCTGGGCCACCTCCCTGAACCGGCCCGAGTCGGCCACGGGCCCCGGGATGCCCATCCCCGTCAGATCCGCCAGCACCCCCGCCACCCTGGCCCTGGCCGAGCACCTCACGGACTCCGGCGCCGTGATGTACTCGGCCTACTGGTGCCCCCACTGCCACGACCAGAAGGAATTGTTCGGCAAGGAGGCCACCAAGAAGCTCAAGATCGTCGAGTGCGCCCCCGATGGCCGCAACAACCAGGCCGACCTCTGCGCGGCCAAGAAGATCGAGGGCTTTCCCACCTGGGAGATCAAGGGCAAGCTCGATTCCGGCCAGAAATCCCTCGCTCAGCTGGCCCAGTTGAGTGGCTACGAGGGATCCCTGCCCAACTGAGACCGGCCCACCTACCGGCCCACCTACCGGCCCACTGCCACGGTGTGCGGGGGCTGGCCCCTCCGCTGCAGGGTGTGACGCTGCCAGAAGGGCTGGGAAATCGGTGCATCGGTGCGGTGATGGCCGCCGCGGCTCTCCCTGCGGAAGCTGGCGGCCTCCATCAGCAGTTCCGCCAGCACCAGCCGCTGGCGCAGATCCTGCAGCAGCAGCAGACGCCGGCTCTGGTCGGTTGTGAGCCGCAGTTCCTGATCCGGCGGCAGATCGTGGGCCCACCGCAGCAGGGGTGAGCGTTCATGACCTGACCGTTCGCTGCGCACCCGGCGCAGGGCTTTTTCCAGATCCACCCCCCGCCGCTCCACGCCGGCCACCTGCCAGCACAGCCGACGCAGCTCACCGATCGCCGTGACCAGGGCCGTTTCATCGGGGCTCTCCGTCGCGTCGGGCTGGGGCGGCCCGGGGCTGGCGGGTGGTGCCGAAGCCAGCGGTTGCAACTGCAGCTGGCGCAGCCGGCGGGCGAAGACGAGACATTCCATCAACGAGTTGCTGGCCAGGCGGTTCGCGCCGTGCACCCCGGTGCTGGCCACCTCCCCCACCGCGTAGAGGCCCGGCAGGCTGGTGGCGGCCTGGAGGTCGGTGCCGATGCCCCCCATCCAGTAGTGAGCTGCCGGGGCCACGGGAATCGGTGCCTCGCGTGGGGCCAGGCCCAGCTCCCGGCAGCGACGCAGGATCGTCGGAAACTGCTTCTCCAGCCGCTCGCGGCCCACCGGCCGCAGGTCGAGCCACAGATGGGTCACCCCCTGCTCCGCCATGCAGCGGGCCAGGGCGCGACTCACCTGATCGCGCGGGGCCAGATCGCCTCCCTCCAGCCGGGCCACGGGGGAGCGGCCGGCCCCGTCATGGAGCCGGGCTCCCTCGCCGCGCACCGCTTCACTGATCAAAAAGTGGGGGGCATCCGGCAGCATCAGGGCCGTGGGATGGAACTGCACGAACTCCAGGTCCCGCACCGCGGCTCCAGCGCTCCAGGCCATGGCCACCCCGTCGCCGCTGGCCTGGGCGGGGTTGGTGGTGTGGGCGAAGAGATGGCCGCCGCCTCCGGTGGCCAGCACCACGGCGCCGGCGCGCAGCCAGCGAAGGCGATTCCCCTCGAGCACCTGCAGTCCGACGCAGCAGCCGTTCTCGACCCACAGCTGCAGGGCGGGAATGCCCTTGCGTTGCTCCAGGCCGGGCCGACGTCGCACCTCCCTCTCCAGGGCATCCACCAGGGCACCGCCGGTGCGGTCCTGGGCGTGCAGCACCCGGCGATGGCTGTGGGCCGCCTCCAGGGTGGTGCTCAGGCCCTGGGGCGTGCGGTCGAAGGCCATACCCAGCTGCACCAGCCGTTCCACACAGGCAGGAGCCTCACGCACGAGCACCTCCACCGCCTCCGGATCGCACAGGCCGGCGCCGGCCTTCAGGGTGTCGTCGATGTGGCTGGCGAAGCTGTCGTCGGCTCCGGTCACGGCGGCGATGCCGCCCTGGGCCCAGCGGCTGGCGGAGGGGGGACTGCTGGATTTGCTCAGCAGCAGCACCTTCAGTTCGGGGGGCAGCTCCAGGCAGCTCATCAGACCGGCGGCCCCACTTCCCACCACCACCACGTCCCAGTGGGAGGCCATCAGCGGATCCGTCTCATCCAAGCGGTTGGCTCACCCCGTAGCACCCTGCATCGTGCAGGAGAGCCTATGGGAAGGGCCGCTGGCGCCAGCGGTCCATAAAAAAACCGCCGCAGGCGCGGCGGTCGGAGCTGAAGCCAGCCAAGGGAGGGTTCAGCGGTAGACGCCGTCATTGATGCGATCGAACCCTTCGTTGAGGGCGATCGCCGGAGGCGTGACGGTGAAGTTGTCCTTGTACTTGTTGAACATCTCCCTCTGGCGGTCGGTGAGGTCGAGGTTGAGCACGTCGTCGACGCTGTCGTACGGACCCCCCAGAACGATCTTGCCGGCCAGGGTCGGATACATGCCGGGATACTGCTGGAAGCGGCGCACCGAAGCGTTGTTGAGGTCGACCTTGCCGCCGCTCTCGGCGATCTTGTCGTCGATCTCGTTGCGGAGCTCCGCAGCAAAGGCGGCATCGGGCAGAAGCAGGGTGACCAGCAGACCGGCCAGAACCACACCACTCATCAGCCAGGCAAGCAGCCGCTTCATCACGACACTCCGTTGGGAATAGAAACCAGGGCACCCTGGCAGGGCCAGGGTGATGATCCTGCGGATCACCAGGCCAACGTTACAGAACGTCCTCCGGTCCCTCTCCCTCGGGCGAAGGGCGTTTGCAGTTCTTCAGATCAGGCCGCTGAGCTGGGGAGCCAGCAGGGAGGCTGCCAGAAACAGGGCGTCGACCCCCAGGGTGGTCGCCAGGGCGGCAGCGCCCACCCGCCAGGGGCCGCCCCGGCGCCAGAGCCGCAGGCCGATCCCCACCAGCAGGCTGGCGGCGAGGCTGACGAGGGTGAGGGGCCAGGGTTGCAGCACCCGGAGGGCGGCGCTCTGGAGCAGCAGGGGCGCCTCGGTGAGCGGGGCATTGAGCACCTGGGGCCAGAGGTCCATCAGGCCCGCCGCCGCGATCACCCCATCGGTGGTGGCGGTGCCCAGCAGGGAGCCCAGATAGAAGGCACCGGCCAGGCGCCAGCGGCCACCAAGGCCCGCCACCGCCAGGGGCAGGGCGAAGGCCTCCACGGGCAGATGCAGGGCCGGGTGGAGCCGGCACCACCCCCAGAACAGGCATCCCCCCAGCCAGCTGCCGCTGAAGCCCACCAGGAGCACACCCAGCTCCTGCCACTGGCCCCGGCCATGGCGCTCCAGCAGCAGGGCGATGGCCACCAGGGGAATCGTGAACAGAGCCGCTGCCATGGGGGCGGACCGCACCCAGGGGGCCTGCAGGAAGACAGGCACCGTCACAAGGAGAGCGGCCGTCAGGGGGAGCACGGCGGCGGCCGGAAGCGAACCGATCCGCAGGAGCGGAGCGGCCGCGGTGGTGGATGGAAGGGTGGGAGGAACCCCGAGCACCTGGTTATGAAGAAAGGTATCCAACCTTAAGGGGCGGGACGGGTGGTCCCGTGACCCGTCCCGCCATAAGGTCGCCCCAGTATCGGCTCCATCCATGCCGCTGGTCGCCTCGAGCGCCCCCCTGCCCCTGGCCGAGGCGTGTTGGCATGCCCTGGTGCTGGGAATCGTTCAGGGGCTGACGGAATTCCTGCCGATCAGCAGCACGGCCCACCTGAAAGTGGTGCCGGTGCTGCTGGGCTGGGGCGATCCGGGCGTGGCGTTCACAGCGGTGATCCAGCTGGGCAGCATCGCCGCCGTACTCGCCTACTTCCGCATGGATCTGGCCGAAGTGGGCAACGGGGTGGCCCGGGCCTTCCGCCATGGCCAGTGGCGCGATCCATCGGCCCAGCTGGGACTTGCCATCACCTTTGGCACCGTGCCGATCCTGCTCGCTGGTCTGGCCATCAAGGTCTTGGTGCCCGACTACGAGAACTCCCCCCTGCGCAGTCTGGAGGCCATCGCCATCGTCTCGATCGTGATGGCCCTGCTGCTGGCGGTGGCGGAGCTGGTGGGTGGCCGCCGTCGTCGCATTGAGGAGGTCACTCCCCGCGACGGGCTGCTGGTGGGCCTGGCCCAGACCCTCGCCCTGATTCCGGGTGTCTCCCGCTCCGGCAGCACGCTGACGGCGGCCCTCTTCGATGGCTGGAACCGCGCCGACGCCGCCCGTTTCTCGTTCCTGCTCGGCATTCCCGCCATCACCCTGGCCGGACTGGTGGAACTCAAGGCGGCCTTCGGTTCGGTACAGAACGGCGGGGTGATTCCCATGCTGGTCGGCATCGCCGCGGCGGCGGTGGTCTCCTGGCTGGCGATCGCCTGGCTGCTCCGCTACCTGCAGCAGAACAGCACCTGGATCTTCGTCGTCTACCGGCTCCTGTTCGGTCTGGTGATCCTGCTCGGCTTCCGCGGCCTGGCGGAGATCGCGCCCTGAGCGGGCCGGGCCGTCACACTGGAGACCTGACCCTTTGCCGTTGCCGTACCCCCTGTGTGGAAGGAGCCCTCCGCCGGTCTTGTCGCGGCCGCCAGCCAGCCCCAGCCCGCGGTGGTGGCCACGGTGGAGCAGGGCTCCATTGCCGAGCAACTGGGCTTCCAGCCCGGTGACCGGCTGTGCAGCATCAATGGAGTGCGCCCTCGGGACCTGATTGACGTGCAGGTGCTCCAGGCGGAGGAGGAGCTGGTTCTGGAGGTGGAGGATCCCGACGGCACCCGTCACGTGCTGGAGCTGGAGAAGGATCTCGACGAAGGGCTCGGACTGGGTTTCAGCGAAGCCCTGTTCGATGGCCTGCGGCAGTGCAACAACCACTGCCCCTTCTGCTTCATCGACCAGCAGCCGCCGGGGCGCCGCGGCAGCCTCTATCTCAAGGACGACGACTATCGCCTCAGCTTCCTCTACGGCTCCTACCTCACCCTCACCAATCTCACCGCGGCGGACTGGCGCCGCATCGAGGAGCAGCGCCTGTCCCCCCTGTTCGTCTCGGTGCACGCCACCGACCCCGAGCTGCGCAGCCGGCTCCTGGTCAATCCCCGCGCCGCCCTTCTCATGGAGCAGCTGGCCTGGTTCGCCGAGCGGCGCCTCCAGATCCATGCCCAGGTGGTCGTCTGTCCTGGACTGAACGATGGCGAGGCCCTCGAGCGCACCCTCACGGATCTGGCCCGCTTCGGCGCTGGGCCCTGGCCTGCTGTCCTCTCCGCCGCGGTGGTTCCCGTGGGTCTGACCCGCTTCCGTCCCGCAGGCGATGCCCTGCGGCCGGTGGACCGGGACGATGCCCTGGCGGTGATCGAACGGGTGGAGCGCCTGCAGGGCCGATTCCAGGCCAGCACCGGCAGCCGCTTCGCCTGGCTCTCCGATGAGTGGTACCTGATCGCCGGCCAGCCCCTGCCACCACGGGCCAGCTATGAGGACCTGCCTCAGCGGGAGAACGGGGTCGGCAGCATTCGGGGCTTTCTGGAGGAGCTGGAGCGGGCCACCCGCCAGTTGCCCGCAGCGATCAGCACTCCCCGCCGCTGCAGCTGGGTGGTGGGTCGCCTGGTGGCCGGGGCCCTGCAGCCGGTGGTGGAGCGGCTCAACCGGGTCGAGGGGCTGGAGCTGCTGCTCCAGGGTCTGCCGAGTCCCTACTGGGGCCAGGAGCAGGTGGTCACCGGACTGCTCACCGGTGCCGACCTGATCGGCGGGCTGTCAGGCCTTGATCTGGGCGAGGAAGTGCTGCTGCCCCGGGTGATGCTGCGGGAGGGGCAGGAGGTGTTCCTCGACGACCTCACCCTTGAGGAGCTGCGCCGGCGACTCCCTGTCCCTGTGCGCCTGCTGGGGGGTGCGGACGATCTGGTGGCCGCCTGCCTCGGCACCCCACGGAGAGATGCTTAAGCTCTGGCGGATGCGAACGATTCCGACGTGAGGCGCCATCCACTCCTGCTCGCGGCACTGGTGGTGCTCCCGTCGGTCTGCGTCGAGGCACGTCCGAGCCGGGCGGAATCCACGCCCACGCCAGCGCCCATTCCCACCCAGACGGCCGCCGGCGACGCCCCCATTCCGGCACTGCCGCCGATTCCCCTGGCTCCGGAAGTGAAGGGATCGAGGCCCAGGTCCAACCCTGCCGTACTGGCGCCGGCCGCCAGGGAACTGCCTGCCGGCCTCAGGGATCTGTCGGCCCCCGATCCCCTGGCCCTGCCGATCCGCCCCTCCCAGGTCCGGATCCGGGAACTGCGTCCCCTCGGCCTGGCCGATGTGGAGACCCTGGTGGAGGTCAACAATCCCCAGCTCAAGGCGATCGCCAGTCAGGTGGAGCAGGCCCAGTCGGCCCTGCGGGCCCAGATCGCCCTCTGGTATCCCACGATTCAGCTGAACGCCAACAACCTGCCGACCTACTCCGGCGGTGAGCAGTTCAGCAGCGCCTTCACAGGCACCGGTCAGCCGGCCGGCAACACGATCACCAGCATCTGGCGGATGCAGGCGGTGCTCCAGGCCAGCTGGGGCCTGATCAATCCGACCCGTACGCCCCAGATCGCCGAGGCACGCGATCTCTTCGAGCAGGCCAAGAACCAGTACCTGATCGGCCTGCGGGATCTCCGCCTCCAGGCGGCCCTGGCGTTCTTCGATCTCCAGGTCTCCGACGAGACGGTTCGGATCGGTCAGGAGTCCGTGCGCTCCTCCCTGGTGAGCCTGCGGGACGCCAAGGCCCGTTTCCAGGCCGGCGTGGCCACCAAGCTGGAGGTGCTCGAGGCCGAAACCCAGCTGGCCCGTGATCAGCAGGTGCTCACCCAGGGTCTGGCCGACCAGGCCACGGCCCGGCGCACCCTGGCGGCCCTTCTGGATCTTCCTCAGGACATCACCCCCACCTCCAAGGAACCTTCCCGGGTGGTGGGCACCTGGCTTCCCTCCCTGCAGGAGAGCATCATCGCGGCCTATGCCTTCCGCGAGGAACTGGACAATGTGCTGCTCGACATCTCCATCGCCAACAGCAGGGCGAACACCGCCCTGGGCGCATCCCAGCCGTTTCTGAACATCGCTTACAGCCTCACAGGGGGGCGCACCAGGGGCTTTCAGTTCTCCAATCCCGGCACGTCCGGGGTCAACTTCAGCAACGAGAGCTGGTCGGTCGACAACACCGTGGGGCTGAATTTCAACTGGACCCTGTTCGATGGAGGTGCCGCACGGGCCAATTACCGACGCCAGAAGCAGGTGGCCGAGCAGAACACCTACCAGTTCGCCCAGCAGCGCGATTCCATCCGCAATGACGTGGAGAGGAGCTTCTATGAACTCGAAAAGAACAACCGCAACATCACCACCACCTCCCGGGAGGTGATCTCCACCAGGGAGTCCCTGCGCCTGGCCAGGCTGCGGTTCCAGGCCGGGGTCACCACCCAGAGGGAGGTGGTGGACACCCAGCGGGACCTCACCCAGGCCGAGGTGCGCTGGTCCACCGCCATCTCGGATTACAACAAGGCCCTGGCCCAGCTGCGCCGCTTCACCGGGCTTGATCAGATCGGTCTGTGCCAGCGACCGGACCTGCCGGCCACCAGCCCGCGGACGGCGGGCTCGGCGGACATCCCGGTGGAGCCCCAGCCCCTGGTGCCGGCCTGTCGGGCGGGCAGTCCCACCGGGCCCGCTTCGCTGCCACCTGGGTCCTGACCCCCGTTGTCGGCCCTCGTCCGCCCCGGTCTCACCCTCCCCGCCACCCTGCGGCTCGGCCTCTTCCAGGGATGCCTGGGATGTCTGGCGGTGATCTTCTCCGGCCTGCTCAACCGGATCATGCTCAGTGAACTGGCCTTCCCCGGCCTGCTGGTGGGGGGTGCCCTGGCCTTCGAGCAGTTCGTGGCCCCGTCCCGGGTGCTGTTCGGCCAGATCTCCGATGCCCATCCCCTGGGATCCCGCCACCGCGTCCCTTATGTGCTGATGGGGACGGCCCTGTTCTGTGGGCTGGCCGTGTCGTCGGTGCCGCTGATCTTCCGCGTCGGACGGCTGCTGGAGACGGGGGCCCAGCCCGGCATCACCTTCGGCATCGCCGCCCTCTGCGGGCTGTTCGCCCTTTATGGCCTGGCGGTCTCCCTGGCCACCACTCCCTATCTGGCCCTGGTGATCGACCGCACCAGCGAGCGGGAACGGCCCCGGGCGGTGGGCGTCATCTGGTGCATGCTCACGGTCGGCATCGTCATCGGAGCGATCGCCATCGGCCTCAGCCTCCGCTCCCTCGACGGCGTCGACGATCCGGTGCTGCTGGAGTCCACCCTTTTCCGCTTCATGGCGATCGTGGCGGTGGTGGTGATGCTGCTCACCGTGCTGGCCACCTGGGGAATGGAATCCTGCGTCGAGGAGCGGCCCGCGGCCACGGCCGGACGAGACGATGGCATCGGTCTGGGCCAGTCCTGGGCGCTGATCACCTCCAGCCGGCAGGTGCTGATCTTCTTCGGCTTCCTGATCCTGTTCACCCTCGCCCTGTTCCTGCAGGATCCCGTGCTCGAAAGCTACGGCGCCCAGGTGTTCGCCATGCCCATCGCCGCCACCGCCCAGCTCAATGCCTTCTGGGGTGTGGGCACCCTGGCGGGCCTGCTGATCGCCGGACTCTGGGTGGTGCCTCGGCTCGGGAAGATGGCCACCGCCCGCCTGGGCTGCCAGCTGATCGCCCTGTCCCTGCTGCTGCTGCTCCTGTCCGGACTGACGGCCCGGGTTCCCTTCCTGCAGGCCGTGATGGTGCTGTTCGGCCTGGCAGCCGGTATCGGCACCAACAGTGCCCTGTGCCTCATGCTCGATCTCACCCTGCCCCAGGCCGCTGGCACCTTCGTCGGCGTCTGGGGTATGGCCCAGGCCCTGTCGCGGGCGATCGGCAAGCTGCTCGGCGGCGGCCTCTACGACATCGGCCGATCCCTGCCCCTTGGGGACGGCCCCTACGGCCCCTTCGCCCTGGTGCTCGCCGTCGAACTGCTGGTGGCCCTGGCGGCCCTGCTGCTGCTCAGCCGCGTCAACGTGCGCCAGTTCCGGGAGGACACCTCCCGCAGCCTCAGCCGGGTGCTGGCGATGGAACTCGGATGACGCCCCTTTCCCTGGCCGGCCTTGATCCCCGTCTGGAGGCGCTGATCGATCGGGTCGCCGAGCGCCAGCGGGCGGAGTTCGGCCACTGTGAGCCCGATCTCAAGGCGGATGGATCCTTCGTCACCGCCTGCGACCGCTGGAGTGACCTCACCCTGGTCGAGGGCCTGGCGGAACTGTTTCCGGGGGAAGGGGTTCTCAGCGAGGAGGGCAGGCAGCTGGTGCCGGCGACACCCGCCTACTGGGTGGTGGATCCCCTTGATGGCACCACCAATTTCGCCGCCGGCATTCCCTACTGGGCCATCTCGCTGGCCCGCTTCGTGGATGGCGTGCCGGTGCTGGCCATTCTTGACGTGCCCCCGCTGCGACAGCGGATCGTGGCGATCCGGGGGGCAGGAGCCTGGCGCAACGGCAAGCGGATCCCACCCCCTTCCCTGCAACGGCACAACGCCGGTTGCGCGTCCCTCT
This sequence comes from Synechococcus sp. CCY 9618, assembly GCF_019038415.1. GTDB lineage: Bacteria > Cyanobacteriota > Cyanobacteriia > PCC-6307 > Cyanobiaceae > Cyanobium. The sequence goes on along the minus strand of NZ_JAFKRG010000058.1, from coordinate 440 downwards.
GCAGCCGCTCGATCCGGGTGCTCCAGAAGCTTCCTGACCGCCCGTTCCCCGGCAAGATCCGGTTGCTGGGCGTGGCCAGCCTGAATCTGGTCTCGGTGGCCATGGGCCAGACCATGGCAGCCCTGGAGGCGACTCCGAAGATCTGGGACCTGGCGGCGGCCTGGCTGGTGCTGGAGGAGCTGGGCTGCCCGCTGCGCTGGCTCGGCGACAGCCCGGGGCATCTGCAGGTGGGCAAGGACCTGGGCCAGAGAAACTTTCCGCTGCTGGTGGCCGACCGTCAGGAGACGCTGGAGCGTTTCATGCCGTGGGCCGAAGCGCTGGAGATCCAGAGGGTGGTGTGAGAGGTGGTATGATTTTGGACTGCGCCCCAGAGAGCGGAAGCTTGAGGGGACGCGGACTTACTGGGACTGAGAGGCGCGAGCCGACGGTGCTGTAAGTTT
>NZ_JAFKRG010000057.1 GCF_019038415.1 Synechococcus sp. CCY 9618 | reverse complement strand
CCTACAAGGGCGGCCAGGCCATGACCCGCTACGAAGCGGCGGCCCTGCTGAACGCCTGCCTCGACCGGATCACCGAGGTGACCGATGAGCTCAAGCGCCTGATGGCCGAGTTCGAGAAGGAACTCGCCGTGCTGCGCGGCCGCGTGGATGGCCTGGAGGCCAAAGTGGGTGAGCTGGAGGCCAACCAGTTCTCCACCACCACCAAGCTGAACGGTAAGGCCACCTTCGTGATCGGCGCCAACAGCTACGGCGGCGATGCAAGGGCCACCCTGGCTGAGTCCATTTTCATCAATAACAACACCGGCGGTTTTGTTCTGCCCGGCCAGAAGTTCGCTGACGCCGCCAGGGCCCAGCAGGGCGCCACGGTCTTCAACTACGACGTCCAGCTCAACTTCGACACCAGCTTCACCGGCAAGGACCTCCTGCGCACCCGCCTGAGGGCTGGCAACTTCGCCGACTCTCCCTATGGAGCCGGTGGTCTGGTCGGTCTTACCGGCATGGAAGTGGCGTTTGAAGAGCCCGCTGGTCAGGACGTGGTGGGCATCAACCGCCTCTTCTACCAGTTCCCCGTCGGCTCAAGCTTCACCGCCACCATCGGTGGTCGGGTCCGTCAGGACGACATGCTGGCCGTCTGGCCCAGCGCCTACCCGGCTGACACCGTCCTTGACATCTTCACCTACGCCGGTGCCCCCGGCACCTACAGCCTCAACCTCGGTGCTGGCGGTGGTATCTGGTGGAAGAGCGGCGACTTCAGCGTGAGCGCCAACTACGTGTCGGCCAACGGCGACAATGGCGCCCCTGAATTCGGTGGCATCGGCACCGCAGGCTCGACCCAGACCGGCACTGTGCAGGTCGCCTACAGCCAGCCCAACTACGGTCTGGCCGTTGCGTACAACTACAGCGCAGGTGGTGCTGGCCTTTATGCCGGTAACGGCACACCTCTGGCCGTCACCGGTTTTGCCCTCTCCTCTGCCGTCAACTCCCTGGGCGTCAGCGGCTACTGGCAGCCTTCCACCTCCGGCTGGATCCCCTCGATCAGCGCCGGCTGGGGCGTCAACTACCACAGTGCCGACAGCGAGTCTGCTGGGGCCTTCCGGGACGTCATCGACGGTGCCCAGACCCAGTCCTGGTACGTGGGTCTGCAGTGGGACGACGTGTTCATCAAGGGTAACTCCCTCGGTATGGCTGTCGGCCAGCCCACCTTCTTCACGACGTCGGGCGACGACGACATCCTCTCTCCCGACGACGGCAACTATGCCTGGGAGTGGTGGTACAAGTTCCAGATCACCGACAACATCAGCGTGACCCCGGCGATCTACTACCTGAGCGCCCCCCTCGGCCAGTTCCAGAAGGGCAACGACGACTCCTTCAACAACTTCGGCGGCCTGATCAAGACCACCTTCAAGTTCTGATCCTTTCGGATCCACACCTCACAACCCGTCCTCAAATTCTCCCGGCTGCTCTGCAGCCGGGTTTTTTTTGTTCAGGGCCGGCGGGAACACTTCCCATGTTTTCAGCGATACATACAGGTGTGATTTCTTTTCGGGGTGGACCTCATTCCTTCCGATAGTGTTGCGGCGCCCCTGAGGGGGCTTCCTCTTTTTGGTGTGAGGACCAATGAAAACCTTCCAGCAACTGCTGGTGGCTCCTGCTGCGCTTGGCCTCCTGTCGCCCGTTGTGGTGCAGGCCGCTGAGCTCAACCTGGATGACGTCAACAAGTACGTCTCCAGGGAGCAGGTCACCAGCATCAACCAGTTCTCCGACGTCAAGCCCACCGACTGGGCCTACCAGGCGCTCTCCAACCTGATCGATCGCTACGGCTGCGTCGCCGGCTACCCCAACGGCACCTACAAGGGCGGCCAGGCCATGACCCGCTACGAAGCGGCGGCCCTGCTGAACGCCTGCCTCGACCGGATCACCGAGGTGACCGATG
>NZ_JAFKRG010000056.1 GCF_019038415.1 Synechococcus sp. CCY 9618 | reverse complement strand
CCTACAAGGGCGGCCAGGCCATGACCCGCTACGAAGCGGCGGCCCTGCTGAACGCCTGCCTCGACCGGATCACCGAGGTGACCGATGAGCTCAAGCGACTGATGGCCGAGTTCGAGAAGGAACTCGCCGTGCTGCGCGGCCGCGTGGATGGCCTCGAGGCCAAAGTGGGCGAGCTGGAGGCCACCCAGTTCTCCACCACCACCAAGCTCCAGGGTCAGGCCACCTTCGTGCTCGGTGCCGTCAACGGCAGCGGCAACAGCACCAGCACGGCCTTCGGCACGGCGCGTGGAACCAAGGCGGCGACGAACTACAACGCCCAGAACGGCGCCACCACGTTCAGCTACGACCTGCGCCTCAACTTCCTCACCAGCTTCACCGGTAAGGATCTGCTCTACACCCGTCTGCGCTCAGGCAACTTCAACAACGCCTTCAACGGTACCGGCGTCAACCTGACCGCTCTGGACGTCGCCAGCAACGGCTTCGGTGATCCCTCTTCCAACGTTGTCGGCATCGACCGCCTCTACTACAAGTTCCCTGTTGGGAAGAGTTTCACCGTCTTTGTCGGCCCCAAGGCCCGGAACACCGAGATGCTGGCGGTCACCCCGTCGGTGTACGGCAAGGGTGACAAGATCCTTGATGTCTTCCAGCTCTTCGGAGCTCCTGGGGTCTACAACAAGGCCACCGGCGCTGCTGCCGCCATCAACTGGAAGCAGAGTGTGCCCAAGGGCAGCGGCGCGTTCAGTGCCGGTGTCAGCTATGTGGCCCAGCAGGGTGATTCGGGTACGGCCTTTGCTGGCAACCCGTTCAGTTGCTCTTCTTCTGAAGGTGGCATCGGCACCGATTGCGCCCGGGGCAACATCACGGCCCAGCTGAACTACACCACCCCCCAGTGGAACATCTCGGCGGCCTACCGCTACGGCCAGCAGGCCACCAGCTTCCGCCGCGGCACCAACTTCGCTGCTTCGAACAGCTGGTTCCTGGCCAACGGTGATTCCAACAACGTGGCGGTGAACGCCTACTGGCAGCCCAAGAAGGGCGGCATCATTCCTTCCATCAGCCTCGGCTGGGGCCTCAACAGCCTCTCCGGCAACGAGACCCGCTCCAACGGGGTCGACTTCGCCACCCCCTACGTGAGCGAGTCCCAGAGCTGGTTCGTGGGCCTCCAGTGGATGGATCTGTTCGCCAAGGGCAATGCTGCCGGCATGGCGGTGGGCCAGCCGGTGTTCGCCACCCAGTTGAAGTCGGGCACCACCAAGGGCCTCAACACCACCCCCGACGATGGCAACTACGTCTGGGAATGGTGGTACAAGTTCCAGGTGTCCGACAACATTTCGATCACCCCGGCGATCTTCTACCTGAGTCGTCCTCTGGGTCAGCTCACCGGTGGCGACAGCAACTTCAGTGTCTTCGGCGGCCTCGTTCAGACCACCTTCAAGTTCTGAGTCCTGTCCCCTGCCTTCCTCCCCTCACACACACACGGCCCCCCTCTCAAGGGGGGCCTTTTTCGTGGTGGGGGCCCCCGCCGGCCGGGGTCGATCGGCGATGCTGGAAGCCGATGGCGCCCGCAGCGCATGGCCAGGACGAGCGCCGACCACTACACCACCCTCGGAGTCTCCCCAGGGGCCACCACGGCCGAGATCAAGGCCGCCTATCGCAGCCTCGTCAAACGCCACCACCCCGATGCGGGAGGTGATCAGAGCACGATCCTGGCCCTCAACGCCGCCTGGGAAGTGCTCGGTGACGGCGAACGCCGCCGCCATTACGACCACATCGCCGGTGCGGGGGCGGCGTCCCGGCCCGCGGCGGGCCGTGCCCCAGCCCCTCGCCATCGGGGTGCCGGTGCCGCCAGCGACCAGGAGCTGCTCGGCTGGCTGCAGCAGGTGTACGCCCCCATCGACCGGCTGCTCGGCCAGGTGATCAATCCCTTCCCGGCCCAGCTGCGGGCCCTGGCGGCCGATCCCTATGACGACGGACTGATGGAGGCGTTCTGCGCTTTCCTGGGCCAGAGCATGGCCCGGATGGAGAAGGTGGAAGTCCTGTACCGATCACGGGTCTGCCCAGCGGCGGCCAGGGGATTCGGCCTCAGCCTCTACCACTGCCTGAGCCTGGTCAAGGACGCCCTGGTGGAGCTGGAGCGCTACACGATGGGCTATGTCGACAGCTATCTCCACGACGGCAAGGAGATGCTGCGGGAGGCCAAGCGTCGCCGCAGTCTGCTGAAGGAGGAGCGAAGAAGGCTGGAGCTCTAGCGAAGGAGGCTGTGGCCTAGGTGTCGGGCATTGCCTCAAGCTGGTCGAGCCGCAGCCACACGTCCGGTACGGGCCGGCACCAGTGCAGCTGGGCATGCTCCCCCTGGATGGCGAGGATCTCTCCCGGCCCTTCGAACAGATAGCCCGGGGCGACCGGATCGCTGGCGCTGGCCTCCAGGCTGCTGGTGTAGGCGGCTTTGTTCACCCTCACCAGGGCCCCCTTCTTCAGGCTCGGGGCCGCGGCAGCGGCAGGAGCGGATTCAGCCATCGTGAACAGAAACGGTCGGCTCAGGTTAGGGCGGCCAGAACCTAACCTCGGCACTGGCAGCGGATGGAACGTTGGGCATGCGATTGCTTCTTCTCGGATGCACGGGTTTTGTGGGTCGCGAGCTGGTGCCGTTCCTGCTCAACCTCGGCCACGAGCTCGCCGTGGTCAGCCGCCGGCCCCGGCCGGCCTCTCCAGCGGCCGATCCCAGGATCACCAACCTCCGATTCGATCTGGCCGACCCGGCCAGCTGGCAACAGCCCGCGCTGCTGGACGCTCTGGCGGCGGCCGACGGGGTGGTCAACCTGGTCGGGGAGCCGATCGCCGACCAGCGCTGGACCCCGGCCTACCGCCAGCGCCTGCTCGACAGCCGCCTGGTCACCACCGGGCAGCTGGTGGGGGCGATGGCGGCCCTGGCCGATCCCCCCAAGGTGCTGGTGAGCGGCTCGGCGGTGGGCTACTACGGCACCAGCCTGGAGGCCTGCTTCAGCGAGGCCAGCCCCCCCGGCGACGATTTCCTGGCCAGGCTCTGCGCCCGCTGGGAGGCCGCAGCCCAGGCGGCCCCCGAGGCCTGCCGCGTGGTGGTGCTGCGGCTGGGCATCGTGCTCGGACCCGACGGCGGAGCCCTCGGCAAGATGCTGCCTGTGTTCCGGGCGGGATTCGGCGGCCCGGTGGGGTCCGGTCAGCAGTGGATGAGCTGGATCCAGCGCCATGATCTCTGCCGGCTGATCGCCGCCGCCCTGGAGGACCCGGCCTATGCGGGCCCCTACAACGCGGTGGCTCCTGAGCCCACCCGCATGGGGATCTTCGCCTCCACCCTCGGCCGGGTGCTGGGGCGGCCGAGCCTGCTGCCCGTGCCGGGCCCCCTGCTGCAGCTGCTGCTCGGCGATGGTGCCAAGGTGGTGCTCGAGGGCCAGCAGGTGAAGCCCGAGCGCCTGCTGGAGCAGGGGTTCCACTTCCAGTTCGCCGATCTCAGCTCTGCCCTCGCCGCTGCCACCAGCCCAGCCCCCCGCTGAGCAGGGCCGCCGCCATCAGCAGGCCGATGGCCGGGGTGAACAGGGGTTGCCACAGCCGCTGGAAGAGTTCCAGGGGTGCGTCCAGCTGCTGGCCATGCAGCACCACCGCCACGGCGAAGAACAGCGCCCCTGCCAGCACCAGGAACACGTCGGCAACCAGCACGACATCGATGATGCGGCGCAGACGGGTGCCGGGGCCGGTGGCGGGATTGCTCATGCCATGAAACCTAAACTCGACCGTGCTTGGTGTCCCATGTGCCCCTTTCCCCTGTTCCCAGGATCCTGCTGATCAGCAACGGCCATGGGGAGGATCTCAATGGGGGGTTGATCGCCGATGGCCTGCGCCAGTCCCTGCCCGATGTGGATCTTGCGGCGCTGCCGATCGTCGGCGCCGGCACGGCCTACCGGCGCCGGGCCATTCCCCTGCTGTACGAGGGCCGCAGCCTGCCCTCCGGCGGCATGGTCTACCAGGGTCTGAACCTCTGGAAGGACCTGGCGGCCGGCTGGCTGCCCCAGACCCTGGCCCAGCTCCGGGCAACCTGGCGGAAGGGGCGCCACTTCGATCTGGTCGTGAGCGTCGGCGACCATGTGCCGCTGGTCTTCGCCCTGCTCACCGGACGGCCCGTGGTGGTGTTCCTGGTCTCCACCTCCAGCTACTACGAGGGCCGGCTGCGGCTGTCTGCTCTCACCCGCTGGTGCTGCCGGCGACGCCGGGTGCGGGCGGTGCTCACCCGCGATGCCTTCTCCGCCACCGACCTCCAGGCCCAGGGTCTGGCCAAGGCCCTGTTCCGTGGCTATCCGATCATGGACCTGCCGCCTCCTGATCCCCGGCAGGTGGCCCGCCGGGACGACACCCGCACCCTGGCCCTGTTGCCCGGCAGCCGCTTCCCCGAAGCCCTGCACAACCTGGTGCTGATGCTGGGGCTCTGCAACCGTCTGGGCGGCCGCACCGGCGATGGTCGCTGGCGGTTCCTGGTGGCCGTGGTGGAAAGCCCTCACTGGCAGGAGCTGGGGCCCCTGGCCGCAGGCACCGGCTGGCATCCGGCCGCGGGGGGAGTGCTTCATTCCGACGACGGCACCCTGGAGGTGCAGTTGCTGCCAGGTGCCCTGCCCGCGATTCTGGCGGCCAGTGACCTGGTGGTGGGCATGGCCGGCACGGCGGTGGAGCAGGCGGTGGGCTTCGGTCTGCCGGTGGTGCAGCTGGTGGGACGGGGCCCTCAGTTCAGCTATGCCTTCGCCGAATCCCAGAACCGGCTGCTGGGCCCGACCGTCCATACGGTGGGGCGACGTCCGGCCGCCGCCGCTGAGCTGGAGGAGGCCGCCGATCTCATCCTGCGGCTGCTGGCCGACCCCGGCCTGCCCGCACGCTGCGCCGAGGCCGCCCTCAAACGGGTGGGGGCACCTGGGGGCTCCCGTCGGATCGCCGAAACGGTGCTCGAGAGCCTGGCCCAGACCAGGCCAGAGCTCAGCTGAGCCAGGCCTTCACCTTTTCCAGGGCCTGCCAGCCCGGCCGCCTTTGCAGGCCGTCGGCGATCGAGCCCTGCAGTTCATCGGCCAGCTCCGGGGCCATCAGCGTCACCCGTTTGACCATCTCGATGTGTTCCCGAACGCCCTTGGCACCGGTTTCCAGCATCGCCACGCTCAGGTTGATGCGGGCCTGGGGGTCCTGGGGGTTGAGCTTCACCGCCATGCGGGCCGACGGCAGGGCGGCCTGGGGCTGGTCGAGGAGCAACTGCAGCCAGGCCAGGCAGATCCACCCAGCCGACTGGCGCGGCTCCTGGGCGGTGATGGCCAGGAACTCGTCGATCAGCTCTTCCGGCGCGGCCCCCTGCTGGTAGCGGGCGATGGCCTGATCGAACCGGGACTCCTGCTGGGCCGTCATGGCGGCTGGGGGTGGGTGGGGACCGTCAGACTCCCACGCCGCCCGTCAGGGAGAGCATGGGGCGGACGCTGCTCAGACGGCGAAGGAGCTGCCGCAACCGCAGGTCTGGGAGGCGTTGGGGTTGGTGAAGTTGAAGCCGCCACCGATCAGGGCGGAGGAGAAATCCAGCTGCATGCCGTAGATGTACAGCAAGCTCTTGGGATCGCACACCACCCGGAAGCTGGGAGCGCCGTCCGGCTCGTAGGTGTAGGTCTCGTCGTCGGCAAGGATCTGATCGCCGTCGATGAAGTCCATGGTGTAGCTCATGCCGCTGCAACCGCCGGAGCGCACCCCCACCCGCAGCAGTTTGTCGCCGCCCTGGGAGGCCATCAGGGCGCCCAGCTGCCGCATGGCCGGTTCGCTGATCAGGACCCCCTTGCCGTCAACCCCGGTGTGGGTGACCGGTGCACCCGGGGTGTCACCGGGGGCGGGGCTGGTGGCGGGGAAAGTGGGGCTGGGGGCTGGGCTGCTCATCGCACGGGAGGGGTCGGAGGGGAAAATTCGGGCCGCCGGACGACGCGGTGAGACTCCACTCTATGGAGATCCCTCCCCCATGGGTCGGCTCCGGTCCATAGAGTCAGGTCCTTCACGGGATTTCAAGGGTGCGGGTCGCCATCGTGGGTGCGGGTCTGGCCGGTCTCAGCGCGGCCGTCGATCTGGTCGACGGCGGCCACACGGTGGATCTCTACGAAGCCCGCCCCTTCATGGGCGGCAAGGTCGGCAGCTGGGAGGATCCGGACGGCAACCACATCGAGATGGGGCTGCACGTGTTCTTCTTCAACTACGCCAATCTCTTCGCCCTGATGCGCAAGGTCGGCGCCATCGACAACCTCCTCCCCAAGGAGCACCGCCATCTGTTCGTCAACCGGGGTGGCGATCTGCGGGCCCTGGATTTCCGCTTTCCGGTGGGGGCGCCGTTCAACGGTCTCAAGGCCTTCTTCACCACCCCCCAGCTCGACTGGATCGACAAGCTGCGCAATGCCCTGGCCCTCGGCACCAGCCCGATCGTGCAGGGTCTGGTCGACTACGAAGGGGCGATGAAGGTGATCCGCGCCCTTGATGCGATCAGCTTCCAGCAGTGGTTCCTCGGCCATGGGGGCAGCCGCCGCAGCATCGAGCGGATGTGGAACCCGATCGCCTATGCCCTGGGCTTCATCGACTGCGAGGCCATCTCGGCCCGATGCATGCTCACCATCTTCATGATGTTCGCCTCGAAGACGGAGGCCTCCAAGCTCAACCTGCTCAAGGGATCCCCCCACCGCTGGCTCACCGGGCCCATCCTGGAGTACATCCAGGCCAGGGGCGGCCGGCTGCATCTGCGCCATCGGGTGAGCGAGATCCGCCATGAGGAACGCGATGGCGAGACCGTGGTCACCTCTCTGGTGCTGGGCACCCCGGAAGGGGAGAAGCGGTTGGAGGCCGATGTCTACCTGGCCGCCTGCGATGTCCCCGGGGTCCAGCGGCTGCTGCCCCAGGCCTGGCGGCGCTTCCCCCAGTTCGCCGCCATCGACCGGCTCGAGGCCGTCCCCGTGGCCACAGTGCAGCTGCGTTACGACGGCTGGGTGACGGAGCTGGGCGAGGGCGCCGAACCCCATGCCCGCCGTGCCGACCTGGCCCATCCGGCCGGACTCGACAATCTGCTCTACACGGCCGATGCCGACTTCAGCTGCTTCGCCGATCTGGCCCTGGCCAGCCCCGCCGACTACCGGCGTGAGGGGCTCGGCTCCCTGCTCCAGTGTGTGCTCACCCCCGGCGACCCCTGGATTCCGAAGAAGACCGAGGAGATCGTTGCCCACACCGACCGCCAGGTGCGCGAGCTGTTCCCCTCCGCCGCCGGCCTGCGGCTGGTCTGGAGCAACGTGGTGAAGCTGGCCCAGTCCCTGTATCGCGAGGCCCCCGGGATGGAGCCGTTCCGACCTGAGCAGCGCACCCCGGTGGCCAACTTCTTCCTGGCCGGCAGCTACACCCGCCAGGACTACATCGATTCGATGGAGGGGGCCACCATGAGCGGTCGGCTGGCGGCCGCCGCCATCCTCGATCGCCCCGTGGCCCTGGCCACCTGCGCGGCGGTGGCCTAGGAGGGGAACGATGGGCAAATGGCTCGAGCACAGTGTCACCAGCGAGATCCGGTCCCCGGTGGACAGGGTCTGGGAGGTGTGGAGCGATCTGGAGGCCATGCCCCGCTGGATGCGCTGGATCGAGTCGGTCGTCACCCTCGACGATCCCGACCTCACCGACTGGACCCTGGCGGCCCAGGGCTTCCGCTTTCACTGGAAGGCCCGCATCACCGAGCGAGTCGATTCCCAGCGGCTGCACTGGGAGTCGGTGGGTGGTCTTCCCACCAAGGGAGCCGTGCGTTTCTATCCCCTGGGTCCCGATCTCACTGCCGTGAAGCTCACGGTGAGCTACGAGCTTCCCGGAGCGCTTGCGCCCCTGATGGAACCCAGCATCATGGGTGGCATCGTCACCAAAGAACTGCAGGCCAACCTTGACCGATTTCGCGACCTGGTGGAAAAGGGGTAACGGGCGGTTCGGTCTTGGGGCCCTGCCTGTGCTGCTGGTCCTGACCGGCTGTGGTTCCCCTCCCACGGCCGAGGCCCCACCTCCGCCGGCTCCGGCGCCGGTCAGGGCGGTTGGGACAGCCCAGGCCTCTCCTGCCGTGCCAGCCGGGCTCACCCCCCTGCCCTCGTCCCAGCAGGTCGTGGCCGCCTTTGCGGTGGGTCGCAAGGATCCCTTCGGCTCGCTGGCCTCGGTGGCCAGGGCCCCTGGGCCGCGGCCTGCGGCGACCACACCCCCGGCCTTCCTCAACGAGTTCCGCGTCACCGGCGTGATCCACAGCGGTGGCCGGAGCGAAGCGGTGGTGACCTACGGCACCCTCAGCGGCAGCCTGCGTCAGGGCGACCGTGGCGGCCGCAGCACCGATCTGCTGCCCACCGGCTGGAGCGTGGCCTCGGTGGACGTCTCGAAGGGTCAGCTGATTCTGCAGAGTGGCGGCCGCAAGGTCACGGTCGATCTCTGAGCGGTCCATCGCGGAGCGCCCGGACGCAGGCGGCGACCAGTCCCTCGAGGTCGTGGGGATCGGCTTCGCCATCCACCCGACCGAGGCGCTCCCGGCAACGGCGGCTGGTCTGGGGGCCGATCGAGATCACCCGCACGCCAGCCAGGTGCTCCATCCAGGCCTCACCGAAGCTCGCCGCCAGCAACCGGCAGGTGTGGTCCACCGTCTTGCCGCTGCTGAAGGTGATGGCATCGATGCTGCGCCGCTCGAGGGCCAGCAGTGCCGGGCTGGGCAGGGCGGACGGACAGCGGCTCTCATAGGCGGCCACCTCCACCACCCGGGCGCCCGCTTCCGAGAAGGCTTCCGCCAGGAGCGTGCGCCCGCCGCTCTGCACCCGCGGCAGCAGCAGCCTCTGGCCCCAGGCCGATACCGGGAAGTGCTCGATCAGGCTGTCAGCCACGAAGGCCGGCGGCACGAAGTCCGCTGGCGCCCCCAGGGTCTCCAGACGCTGGGCGGTCTTGCGTCCCACCGCTGCCAGACGCAGGCCCCCGGGCCGACGGGCCAGGCTGCCGCCCTGCCGGGCCAGCCGCTGGTCCACGGCCTCCACGCCGTTGGCGCTGGAGAAGATGATCCAGTGGAACTGGTCCAGTTCCGCCAGGGCGTCATCGAGCGGACCCCACAGATCCGGTGGTCCGATCACCAGGGCGGGCAGGTCAATGACGCCGGCACCGGCCCGCTCGAACAGGCGGCGGGCTTCCCCCAGCTGGGTTTCGGCCCGGGTGACGACCACCGTGCGGCCGGCCAGCTCAGCTCCAGGGGAGTGGGGGAACTCCATCACGTCCATCACCACGCCTCCAGCCGCACCAGCGCACCGGCCCGCAGGGCCAGGTCGCGGGCCTGCTGCGGCTGCCCCTGATCCTCCAGCAGGCTGATCGCCCGGCGGAAGCCGGCACGGGCCCCGGGGATGTCCCCCCCGAGCAGCAGGGCGGCCGCCAGGTTGCGCTGGGTATCGGCATGCTCCGGCGCCAGGTCGAGGGCCTGGCGATAGGCCGCGATCGCTGCCGCCAGCCGGCCCCGCTGGCGTTCGATCAGGCCCAGGTTGTACCAACCCAGGGACAGCTCCGGGCAGAGCCGGGTCACGGCTCCGGTGAGGATGGCCGCCTCCTCCAGCGCTCCCTGGCGTAGCAGCAGCGCGGCCAGGTTGAGCCGTGCCCCCACGGTGAGCCGTGCGTCCAGGGGCAGGGCCAGGGCCTGGCGGTAGAGGTCGGCGGCGGCGGCTGGATCCTCCTGGCCCCGGGCGATGGCGAGGTGGAGCAGCAGCTCGAAGCGTTCGGGATGGGCCGTCGCATCGACCTGGGTCAGTCCCTGCTCCAGCAGGACGATGCCCCGCTCCCGATTGCCCTGGCTGACCTCCAGGGCCCCCAGCTTGGCGCAGGCGTAGGGATCGCCGGGCCGCTCCACCAGCTCCGCCTCCATGGCCCGGCGCAGACGTCCGGCCTTGTCGCCGGCGGCCAGCAGCCCGGGGCGGTAGCCCTCGTGCCCCAGGGCCGGCGTGTCGCAGGTCACCACCTGCCAGTGGGGCTCTCGGGCCAGCAGCGCCGCCACGCTGTCGTCCACCAGGGCGTGGTAGCGGCGGTTCCAGCGGATGGCGGGATGGCGGCGGAACAGGCGGCTGACGCTGGAGAAGGGGGACTGGGCCGCCCCCACCTCCTGACGCAGCAGGTTGACCAGCAGCACCCGGGGCTGCGCCATCAGCTCCCGCAGGGCTGGCTGCGCCTCCGGTCGCAGCCATTCGTCCCCGTCCAGCACCAGCACCCAGTCGCCCTTCACCAGGTCGAGGGCGTGGTTGCGGGCCGGGGCGAAATCCCCCGGCCAGTCCAGGTGGTGCACGCTGGCGCCGCAGGCGGCGGCGATCGCCGCCGTGGCGTCCTCGGAGCCGGTGTCCACCACCACCATCTCATCGACGAAGCCGGTCACCGAGCGCAGGCAGCGCTCCAGCCGCTCCGCCTCGTTGCGCACGATCATCGACAGGCTCAGCATCGGACGCAGCGGGGCGGACGCTCGTGCCGTGAGGCTAGGTGCCCGCGGCAGCCGCTCCGTCGCGGATGGTTCAGTCGGTGAAGTCGGTGGTGGCTTCACTCCCGGCGCCCTGAGGGCCATGGCCGGCGGCAGCGAAGCCCAGACGGCCCAGCACTTCGCTCTGGGCCAGGGGCATCTGCCCCGGCGACCAGGCCGCCGGCACGGTGGGCTCCAGCTGGGGCCGCAGGGCTTCCCAGGCGTAGGGGCTGCCGTAGACGGCCAGGCCCGCCAGCCGACCGGCGGTCTGGAGCTGCCGGATCACCGCCGGCCAGGGGTCCGGACCATCGGCCCGGCCCCGGAACGGATTCCCCCGCACGAACAGCTGCAGCAGCACCGCTCCTTCCCCCAGCCGCTCGAGGGCCAGGGGCGCGTCCCGGTCCCCGCTCCAGGGGGAGGGCCCCTGGCCGTCGATCAGGCAGAGCCGCAGTCCCGCCGCCGCCGGCAGCGTCAGGGCCGGGGCGGTGGCCGGCAGGAAGGGGCACCCCAGGCCGTTGTCGAGGCGGATCAGGTTCACACCGGGGCCGCCCCGCACCGGCATCGGGCCCTGAAGCTCCAGGCTGCGTTGCACCAGTTCCAGTGCCAGGCCCCGGTCGGCGGGGGAGGGTCCGTTGCTCAGGGCGCCGAGGGGGGAGGCGTCGTCCATGGCGGCGAGCTGCCGGCCTCCCTGGACCGCATCGTTGCGCTCCAGGGCCCGTCGCCGCCGTTCCAGGCTGGCCTCCAGCCGCTCCAGGGGCAGCCGCCCGCTGCGCACGGCCGCGACGATGGCGTCGATCGCCCCCTCAGCGTCGCCGGGCATCAGCAGCAGATCCGCCCCCGCCTCCAGGGCCAGCAGCGCCGCTTCCGAGGCGCCGTAACGGCCGGCGATGGCTTCCATCACCAGGGCGTCGGTGACGATCAGCCCGTCGAAGCGGAGCTCCTCGCGCAGCAGGCCCGTGAGCACCGCCGGCGACAGGGTGGCCGGATGGGCGCTGTCGAGGGCGGGCAGCAGCAGGTGCGCGGTCATGACCGCGGCGACGCCGGCGGCGATGGCGTCCCGGAAGGGCGGCAGTTCCAGGGCATCGAGACGGGCGCGGTCGTGGGGGAGCAGGGGCAGCTCCAGATGGGAGTCGCTGGCGGTGTCACCGTGGCCGGGGAAGTGCTTGGCACAGCCCAGCACCCCTTCGGCCTGGACGCCGCGGCAGAAGGCGGCGGCCAGCGCCCCCGCCGTGGCCGGATCCTCCCCCCAGGCCCGCACGTTGATCACCGGGTTGGCCGGGTTGTTGTTGACGTCGCAGACGGGGGCGAGCACCCAGTTGAGACCGAGCTCGCGCGCCTCCCGGCCCGTGCAGGCCCCGTAGCGGCGGGCCAGATCGAGGGCCGCGGCCGGCGCATCGGCGTGGATCCGGGCCAGGGCCAGGGGCGGCACCAGCCAGCTGGCCCCCTCGAACCGCTGGCCGACGCCTTCCTCCACGTCGGCGCAGAGCAGCAGGGGCTGGGGGGCCCAGGCCGTCAGCTGGCGGGTGCGCAGGCGCAGTTCGGCGGCACTGCCCCCCAGCAGGATGACGCCTCCCACCCCCCGGGCCAGCAGGCGCTGCAGGCTGCCGTTGTCCAGTTCCCAGCGGGGGTAGCGGCGCTGGCCATCCGCCGGATGGCCGCTGGCCCGCACCACCAGCAGGGTGGCCACGGCGCGATCAAGGGCCTGAAGCTGGGCTGGGCTGGAGGGATCGAGACCGGGCACCGAAGCCATGGGGCGGATCAGTCCTCCCCGTCGCTGCCGAGCCCCGTACCGCTCGCCGGATCCTCACCGGCCCCATCCCCCACGGCTTCTTCTGCGTCCTCTCCCCCCCGCTGGCGCCGGTCCGTCTCCAGGCGCTGCAGCAGCCCCAGCACCGTGTTGCCCCTCTCCAGCCCCCGGTCGAGCACGAACACCACCTCGGGGGTGCGGCGCATCTTGAGCCGGCGGCCCAGCTCCCCCTTGACGTAGACCGCGGCCGCCTTCAGGCCCGCCATCGCCACCTCCCGGTCCTCGTCGCTGCCGAAAATGCTCACGAAGATTTTGCAGTGCTGCAGATCCCCCGCCACCTCAACGCTGGTGACGCTGACCATGCCGTGCTGGACCCGCTCATCCTTGATGCCGCTCGTCAGCAGCTCGCTCATTTCACGGCGGATCAGGGCAGCCACCCGCTCCACCCGTCGGCCCTGTGCCATGACTTACGACAGCGGTGCTGGTTGCACCATGGCACGCAGCACCAGGGTGAGGCTGACCAGACCGCTGACCAGCGCACCCACCAGGGCCACCGCCGTGACGGGATTGCTGCGCCGCCGGGCCAGCGGCTCGACCACCGAGTTGAACACCCCCAGGCTGAAGGCGATCAGATAGCGCGGATAGCGCGTCACGTTGACAAAAAACTCCTTCATGGCCGCAGCGGCGTTCCTGGACGGTTGCTGGCTACTCTGCCGCCCAGGGTCATGCCCTGCCGCGCCGGAGGGCCCATGGAGCTGCATCAGTTCAGACATTCCGCCTTTTGCGAGAAGGTGCGACTGCTGCTGGCCCGCAAGGGCCTCGAAGCCACCATCCTTGAGGTGACACCGGGCCTGGGCCAGCTGGAGCTGTTCCGCCTCTCCGGCCAGCGGCAGGTGCCGGTGCTGGTGGACGGCGGTGAGGTGATCGCCGATTCCACCGCCATCGCCCTGCACCTGGAGGCCGCCCATCCCGAGCCGCCGCTGCTGCCGGCCGATCCGATCGCCCGGGCCCGGGTGCTGCTGCTGGAGGACTGGGCTGACACCGCCCTGGCCCGGGGGGCCCGGCTGGCCCTGCTCCAGGCGGCCGCCGCCGACCCGGTGCTGCGCACCGCCCTGCTGCCCGAGGCCACCCCGGCCCCCCTGCGCGATCTGGTGGGGGCCCTGCCCGGCGGCCTGATGGCGCCAGCCACCGAAGCGATGCGCGACCTGCTCGGACCCTGCGACGTGCGCCAGCTGCACCGCAGCCTCGAGCAGCTCGCTCTGCTGGTGGTCGAACGGCCCTACCTGGAGGGGGACGGTCTCAGCCTGGCCGACCTCGCCGTGGCGGCCCAGCTGTACCTGCTGAAGTTCCCCGCCTGTGCCGGAGCCCAGCTGGCCGGCCGCGGGGTCGAAGGCATCGCCGACAACCCTGTGCTGGAGCCGCTGTTCGCCTGGCGGGATCGGCTGATGGTGGAAGTGGGGCGCGGCTGAGGTCCCGACGGCCGGCAGCCCGTCGCCCGCCAGGATGGAGACCCACCGTGATCCCCACCTTGTCCGATCCCCTGCTGCGGGAGCTCGACCACTACGTGGTGCTGGAACCCGGAAGCGACGAACGCATCCTCAGCGCCGCCGAGACCTGCCGGTGGCTTCAGGATCACCTGGACACCCTGGGCGAACCGCCTGGCGATCTGGCCGGTCTGGCCGACGCCGAAGCCCGGGCTCTCCGCCTGCTCGACACCGCCTGTGAACTGGAGCTGGCGCCGGGATTCACGATCCAGTGGTTCGCCGTGCGGCTGGAACCTCCGGGCTCGCTCAGTTGATCGTGGTCACACGCTGTCCATCGCTGTCCTGGAGCGTGGTCGCGGCTGCCGGGACCTGCGGGCGTGGTTTCAGCACCGAGGGCAGGGCCTCCAGCACCTGTCGGGCCACTGCGGCGGGGTCCCCTCCCCGCTGCTGCACCGTGAGGTCGGCCTGGGCGTAGAGAGGCCGTCGTTCGGCCAGCAGGGCCGCCAGCCTGGTGCCGGGATCGGCGGCCTCCAGCAGGGGGCGGGGGGAGGGATCGGCGGCCAGGCGCCGCAGGAGCTCCTCCTCGGGGGCGTCCAGCCAGACCACCACCCCCTGGCGCATGTGTCCCCAGTTCGCCGGCCGGGTCACCACCCCGCCCCCGGTGGCCACCACCACGGAGTGCCAGCCGGCGATGCCATCCAGCACGGCGGTCTCCAGCGACCGGAAGGCCGCTTCGCCCTCGCTGGCGAAGATCGTGGCGATGGGCTGCCCCGCGGCCGCCTCCAGGGCGGTGTCGGCGTCGATGAAGCGATACCCGAGGGCTTCGGCCAGAGGGCGTCCCACGGCACTTTTTCCGGCCCCCATCATCCCCACCAGGTAGATGTTCAGACCCTCGAGGCGACGGGCCAGGACCCGGTGGGAGGGCGGTCCGGCCGGAGCGCCGGAGCTGGCCCTGAATGGGGCGGTGTCATCAGGGGCCATCGGTGGCGGTCGGCGGCGGTCCGGATCCCGTTTCTAGGATGGGACTCCCCTGGGCATCGGCGATGACCGCAACCCGGTTGACCGCCCCCCCCGCGGCACCTTCCACCACCAGTACGGCCCACGGCCGGGGCCGGCCCTGCGTGATCACCCGCCGGGCCACGTTCTGTGCCAGCCACCTCTACCGGCTCCCGGAGCTGGATGAGGCGGAGAACGCCCGCCACTTCGGACGTTGCAGCCTTCCCCCCGGCCACGGTCACAACTATGAGCTGACGGTGGCCATGGGTGGGCCCCTGGACGGCGACGGCATGGTGCTGAACCTCTCTGACGTCAAGCACGCCATCCGCCGGGAGGTGACCGAACCGCTCGACTTCCGTTTCCTCAACGAGGTCTGGCCCGAGTTCGACCTCTCCCGGCCCGAGGGGCGTCTGCCCACCACCGAGGCCCTGCTGCTGGCCATCCGCGACCGCCTGGCCCCCCATCTGCCCCTGGTGGCCCTGCGGCTCCACGAACAAACCAATCTCTGGGCCGACGTGCTCGCCGGTCCCACCATCGATCCCATGGAAGCTTTCCTCTCGATCCGCACCCACTTCGCCGCCGCCCACCGCCTGGCCCGGCCCGAGCTCAGCCAGAGCGAGAACGAGGCCATCTACGGCAAGTGCGCCCGACCCCACGGCCACGGCCACAACTACCTGCTGGATGTCACCGTGCGGGGCTCCATCGACCCGCGCACCGGCATGGTCTGCGACCTGGCCGAACTGCAGAGCCTGGTGAATCAGCTGGTGGTGGAACCCTTCGACCACACCTTCCTCAACAAGGACGTGGAACATTTCGCCGCCTGCGTTCCCACCGCCGAGAACATCGCCCTGCACATCGCCGATCTGCTCAGCGCCCCCATCGCCGCCAGCGGCGCCCGGCTGCACAAGGTGCGCCTGCAGGAAAGCCCCAACAACGCCGCTGAGGTGTTTGCCGAAGTGCCCCAGCTGGAGATGCTGCCGGCGGCTCTCGACACCCTCGCGGCCGTTTGATCGCCACCGCCGGCACGGTGTCCCCCGGCTCTGAGCCGGCTCCCCCGGGGTTCCCCCAGCTGCGTCTGGTGCTGGCCGTGAGCCTCGACGGCCGCCTGGCCCCGGCGGAGGGAGGGCGCTTCCAGATGGGTGGTGCCGGTGACCGACGGGTGCTGGAGGAGGCCATGGCCTGGGCCGATGCGGCTCTGGTAGGGGCCGAGACCCTGCGCGGCGACGGCAGCACCTGCCTGATTCATGGGCCGGATCTGCTGGAGCAACGCCGCCAGGCGGGGCGTTCTCCCCAGCCCATTGCCATCGCGGTGAGCCGCAGCGGCCGGCTGCCTGCCGATCTGCCCTTCTTCGACCAGCCCCTGGAGCGCTGGTTGCTGCAGGCTTCTCCGGTTTCCCCCGGGGCGGCGCCTGCGGGCTTCCACCGCCGCCTGCCCCTGGAGAGCTGGCACGAAGCCCTGGCTGTTCTGGGGGCGCTGGGCCAGCGACGGCTGGTGGTGCTGGGTGGGGCACGGCTGGCCGAGGCCCTGGCAGCAGAGGACCTGCTCGATGAGCTGCAGCTCACCCTCTGCCCCCGGCTGCTCGGGGGCGTCCACAGCTGGCTGCCCCCCCAGGCCCGGGTGGCCCCGGCGGCCCGGCAGGGCTGGCGCCTGGTGGAGCACCGGGTGTTGCCCGGCGAGGAGCTGCTGCTGCGCTGGCGGCGCGGCCCCGATCAGGGCGTGAGTTCCTGAAGGCCGCGGCTGCCGAACCGTTTGCCCAGCTCCCGCAACGGCATGTCCTTCAGGCTATCGGTGGGCAGACCGAACATCCGCGCCAGGCAGCGCTTCACCACCACTTCGCTGTCGTCGCCGAAGCGGCCGCTGATCAGCTCGGTGAGCACCCCCAGGCTGCGGCCGCTGTTGTCGGTTTCCTCGATCAGGCACTTGCTGGTGGGCACCGCCAGCTTGCGGCAGGGATCCTGCAGGCTCTTCTCCAGTTCCTCCCGGCCGGCGGAGGCCGTCTCCACGCAGACCCGGGTCAACTGGTTCTCCAGCTGGGGACGCATCAGCATCAGCACCGGCCGCAGCAGCCCGGCCCGCGCGGGCGGTGGGGCCCCCAGCGCCGCCGCGGCCGTCAGCAGCATGAGGATCCGCAGGGGCTTCGCCATGGCGGGGGAAGGACGCTCGGTCGCAGGGAGTCAACCGTTAGTTTTGCGCCTGCCCCGTCCCCCTGCGTCGCCACCGGCCATGGCCGAGCTGCAAGCCCGCTGGCACCAGGCGACGAAGGAGGTGCCGGAAGACCAGTGGCAGGCCCTGGTGGGGGCGCCCTCCGATGGCTCCGGCGTGGGGGGAACGGTGCCCTTCTACGGCTGGCGCTGGCTCCACCACCTGGAGGCCAGCGGCAGCATCGTGCCCCGCCAGGGATGGCAGCCCTGCCACCTGGGCCTGTGGCGCCAGGACCGGCTGGTGGCCCTGGCGCCGCTCTACCTCAAGGGCCATAGCTACGGGGAGTTCGTCTTCGACCAGTCCTTCGCCCAGCTCGCCGGCCAGCTGGGCCTGCGCTACTACCCCAAGCTCGTCGGCATGAGCCCGGTGAGCCCGGTGCAGGGCTACCGCTTCCATGTGGCTCCCGGGGAGGATGCGGAGTCCATCACCGTGCGGATGCTGACGGAGATCGATGAATTCTGCCGACGGCAACGGATCCTGAGCTGCAATTTTCTCTATGTGGATCCGGCCTGGCAGCCCCTGGCGGAGGCGGCTGGCTGCGCACTCTGGATCAACCAGCAGAGCGAATGGCGCAACCCGGGCCATGGCGATTTCGAGGCCTATCTGGCCAGCTTCAATGCCAACCAGCGGCGCAACATCCGCCGGGAGCGCCGTTCGGTGGCCGACGCCGGTCTGACGGTCACCCCCCTGGCCGGGGAGGCGATCCCACCGCGGCTCCTGGAGCGGATGCATGGCTTCTACGAGCAGCACTGCAGCCGCTGGGGCCCCTGGGGCAGCAAATACCTCACCGAGGCCTTCTTCCGGGCGGCCGCCACCGACCTGCGCCAGCATCTGGTCCTGTTCAGCGCCCATCGGGGCGACCCGCTGCAGCCCCTGGCCATGTCCCTGTGCGTCCATGACGCCTCCGGACTCTGGGGCCGCTACTGGGGCAGCGACATCGACCTCGACAACCTTCACTTCGAGGTCTGCTACTACGCCCCGATCGCCTGGGCGATCGAACGGGGCCTGGAGAGCTTTGATCCCGGCGCCGGCGGCAGCCACAAACGGCGCCGGGGCTTCGTGGCCCAGCCCCGCGCCAGCCTGCACCGCTGGTACGACCCCCGCTTCGACGCCATCCTGCGGGACTGGCTGCCGGGCGCCAACCGGGAGATGCACAGGGAGATCGCGGCGATGAATGCCGAACTCCCCTTCACCGCTGCCTACGATCCTCCCCATGCACCCCGACCCGAACCCGCGCCTGAGCCTGGATGAGGCGCTGTCCCAGCGCTTCATCGCCCTTGACCCTGCGGGCTACTTCCTGATCACGGTGGATGCCGCGGCCGGTGAGCTGATCGCCGAGCACTTCTCCAACGACATCGATGCACGGGGTCTGGCCACCGACCCCGACAGCGGCGAAGTGCTCAGTTGCCGGGGTGGCGATCCGCGGGCTCCCAGGGCGGTCTACCGGGGCCGCAGTGCCAAGGAGCTCGGCATCGCCCTCACCGAGGGGGACGGCACCCATCCCCTGTCACGCCTTGACCACGCCCTCTACCTGGGCAGGGAACTCCAGAAGGCGGAGCTCTGCCTGGTGCTGGGGCTGGCCTACGTGCAGGACTAGGAGGCTGCTGAAATAGCCGCCGCTCCAAGACCCTCCAGAGCAGAGTGGGTTCTGCTGTGAGCCTTGTGGCTTTCCCGCCGGGAGTCTTGCTCG
>NZ_JAFKRG010000055.1 GCF_019038415.1 Synechococcus sp. CCY 9618 | reverse complement strand
TTGGGGGGTAGCCCCCTGCAAAAATAGCTCGATGCCAGGTAAAACTTCTCCATATCCCCGGCCAAGTGTCGGGGGACTGGACAAAAAGCCACCCGAACGGGTGGCTTTTTTGTTGGCCGCTGGGGGTGTCTATGGTTCCTGCAGACCGATACTTGACGTGGTTGGCTGAATCGATCTCAAGCAATCGGTCTGCTGGTCAAGCCTTCACTAGGTTCTTGCGTCTCGACGTTCTTACGTCTCGACCGTGATGGCCTGCTCCACCTGGTTGCGAAGATAGTCGAGCATGGAAGCTTCAACTCCCGTCTGGTAGAGGCAGCTGTTCAGGCCCAGCAAGGACAGAGGTGCCTTCTGTTCGGTATAGCTGACAGCCTTCTTGCCCGCAGCGCTATTGAAGTTATCCACGCCTTGTTGCATCATCTGGCAGCTCACCATCTGCATTCCCGCCACGCTTGCGGTAGTTCTGGATCGCAGCTGCCAGAAGGTTGTCAAGGACTCCTTGAGGGCAATGGCTCTCTCAGCACTGCGCACCAGCGGATGATTACCTTCAGCGGCATTTGCTGCTGGATAGGCTTTCATCAGCGGCACGAATGCTTGGTTGAGTGTGTTGGGCTGAGCCGTATTGAGAAGATTCAGAGTCTGTTGCATCCTCTCCCGGAGTGTTGTGATGGCAGCGATATCCTGCTGCTTGACCGATTGGTCTGACATGTTGTCTGATGCACTGCCTACATCGAACCATCGATCAACGGAAGAGGATTCGGCTCGAGTCAGCCGCCGCCGAGCCGTCTCTCCGCTGGCTCCCGGTGCGGACTGTGGCGTGGGAATCTTGGTGCAGGGCTTTTGAGTGCACCGCTCCCACCGCGGCCGACCGTCTGTGCCGACAGGCATTCTGAATACGTTGTCGGTCTGCACACGTTGCGAGCCGGAATCATCCTTGATGTAGTAGCCGGAGTCTCCGTCATTGGCGTACGTTGCGACTTTATTATCGATGTCAATGGTGACGGAAGCTTCCATTGGCGCCTGGTTCACGGCGACGCCAGCCATGAGTGCCACGGCAACTGAAAAGGGTTGCTTGAAAATCGACAGTGTCTGAAAGGACAGTGGCTGGAATGGTGAATGTTTCTTCGTGCGGGTTTCGGTTGCATGCAATCGCATAAACTCAACTTGCTAAATCTTCGCATATCATTATAGCATAAACACTTTATGGCCGTGAATCTCGTCTCTTTGGCCGTGACCTGATTCTTTAATCAGAGCAGAACTCATTGAAATTGATGATGCTTGTGAACGCCCCCGGATCAGATTGGGGATTGCCCTCCCTGAGGCTGAACAGCACCTTCATCCCGGCGTCGGTGGCGGCCTGCAATTCCCCCACAGTGTCACTGATGAAGAGGATGCGATCAGGTTCCACTGCCATGGCTGCGGCAATGGCGGTGTAGCTGGCGCTGGTCTGCTTTTGTCCGCAGCGTGTGTCGAACCAATGGCTGAAGAGCTCTCCCAGATCGCCGCCGTTGCTGTGCCGATAAAGAAGTTGCTGGGCCTTCACCGATCCTGAGGAATAAACGGCCAGCACCTTGCCTGCCGCCCGCCAGCGTCGCAGTGCAGCCGGCACATCGCTGAAGAGGGGCCCCACAAGCTCGCCACTTGCATAGCCCTGCTCCCACACCATCCCCTGCAGTTCCTTGAGCGCCGTGAGCTTGCGGTCGTGAGCCATCAGCCAGTGCAGGTAGGGGAGAACGCGCCAAGGTACGCATTCGTCTGGGGCTTCGGCCCGCAAGGCCACGGCCTCCGGATGGGGGTCGTCCTTCCATTCCTCCTCCAACTCCTCCACCAGCTTCAGAACCCGATCCTGGTGTTGATTTCGCTCGAGGAACGCGCCCATCTGATCGCTTGCGTAGGGGAACAGGGTGCCCGTCACGAAGCTCACGGGGCAGGTGGTGCCTTCGATGTCCAGCAGGTAGTGACTAATACCGGTCTTCATTGCCGTACGGGCGGGGCGAGTGCTGCCAGCAGCAGTTGACGCCAATGCTGTTCCAGCAGGAATTCCAGGATCTCCAGATGGCGCACTGCAATGGTGAGATCCGCTCCCCAGGCATAGAGACCGTGTCCAGCGATCAGCAGGCCATGGGGAGCGGCGGGTAGCAGGGGCCCGGCAAGGGCACTGAGGCGGGAGATGTCCTGATCATTGGCGAGTACCGGTAGGGCCACTCTGGTGGCATGGCTGCGGATCCCTTCCAGCCCCTTGAGCATTTCCAGGTCTCGCAGCTCCAGCTCCCCTTCCGCCGCATAGTGTTCAGAGAGCAGGGTGCCGGCCTGGGAGTGGGTGTGCAGTACCGCTCCGGCTGCCGTGCCGCTCACGATCGCCAAGTGCAGAGCGGTCTCGGCGCTGGCCCGCCCCTCACCGGCGATCACCGCGCCGATCTCATCCACCACGATCAGGCTGTCGGGCGCCACCGAGCCCTTGTCCACTCCGCTGGGAGCCATCAGCAGGGCGAGGGGGCTTCGCTCCAGCACGCTACTGAAGTTTCCGCCCGTGCCATCGCACCAGCCCCGCCGATGAATCGCCGCCATGGCCCTGCAGAGGGCCTGGGCCGCACCGGCGCGCTGGCCGGTGCCTAAAACCTCTGATGAGTTCATCAGTTCTGGCAGATGGGGCACCAATGGCTGCTGCGTCCTCCCAGCTTCTCGCGTCGGATGGCGGTGCCGCAACGACGGCAGGGTTCGCCGCCGCGGCGATACACCCAGGACTGGCCGCCGTAGTTGCCGTTGGTGCCACGCAGGTCGCGGAAATCACTGAAGGTGGTGCCCCCCGCGCCGATGCTCGCTTCAAGCACCTCCACCAGGGCCTCCCGCAGGCGCTCCAGCCGAGCCAGGCTGAGTCCGCCGCTGGGCGTCTGGGGACGGATCCCCGCGCCGAACAGTGACTCGTCGGCGTAGATGTTGCCCACCCCGGCCACCAGCGACTGGTCGAGCAGGGCGTTCTTGATCGGCCGGCGGGACCCCTTCAGCCGCTCCTGCAGATAGATCCCCGTGAAGCCGGGCGCGAAGGGTTCAGGGCCGAGGCGCCGCAGTCCCGTCATCACCGCGTCGGTGGCGATGCCGGGCGGGATCCACCACATCTGGCCGAAGCTGCGGGTATCGACGAAGCGCAGTTCCTCGCCGGAGGCGTTCCAGACCCGGACCCGGGTGTGGCTGCAGGCAGGCAGCTCCCTGTCCAGCCACAGGAACTGACCCGTCATGCGCAGGTGAACTCCCCAGACGCCGGCAGGGCGCCCGCCGGCGCCGGGGGTGGGATCCACCAGGTCGGCGATGAGGTACTTGCCGCGCCGTCTCCAGCCGCCCACACGAAGGCCCCGAAGGGCCTCGCAGAAGGCTGAGGGCTCTTCGGGGCTGGCAATGGCACGGGCCCTGAGCACCTCGACCCGGTGGATGACGAGACCGGAGGTCTGCTGCTCAAGTCCGCGGCGAACGGTTTCGACCTCCGGAAGCTCGGGCATGGCAGGAGGCTAGGTCCTTGCCTGGTCCGGACCGCATCCGGCCGGGGCAGGAGGCTCAGGCCTTGACCAGCTCGCTCTCGGCGAAGTTGTTGGTGTTGATACCGCCGTCGACGCCGCTGTAGGCGTTGTAGTTCACCTTCTCGAAGCGAACCACCACCGGGTAGCGGATGCCGGAGGTGTCGACCGAGGCCACGGTGCCCACTTCGTTGTACCAGTAGGACTCCGGACGCTTGATCCGTACTTTGTCGCCGCGGGAGATGGCCATCGCTGGGCTGGAAGATCGGGTGGTCTGCGCAGCGACACTACCGGCGATCACCGACCCCTGCCCCTGTGATGTCACGGTTCGTTGCCGGGTCCGTGGCAGCATCCCCGCACCTCTCGCCGGCCGCGCCGATGGTCCCGTCCATGGCCCTCCCCGAGGCCCCGCTGCTGAGCCTGGATCTGCCCGATCCGGAAAGCGACAGCCTGAGCACATTGGAGTTCCTGGCCCGCCTGGAGGAGGCCTGGGCTGTCTGCGACCGCTTCGATCTCCAGACCGAGATCTGGCGGGGGAGGATCCTGCGCTCCGTGCGCGATCGGGAACGACGCGGCGGTGAGGGCCGCGGCACCGGCTTCCTGCAGTGGCTCAGGGAGCGGGAGATCAGCAAGACCCGGGCCTACACCCTCATCCAGCTGGCCGACTCGGCCGATGGGCTGGTAGGGGGAGGGCTGCTGGAGGAGGGCAGCGTCAACAACTTCTCCAAACGGGCCTTCCTGGAGACGGCCCAGGCCGATCCCGAGGTGCAGCAGATGATCAGTGAGGCCGCCAACGAGGGCCAGCAGATCACCCGTAAACAGGTGCGACGCCTCACCGACGAGTTCACCGCCGCCACCAGCCCCCTGCTGCCGGAGGAGATCCGCCAGCGCACCGCCGACAACCTGCTGCCGCCCCGGGCCGTGGCGCCCCTGGTGCGGGAACTGGCCAAGCTGCCGGAAGACCAGCAGGACGACCTTCGCCGCGTGCTGCGGGAGGAGCCGGAGCTGGAGCGCGTGAAGGACGTGACCCTCACCGCCCGCTGGCTCAGCAGGGCGGCCGAGGCCGGACTGGCGGTGCGGGCGTTCCAGCAGGGGGATCTGGATCTGGAGAAGGCCCTGCAGGAGGCCCAGCGCCTCGATGCTCTGGGCCTGCTGGCCGACGCGGTCGGCCAGGCTCAGGTCCTGGAGAGCGCCGTGCTCAAGCTCCACACCAGCTGGCGCCGCCTGGGAGGGTTGCAGGAGCGGCTCTGGGTGGAGAGCGGCAGCAGCACGCCCCACCTGCGGGAACTGCTCACCGTTCTGCAAAGCCTCAGCGGCACCACCCTGCGGGTGTCCCTGGGGGAGCTGGCCGGAGGCAAGCGGGTGCGGCTCCAGCTGGTGGAGGAATCCCCCGATCAGCTGGAGCCGCCGGCGCTGCCCTGAGAGGGGTTCTTCCCGGGAAGGCCGAGGCGGGGCAAGACGCCGGTACGCCACCACATCTGGTGGGCATTAGGGTCGGGGGGTACCAGAGGTGGAGTCAGCTTGGGGGCCGATCCCCTCACAGAGAGTCTGCAGCGCCACTTCGGCTGGGAGGCCTTCCGCCCCGGCCAGCGGGCCGTTGTTGAGGCCCTGCTGGCCGGTCGAGACTGCCTGGCAGTGCTGCCCACCGGGGCCGGCAAGTCGCTCTGCTTCCAGCTCCCCGCTCTGGTGCGTGAGGGCCTGGTGGTGGTGATTTCGCCGCTGGTGGCCCTGATGCAGGACCAGGTGAGCCAGCTGCAGGCGCGGGGCATTCCGGCGGCCTGCCTGCACCGGGGCCTGGAACAGGCGGAGCGACGCGAGCTGCAGCGCCGGCTGGAGGCCAACCGGCTGCGGCTGCTGTATCTGGCGCCGGAGCGGCTCCAGGCGGAGGCCACCCGCCGGCTCCTCGACGACGGCCTCGAGACCGGCCGGCTGGTGGCCCTGGCGGTGGACGAAGCTCACTGCATCAGCGCCTGGGGCCATGATTTCCGCCCCGACTACCGCCGCCTGGGCCAGCTGCGGGCCCTCTGCCCCGGGGTGCCCCTGGTGGCCCTCAGCGCCACCGCCGCGCCCCAGGTGCGGGCGGACATCATCCGACTGCTGCAGCTGCGGCGGCCCCTGGTGCAGGTGCGCTCGGCCCGGCGCACCAACCTGGCCTACACCATGCGGCGGCGGCCGGCCGACCCCCTGGCGGAGGTGGCGGCGGCGATTGCCGAGGCCCGCGGGGCGGTGCTGATCTATGCACGCACGCGCCGCTCGGTGGAGCAGTGGGCCGCCCGTCTGACGTCGGCGGGGGTGGAGGCGATCGCCTACCACGCGGGCATGGATCCCCAGAGCCGCCAGCTGGCCCTGCGCCATTTCCAGGAGCACCCCTCCCCGGTGCTGGTGGCCACCGTGGCCTTCGGGATGGGGGTCGACCGGCCTGACGTGGGGCTGGTGCTTCACCTGGATCTGCCCGCCAGCGCCGAGGGTTACCTGCAGGAGTCCGGCCGGGCAGGCCGCGATGGACTGCCGGCCCGCTGCCTGGTGCTCTTCGATCCCGGCGACCGCACCAGTCTGGGCTGGGCCATGCGTTCCGCCGGCCAGCAGTTGCCGCCCGAGCAGCGGCTGCTGGAGCGCCAGCGCCTGGAGCTGGCCCAGCAGCAGCTGCGGAGGATCGAGGCGCTGGCAGAAGGGGAGGGATGCCGGGAGCAGATCCTGCTGCTGGCGGTGGGAGAGATCTCCGCTCCCTGCGGCCGCTGCGACAACTGCCTTTCGGCACCCTCCTGCAGCGACTGGGCCGAGCAAGCGTCCGTCGTGCTGACGGCCCTGGAGGCGCGCAGCGGACGCGACCTGCGCAGCCTCGCCGAGGACCTGGCCGGTGCCCATGGCAGCCCCGAGGAGCGCTGGGCCTGGCTGGCCCGCCGACTGGTGCAGGAGGAACTGATCAGCGAGAGCGACGATGGCGCCCAGCGTCTCTGGCTGCGTCCGGTGGGCCGCAGCTATCTGAGGGATCCCTGGCCCCTGCGCTGGGCCGCCTGAGGCCGGCCGTGAGGCCGGCCGCTCGCCAGAGGGCTCCTGTTCGGAGGGTCAGCTGCTCCGGCTCTTGCACAGGTCGGTGACCAGTTGCTGCTCGAAATCAGCCTGGGGATCATCCCAGCTCTTCCACTGGCCGGCCTGGCTGGTGGCGTTGAGCTTGCGGGCGCTGCAGTTGACGGCCAGATAGAGCGATTCGCCCTGGGCATTGAGGGTGGGCGCCACCATGCTGCCGCCCATCGGCTGCCAGTTGGCCCAGTCCACCTGGAGGGGGCCGTAGTTGCGCCAGTCGGGCTTGCCGGGGGTGGCGGTCGCCGTGGAGGCCGGCCGGGGGACTGCCGCGACCGTAGTGGCGGGCTTCGGGCTGGGGGCCGGTGCGGGCGTGGCCTTGGCGACCACCGGGCTCGCCGCCGGCGTGGCCGTCGGCTTGGCGGCGGTGGGGGTTGGCTTGGGTGCAGCGGCTGCGGGTTTGGCAGGGGCCGGAGCGGGTTTGCTGGCTGCCGGGGTGGGCTTGCTGGCCGGCTTGGGTGTGGCGGCCGGCTTCAGCTGCAGGCGGGTGCCGGTTTCCACGTGGTTCGGATCGCTGATGCGGTTGATGGCGATCAGCTGCTTCAGGGGCACGCCGTAGCCATCGGCGATCACCGACAGGCTCTCACCACTGCGGACCACATGCTGGGAGGCCTTGCGGTTGTACGCGGAGGATGGACTCGGGCCGCCGGAGGAGGGCACCACCAGCTTCTGGCCGGCTTCGATGTGATCGGCCTTGCTGAGGCTGTTGAGCTGCATCAGACGGCTGACCGTGATCCCATGGCGTTCGGCGATCTCTGAGAGGGTTTCCCCCCGGGCCACGGTGATGCTGCCGCCGGCCGCCCGGCTGCGCACCGCGCCCCCCGGCAGAGTGAGGGACCGGCCGGCCTCCACGAGATCGGGATCGCTGATCCCGTTCACTTTCATCAGGGTGGAGACGCTCACCTTGTAGCGAGCGGCGATTTCGGAGAGGGTCTCGCCGGGCTTGACGGTCACTTCGGCAGCCAGAGCCGGCAGCGGCAACACCATGGCTAGAGCCAAGGCGAGGAGAGGGCGGCGCATGGGCACTAGGGATAGATGAGCGCACGTTAAGGTCCATCCCCCGTGCCGCCCAGCCCCCCTTGGGGCGATTTGCCGGGAAAAGCTGAAGTGAAGGCCGGCTGAGAACGGGGCTTTAGATCCCCGCTGCGCCGGCCCTCAGCCCATCAGGCTTCGGATCAGTCCGAGCTTGCCCGCATAGGGGGGGTAGCGCATGGGAGGATCGGGCCACGCCGGGCGGCTGATCACGGCGCGCTGGTGGGAGAAGGTGAGAAAGCCGGCCTCCCCGTGGTATGCCCCCAGACCACTGGGACCGACGCCCCCGAAGGGCAGGCTGGCCATGCCGCCCTGCACCACCGCGTCGTTGACCACCAGGCTGCCGGAGCTGCTGCCCGCCCGCACCCGCTCGCGCTCCGCGGAGCCTCCGCCGAAGAGGTAAAGGGCCAGGGGCCTGGGGCTGCGTCGCACCAGGCCAAGGGCCTCCTCCAGATCACGCACCGCCAGCATGGGAAGGATCGGGGCGAACAGCTCCTCCTGCATCAGGGGATCCGTGCGGGGATCCTCCACAGCCGCCAGGGTGGGCTCGATCTTCCGTTCCGCGCCATCACTTCGCCCTCCCAGCAGCAGCTGCCCCCGTTGCCTGGCCCCGGCCAGGAGGGCCACCAGATGCTCGAAACGGGCGGCACCCACCAGCCGGCCCAGGTCGGGACTGGCCAGGGGATCGTCGCCGTAGAAGCGTTGGGTCTGCTCGGCGATCGCCGCCACCAGGGCGTCCCGAACCCCGGCCTCCACCAGCAGGTGGTTGGGGGCCAGGCAGGTCTGGCCGGCGTTGAGACACCGTCCCCACACCAGCCGTCGGGCCGCGGTGGCGAGATCGGCGTCCCCCAGCACGATCAGGGGATTCCGTCCCCCCAGCTCCAGGGTCACCGGCGTCAGGTGGCGGGCGGCGGCGGCCATCACGAGCCGTCCCACACGCTCACCGCCGGTGTAGAGGATGTGGTCGAAGCGCTCCTCCTCCAGCAGCCGGCTCGCCAGGGCACCGTCGCCGCAGATCACCTGCACCACCTCCGGGGGAAAATGGTCCCTCAGGAGTTCCGCCAGCAGGGCCGCCGAGGCCGGCGCGTGCTCGGAGGGTTTGAGCACGGCCGCGTTGCCGGCGGCCAGAGCATGCAGGAGTGGATGGAGGCAGAGATCGAAGGGGTAGTTCCAGGCTCCGATGATCAACACGCAGCCCAGGGGCTCAGCCACCACCGCTCCCTGGCCCGGCCAGCTCCAGAGCGGCAGGCGGCGTCGGCGGCGTGCCATCCAGCGGGGCAGATGGCTCCGGGTGTGCCTGAGCTCCTGCCGCAGGGCTCCCAGTTCCAGCTCGGCTTCCACCGGGGGGCGGCCCAGATCGGTGGCCAGGGCCTGCCGCATCAGAGGCGCGGCCGTTTCCAGCAGGGTTTGCAGGCGGCCCAGCTGCTCCAGCCGCCAGGCGAGGGGTCGGGTGTGGCCCCGTTCCACCGGCTCGCGCATGGCGTCCAGCGGCACCGCCAGCAGCGGTGGGGTGTGGCCAGGGCTGGCGGCAGTGGCCGGGGCGGACATGGGCAGGGCCCTTTCCTCCCAGGCTGGCAGAGTCGCCGACACCCACGCGCCGGCCTGTCACCGGGCCCTGCCCCGCCCCGCTCAGCGGATGGCCGCCCTGATCCAGGAGGGAGTTCCCTGGGAGCCACCCCCGGTGTCGCCGCAGCCGGCCATGAACACCGCGCGCCGCAGGTTGTCGAGCCGGGGGGAACTGGGACCGTCGAAAGCGAACAGCAGGGCGAGACCCAGACCCATGTCCCCCCGCTCGAACGCTTGCTGGATCGTCGTCCACCAGGCGATGGGATCGTTTCCCAGGCCGGCCAGTTCCGCCTGGGCCCGCCCCATCCGCTCCGCCGGATCTCCCTCCAGAACGATCACGGCATAGTCGTCCTCGGCCACGCCCCTGGGGCGCAGCATCAGCATCAGCCGTTGGCCCGGGCGGATCGGTGCCAGGGGCCACGGGATCGGCCCGTCAATGGTCTGGTCGGGCCTGGCCAGACGCTGCCAGAGCAGTTCCCCCCCGCCCTCGATCCGCACCTCCTCGAGGCTGTCGGTGCTGAGCAGGGTCGGAGCGCCGATCGGCACCGGGGCCAGCACCTCCCCCGTGCTGGTGACGGAGAGCCGCGGCGTCAGCACGCAGACCGTGGTGGCTGCCACTGCGGTCCCCCTGGCCAGCAGCGGGAAGAGAAGTCCGAGACCGATCGCCAGCCACGTCCGGCGCACGGCGGAAGCGACGGCGCAGCGTCGCGGCAACAGGCCTTGACGCTAGGGGGAGCGCAGGGGGCAGGACCTGCCCGGCGGGTCCGGGCTTCGACACCGAGCGTCCAGGGGGGCGAGCGTGAGGGGGATCCGCTGGCCGTCGGAGGCGGAGGCGATGCGGACCCTGCTGTCCCAGGACGATGCCGGGCCGGGCCGGCCAGGGCAGCCGCTTTCAGGTGGAGCTGCCGGCGTCGGATCAGGCGACGCTGGAGAGCAGGTTCAGCCCGTGGAGTCCCTCGTAGAGCAGGTAGGCCCCCAGCAGCAGGGCCAGTACCCCCACCAGCCACTCGGCCTTGTGCTGCAGCCAGTCCTCCAGGCGGGTGATCGGGGCCCGGATCGCCCCGCCGCTCACCAGCCAGGCCAGGGGTGGCAGCAGCAGCAGGGAGCTGGCCATCAGGGTGAACAGGCCGGTCACCTCGGCGTCGGCGGTGAGGCCGGGGTCATTGAGCAGCAGCAGGCCCGCTTCCTTGAGATAGAAGACCAGGTTCTCCGGTGTGAGCAGGGCGCTGGTGGCACCGATCAGCACCAGGGTGAGGGTGCTGAAGTCGGGCAGCTGGTTCATCAGCCGCAGGGCCATGCCTTCCTCGCCGATGTTGGCCTGGGGAGTGAGCTGGTACAGGCCCAGGCCCACCAAGGCGCCGGCCCCCAGCAGATCGATCAGCACCTGCTCCCGCTCCCCGTGGCTGAGGCTGATGGAGAAGGCCTCCCCCAGCACCATCAGCACCACGATGGCCAGGGCGTTGGCGGCGGCCCAGCCGGCCACGTAGGCCATGGCTCGCTGCAGGGGGGCCCTGCCCAGCAGCAGCAGGGTGACCACGGCGATGTGCAGTGGGCTGAAGGCGATGCCGATCCCGAACAGGGACGACTTGGTGATCAGGGACGGGGAGAGGAGCGCCGGGGCGCCGAGGGCGAAGGACGCGAGAGAGGGCGGCAAGCAGACCGTCCGAAGATCCAAGGGTGCCGCATTCTCGGGCATGGATCCTGGCGACCGTGGGTCCCTGATGGCCCTTGCCGCAGCGGATCTGGGCGGACCGGCTCACCCTTGAGGGGAACCGGGATCCCTAAGCCCTTGACGAGACTTGAACTCGTGACCTCTCCCTTACCAAGGGAGTGCTCTACCGCTGAGCTACAAGGGCATGTGGAAGGTGGGCCGGGTTGGATTTGAACCAACGTAGGCAGAGCCAGCGGATTTACAGTCCGCCCCCATTAACCACTCGGGCACCGACCCGAACCACACCCTCAGAACTTACCAGCCGACCTTCCTGCCCCCGATGCGCCTGCTCGTGCTCCACGGCCCCAACCTCAACCTGCTCGGCCAGCGGGAGCCCGGCCTCTACGGCAGCAGCAACCTGGAGGCCATCGACGGGGCCCTGCGGCAGCAGGCCGCGGGCCTGGGAGTGGAGCTCGCCTGCTTCCAGAGCAACCACGAAGGCGCCCTGGTGGACCGCATCCAGCAGGCCGCCGGCACCTGCGACGGCATCGTCATCAACGCCGCCGCCTACACCCACACCTCGGTGGCGATCCGCGATGCCCTGCTGGCGGTGGCCCTGCCCTTCGTGGAGGTGCACCTGAGCAACACCCATGCCCGCGAGCGGTTCCGTCACCGCTCCCTTCTGGCCGACAGGGCCCTCGGGGTGATCTGCGGCTTCGGCCCCACCAGCTACGGCCTCGGCCTCGAGGGTCTGGTGGCCCACCTGCGGGCAGCGGCATGAGCGCCGCCCCCCTGGCGAAGGATCCCGGCGCACCGGCCGCGGCGGCCCGGGTGAAGTGGCTGGCCGCCCCCAGCAGCGCCGCCTGGCTGGCCCAGGCCCTGGCCCATCCCGAGCTGCTGCTGATCGACCACGCCCACTGCGAGCGCAAGGCGGCGGGCGCGGCCCTGCAGCTGATGTTCCGCTATCCCTCCGATGGCGCGCTGGCGGCGGTTCTCAGCCCCCTGGCCCGGGAGGAGCTGGAGCATTTCGAGCGGGTCCAGGCCCTGCTGGAGCGCCGGGGGGTGCCGCTGCGGGCCCTGGCGGCCCCTCCCTACGGCGCCGCCCTGGCCGCCCTCGTGCGGCGGGGCGAGCCGGAGCGCCTGCTCGACAGCTTCCTGGTGGCGGGCCTGATCGAGGCCCGCAGCCACGAGCGCATGGCCCTGCTCGCCGCCCACAGCCCTGACCCGGAGCTGCGGGATCTCTACAACGACCTCCTGGCCAGCGAGGCCCGCCACTTCGGCCTGTACTGGGTGCTGTGCGAGCGGCGCTGGCCCCGGGCCCGGGTGGCGGAACGGCTGGGGGAGCTGGCGGAGCGGGAGGCAGCGATCCTGGCCAGCCTCCATGCCCAGCCCCGCATGCATAGCTGACGCCGGCAGCCCCGCCGGCGGGGGCGCCTCAGGCCGCGGCGGCCAGCAGCTCCTCCAGCAGGGGGAAGCGCTCAGCAATGGGATCGCCGGTGAAGGAGGCCACCCAGCCCTCGCTGTTGTCGAAGAAGCGCAGGGCGCAGAAGTCGGGGCGCTCGCCGGTGTCGAACCAGTGGGGGGTGCCGGCCGGCACGCCGATCCAGTCGCCCCGCTCGGCCAGCAGCTGCAGCACCTCCTCGCCGATGTGCAGACAGAAGAGGCCCCGGCCCTCCACGAAGAAGCGCACCTCGTCCTCGGCGTGGGTGTGCTCGGCCAGAAACTTCGTCCGCAGGGTCGCCCGATCCGGGTGGTCGGGACCGAGGCGGATGGCATCCACCGTGCGGTAGCCGCCGCCGGCCTGCACCCGGGCGATCTCGCCGGCGTAGGCCGCCAGGATCGCGGCCGGATCGGCCCCGGCCGGCAGGTCGATGGGCGTGGCCCAGCGCTCGAAGCGCACCCCCCGGGAGGCGAGTTCCCGGGCGATCACGACCCCGTCGCTGCTGGCAAGCTTGGAGGGGCTTTGGCGGTCGCCGGCGGCGGCACGGATCACCAGACGGCTCATCAGGACTCCGGGACGTTCGGGAGAAGCTCAGCCTAGAAAGGCCTGACCCGGGAGACCCGCCATCGCCGACCGTGCCGCCGCCGGCCTCACCCTGGTGGGGGTGGGGCCCGGTGATCCCGACCTGCTGACCATCGCCGCGGTGCGGTCCATCGAAGCGGCCGACACCGTGGCCTATCCCGTGGCCCGCGAGGGGGGCGAGGGCATGGCGGCCCGCATCGCCGCCCCCTTCCTCGGCTCCGGCCAGCGCCGCCTGCCCCTGGTGTTCCCGATGGTGGAAGCGGCCTCCCCGCGGCGGCTCGCCTGGCACGCCGCCGCCGACCGGCTCGCCGCCGAGGTGGCCGATGGCCGGGCGGTGGTGCTCCTGTGCGAAGGCGATGTGTCTCTGTTCGCCAGCAGCAGCTACGTGCTGCTGGCCCTGCGGGACCGCCATCCGGCCCTGACCGTGCAGCTGATCCCCGGCATCAGCGCCGTGGCCGCCGCCGCCGCTGCCGGAGCCTGGCCCCTGGCGCTGCAGCAGGAGGGCCTGCTGATCCGCCCCACTCCGGACGAGCCCGGCGACCTGGCGGCCCTGCTCGGCCAGGCGGCCGACGCCGGCTGGGTGCTGGCCCTGCTCAAGCTGGGGGTGCGCTGGCCGTGGGTGCGGCAACTCCTGGAGGAACGCAGTCTGCTGGAGGGGGCCCTCTTCGCCCGGCGGGTCGGCTGGCCCGATCAGCAGCTCGCTCCGGCGGCGGCGGTGCCTGCCGCCGAGGCCCCCTACTTCTCCCTGCTGCTGGTGCGCCAGGGGTGGCCCGCGGTGCTTCCATGACGGATCGCCCCTCGCGCCGCCCCTGCCCATGCCATCCGCCGGGATGACCGCCACCGACTGGTTCGCTCTGCTGCATCCGGTGCTGATCATCCTGTTCGTGTACCCGGTGGTGGGGGCCACGATCCGGCTGGGGATCCTGGCCCGGGAGCGGCGCCTCGATATCAACCCCCTGCCCCCCACGGTGGGGGTGGAGCACGCCGACCACGGCCGCTGGCTGACCACCGGCGTGGTGGTGGCCGTGCTGATCGCCATGGCGGCCACCTACGCGATGGGCAGCGGCGGCCCTGCCTTCCCCCTGCTGCTGGCCGGCGCCGGCTGCCTGGCGAGCTGTCTGGCCCTGTGGCGGGCGAAGGGCCCCATGCTGCGGGCCGGCTTCGCCCTGCTGTGCTGGTTCGGGCTGCTGGGCCTGGGCAGCCAGCCGGCCCTGTGGCACCTGGGCCGCAGCCCCTTGGACGGGACGGTGTGGGGATCCCACTACTGGAGCGGTGTGCTGCTCTGCGGTCTGCTGCTGTTCGCCATGGCGGCGGCCCCGGAGACCCTGCGCTCTCCCCGGATGCGGCGCCTGCACGTGAGTGCCGCCTTCCTGACGGCCCTGCTGCTGGCGGTGCAGGCGATCAGCGGCAGCCGGGATCTGCTGGGCATGGCCCTGGGCGGCTGAGTTCCGCTTCCTCGGAGCCAGCGGCCTGCAGGTCGGCATCGGCCCGGCGGAGCAGGTCCAGGGCGGCCTCCAGGCTGGGGGCCCGCATCAGGGCCTGGCGCAGCCGCGCCGCCCCGGCGAAGCCCTGGCAGGTCCAGCCCAGATGCTTGCGGGCGATCAGCAGGCCCTGGTCGCCCCGGGCCGCCACCAGGGCCCGCAGGTGCTCCTCGGCCAGGGCGATGCGGGCGCGGCCGTCGGGTTCCGGTGGCGGGGGGGCACCGGCCAGGGCGGTGGCGATGCGGCCCACCAGCCAGGGGTGCCCCAGGCTGCCCCGGCCCACCATCACCCCGTCGGCGCCGGTGATCGCCAGACAGCGCCGGGCCTCCTCGGGGCCGGTGATATCGCCGTTGGCGATCACAGGAATGGCCAGGGCCGCCTTCACCCGGCCGATCGCCGCCCAGTCGGCCCGGCCGGAGAAGCCCTGCTCCCGGGTGCGGCCGTGCAGGGTGAGGGCCCGGGCACCGGCGTTCTGCAGGGCCACCGCGAAGCCCACCGGATCGGCGCTGGCGTCGCACCAGCCCAGCCGGGTCTTCACCGTCACCGGGATCCGCACCGCCGCCGCCACCGCCGCCACGATGCGCAGGGCCAGCTCCGGCTGGCGCAGCAGGCCGCTGCCGCCGCCCTTGCGGGCGATCTTGCGCACCGGGCAGCCCATGTTGATGTCGATCAGCCAGGCCCCGGCGGCCTCCGCCCGGCGCGCCGCCTCGGCCATCGCGTCGGGCCGGTGGTCAAACAGCTGCACCCCGACCGGCCCGGGATCCTCATCGAGGGCCGCCATCTTGGCGCCGCCGTGGCCCAGCTCCAGGGCGGTGGCGTTGACCATCTCGGTGAACAACAGGGCGTCGGGGGCCCAGCGGCGCACCAGGCTCCGGAAGATCCCGTCGCTCACCCCGGCCAGGGGCGACTGCAGCACCCGGCAGTGCAGCAGCCGGTCGGTGCCGTTGCCTTCCAGGCGGAGCGGTGTGGGGGGAGTGGGCATGCTGGGGCCACTCTCGGATGCCGTCCCCCCGCGTGAACGCTGCCGCCGGATCCACCCCTGACCCCGGAGCTGCCGAGGCCTCCTTTCCCCTGAGCCGTGCCCTGCTGGAGGCGGTGCTGGCCGACCGCACCAGCGACCACTTTGTCTGTCAACTGGTCTGGCGGCGGCTGGACTACCGGCCCCGGGCCGATGGCTCCGGCTGGGCGGCCGGACCGGACACCCCGCCGGCCTGGGCCGAGGCGTTCCCCCAGGCGCCCCAGCTGATCGCCGAGCGCCCCGCCAGCGTGCGGCTTACCCGCTCGATCCCTGCAGAGCACAAGCAACTGCTCAAGAGCCAGCTGGGCTTCGCCGGCTACCGCATCGGTGAGCTCTGTCCCCGCCGCACCCGCCGGGCCACGGCCGTGAGCTGGCTGCTGGCCCATCTGGCGGAGCGGGGCGAAGCGCTGCCCGAGCAGGGGCCCCTGCCGGAGCTGCTGGCAGCGCCGGGCGATCCGGTGACCGGCCATCCCGGCGACCTGCCGGTGGGATGAGCCGACGGGTCCTCTGTAGGGTCTAGGGAACGCATCCGTCGTAAGGAATAAGTCAGATTGGCGCTCCCTGTCGTCGCCGTGATCGGCCGCCCCAACGTGGGCAAGTCCACGCTGGTCAATCGCCTGTGCCGCAGCCGCGAGGCGATCGTGCACGACCAGCCCGGCGTGACCCGGGACCGCACCTACCAGGAGGGTTTCTGGGGCGACCGCAGCTTCAGGGTGGTGGACACCGGCGGCCTGGTGTTCGACGACGACAGCGAATTCCTGCCGGAGATCCGCGAGCAGGCCAACCTGGCCCTGGCCGAGGCCTCCGTGGCCGTGGTGATCGTCGATGGCCAGCAGGGGGTCACCGCGGCCGACGAATCCATCGCCGAATGGCTGCGGGGCCAGGCCGTGCCGGTGCTGCTGGGGGTGAACAAGTGCGAATCCCCCGACCAGGGCCTGGCGATGGCGGCCGACTTCTGGGGCCTGGGTCTGGGTGAACCCCACCCGATCTCCGCCATCCACGGCGCCGGCACCGGCGACCTGCTCGACCGGGTGATCAGCTTCCTGCCGGCCACCAGCGAAACAGAGGAGGTCGAGCCGATCCAGCTGGCGATCATCGGCCGCCCCAACGTGGGCAAGTCCAGCCTGCTGAATGCCATCTGCGGTGAGAACCGGGCCATCGTCAGCCCGATCCGCGGCACCACCCGCGACACCATCGACACCACCCTCGAGCGGGAGGGTCACACCTGGAAGCTGCTCGACACCGCCGGCATCCGCCGCCGCCGCAGTGTGGATTACGGACCGGAATACTTCGGCATCACCCGCAGTTTCAAGGCAATCGAGCGCAGTGATGTCTGTGTGCTGGTGATCGATGCCCTCGACGGCGTCACCGAGCAGGACCAGCGGCTGGCCGGGCGGATCGAGGAGGAGGGCCGGGCCTGCGCGGTGGTCGTGAACAAGTGGGATGCGATCGAGAAGGACAGCCACACCATGAGCGCCATGGAGAAGGAGCTGCGGGCCAAGCTCTACTTCCTCGACTGGGCACCCATGCTGTTCACCTCCGCCCTCACCGGCCAGCGGGTGGAGAGCGTCTTCGCCATCGCCGCGGTGGCGGTGGAACAGCACCGACGGCGGGTGAGCACCTCGGTGGTGAATGAGGTGCTGCAGGAGGCCCTGCGCTGGCGTTCGCCCCCCACCACCCGCGGCGGCCGCCAGGGGCGCCTCTACTACGGAACCCAGGTGGCCACGCGGCCCCCCAGCTTCACCCTGTTCGTCAACGATCCCAAGCTCTTCGGCGACACCTACCGCCGCTACGTGGAGCGCCAGATCCGTGAGGCTCTGGGATTCGAGGGATCGCCGGTGCGTCTGTTCTGGCGCGGCAAGCAGCAGCGCGACGCCGAGAAGGAACAGGCCCGTCATCAGAGCAGGGGCGGCTGAGGGCCATGGCGGGGGACTGGACCTGAATGGATTGGTTACGGCAACTTCCCATCGGCCAGTACGTGGAGTCCGGCGACGGCGAAGGGGGCGGCAGCTGGCTGAGCCGCCTCGACCCCCGGGTGAAGCTGGTCTGGACCGTGGCCTTCCTGGTGACGCCGATCCTGGCCGGGCCGCTCTGGCGCCTGGCCCTGGTGGGCCTGCTGCTGCTGATCACCGCCCTCAGCGGCCTGCCCCTGCGCCTCTGGCGCCGCAGTCTGACCCTGCTGATCGCCCTGGCCCTGCTGGTGGGCCTGCTGGCGGCCCTGCTGCCGGCGGGTGGGGGACCGTCGGCCAGCCTCCAGCGTCCCCCCGGGGAACTGCGGCTGGCCCCAGGCCCCCCGGGCGATCCCGCCCCGTCGAGGGCCGGCCTGTCGTGGGAGCTGGTGCGCTGGGGCCCCGTGAAGGCAGGACCATTGGCCGTTGGCCCCCTGGTGATCACCCGCCGCTCCGCCGAACTGGGCATCAACGGCGCCACCCTGCTGTTCACCGTCATCCACAGCGCCAACCTGCTGCTGCTCACCACCACGCCCGAAGAGCTGGTCTGGACCATGGCCTGGTGGCTGCGGCCCTTCCGGGCCCTGGGGTGGCCGGTGGAGCGGCTGGGGTTCACGCTGCTGCTCTCCCTGCGCTTCCTTCCCCTGGTGCAGGAGGAACTGCAGAACCTGCTGCGCTCCATTGCCACCCGGGCCGTGAGTCTGCGCCGCCTGGGCTGGAAGGCCAGCCTCGCCCTGGTGCTGGCGGTGGGCGAGCGGCTCCTGGCCAACGTTCTGTTGCGGGCCGAGCAGGGAGCCGAGGCCCTCATGGCCCGCGGCGGCCAGTGGCTGCCGCCTGAGAGGCTGCATCAGCCCGCTGCCACGCCCACCGCGGCGAGCCTGGCGGCTGTGGTGGGCCTGCTGATCCTGCTGGCGCTGCGCTGGAAAGTCGGTGCCCTTTAATGGCGGCAGCCTGCAGGGAGACGTGAGCACCGAGCGCTATCTGAACCACCCCACCTTCGGGATGCTCTATCGGGTAGCGCCGGTGGCTGACAGCCGCGACCTCTACGCCACGCTTTACGCCCAGCGCATCTTCTTTCTGGTGACCCTCCAGGAGCGCGGCGCCCATTTCGAGGTGATTCCGCTCATGGATGCGCGCCATTTCGCCGAGCAGAATCTCGCCCGCTCCCGCCGCGAGGGGCCCGAGGCCCATGCCCGCTGGCGGCAGCTCTTCGACCAGACCTTCATCTGATGGCGTTGCCGCCACCGGCGGAGGCGCTGCCCACCCTGGCCGGAAGTCTGCAGGCCCTGAGGGCGGAACTGCCGTCCGGCACCCGGCTGCTGGCGGTGTCGAAGGGTCATCCGGCCGGAGTGGTGCGCCAGGCAGCAGCTCTGGGGCAGCACAGCTTCGGGGAAAGCCGGCTCCAGGAGGCCGCGGCCAAGCAGGACCAGCTGGCCGATCTGCCCGCCCTCGACTGGCATTTCATCGGCCGGCTGCAGGCCAACAAGGCCCGCGCGGTGCTGCGCCGTTTCGGCACCATCCACTCTGTCGACAGCCTGGCCCTGGCCCAGCGGCTGCAGCGGATCGCCGCCGAAGAGTGCCTGGCCCCCGCCGTCCTGCTGCAGGTGAAGTTCCGCCCCGATCCCGCCAAGGCCGGGTTCGACCCCGCCGAGGTGCGGGCCCTGGAGCCTGCCCTGGAGCAGCTGGCCCCCCTGCGCCTGCGGGGCCTGATGACGATCGCTCCCCTGGGCCTGACCCCAGAGGAGCGACGCACCCTGTTCCGGGAGTGCCGGGATCTGGCCGACGCCCTGGGTCTGGAGGAATGCTCGATGGGGATGAGCGGCGACTGGCGCGAGGCCGTGGCGGAGGGCAGCACCTGGGTGCGGCTCGGCAGCGCCCTTTTCGGACAGCGTCCGATCCAGGGATGAACATGCCGAGGGTGCTTGCCGGCCGGGATGTGGGACGCTATTCAAGGCCAAGCATCCTTCCCGAGGTCGGCTCCGTGTCGTTGTTTTCCCGCCTGCGTGCCGTCGTCTCCGGCGACGACTATCTCGACGGCGATTTCGACGACGAACTGGACTACGACCCCGGTGAGATGGGCGCCCCCGCCACCTCCACAACGGCGGGCAGAAGCAGTGGGGCCCTTGCCCTGAGCTCCGATTTCTCCACTGACGATCCTTTCGCCGGCACGAATGTCATCGGCATGCCCGGCATCACCAGTGCCGTCGCCGAAGTGTGCCTGATGGAGCCGCGCAGCTTCGATGAGATGCCCCGTGCGATTCAGGCCCTCAGGGAGAGGAAGACAGTGATCCTCAATCTCACGATGATGGAGCCGGATCAGGCCCAGAGAGCCGTGGATTTCGTCGCCGGAGGCACCTTCGCCATTGATGGCCACCAGGAGCGGGTGGGAGAGAGCATTTTCCTGTTCGCCCCCAGCTGCGTCACGGTCACCACGGCCGGCAGCGAGGAAGCTGCTTCCCCCACCGTGGTCTCCGGCCGCTCCCCAGCCGTCGACGACCAGCAGGACGCCGCTCCCAGCCCTGCCTGGGGTCGTTCGGATGCCATGGTCTGAAGCCTTCGGCGTGGTGGGCCTGGGCCGCATGGCCCAGGCCCTG
>NZ_JAFKRG010000054.1 GCF_019038415.1 Synechococcus sp. CCY 9618 | reverse complement strand
TTGGGCGTGGTGGGCCTGGGCCGCATGGCCCAGGCCCTGCTGGTGCCGTTGCTGGAGGAAGGCCTGATCGAACGCTCTGCGGTCAGGGCGGCCGTGGCCAGCGAAGCTTCCGCCCTGCGTCTTGCGCAAGAGCTGGACATCCAGGTCAGCACCGACCCCGCCAGGGCCTGGGCCGCTCCCGTCGTGCTGCTGGCAGTCAAACCCCAGCAGATCGAGTCGGTGGCGGCCCCGGCGGCGAAGGCACTGGCGGAAGCCCGGGAGGCCACGCCCCCAGGCACCCAGCCCCTGCTGATCTCCGTGCTGGCGGGGGTGCCCCTGCGTCGCCTGGAGGCCCTGTTCCCCGGCCGGGCCTGCGTGCGGGCCGTGCCCAACACCCCGGCTCTGGTGAAGGCCGGCCTGACGGGCCTCAGCTGGGGTGAGGGCGTCGGCGATGGCCAGCAGGAGCAGGTGCACCAGCTGTTTGCCCAGGTGGGGGAGGTGCTGCACCTGCCCGAGCCCCAGCTTGATCCCTTCCTGGCCCTGACCTCCTCTGGCCCGGCTTTCCTGGCGCTGGTGGCCGAATCCATGGCCGATGGGGCGGTGGCCGCGGGCCTGCCCCGGACCCTGGCCCAGCATCTGGCCCACCGCACCCTGGCGGGCACGGCGGCGCTGCTCCACGGCCGGGAACTGCACCCCGGCCAGCTCAAGGACATGGTGACCAGCCCCGCCGGCACCACGGCCGCCGGCCTGCGGGAGCTGGAGCGGGCCGGTGTGCGTTCGGCCCTGATCGAAGCGGTGCTGGCCGCGGCGGAGCGCAGCCGGCAGCTGGCCTGATGCCCCTGCGCTGGCGCCGTGCCCCTTCTGAGCTCAGGGGTTTTTCGCCCCCAGCCTCGGTTCGTTGCCGGCCATCAGCCGCTTCAGGTTGCTGCGATGCCGCCAGACCACCAGCACGGTGGTGAGCAGGGCCAGGGCCAGATAGGCCGGCCGCAGGCCGGTGGCGCCGAAGGAGCCCAGCATCAGCAGGGGCAGGGCCAGGGCCGCAACCACGCTCGAGAGGGAGACGATGCGGCTGAGGCTGAGCACGGTCAGGAAGATGCCGAAGCAGGCCAGACCCACCGGCCAGGTCAGGCCCAGCAGCATCCCCAGGCCGGTGGCCACCGCCTTGCCGCCCTTCCAGCCCAGCCAGATCGGCCAGATGTGGCCCGCCAGGGCCGCCAGGCCCGCCGCCACCACCCACCCGTCGCTGCTGCTGCTGAAGCCGATGGGCTGGAGCACGGCCTTGGCCAGCAGCACGGCAGCGGTCCCCTTCAGCACGTCGAGCAGGAACACCCCCAGGGCGGGTCCCTTCCCCAGCACCCGCAGCACGTTGGTGGCGCCGGTGGAGCCGGAGCCCTCCTGGCGCAGGTCAAGGCCGGCCAGCCAGCGACCCGCCAGCCAGCCGCAGGGAATCGAGCCCAGCAGGTAGCCCGCCAGCAGCACAAGCAGATCGGGGAGCAGGACCATGGCGAGAGGACGGAAAGGGGGAGCAGTCCGGTCAGTAGAGATCGGCTTCAGCCTCGATCTCGCCCGGACCGGGAGCGAAGGCCAGCCAGAGGGGGAACTGCAGAATCGGGATCTCGATCACCTGTTCTGCCGCGTCGATGACGATGAAGGGCAGTTCCCCCCTCTCCTCGAGCCGGTCGGCCCGTTCGATCAGGGCGTCGGGGCGCTCGAACAGCACGATGCCGCTGGCGGGGCCGAAGTCATCGCGGCTGAGCCCCAGGCAGTCCTGCAGCCCGCGGCGCCATTCACCCAGCCGCTCCGGCTGGCTGGCCAGCACCAGGGTCTGGAAACGCTCGCCGTAGAGCTCCCCCAGGACGGCGATCGCCGCCGCCGCCGCCAGGGCGTTGCGGCTGCGGCTGCCGCCGCTCGGCTGGGCGCCCCGTCCCCCCTGGGACAGAAACCAGTCGTCCAGCCGGGCCGCGGCGGAGGGCTCCAGGGTGCGGCGCAGCTTCCAGGGATCGGCATAGAAGTCGGGCTGGCCGCCGAACCGCTCCAGCCGCTCCCGGATCAGGTCCGCGTCGCCGCTGAACAGCCCGGCAGCGGCCGGGGCCCCGGTGGCGGCGACGGCGCCCTCCGTTTCGGCCACCGGCCTCTGGTCGAGGGGGGAGGGCTGCACCACCATCGGCTGGACCACCAGTTCCATCTGTTCCGCTGCGGCCGCCAGATCCTGCAGCGCCCCCACCAGGTACTCCTGGAAGCCCTTGAGCCGGCGCGCGATCGCGTCCGACTGGCCGGCGAAGCTGCTGTTGATCTCCTGGCGGATCTGCTCCCGGCGGTCCTCGAGCTGGGCGATCTCCCCCAGCAGCTCGGCCCGGCGCTCCTGCAGCTCCCGCAGGGCCAGCTCCAGCAGCCCTTGGCGGCCCTGCTCCGGCTGCTGCGGCTGCGGGGCAACCACAGCTGGGGCGCCGGACGCCGCAGGATCCGGGCCGGTTGCCTCAGGGGTGGGGGTGGGCGGTTCGGGTCGGTCGCTCATGGCAGCTGGGGAATCGAGGCGGCGGGTAACTCAGGCGGCGTCGGCAGAGGCGGGGGACGGCAGCCGGCGCTCCAGCTCCTCCCGCAGGGCCGTCGCGTCGAACAGCATGGGCAACAGGTGGATGCTCTTCTCCTCCCGGAAATAGAACAGCACCGGCAGGGCCGGCCACCAGACCCGCCAGCTGATCCAGGCCTTGTAGGGGAAGGAGCGGATCACGGTCTCGCGCCGGGCCACCAGCAGGGCCTCCGGGGCGAAGCGCAGGCGCAGCAGGGCCGTCTGCAGCAGCAGGAACAGCCCCAGCACCCCCATCACCAGAGCCGGCCACACCAGGCCTCCCCAGAAGGGCCGCAGGGCCAGAACAGCCGCCGCCAGCACCAGCACCCCCAGGGGCACCCAGAACCGGGGGGTGAGCACCACCTCGTCGGCGCTGGCGGGGGGCGGGGTCGGGGCGGGAGTCATTTTCCGAACAGCAGCTGGGTGAGGACCACGTCCACAAGGGCGACGCTGACCAGAATCATGACCACGGCACCGGTGGTGCTGGCGCCCACCTCCTTGGGGCCGCCGCGGGTGGTCAGGCCCCAGCCGCAGGCGATCACCGCGATCATCAGCCCGAACACCACCGCCTTGAGCAGCATCGAGGGCAGGTCATCGGGATCCATCCAGATCCGCACCGAGTTCCAGAAGACCGTGGGCGGAATGCTGTAGAGCAGGGTGCTGCTCACCTGGCCCGACCAGATCGCCATCCAGAAGAACAGCAGACACTGCACCGGTGCCATCACCACCATGGCCACCACCCGCGGCACCACCAGGTATTCCACCGGGTCGGTGCGCAGCATGGTGATGGCGTCGATCTGCTCCGTCACCTTCATCGTCCCCAGCTGGGCGGCGTAGGCCGTGGCCACCTTGCCGGTGAGCAGGGTGGCGGTGAGCAGGGGCGCGATCTCCCGCGAGAGGCCCAGGGCCAGCAATCCTCCGACGGCGGCGCTGGCTCCCTGTTTGGAGAGTTCCGCCGCCACCTGGATGTTGAAGACGGTGCCGGCCGCCAGCGCCGTGATGAACACGATCAGGAAGCTGCCGGGGCCCGCCTCGAGCAGCTCCTGGATCAGGTCGACCTTGCCGATGCGGCCCCGGGCGATGGCACTGACCGCCTGGCCTCCGATCATCATGCTGGCGCCGAGGCGCCACACCCACCGGGGAGCCTTCATGGCTGCGGATCCGGCAGGGCGCCGTGGTGGAGGCCCCGTTCCGGCCAGCGGCGGATCACCACCAGCCCCAGGACCACCAGCAGAGCAGGGATCAGGCCCATGCACATGCGGATGGCCAGCAGGGCACCATCAGGTTGAAGGATGCCCCGCGCCGCCTGATATCCGCTGAGGCTCATCAGGTTGCCGAAGAAGAACAGGGCCAGGCTGATGCAGATCTTCTGGGTGAACACCATCCAGGCGCTGTAGAGGCCCGCGGGTTTTTCAGGATCGGCGTCGATGGCATCGGGGAGCAGCGCCCAGGGAATCAGGTAGGC
The DNA here is from genome assembly GCF_019038415.1 of Synechococcus sp. CCY 9618. Classification (GTDB taxonomy): domain Bacteria; phylum Cyanobacteriota; class Cyanobacteriia; order PCC-6307; family Cyanobiaceae; genus Cyanobium. The sequence continues at coordinate 11,234 of NZ_JAFKRG010000054.1, read as the reverse complement.
GGTCGAGGCCCCGAGGCCCACGACCACGATCGTTCCCACCAGCATGGAAAGGCGCAGCAGATTGCCCGCGGAGCCGGTGGGGGATATGGCACTGTCCAGCGGCATCAGCACCATGGCCAGCAGGCAGCCGACGATCCAGAGGGAGGTGCCCCAGTGCAGGGCGGGAAGGCGGCCACGACGGCGGGCGAAGCCGGTCCAGACCTGGAGGCCCACCAGGGTGCTGACCTGGAAGGGCAGCAGGATCCAGTTGCTCCAGCCATCCGGAAGCCGCATCACCACCGGCAGATAGATCAGAGCCGCGGTCTGCATGATCTGCAGGGCGCACCAGAGCAGCAGGTAGAGGCCCAGCACCATGAGGAACCGCCCGTTGCTGCCCACCCGGGCCAGCAGCCGCCGGGTGGAGCCCCGCTGGCTGGAGGGACGCTGGCAGTGGCGGGCGGCCGGGGCGATCCCCCAGCCGCAGATCAGGGTGGTGGTGCTGATCAGAACCCCGGAGATGATCCCCACCTTCATGTAGCTGGCGGCGTTCTGGAGATCCCGCAGCAGCAGGCCCCCCAGCACGATGCCCACCAGGCCGGCGATGATCGAACCGGTGAAGCGGGCGCTGTTCAACCGGGTGCGCAGATGGACGCTGGTGGTCAGTTCAGCCGCCAGGGCCGAGTAGGGCAGGTTGACGCAGGTGTAGAGGCTGTTGGCCACCACGGAGATGGCCACGAAGATGGCGAACTTCACCCAGGGCCCCCCCGGCGGCAGCCACCACATCAGGGCCATGGCGAAGCCCAGGGGGATGGCGCTGCCCAGGATCCAGGGCAGCCGGGGGCCCCAGGGGGTGCGGGTCTTGTCGCTGAGCCAGCCCACGACCGGATCGTTGATGGCATCCCACAGCCGGGCCACCATCAGCACCAGTCCCGCCATCCAGGCCGGAAGGCCCGCTGCGGAGGTGTAGAAGATGAACAGATAGAAACCGATCAGGGAGGCGGCCATTCCGGTGCCGGCATCCCCCATCCCGTAGGCGAGCAGCACTCTCATTCTTGGCCCGGGCCCCAGGTCGGCCGAGTCCCTCACCCCCGTCGGGGCCTCCGCTACGGAGGGTGGTGAGGGAGGCGGCGGGATCGAAGGGGGCAGGGAGGTCAAACCTGGAGGGCTCTGGGGCAGGTCATCCGGGACTCGTCATTCGAGGCGAGACCGCCGGTGAGTGGTGTCCGGTGCAGGTCATAATGCTGCAGCCGGTGCCCGCCGGTCCGCCAGTAGATCTGTACTGATGCGGGCGTAGTTTAGTGGTAAAACCTCAGCCTTCCAAGCTGATGATGCGGGTTCGATTCCCGCCGCCCGCTTTCTTCCCCGCGACCTCCGTGGTCTCCAGCAGGGAGGTTGCCACGAGCACCATCAGGCTGCGGCTTTCCAGGGGAGCGGTCTGTGGCAGCCACGGCTCGGGCCTGGCCGGCATGGCGTGATCGCCCGGCAGGGCCGTGTCGATGGCCCGCCTCCAGCCTCCGGGCTGGGCCGGCAGCGCGAAGTGCATCGGCTGGTAGTACGCATTCATGCCGCACCAGATCAGCGGCCCGCGATCGGCGTCATGGAGGCTCCAGGCCAGGCAGTGGGACCAGCTGGCCCAGTCCGGCTTGCCCAGCTCGAGGCCGTGCCATTCCCGCCAGAAAGGACCGCTGTCACCGCCTCCGGCCGGTCCGATCAAGGCCGGGGGCAGGTCCTGGTTGAGCAGGGGGGCCAGTCGCTGACGCAGCTGGATCAGGCGCCTGAGAAACCGCCGCAGGGCCAGGTCGTCCTCGTCGGGCGTCCAGTGCATCCACCCCAGGGGGTTGTCCTGGCACCAGGTGTTGTTGTTTCCCCCCTGGCTGCGGCGCACCTCATCGCCCATCAGCAGCATCGGCACCCCGGGGGCCAGCAGCAGGGAGGCGAGCAGGTTGCGCAGCTGGCGCTCCCGCAGCGCGTTCACGGCCGGATCGGCGCAGGGACCCTCCACGCCATGGTTCCAGCTGTTGTTGTGGTTGTCCCCGTCCCGATCGTTCTCCCCGTTGGCCAGGTTGTGCTTGCGATCGAAGCTGACCAGGTCCGCCAGGGTGAAACCGTCGTGGGCGGTGAGAAAGTTGATCGTTCGTCCCACCGGGGCGGGCTGGCCGTTGAACAGGTCCGGGTTGCCTGAGAGCCTCTGGCTGAGGCTCCAGACGGTGCGGTCGTCCCCTTTCCAGAATCGCCGCAGGTCATCGCGGAAGCGGCCGTTCCAGCTTGCCACCCGCCGGGCGGGGAAGTCGGCGAGCCGGTAGAGGCCGCCGCAGTCCCAGGGTTCGCTCACCACCTTCAGATCGCTCAGATCCGGATCCGCCTCCATCTCCTCGAACAGGGGCGGAGCATCGAGGGGGGCCAGCTCCTCGCCGCGGGTGAGGGCGATGCCGAGGTCGAAGCGGAAGCCGTCGATGCCCAGTTCCGTGCTCCAGCACCGCAGGGACTCCAGGATCAGGCGCCGCACCAGGGGCCGGTTGGCGGCGATCGTGTTGCCGCAGCCGCTGACGTCGAGGTAATCGCCCCTGGCGGTCTGGTGGTAGTAGAGGGGGTCGCAGAACCCGCGCCAGCTCAGAGTGGGACCCTCCTGGTTGCCTTCACTGGTGTGGTTGTAGACCACGTCGAGCAGCACCTCCAGGCCGGCCTGATGGCAGGCGGTCACCAGTTCGCGCACCTCCTGGCGTCCCCGCAGGGGGTCGGGGTCCATCAGGTAGGCCGGGTGCGGTGCCATCCAGCTCACGGGGCTGTAACCCCAGTGGTTGAGCCGCCCGGCCGGAGCATCCTGGGGATCGAAGGCCATCACCGGCAGCAGCTCGATGGCCGTCACCCCCATCTCCTGGAGGTAGGGCAGGGTGTCGATCAGCCCCAGCAGGGTGCCCTGCCGCTCCGCCGGCACCGGGCAGCCGCTGCCCCGGGTGAAGCCGCCCACATGCAGCTCGTAGATCACGCTCTTCTGCCACGGATGGCGGGGCCGGGGGGCGGCGTCGAAGTCGAACCGGTCACGCTCGGTGACCACCCCCTTCAGGCAGGTGGAGGTGTTGGGGATCGCCCCGATGGCACTGCCCCGCCGGTAGACGTCCCAGCCGGTGATCGCCCGGGCGCAGGGATCGAGCAGCACCTTCGAGGGATTGAACCCGTGGCTGCCGGGCTGGAGGGGGCCGAACACCCGGTAGCCGTAACAGGCACCGAGGCCCAGCCCCTCGACCTCCACGTGCCAGTGCTCACCGGAACGGTGGCGATGGTCGAGTTCGATCACCTCGCGCGGCTCCCGGGCGGCGCCACTGGCAAACAGAAGCAGTTCGACGCGGGTGGCCAGAGGCGCCACCACGGAGAAGTTCACGCCCCGACGGGTCACGCAGGCCCCCAGTGGCCAGGGATGTCCGATCCGGGTCGCCGACAAGTCACTGGCCAGGGGGTCCGTCCAGGGTACGTCGGGCCTCCGGACGCGGTGACGGACGTGGTGACGGGCGCGGTGACGGGGGTTCAATGGAGCCATGGCCAGTTCCGATGCCGCATTGCTGCCTTCCGAGGAAGGCCGTCCACCCCAGCCGGTGCGCCCCGGCCTGTGGCTCTTCGCCCCCAGCCGGGAGAGCCAGGGGGGCAGCGCCTGGCTTCTGGTGACCGCCGAGGCCGATCTGCTCATCGACTGTCCGGCCTACACCGGGGCCAACCTGCGTTTCCTGGCCGCCCGTGCCTGGCGGGGTGGGGGCCTGGCTGGGTCGCCGCCGGCCTGGATCGTGCTCACCGGCCGCGGCGGCCATGGCCGCTGCCGGCGCCTGCAGCAGGCCCTGGGCTGGCCGGTGCTGGTGCAGGAGCAGGAGGCCTATCTGCTGCCGGGCGTGGAGCCCCTGCACAGCTTCGCCGCCGAACACCGGCTGGGGCAGGGGCTGCGGTTGCTGTGGACACCGGGACCTTCCCCCGGGGCCTGCGTGGTCCACGTCGGCCCGGCGGCGGCGGCGGCCGGCCAGGACGGACTGTTCTGCGGTCGGCTGCTGGTGCCCGTGGCGCCGGCCCGCCTGGCCCCCCTGCGCCTGCGGGGCACCTTCCACTGGGGGCGCCAGCTGCGCAGCCTGGAGCACCTGCGCCGCTGGCTGCCGGCCGGTTCTCCCGGCTGGATCGCCAGCGGCGCCGGACTCGGCGCCCTGCGGGGCCCGAAGCTGGTCGAGCAGGGCGCCCTGCAGCTGGCCGGCCTGGATCTGGAGGCGCTGGCCCTGCAGCCCCCCGGGGGGAGCTCCGGGGTCGCCTGGGCTACCGGCGTGGCCCCGGCCGGGGGGGCCATGGCCCCCAAACCGCTGTCATGAGTGGACTTTCGATGTTGCGGCCCTGCCCCGGGACCCATACGATTGGCGCGCTGCACGCAACGGGCGGTCGGCGACCTTCGCTTCGCCTCATCCATCCGACGTCCCGAACCCCGCCATCGCCACCCATCCGGAGGCTTCCCCGAACAATGAACAAAGCTGATCTCGTCAACATCGTGGCCGCCCGCACGGAGCTCACCAAGACCGACGTGTCCCTCGTCGTCGATGCCGCCATCGAAACCATCGTCGATTCCGTGGTGGAGGGCAAAAAGGTCTCCATCCTCGGCTTCGGCTCCTTCGAGCCCCGGGAGCGCTCCGCCCGCCAGGGCCTGAATCCCAAGACCGGCGAAAAGATCAAGATCCCCGCCAAGCGCGTGCCTGCCTTCACCGCCGGCAAGCTCTTCAAGGACAAGGTGCAGGGCTGATCCGCCCCTTCCATCCGACCATGGCAGCGGCCCCCTCGGGGCCGCTTTTTCATTGCCGCCATGCCGCCATGGTTCCTGCTCAGACGCCGCGGCTGCCCCGCCATCTCCAGGCCCGGCTCGAGGCCGGGCTGCGCCAGCGGGGCCAGGGGTACAGGACCCGTTTCGCCCCTTCCCCCACCGGCCCGTTGCACCGGGGCAACCTCCGCACCGCCCTCGTCAGCTGGCTGGAGGCCCGGCTTCGGGGCGGGGAATGGCTGCTGCGCATCGACGACCTCGACGGTCCCCGCAACCGGCCGGGGGCCGAGGCCTCGATCCTCCATGACCTTCGCTGGCTCGGCCTGGACTGGGACGGCCCGCCGCTGCGCCAGAGCGACCATCGGGGCCTCTACGCCAGCCTCCTTTCAGCCCTGAGACGGGCCGGATGGCTCTACCCCTGCCGCTGCAGCCGCAGGCTGCTGGCGGACGTGTCGGCGCCCCACGGGGCCCTGGCGGTCTATCCGGGGTTCTGCCGGGAACGGCCACCCCGCTGGGGACCGGAGGCGGGCCGTCTGCCCAGCTGGCGCCTGCGCCTGGGGGAGGGGGTGATCCGCTGGCGGGAGCGCTGCGGGTCGACCGGCTGTCAGGACGGCCCCAGCACCGTCGGGGACGTGGCGCTGCGCCGGGCCGACGGGCTGGTGGCCTACCACCTGGCCACCGCCGTGGATGAGCTGCTGATGGGCATCAGCGACGTGGTGCGGGGAGACGACCTCTGGTCCTCCACCGGGGCCCAGGTGGCGGTGATGGCCGCCTTGGGCGCCCCGCCGCCCAGCTACGCCCATGTGCCCCTGTGGCGGGACGCCCAGGGGGAGCGGCTGAGCAAGCGTCACGGGGCCGAGGGGCTGGCAGGACTGCGGGATCGGGGCGAGGACGCTGCCGGGGTGATCGGCCTGCTGGCGGCCAGCCTGGGCATGGTGCCGGCGGGCAGCCGTCTGAGTGCCGGGGAGCTGCTGGCCGACCTTTCCTCCCAGGGCCTGGATCGGTGGCTGCAGCAGGAGCGCCGCATCCGGGAAAAGGCTTAAGGAAGGTTTCGGGATCGGGGGAGGCAAAGCCCGGCACAGTGTGGACATCAGCACAGGCCCCAGCGGCGCTCCCATGTCCCCTCAGGTTTCCCCTGCCGATAACCGGGCCCAATCCCTCGCCTCGTCCCGATGTCCCCAGTGCGGTGGCAGCGGCCTGCTGCGGATCGATGATCAGCGTTACCGCACCTGCCTTGACTGCCTCGGCCAGGGCCACGTCCTGCCCGTGGCCGACGACGGGATCTTCTTCCGCCTCGTCAGCGCGACTTCCGCTTCTGCCGCCAGATGAAGAAGGCGGTGGTGGCCACCACCGCCGCCAGGGGGGCCGCCGTGAGCAGCAGCAGGATCACGGCGGTCCAGTCGGTGTACATGGCTCGGAGGTTTGAAGCGATGCCATCATCCCAGCAGATGCTCCCCCGGTGATGGCTGTCGATCCGCACCCCCCTGCCGGCTTCCGATGGGGAGCGTCACTGGCGGGCGGCTGTCTCTTTCTCGCCCTGATGGCCAGCGGCCCGGGCCGGGTCCTGGCGGGGGTGCAGTTCGAGAACTGCGTCACGGGCACGGACGGGTCCATCTCCTGCGACACGGTTCCCACCGGCGGGACGCTGATGGACGATGTGGATGCCCGTTACGGGCTGCTGCAGAACGCCAGTCCTGGCTGGAGCGAATTCGATCCCTACCAGGGCTATGACGATGATTTCGGCGGCAACCAGACATGAATCCCCGGCAAGAGCGGGATGCAACGACATGTGGCGGGGACTCCCCGGCGGTCATTGCGCTGGAGTAGGTCAGAAGAAACACTCACAGGGCCTGTGATGCATTTCTGGGCACCCGAGATCGACCCGGCCCATCCGCTGGAGTGCACCCAGGCCGAGCGCTATGTGCTGAAGCGTCTCTCCAACGGGGCCTTCGTCTCCATCCGCCCCGCCGACCAGGGACTGGAGGATGTGAGCGACCCGGCGGCGGCCTATCTCTTCCACACCCACGAGGCCGCGCTCCGTGCCGCCGGAGAGCTCAACCGTCTCGGCAGCGACGGCTTTGATGTTGTGAAGGTCGAATAAAGGGCCGTCAGGACCAGCTCTTCTGCTCCGTCCTTCAGCCTCCGGGAAGCTTTGATGAGATCGGCCCTTGACGGCATCAGCCAGGGGCAGGTGAAGCGATGCGCCTGACTTTGGGGATGTGGGCACATCCCCCAATGACGACAAGCTCCCAGACCGTTATTGTGGGCTTCGAAAGGTCTCCTGCGATTCCAATGCTCACCGGATCTGATCTCCTGGCCAAGGTCAAGGAGCTGGGCGATGTCTCGAAGTCCGATCTGGTGCGAAGCTGCGGCTACGTCAGCACCAAGAAGGATGGCGCGGAGCGGCTGAATTTCACGGCCTTTTATGAGGCTCTGCTGGAAGCCAAGGGCGTCAGCCTGGGTGAGGGCGGTGGCAAAGGTGCCTCGAAGGGAGGTCGCAAACTCAGCTACGTGGCCACCGTTCAGGGCAACGGCAATCTTCTGGTGGGCAAGGCCTACACCGCCATGCTGGATCTGCAACCTGGCGATGAGTTCGAGATCAAGCTGGGCCGTAAGCAGATCCGTCTGATCCCCGCCGGTTCTTCCGAAGACGACGACTGAGAACGACGCCCCTGCCATGCGGGTGGCAGGTTCAGCGGGATTCCTGGGATGGAGGTTTCAATGGCCTGATGGGGCGCAGTCGTTCACAGGACACCAGAAACGCCGTCACCCGATCTCCCCAGTTCACGACCACCGGCAGGTGTCGGGTTATTCGGACGACTCCCTGCTGGCCCAGATGGACGAAGCCGTCCAGGCCAGGCCCCAGGTGCTCGATCCAGCGACCCGGCTCTGCCACCGGGACCACCCGGTCAGGCTCCGTTGGCACCGTGCAGCACGGCCGTGGTGGCAAACGACCAGACCGACTTCCCCAGCAGTCGTTCGGCGCCCCGGCAGAGCGTGCCCCGATGGGTGGCCACCAGACGGTCGTGGCGGCCGTTCAAGTCGTCCATGCCTGGAGCCTCCCGGGCTGGGGTGACCACGGGAGTTGACCCCGGGAGTTGACCCCGGAAGCCGGTGATCGGATTTGAACCGACGACCTACTGATTACGAATCAGTTGCTCTACCCCTGAGCTACACCGGCATCGGGCAAGAAACTAGCATTCACCTGACCGCCCGCTCCGCTGCGTCTCGATGGGATCCGACCCGAAGCGATCCCTGGATCCGGAGCTGCGCCGGCGGTTGCTGGTCGAGGCGAAAACCCCCTGGCGTGGGCTCCGCCGGGCCATCTGGCTGGCCCTGGTGGCCTCCGCCGGTCTGGGCCTGGCCACCATGGGCCTCAGGCTCTCCGCTGGGGGGGAGGTGACCTCAGGGGATCTGCTGATTCAGGTCGGTGCTCTCGCTCTCTTCGGCGGGCTGCTCTGGTTCGACCGCAACCGGAGCAACGGCTGACGCGCTGCCCTCCGCGGCTTCGTCGGCCTCTTGATCAGCCCCTTCGGTGGTGTCGCCGGTGCTGGTGCCGGGGCTGACAGGTTGGACGGGCTCGAGGGGTTGGGCAGGTCCCTGCGGCTGCGATGGCCCTTCCGGTTGCGGCGGATCCGGCAGCAGTGGATCCGGCAGCAGCAGAGGCAGCCCCAGGCAGAGGCGTTGCTGCTCCAGCTCCGCCTGGGAGAGGGGCTGGGCTCCGGCCACGGCCTCGGGACTGCGGCTGAGCAGCCAGAGCGACTGGATCAGCTGCTGCCACTGCCACAGCATCACGGCCAGCAGCAGGGCGGCCAGCAGCAGGGCCACCAGCCGGGGAACGGAGTCGAAGGGCGTCAGGGGCGTCGCCACGGCGGCATGGCGATCGACCCACCACAGCAGGGGCAGGGCCAGGGCGGCACCGGCGGCCAGTGCCACCCTCAGACCCGGCGTCACCTGCAGGCGACTCAGGCGCCGCTGCTGCTCACGACGACCCCGCAGGGGCGTTGTGAGCAGCAGCAGGGACCAGACATCGGCCGGTCGCCGGGCCAGCAGCAGGGCCGGCGCCAGGGCGCCGATCGACCAGCACAGGACGCGCTCGAGTCCCGGCAGGGGCCCGGGGTCGCTCCCCGCCAGCACCAACAGCAGCAGCAGAGACTCCAGGGGGAGCACCCCCAGGCCGATCAGCTGGAGCCAGAGCAGAGGCTCGCTGCGCGGCATCACGGGATCAGGTGCTCAGGGTCCTGCGCTGGGTGACCAGCTTGAACGCCTCGACCCGATCCTTCTCCTGCCAGCCGGTGAAGCGGTCGCAGCCGATGCCGCACTCGAAGCCGGTGGCCACCTCCTTGACGTCGTCCTTGTTGCGACGCAGAGAGTCGAGGTCGCCCTCGTAGACGAGCTCCTTGCCCCGGTGCACCCGGATGCGGCAGTTGCGCTGCAGCTTGCCGCTGGTGACGTAGCAGCCCGCCACGGCGCTCTTGCCGATGGTGAACACGGCCCGCACTTCCGCTTCGCCCAGGTTCTCTTCCACCAGCTCCGGCTCCAGCAGGCCCTCCATGGCCATCTGGATGTCCTCCAGCAGCTTGTAGATGACGTCGTAGTCGCGCACATCCACACCGGTGGCATCGGCGGCGCGCTTGGCGCCGGAGGCCATCGAGGTGTTGAAGCCCACGATCACGGCGCCGGAGGCGGCTGCCAGATCCACGTCGGTTTCGGTGATCTCGCCCGGTGCCGACAGCAGCACCCGCACCTGCACCTCCTCCTGGGGCAGCTGCTCGAGGGATCCGAGGATCGCCTCCACGCTTCCCTGCACGTCGGCCTTGAGGATGAGGTTGAGTTCCTTGAGCTCCCCTTCGCTCACCTGGCCCGACATGGAGGCCAGGGACACCCGGCGGGAAGCCATCTGCTGGGCCAGCCTTGTGGCCCGGGCCTCGTTGGCCCGGTCGCCGACGACGGCCCGGGCGCTCTTCTCATCGGTGTAGACCTCGAACTCGTCGCCGGCGGTGGGCACCTCGCTGAAGCCGAGGGCCTCGACGGCGCTCGAGGGACCGGCTTGCTTGACCCGTTTGCCGGTGTCGTCGACCATCGCGCGCACCTTGCCGAGAATCGGTCCGGCGGCCAGCACGTCGCCGGCCTTGAGGGTGCCGTTCTGGATCAGCAGGGTGGCCACCGGACCCTTGGCCTTGTCGAGGTGGGCCTCGATCACGGTGCCCCGGGCCATGCGGTCGGGGTTGGCCTGCAGATCCTCGACCTCGGTGACCAGCAGGATCATCTCCAGGAGCTTGTCGATGTTCTCGCCCTTGATGGCGCTCACCGGCACCATCACGGTGGTACCGCCCCAGTCCTCGGCCACCAGCTCGAGCCCGGAGAGCTCCTGTTTGACCCGGTCGGGCTGGGCGCCCTCCTTGTCGATCTTGTTGATCGCCACCACGATCGGCACCTCGGCGGCGCGGGCGTGGCTGATGGCCTCAAGGGTCTGGGGGCGGACGCCGTCATCGGCGGCCACCACCAGCACGGCCACGTCGGTGACCTTGGTGCCCCGGGCCCGCATGGCGGTGAACGCTTCGTGCCCGGGGGTGTCGAGGAAGGTGATCTTGCGGTGCTCGTCGCCGTGGGGCACATCCACCTGGTAGGCGCCGATGTGCTGGGTGATGCCGCCGGCCTCGCCGGCCGCCACCCGGGTCTTGCGGATGGCATCGAGCAGGCTGGTCTTGCCGTGGTCGACGTGACCCATCACCGTCACCACCGGCGGCCGGCGGATCAGGTGGGCCAGGTCGCTGGCCTCGATCATCTCCACGGTCTTCTTGGCCGCGGCTTCCACGTCATCCTCGAGCACGGGCACCCCGAACTCGTCAGAGACCGTCTCGATCGTGTGCAGATCGAGGGTCTGGGTGACAGTGGCGATGATTCCCTTGAAGAAGAGGGATTTGATGATCTCGGAGCTCTCGACCCCGAGCCGGTCGGCCAGCTCCTGCACCGTGAGGTTGCCCTCCGGCACGATCAGCATCTCGGGACGCTGGGCCTTGGCCTCGCGGGAGGCGCGCAGCTCCATGGCACGGCGACGCTGGCGCTGGCGGGTGGTTTCCTTCTTGCGCTTGCGCACCGCCACGGTGGGCTTGGCGGTGGCGCCGCCGGCGCTGCGGGGCCTGGCCGGACGGGCCAGGCTCGCCTGCAGCACCATCGCTTCCTGCTCCCCGGCGTAGCCACCGGTCTCCGCGGTGAGGGCATCATCGTTCTCGCCGATGATGTGCACCTTCTGGCGCTGTTTCTGAGGCGTGCGGCTGCGCAGGGCCTCCAGCTTGGCGCTGTCGTCCCAGTCGGGTCGGCGGGCGCCTGGAGCACGGGCTCCGGCCGGGGTGGGTGGACGGAAGCCGGGGCGCCTGGGCGCCGCCGGCGGCGTGGCCGTGGGGCGGGCGCCGTCGGTGTCGCCACCGGCCTCGCCACCGGTCTCGCTCCGGTCGGGACGGCGGGGCGGCGGGGC
>NZ_JAFKRG010000053.1 GCF_019038415.1 Synechococcus sp. CCY 9618 | reverse complement strand
GACGCCGAGCTGCTGCTGCTGGGGCCGTGGGTGGAGCGGCCCCACGCCCTGCCGCCCCTGCCCGCGGGCGTCTCCCCCGCCCTGATCAGCCACGTGGTGCTCCGGGAGCTCGGCCTGGATCCCCTGGTGGTCGACCTGGGCTGCCCGGTGGCGCCGGCGGTGCCTCACCTGCGCCTGCCGGGACCTGCGGGGGCAGGGCCGGCCCGCTGCCTGAGCGGCGGCGCGGCCCTCGATCCGCCCCGGTTGCAGGCCCTGCTGGCCCTGGGTCGGCGCTGGGGCGCCCGGCTGCCGCCGGGACGGCCTCTGCTGGTGGCGGAATGCGTGCCGGGGGGCACCAGCACCGCCCAGGCCGTGCTCACCGGCCTGGGCGTGGAGGCGGCCGGGCTGGTGAGCGGCAGCCTGCGCCATCCCAACCATGACCTCAAGGCGGCTCTGGTGTGCCAGGGCATGGCGGCGCTGGGCCTCGATGAGGCCGACCCGCCGCGGGTGGCCGCCGCCCTGGGGGATCCGATGCAGCCCCTGGCCGCTGCCCTGGTGCTGGCCGCGGCCGCATCCGGGCATCCCGTGCTGCTGGCGGGGGGCAGCCAGATGGCGGCGGTGCTGGCCCTGGCCCTGGCCCTCGCCCCCCCCGACCTGCGGCCGGCCATCGCCGCCGGCACCGCCCTGGGCACCACCGCCTGGGTGGCCCATGAGGCCGGCAGCGATCTGGCCCTGCTGCTGCGGCGCATCGGCGCCCGCTGGCGGGTGGAACCGCTGGCCTTCGCCGCCGACCTGCGCTTCACCGGTGCCGTTCATCCCGCTCTGGCGGCCTACGAGGCGGGATACGTCAAGGAGGGAGTGGGGGCCGGGGGCCTGGCCCTGCTCTGGCAGCTGAGCGGCCGCTCAGCAGAGGACCTCGCCCGCCTCTGTGACCAGGCCTGCGGGCGGCTGCTGGGGCCTTCTGCGCCTACGGTCCGCTAGATGGGCGCACCCCTTCTCCCACCTCAGGCCCCGGCGCTCGGCCGTCGCGCCCTGCTGCAGCTCGGCGCCGCCTCCGCCCTGACCCTGCTCGCCGGCTGCGAACGCCGGGACCCGCTGCTGCTGGCCAGCCGCGGCGACATGCCCGCCGCCTGGGCCCGCCGCCTGCCCCGGCCCTGGCGCAGTGAGCTGGTGGAGGATCCTGGCCTGGTGCTGGCCCGGGCGTCCGCCCCCCTGACGGGCCTGGTGCAGCTCAGCGACGGCTGGGCCACCGAACTCGACCCCGGCGACCTGCAGCCCATCGGCACACCCGCCCTGCTGGAGCGGCTCGAGCCGATGGCCGCGCCCCTGGCCCGTCTCCATGGCCCGGCGTCAGCTCCCCGGCTCGCCTTCCCCTGGTCCTACGGCCCCTGGGTGCTGGTGCTGCGCAGCCGGCCCGACCTGGCCCGCCGCCGGGCCGAAGGCTGGGATCTACTGCTCGACACCAGCCTGGCGGGCCGGCTGGTGCTCCCCTCCTCGCCGCGGGTGGTGATCGCCCTGGTGGGGGGAGATGGGGATCGTCTGCGGCGTCTGCGGCGTGCGGCCCTGGCCTACGACGAACGGGACGGGCTCAGCCTGCTGCTCACCGGCGAGGCCGAGGCGGCCGTGCTGCCCCGGCAGCGGGTGGTGGGGCTGCTGCGCCGCGATCCCCGGCTGCAGGTGCTGCTGCCCGAGAGTGGCGCTCCCCTGAGCTGGAACCTGCTGCTGCGGCCGGCAGGGCCCCATCCGGAACCGCCGCTGGAGTGGCTGGGGGCGGCCCTGGAGCCCCCCCTGCTGCCGGCCCTGCTGGCGGCCGGCTGGGTGCCGCCCCTGCCCCGGGACCAGCTGCAGCGGGCCCTGGCGGATTTCCCGGCGGCCAGCGCGGCCCTGCTGCTGCCTCCCCAGGCGGTGCTGGATCGCTGCTATAGCCAGCCTCCCCTCGCCGCCGCCGAACGCCGGCAGCTGCAGAGGCTCTGGGATGGGGCCGCCCCCGATCCCGCCGCCCCTGCCGCCTAACCCCAGAGGCGCCGCCGTGGCGGCGCCGCCAGCCGGCGGTGGGTGTCGGCGAGCAGATCGGGGATGGGCAGCTGCAGGGGGCAGCGGGGCAGGCAGTCGCCGCAGCGTTCGCAGGCGGAGGCATCCCGCTGCTCCCACCAGTGGCCGGCCCGACCGATCAGGTTGTAACGCTCCTGGGCGAAGGGCTCCATGCCATGGCCCACGGCCAGGTTGCGCAGCCGCAGCAGGGCGGGGATGGGCACACCGGTGGGGCAGGGCAGGCACTGGCGGCACTGGCCGCAGCGGTCGAGCCCCAGCCGTTCCCTGCCGGCGGCCGCCAGTCGCTCCAGGGCGCCCGCCAGCGCCAGCCGCTCGTTCGCTGACGGGGAGCCGCCGGCGTCGGCCAGGCGGATGGCCCAGTCCAGATCCTCCGGCCGGGCCGCCCCCAGGGTGAGGGTGCTGATCCCTTCCGCCAGCAGGAACCGGTAGGCCAGCTCCAGGGGCGCGAAGGGGGCGCAGTCGCTCTCCAGCTGCGCAGGGGGGGCCTGGAGGCGGCCGCCCTTGTCGGCCGGCGAGATGGCCATCACGCCGATCCCCGCCGCCAGGGCGGCGCGGGCCAGGGGCAGCCGTTCCTGGTCGAACAGATGCAGATGCAGGCTGCAGAACCCGAAGCGGCCGCTCTCCAGGGCCGCCCCGATCAGTGACGTGTCGCCGTGGCTGCTGAAGCCCACCTGGCCCACCAGCCCCTCCCCCTGAGCCCAGGCCAGCAGCTCGGCTCCTGGACCCTCCACGGCCCAGGCCAGATGCTCCGGCCGGTTGAGACCATGCACCGCCAGGTTGTCGAGCCGGTCGACCCCCAGCCTGCCCAGGCAGGCCCTCAGCTGGGCGCGGCCTTCGGCCGGATCGGGTCCCGGGAGGATCTTGCTGGTGAGCACCAGCGAGGCCCGACCCGCCGGATCACGCTGCTCCAGGCGCCTCAGCGACCGGCCGAGAAAGACCTCGGCCGGACCGTAGGCGGGGGCCGTTTCCAGGTGGTTGATCCCGGCGGCCAGCGCGGCGGCCAGCACCGCCTCCATGCAGTCCGGTGTGTCCAGGGCCCGCATGGTGCCGAGGGTGAACACCGACACCGGCCGGCCTGTGCCGAATGGCCGATGGTGGACCGGATCCACTGGTGGGGGGGGATCAGGCGGCAGGGCCACTGCCCTCGGGGGGCTCCTCGGGGCCGTTCTCGGCTTCGGCGACGGTGCGGCCGATGTGGCGGATCAGATCGGCCGGGCTGGTGCGATCGAGGAAGCGGCGGAAGTCCTCCTGGTCCTCGGCGTCGGCCTCCGCATCCACGGGGATGGAGGCATCGGCCACCACCTCCTCCAGCATCCAGATGCCGCTGTCGGTGCGCAGGGCCAGGGCGATGGCATCGCTGGGACGGGCGTCCACTTCGATGGCCTGGTCGCCGCCGCTGGCCAGTTTGAGCACGGCCCGGAAGGTGTTGTCCTCGATGGTGTGGATGATCACCCGCTCCAGACGCAGGCCACCGGCCTCCAGCAGGCTGGCCATCAGGTCGTGGCTGAGGGGCCGGGGCGGTTTCTCCCGGTTGAGGCCGGAGAGAATGTTCTGGGCCTGGGACTGGTCGATCCAGATCGGCACCTGGCGCCGACTGGAGGGATCACGGAGCAGCACGATGGGGCTGCGGCTGGCCGCATCAAGGGCGATCCCGGCGACTCGCATTTCAACCATGGTCGGGTCCGCTCCTCGAACGTGATGCTGCCCGTGAAACGATTATGGCCAGTGGAGCCACGCAGGGGATGTTCACCGGACTGGTGCAGGCCATCGGCAGGCTGGAGCGATGCCCCGCCGGCGTCCGGGTGCGTACGGACCTGGGTCCCCTGGCCCTCGGGGACAGCGTGGCGGTCGATGGGGTCTGCCTGACGGTGGCGGAGCTGCTGGCGGACGGCTTCCGGGCCGATGTCAGCGAGGAGACACTGGCCCGCAGCACCCTGGCCCAGGGGGCCGCCAGCGGCAGCTGGGTGAATCTCGAGCCGGCCCTGCGCCTGGTCGACCGGCTGGGCGGCCATCTGGTGAGTGGCCACGTCGACGGGCTGGGGGTGATCACGGCCATCCAGCGGGAGCCTGGCTCCTGGCGTCTGGAGGTGGCCTGGGAGGATCCGGCCTACGGCCGTTACGTGTGTGAGAAGGCCAGTGTGGCGGTGGACGGCATCAGCCTCACCGTGGCCGGTTGCCAGGCCGATGGGGGGCGCTTCTGGATCGCCGTCATCCCCACCACCTGGACCGGCACCACCCTGCAGGGACGCCGGGTGGGGGAGCGGGTGAATCTGGAGGCCGATCTGCTGGCCAAGTACACCGAGCGGCTGCTCAGGGGGGGTGCAGCGCCGGCCGCCAGGCCCACGGAGGAGTCGATCTCCCCCGCCTGGCTGGCGGAGCGCGGCTGGGGCTAGCTGTGATTTCCCACCAGGTTGTTCATGCCTGCAGCTGAGCTAGCCGCTGTTGGGGGGTGAGGCCACCCAGGGCCATATGGCACCTGCGGC
>NZ_JAFKRG010000052.1 GCF_019038415.1 Synechococcus sp. CCY 9618 | reverse complement strand
GGGGGGTGAGGTCTGGGGCTGTTGGGTCGCACCACAACCCTGTCGGCCTCACACCCCTTTGTCAGCCGGAACAACCTGGTGGCACTACACAGCTAGCCCGGCCTGGCCTTGGCTGCGGGCCATTCCGGATGCTGCGACACATCAAGGAGCGTTGTCAGCGGCCACCTGCCTTGGCACGCTGGCGGCACCTTGAACCCGGTCCATGCCCAGCCCCGGAACGCCGCCCTCCCGTCCGGCCATGGGTGCCGCCCTGCGCGCCTTCACCCTGGCGGAGGGGGTGATGCTGCTGGTGCTGGGGGTGCTGGCGGTGGTGTTTCCCGTCCTGGCCTCCCAGTGGGTCACCGCCATGGTGGCCATCGCCTTTCTGGTGGGGGGCCTTGTGGGCTGGATCAGTTCCCTGCTGCGCTCGACGCGGCTGAGCCGGGCGATCACTTTCTGGCGGCTGGTGATCTCCACCCTGTTTCTGGTGATGGGGGTCTGGATGATCCAGCAGCTGGCCTCCGGGCCGATGGCAGCGGCGGCGCAGACGGCTGCCCTGGCCCTGGCCATCGGCGTGGTGTTTCTGGTGGAGGGGGTGGTGGCGATCCTGGTGTCCGCCACCCACCGTCAGATCGTCGGCTGGCGTTGGGGACTGGCGAACGGCGTGGTGACCCTCGCCCTGGGCCTGCTGATCCTCACCATGAAGTTCTGGAGCCTGCTGTGGGTGGTGGGCACCCTGGTGGGCATCAGTTTCCTGTTCAGCGGCATCGATCTGCTGCGCTTCAGCGCCAGCTTCCATCCGGAAGAGGACTGAAGCGCCAGGGCCGCGGCCCTGGAGACGGTCAGGGGCGGCTGTCCCCGTTGGAGCCCTCCAGGGGCAGGAGCCAGATGGAGCCGGTCTCCTTGTGGATCTCGATCCTGAATTCCTGGCCCGGCTCGAGTCCCATGCGCCGGGTGTAGGCCTGGCCGATCAGCAGGTTGCCGTTGCCATGGACCCGGGTGCGGAATTCGGCCTGGCGCCCCTTGCCCGCTCCGGGAGTGCCGCTGGCCACACTGGAGGGGAAGGTGTATCCCTTGGCGGCCACCAGGGCGCGATAGAAGCTCTTCTTCAGCACCCGGCCGCTCGGGCCCACGTAGCCGCAGGCCCTGGCGATCTGGTCTTCGGGGCGGTTGCTGAGGGCACGGGCCCGTTCGAGCAGGGCCTGGCCCTCCAGCATGCCCGCGCTGGCTGGGCTCTCCTCGTTGGCTGGACCTTTCTGGGCTCCCATCAGCCTTGATTCCGGATACTTCTCTTTGAATTGTGCCGATGGTTGTGCTGAACGGGCAAGCGTTAGGGAATCAGAGCAGGTAAAGAATCCCGTAAAGGATCACCCAGATCCCATCCACGAAATGCCAGTAAAGCTCGGCCGCCTCGAGGCCGAAGGGAGCCCCGCTGCTGACCCGGCCACCCTGGCGGGTCTGCACCCAGACCAGCAGGATGCAGATGACCCCGAGGGTCACGTGCAGGCCATGGAAGCCCGTCAACGCATAGAAGGTGCTGGCGAAGAGGTTGTCCGTCAGGCCGAAGGGAAGGCTGAAGTACTCCACCATCTGGCCGGCCAGGAAGGCGGCCCCCAGCCCCGCCGTGAGCAGCAGCCAGGCCCGGCACGGACCCATGCGGCCCAGCAGCAGGTTGCGCCCCGAGCGGTGGAAGGTGTAGCTGCTGACCAGCAGCAGCACGGTGTTGATCGAGGGAAGCAGCAGCTCCAGTTCGTAGGTGGAGCCCGCCGGCAGGGGGTTCACCGCCCGGAAGGTGAGATAGGCCGCGAAGAAACCGGCGAAGGTCATCCCATCGGCCACCAGGAAGGTGGCCAGGCCGAAGAGCCTCAGGTCGGCGTGTTCGCCATGGGCTTCGGCGACAACGGCTTCGCCGGTGCTGGCGCTGGCGCTGGTGCTGGTGGCGATGCTGGTCATGGGACAGGGAGCTGATGAGCGGAGGGTCAGGAGCGATCAGCGGCGGCCGGCGCCGCTCCAGAGGTCCCTGCCGGTGGCGGCCGCCACGCTGAGGGTGTCTTCGGGGACGCCGTAACCGTAAGGGTGTTCCACCAGTGGCGCCTCACCCACCCAGTTCTCCACCGGAGGAGGCGAAGAGGTGAGCCACTCGGGGGTGAGGGCGTTCCAGGGGTTGTCGCCTGCCACCCGGCCGCGGAAGGCGCTCACCAGCACGTTGTAGAGGAAGGGCAGGCTGCTGATGGCCATCAGCAGAGCCCCCACGCTGCTGATCTGGTTGAGGGTGGTGAAGCTGGGGTCGTACTCGGCCACGCGGCGGGGCATGCCGTTGAGGCCGAGCCAGTGCTGGGGGGCGAAGCAGAGGTTGAAGCCGATGAAGGTGAGCAGAAAATGCAGCCGGCCCAGATCCTCGTTGAGCATGCGACCGGTGAACTTCGGATACCAGTGATAGATGGAGGCGAAGATCACGAACACCGTGCCGCCGTAGACGATGTAGTGGAAATGGCCCACCACGAAGTAGGTGTCGTGGACATGGATGTCGAAGGGCACCTGGGCCAGGGCCACGCCGGTGATGCCACCGAAGACGAAATTGACGATGAAGGCACAGGAGAACAGCATGGCGCTGTTCAGGGCGAGTTTCCCTCCCCAGAGGGTGGCCAGCCAGTTGAAGAATTTGATCCCCGTCGGCACGGCGATGAAGGAGGTGGCGATGGTGAAGAACAGCCGCATCCAGGGAGGTGTGCCGCTGGTGAACATGTGGTGGGCCCAGACCACCAGGCCCAGCACCACGATGGCCATGATCGAGTACACCATGGTGGTGTAGCCGAACAGGGGCTTGCGGGAGTGGATCGGCAGGATCTCGCTCACCAGGCCGAAGGCCGGCAGCACCATGATGTAGACCGCCGGGTGGGAATAGAACCAGAACAGGTGCTGGTAGACCACCACGTTGCCGCCCATGGCCGGGTTGAAGAAGCCGGTGTGGGCCACGATGTCGAAGCTCAGCAGCAGCAGGGTGCCCGCCAGAACCGGGGTGGAGAGCACCACCAGGATGCTGGTGCCGAGCATGGCCCAGCAGTACATCGGCAGCTGCATCAGCTTGAGTCCGGGCCGGCGCAACTTCAGGATCGTGGCGATGAAGTTGATGCCCCCGAAGATCGAGCTGCCCCCCAGCAGCAGCACGCTCACGATCCACACCACCTGGCCCAGGGCCGGGGTGGTGATGCTCAGCGGGGGGTAGGCCGTCCAGCCTGACTGGGCCGAGCCGGTGATGAAGTAGCTGCCGATCAGCAGGATTCCCGCCGGTGGAATCATCCAGAAGGCCACGGCGTTGAGCCGGGGGAAGGCCATGTCCCTGGCCCCCACGTAGAAGGGGATCAGGTAGTTGCCGAAGCCGCCGTTCACCACCGGCACGATCCACAGGAAGATCATCACCGTGCCGTGCAGGGTGAGCACTTCGTTGTAGGTTTCGCGACCGACGAAATCGGAGATCGGGCTGGCCAGTTCAGCGCGGATCACGCCGGCGAGGGCGCCGCCGATGAAATAGAAGATGAACCCGGTCACCAGGTACTGAAGGCCGATCACCTTGTGATCGAGGCTGAAACTGAAATAACGCAGCCAGCCCTGGGGCTGGAGGCTCTCCTGAAAGTCGTTGGGTGAGGCGACGGTCATCGGGTCTGGGGGATCTGGCGGGGGGATCGGTACGAGCCGGGATCAGGCGGTGGGAGTGAGCGAAGCACTGGCCACGGTGGCCGCCAGGGGGCTGTTCTTCTCGAACCAGGCGTCGTAGGCGTCAGGTTCGTGCACCACCACCGTGGAGCGCATGCCGCCGTGGTAAGGGCCACAGAGCTCTGCGCAGACGATGGGGTAGCTGCCGGACTTGGTGGGTGTGAAGGTGAGCACGGTGGGCTGGCCGGGGATGACGTCCTGCTTGATCCGGAACTGGGGCACCCAGAAGGCGTGGATCACATCGTTGGCCTTCATGCGCAACTCCACCGGACGGCCGTTGGGCACATGCAGTTCACCGCTGGTGATGTCCCCGTCGGGGTAGTGGAAGATGAAGGCGAACTGCATGGCCGTCACCTCCACCGGCAGCACGTTGACGTCGTCGGCTGCCACGCCGATGCCCCCCCAGACCCTGGCCGCCGGGGCTGAGACCGCCGATCCGGCTCCCACCGACGCTTCCATGGTTTCGGTCTCCGTGGGGGCCATCCGGTGCATGGCGGCGTGGTCGTTGAGGCTGCTCATGCCGCCCATGCGCTCGTAGATGTCGTAGCTGTAGAGGCCGACGAACAGGACCACGATCGCGGGGATCGCCGTCCAGACGATCTCGAGCAGGAGGTTGCCCTCGATCGCCTGACCGTCGGTGATGTCGCCGGCCCTGCGGCGGAAACGGACCAGGCTGAACAGCACTAGGCCGACGATGCCGACGAAGAGGATTGTTCCGATGCTGAACAGGACCCGGAACAAGGCGTCGTAGACGGGTGCGTTCGCGCTCGCGTCGAGGGGCAGCACATTGACGTTGTACCCGACCCAGAGGCCGGACAGAACGAGCGCCATGCCCACCAGGAGGGTGACCAGGGCGGAGGGGATCGGCACGGCTCGGGAACGGACGGACGTCGGAGGAAGCGGAGACTCCCTCAGCACGTCAGCTTATGGAAGGCCGTTGAGGGCCCGTGCGTTCGTTGTAGCCAGGGAAGCAATTTCCGAGAAATTTCACATTTAGTTCGGGTGATGTGCTGAATCGCACATCTTCCCGAGCTCGCTAACTTGAATCCCCAGAACAGCACTCGTTCATGGCCGTTGCGCCATCCGCGCCAGCTCTCTCCACTGTCGGCTCCAGCTCCCCTTTCCGCTCCAGCAACGGGGGCTGGCCCGGCCGGCTCGTGCCCCTGCTCACCGCTCACCTGGTCGTCGCCCTGGTGGCGCTGGTGGGCATCGGTGGCGCCACCCGGGTGATGGAGGCGGGCCTGGCCTGTCCCGACTGGCCCCTCTGCTACGGGGTGCTGCTGCCGGGACGGCAGATGAATCTCCAGGTGTTCCTGGAATGGTTCCATCGCCTCGACGCCTTTCTGGTCGGCCTCGCCCTGCTGGCGCTGTTCGGCCTGAGCCTGCGTTACCGCGCCCGCTTTCCGGTCTGGTTGCCCTGGAGCGCTGGCCTGGCCCTGGTTCTGGTGGCCGTCCAGGGCGGTCTTGGGGCCCTCACGGTGCTCAGCCAGCTGGCGGCTCCCACCGTCACCCTGCACCTGGCCACGGCCCTCACTCTGGTGCTGCTGCTGGCGGCCACCCACCAGGGGCTCGAGGCCTCCGGCCGCGCCGTCCCTGCTGCCGCTTCCTTGCCGCCGCCGCGCTGGTGGTGGCCCCTCCCTCCCCTGGCTGCCCTTCTTGTGGGCAGTCAGTGCCTGCTGGGAGGAGCCATGGCCAGTCGCTGGGCGGCCGATCTCTGTCTGCAGGCGGGCGAGGGCTGTCGCTGGCTGCTCCTGCATCGCCAGGGGGCCTACCCGGCGGCCCTGGTCGTGCTGCTGATGGCCCTCGGTTCCCTGTTCCTCCCCCGTGACCAGGCCAGGTCCCGCACCTTCGCCCTCGCAGCCGCCGCTCTCGTGGTTCTGCAGGTGGCGCTCGGGGTGCTCACCCTGCGCCTTCAACTCACCGCCCCGGCTGTCACCGTGGCCCACCAGCTCACCGCTGCCCTGCTGGTGGCGGTGCTGGGCGGGCTCTGGGGCCTCTCGATCCCTGTCCCTACCTTCTCAACCCGTCCCGAGGTGGCCCATGGTTAGCGCCAGTGTCGTGACGGCCGGCGCCGTTGCCGCCCCCCCCTCTCCGGCGCCGATCCGCCCCTCGGTGAAGCTGCCGGCCTGGCTGGAGGTCGCCAAGCCGCGGCTGATCCCCCTGCTCCTGGCCACCACGGTCGGCGGCATGGCCCTCACCCCCGCCTGGCCGCTGGATCCGCTGCGGATGGCCTTCACCCTGGTGGGCGGAGCGATGGCCTCGGCCGCTGCCGGTGTCCTCAACTGCCTCTGGGAGCAGGAGCTGGATGGGCGCATGCAGCGCACCAGCCGCCGCGCCCTGCCCTCGGGCCGGCTGGCCCAGCGCCAGGCCTTCGCCCTCGCCGTGGCCCTCACCGTCGCTTCGGTGCTGGTGCTTGTGCTGGGCGTCAATGCCCTGGCGGCCTCTCTGGCCCTGCTGGGCCTGTGCAGCTACGTGCTCCTCTACACGGCCCTGCTCAAGCCCCGCACCACCCAGAACATCGTCATCGGCGGCATGGCCGGCGCCATTCCCCCCCTGGTGGGGGCGGCCGCGGCCACCGGCCATCTCGGCTGGAGCAGCTGGTGGCTGTTCGCCCTGGTGATGGTCTGGACCCCCGCCCATTTCTGGGCCCTGGCCCTGCTCCTCCACGATGACTACCGCTCGGTGGGCATTCCGATGCTGCCGGTGGTGAAGGGTCTGGGGGTCACGGCCCGGGCCATCGGCCGCTACAGCTGGGTCACGGCGGCCCTGAGCCTGGCCGGGGTGGTCGCCCTGCCCAGCGGAGGCTGGCTCTACGGCCTGCTGGTGCTGCCCTTCAATGCCCGCCTGCTCCAGCTCAGTGCCAGCCTCGGACAGGATCCCCATGATCCGCGCCGGGCCCGCAGCATGTTTCGGTGGTCGATCTTCTATCTCTTCGGCATCTGTCTGCTGCTGGTGCTGGCGCGCACGCCCCTGGCCGCCTCCGTCGATCCGGCGGCCCTGCTCGCCGCCGTGGTGCGTCTGCCCTCCGGCGGGGCTGCCTAGATTGGCCCCGCTTCCGGCCCTTCGCGATTGACCCCGGCTTGATCGAGCTCCAGCACCTCAGCAAGCGTTTCGGCGGCCGCAAGGCCCAGCCGGTCCAGGCCCTGGACGACCTCTCCCTGAGCGTGCCCGCGGGCTCGCTCTACGGCCTGCTCGGCCCCAACGGGGCGGGCAAGACCACGGCCCTGCGCATCCTCTGCACCCTGCTGGCCCCCGATTCGGGGACGGTGAAGGTGGCCGGTGTCGACGCCCTGGCCGAACCCCGGTCCGTGCGGCGCCTGCTCGGCTATGTGGCCCAGGAGGTGGCCATCGACAAGATCCTCAGCGGCCGGGAACTGCTGCATCTGCAGGCAGCGCTGTATCACATGGATGCCGCCGATCGCTCGGCCCGCTCCGCCGAACTGATCGACCTGCTGGGAATGGGCGACTGGATCGATCGCCGCTGCGGCACCTATTCCGGTGGCATGCGCCGGCGCCTCGACCTGGCCGCCGGCCTGCTGCACCGCCCCAAGGTGCTGGTGCTCGATGAGCCCACCGTGGGTCTTGACATCGAGAGCCGGAGCGCCATCTGGCAGGTGCTGCGCCAGCTGCGGGATCAGGGCACCACGGTGCTGCTCAGCAGCCACTACCTCGAGGAGGTGGACGCCCTGGCCGACCGGCTGGCCATCATCGATGGTGGCCGGGTGATCGCCGAGGGCACCCCCGCTGAGCTCAAGGGAGCCCTCGGTGGCGACAGGGTGACCCTGCGGGTACGGGAGTTCAGCGATGAGCAGGAGGCCTCCCGGGTGCGCACCCTCCTCCAGGCCTGCCAGGGCGTGCGCCAGGTGGTGGTGAACCGGGCCCAGGGCTACTCCCTCAACCTGGTGGTGGAGGACGCCTCGGTGGTCGAAACCCTGCGCCGGCAGCTGGTCGACGCCCGGCTGCCGGTGTTCGCCCTGGCCCAGAGCCGCCCCAGCCTGGACGATGTCTATCTCCAGGCCACCGGCCGCACCCTGATCGATGCCGAACTCTCCGTGGCCGGTCGCCGGGACCTCAAGGAGGAACGCAAGCAGTCGATGCGATGACCCGATTCACCCCTTCCCCATGACCAGCGCAAGCCCTTCCCTCACCCCCGTGGCCGCCGGCGGCGGTGAGCCCTCCGCCCTCGCCGAGATCGCCCAGGAGACCCTGGCCCTCACCCGGCGCCTGTTCGTTCAGCTGGCCCGGCGCCCCTCCACCCTGGTGGCGGGAGTGCTGCAGCCCCTGATCTGGCTGGTGCTGTTCGGTGCCCTTTTCGCCAACGCGCCGGAGGGTCTGCTGCCCGGTGGCATGAGCTACGGCCGCTTCCTGGGGGCCGGGGTGATCGTGTTCACCGCCTTCAGTGCCGCCCTGAACGCCGGCCTGCCGGTGATGTTCGACCGCGAGTTCGGCTTCCTCAACCGGCTGCTCGTGGCCCCTTTGCGTTCCCGCAGCTCGATCGTCTTCGCCTCGGTGCTTTACATCACCAGCCTCAGCCTGGTGCAGAGCCTGGCGATCATGGGCACCGCCGCCCTGCTGGGCTACGGCTGGCCGGGGGGGGCCGGTCTGCTGCTGGTGCTGGTGACCCTGCTGCTGCTGGTGTTCGCGGTCACGGCACTCAGCCTGGGGCTGGCCTTCGCTCTGCCGGGTCACATCGAGCTGATCGCGGTGATCTTCGTGGCCAACCTTCCCCTGCTCTTCGCCAGCACCGCCCTGGCTCCCATTTCCTTCATGCCCACCTGGCTGGGCTGGCTTGCGGCCCTGAATCCCCTTACCTTCGCGATTGAACCGATCCGCGCCGCCTACACGGGATCCTTCCACCTCACCGATGTGGTGCTGGTGGCCCCCTACGGCTCCCTCACCGCCGGTGCCTGCCTCGCCATCCTGGCGGGCCTGGCGGCGGGTCTGTTCCTGCTGATCCGCCCGATGCTGGATCGCAAGCTCACCTGAAGCCCCCCCACCTTGCCCCTGTCCTCCCGCCGGCCCGAGCTCTCCAATCAGCTCCTGGAGGCCATCCGCCGTCGGGATGCCGCCACCACCGGCAGGCTGACCCGACAGTGGGTCCATCGCCATGGGGTTGGGTCCCTGGCGGCGTTCCGGCGCGACACCCTGGTCGCCGAGCATGGCCAGGACACCGATGACTGGCTGCAGGGCCAGCTGGATGCTGCGCCGCCACCACCCCTGACCCCGGACCCACCCGCCGCCGGCAAAGCCCCTGCCGCTCCGGCCCTGGCGGACGCCTTCGCCGCCCTCGAGGACGCTTTCCTTCCTCCTCCCTTGAACCTGCCGGCAGACCTGCCCGACCCGGCGGCGGCCGACGGGACCGGGCAGGGGGCCTCGGCCCTGCCCGCCGCGTCCCTGCTCCGGTCCATCCCCGCCAGCACCCAGCCGGCACCGGCGCCCGCCACCCTGGCCGACCTGCGCTCCTGGCTCTCCGGCGCCCCCCAGCATCGGCGGGCCAGCTGATTTCCCCCTTCCAGCCCGCCATGGTTTCCAACCGCCCCCTGCCCGGCCGTGCCGACCTGGCCGGCGGGTTGATCGTCTCGGTGCAGGCGCCCGAAGGTTCGCCGATGCGCGATCCGGCCGTGATCGCGGCGATGGCCGAGGCCAGCCTGCGCCAGGGGGCCGCCGGGGTGCGGCTGGAGAGTCCGGAGCACATCGGGGCGGTGCGCCGTCGTTGTCCCGGGGCCCTGATCGTGGGGCTCTGGAAGCGCAGTTTCCCCGACAGCCCGGTGTACATCACTCCTGGCTGGGAGGAGATCCGTGCCGTCTGGGCGGCCGGAGCCGATGTGGTCGCGCTCGATGCCACCGACCGCCCCCGGCCTGAGGGCCAGCGGCTGGAATCGCTCGTGGCCCGTGCCCGGGACGAGCTCGGTGCCTCCCTGATGGCGGATGTGGACAGCGTGGCGAACGGGCTGCGGGCGGCATCCCTGGGTTGCGCCTGGGTGGGCACCACCCTGTACGGCTACACCGTCGACACTGCCATCGTTTCCCCTCCCGCCTGGGACCTGCTGGCTCCGCTGAGGCGGGAGCTGCCTGAGGGGGTGGTGCTGATCTGCGAGGGCGGCATCGCCTCAAGGCAGCAGGCAGGCCAGGCCCTGGCCACTGGTGCCGATGCCGTCGTGGTGGGCACCGCCATCACCGGAGTGGATCTGCAGGTGGCCGCCTATGTGAAGGCCCTGGCCGGATGAGGCCAGGGCCAGTGGGACTCACATCATCCCGGGCATGCCCATGCCACCCATACCTCCCATTCCACCCATTCCACCCATGCCACCGTCGCCGGCCGGGGGGGCCGGAGGCTCGGGCTTGTCGGCGATCACCGCCTCGGTGGTGATCAGCAGGGCGGCGATCGAAACGGCATCCTGCAGGGCCAGGCGCACCACCTTGGCCGCGTCGAGGATGCCGACGGCCAGCAGGTCGTCATAGGTGCCGGTGAGGGCGTTGTACCCCTTGCCCTGGCTCAGGATCTGCTGCACCACCACATCACCGTTGGCGCCGGCGTTGATGGCGATCTGGCGCGCCGGGGCCGCCAGGGCCCGCTGCACGATTTCCACGCCGGTGCGCACGTCGCCATCGCAGCGGCTGGCCAGTGCCCCCAGTTCATCGGTGAGCTGCAGCAGGGTGCTGCCGCCGCCGCCGACGATGCCCTCGTCGATCGCAGCCCGGGTGGCGTTGAGGGCGTCCTCGATGCGCAGCTTGCGGTTGCGCAGTTCGGTTTCGGTGGGCGCTCCCACCTTGATCACCGCCACGCCGCCGGCGAGCTTGGCAATCCGCTCGTTGAGCTTTTCCTTGTCGTAGTCGGAATCGGTGGCCTCCAGTTCCCGCTTGATGGCCGCCACCCGATCGGTCACTGCCGCCTTCTGGTCATCGGAGGCCACGATCGTGGTCTCGTCCTTGCTGATCGTGATGCGGTGGGCATGGCCCAGGTCGGCCAGGGTGGCCTTCTCGAGGGTCATGGCCCGGTCTTCGCTGATCACCGTGGCACCGGTGAGGATGGCGATGTCCTCGAGCATGGCCTTGCGGCGGTCGCCGAAGCCGGGGGCGCGCACGGCGGCCACCTGGAGCACGCCTCGGGTCTTGTTGACCACCAGCGTGGCCAGGGCCTCGCCCTCCACTTCCTCGGCCAGGATCACCAGGGGCCGGCCGCTCTTGGAAACGGCCTCCAGCACCGGCACCAGATCCACAATGGTGCTGATCTTGCGGTCGGTGATCAGCAGCAGGGGGTTGTCGAAGGCGCACTCGCGCCGGTCCTGGTCGGTGACGAAGTAGGGGGAGGAATAGCCGCGATCGAAGGCCATGCCTTCGGTGATCTCCAGCTCGGTGGCCAGGGATTTCGACTCCTCCACGGTGATCACCCCATCGGCGCTGACCCGCTCGACGGCTTCCGCGATCATGCGACCGATCTCCTCATCGTTGCCGGAGCTCACCGTGGCCACCTGGCGGATGGCGTCGCCCGCCACGGCCTGGGAGCGGGCGGCGATGCCCGCCACCACCAGGGCCGTGGCCTGCTCCATGCCGCGCCGCAGGGCGACGGGGCTGGCCCCGGCGGCCACGTTGCGCAGCCCCTCCTGCACCAGGGACTGGGCCAGGACGGCGGCGGTGGTGGTGCCGTCGCCGGCGGTGTCCTTGGTTTTGGAGGCCACCTGCTGGATCAGCTTGGCGCCGAGGTTCTCGAAGGGATCCTCCAGCTCGATCTCCTTGGCGATGGTGACGCCGTCATTGACGATGTCGGGGGCACCGAATTTCTTCTCCAGCACCACGTTGCGACCCTTCGGCCCGATGGTGACCTTCACCGCATCGGCCAGGGCGTTCACGCCGCGCTCGAGAGATTCGCGGGACGCGTCGGCGAACTGGATCAGTTTGGCCATCGAAAGGGGTTGGCAGCAACAATCCCCGAAGCGTCCCACAGGGACCCCGCAGCCCGCATCCGGCCGCCGGTGGGGAAAGCCGAATGCCCAGTCTCCGAAAGGCTGCAGCCCCTTTGCCGAGGGGGTACCTTCGAAGCATGGAAGACCTCCTGCAGCAGACACTCGACAGCGCTGCCTCCGAATCCGCCCTGACTCCCACCGGAGCCGCGGATGGCATGGTGTTTCTGCTGATCGCCGCCCTTGGCCTGTTGATGGCCCTGGTCTACGTACCCATCCGCCTGTTCCTCACGCTCACGGCCCGCAGCCGCCGGCTGCGCCTGCTGCAGCGCATCCGCAAGCTTCGGGAGGACCTGGGCCAGCCCCTGGCACCGGAATCCTGAGCCTCAGCGCATCACCATCCCCCCGTCCACCTGCAGCACCTGGCCGGTGATGTAGGCGCCCGCCGGCTCCGCCGCCAGGAACCTCACCGCCCCGGCCACGTCCTGGGGCTGGCCCATCCGGCCCAGGGGAATGGCCGCCAGGATCGGCTCCTTGTCCAGATCCCGGGTCATGTCGCTGTCGATGAATCCCGGCGCCACGGCGTTCACGGTCACGCCCCGGCTGGCGAATTCGGCTGCGCTGCTCCGGGTCAGGCCGATGACGCCGGCCTTGGCGGCGCTGTAGTTGGCCTGGCCCGGGTTTCCCATCAGGGCCACCACCGAGGTGATGTTGATGATGCGGCCGCTGCGGGCCTTGAGCATGCTGCGGCTCACGGCCCGGGTGCAGAGGAACACCCCGGTCAGGTTGAGGTCGATCACGCTCTGCCAGTCCGCTGTCTTCATGCGCATGAGCAGGCCGTCGCGGGTGATGCCGGCGTTGTTCACCAGCACATCGAGGCGGCCTTCCCGCTCCAGCACGGCTTTCACCATGGCCTCCACCTCAGCTTCCTGGGCCACATCCGCCTGATGGCTCCAGGCCCGGCCCCCGGCCGCCCCGATCGCCGCCACCACCGCCTCGGCGGCCTCGGGGGAGCGGGCGTAGTTCACCACCACCGTGGCCCCGGCTGCGGCCAGGTCCTCGGCGATGGCCCGGCCGATCCCCCGGCTGGAACCGGTCACCAGGGCCACCTGGCCGGAGAGGGGAGCGGCGCTGGACATGGAAGTGGGGGACGGAATCAGGCGATCGTATGCCTTGCCCCCGACCGGCCAGCCCGCCTCAATCGGCCATGGGTTCGGCACTCTCCAGGGCCGGGCCGAGCACCTCGGCAAAGCGTTTGAGCTGCTCCTTGCTGCCCATCACCACCAGCAGCTGGCCAGCCCCCAGGCGCACATCGCCGCCAGGGTTGGTGACCAGCTTCGCCTCCGGGGTGCCGTAGGTGGTGCCCCGGTAGGAATAGGGATTCACCACGGTGGGGGCCGGTACCCGGATGGCCAGCACCTGGGCGCCGCTGCGGCGGCCGAACTCCATGTCCGCCAGGCTGCGCCCCTCCAGCGCGCCCATCCGCTCCCTGTCCTCGCTGAGCTGGAATTCCTCCACTTCGCAGTCGGAGCCGGCCAGCAATTCCATGAAATCGACCGCCAGGGGGCGCAGGGCGGTGGCGGCCATCACCCGGCCACCGGCCACGTAGGGACTCACCACCTGGTCGGCACCGGCCAGGCGCAGCTTGCGTCCCGCCTCCTCGCTGTCGGAGCGGGCGATCAGGCGGCAGCGGGGAGCCAGCCCCCGGGCGCTGAGCACCACGTAGAGGTTGGCGGCGTTGCTGGTGAGGGCCGCCACCAGGCTGCGGCAGTGGTGGATGCCCGCTTCCAGCAGGGTCTCGTCCAGGGTGGCGTCGGCGAACAGCACCGGCAGGCCCCGCTCTTCGGCCGCATCACGGCAGGCCGGGTCCATCTCCACCACCAGCAGGGGAACCCCCTCCCTTTGCAGCTGGTCGGCGATCTCCTGGCCGATGCGACCGAAGCCGCAGAGAATCACGTGGTTGTTCATGCTTTGGACCCAGTTGCGGAAACGGCGCTCCCGCAGGCGCCGGAAGTAGCCGGTTTCGGAGAGCCCCACCAGGTTCTGGATGGTGAGCTGCACCACCACGAGCCCCCCGGCGATGGAGAACACGGTGATGATCCGTCCCGCTGTGGAGAGGGGATGGACCTCGCCATAGCCGATGGTGGCGATGGTGATCGCCACCATCCAGTAGCAGTCGCCCCAGTCCCAGCCCTCGGTGATCCGGTAGCCCAGGGCGCTGGCGTTCACCACCACGATCATGGCGATGAGGGGGGTGATCCAGGGCCGCCGGGAGCGGGCGGACGGGGGGCGGTGCCTGCGGGCGAACCACAGGCGGCTCATCGGCGCTGCTCAGCCCAGGCCGAGGGCCTTGAGCACGTCGTTGCTGGGGAGGTCACGCAGGTGGCCATCGGAACCCAGCCCTTGTACTCCGCTCCGGCTCGGCAGGCTGTCGCTGCTGCGACCCAGTGCCACCACCGGGGTGCCGCAGAGCAGCGCCAGTTCGATGCTGACGGGGTCGCTGGCCAGCACCACATCGCTCGCGGCGACAAGGGCGGCCCGGGCGGCCAGGCCGGCGGGGGGCGCCGGAGGCACCTGCAGGCAGCGCAGGCCGCTCAGGCTGGCGCCGACGTGGCCGGGGAGCTCCTGCCAGGCAGCGTCCGGCCAGTCGCCGGGGGTGCCGGCGGGGGCCAGCAGCAGCATGGGCCCGTCGCCAGGGGGCAGGGTGGCAACAGCCTCATCGAGGGCGGCCTTGGACAGGCTGAGGCGGAAGGCGTCCGCCTCCAGGCGCACGCCGATCGGCCGCAGGTAGGCCTCCAGGGCCTGGGCGGGCCAGAGGCCCTCGGGCACGCTCACTTTTTCGGTGGCGGAGAACCCCCCGGTGGCCACCCGATTGGGGATATGGCTCATCGAGAGCATCAGATCCACCTGACGGCCGCTGGCCAGGTTGATGCAGGCCTGGAAGTCCGGCTCCCGCACCGATCCCAGCAGGTTGGCCCAGTCGGCCAGGCTGGCGTCGTCGAAGTTGAAGGGGATCACCTTCTCCACCGCCGGCAGCAGCTTCCAGAGCCCCGCCAGGGAGGGATGGCAGGCCACCTGCATCTGGAAGTGCAGTTGCTCTGCGGTGGCGGCCACGGCCGGAAAGCTCTGCAGCTGGCTGACGCCATCGCCCGGGATCAGAAACAGTGCGCGCATCGGGCGTTGGGTCGGGCGGGCCTCGCGGGCTGATTGTATGGAGGGGACTCCAGGGTTCCGCCCGGGCGGGCCATCGCTTGTGCATTTGCTGATCGCCGCCGCCGGCAGTGGCCGCCGTATGGGAGCCGCCACCAACAAGTTGTTGCTGCCCCTGGCCGGCCGTCCCGTGCTGGCCTGGACCCTGGAGGCCGCCCTCGCCTGCGAGGCGATCAGCTGGATCGGGGTGATGGGCCGGCCCGAGGACGAGACGGCCATCGGCGCGATCCTGGCCGCGGCGGAGCCCCGCCGCTCCCTGGCCGAACCGGTGACCTGGATCGTCGGCGGAGACACCCGCCAGGCCTCCGTGCGGCGGGGCCTGGCGGCCCTGCCCCCCGGGGCGGAGGCGGTGCTGATCCATGACGGCGCCCGCTGCCTGGCGGAGCCGGAGCTGCTGGAGCGCTGCGCCGTCGCCCTGAGCGAGGCCATGCTGGAGGGGGCCGGCATCATCGCCGCCACCCCCGTCACCGACACGATCAAGCAGGTGGACAGCTGCGGCGCCATCACGGCCACCCCCGATCGCAGCGGCCTGTGGGCCGCTCAGACGCCCCAGGGCTTCGGGGTGGCCCAGCTGCGGGAGGCCCATGGGCGGGCCGAGCGGGAGGGCTGGAGCGTCACCGACGACGCGGCGCTCTACGAGCGGCTGGGGCTGGCGGTGCGGGTGCTGGAGGCGCCGGCCTCGAACATCAAGCTCACCTCCCCCTTCGACCTCACCATCGCCGGCGCCGTTCTGGCGGCCCGGGGGGCATGAGTCCTGCCATGGACGCCGCCGCCCAGCTGGAGACGATCGCCGCCCGCTGGCAGGGGCGGTTCCACAACCGTCGCCAGGTGGCCGCCACCCTGGCCCGGGGCGGGCCGGTGGCGCCGGAGCTCAGCCGTGAAGCCCGCTGGATGGCGGTGGAGCGGCTGGAGGCACCCCAGCTGGGGGAGGTGGTGCTCTACTTCCAGGAGTTCCGCGCCGGCGCACCGGAGCTCGCCCACCGCCAGCGGGTGGTGGTGCTGCGGCTGGATCCCCAGCGGGAGGCCGTGCGGGCCGAGCAGCTGTTCTTCACGGGCGGCCCCACCTACGACCGGCCAGCTCTGGAGGCCTCCCGGGTGGCGGTGCTGGGGCCGGAGGCCTTCGATCGCCATCCGGGTTGCGATCTGTTCTTCACCGCCGAGCCGGAGCTGGATCGCTTCAGGGGCCGCATGGACCCCGGCGCCTGTCGCTACCACCATCCCCACGACGGGGAGGTGTGCGCCGATTTCGAAATGCTGCTCCACCCCGACCAGCTCTGGTACCGGGACCGCAGCGTGCGTCTGGCCGACGGCACGGTGCGCGGCGAGATCGACGGCTTCAGCTGGCTGCTCTTCGACCGGGCCGCCGCCGGGGAGGAGCCCGGCACGGCGCTGGATCCCGATCTGCCGGCCCTGGTGCGGCAGCAGGGGGTCTGGCGGGGCCGCTTCCGCCGCTACGGCCCGGACGGGGACCTGCTGGAAACGTTCCCCAGCACGATCACCGTGCGGGTGGTCCGGCAGCCCGGCGGCTGGCGCTACCACCAGATCAGCCTGCACGGGCCGGAGGCGGCGCCCGTGCGGCGCATCGAGGCCCATGGGGAGGTCCACTCCGGCCGTGTGTGGTTCAGCAGCGACCGCTACGAGGGCTGGGCGATGGACCTGCCCGGGGACGCTCCCGCCGGCGGCAGCCTGGTGGTGATGCAGGGGCGGGCACCCGGGATCCCGGATGTGCACGAGATCATCAGCTGCGCCCCGGATGGGGGCCGGCGCTGGCGGGCCAGCCAGCTGCTCCTGGACGGCCGGCTGGTGGGCCGCACCCTGATCGACGAGGAACGTCTGCCCGACTAGCCGGCCTGCGGCGGGATGCTGAGCCGCCCCCGGCCGGCGTCGAGCCGGGCCCGCACCCCCAGGGGCAGGGCGGCGTTGCCCGGGCCGTGGCCCACCGGCAGGCCTGCCAGCACCGGAATGCCCAGGTCGGCCGTGCGTTCCCTGAGCACCTCCTCCAGAGAGAAGCGCGGTGGGCTGGATACCCCACCCTCGCGGCCGTCGTCATCGTCGGGGTCGTCGCAGGCCTCGAAGCTGCCGAAGCCGATGGCCCCCAGACGCTGCAGGGCGCCGCAGAGGCGCCAGTGGGTGAGCATCCTCTCGATCCGGTAGGGGGCTTCGCCCACGTCCTCGAGGATCAGGATCGCCCCGTCCAGCTCCGGCAGGTGCGGCGTGCCCAGCAGGTGGGTGGCCACCGTCAGGTTGGCGGCCAGCAGCGGGCCTTCGGCCACGCCTTCCGTCCAGCCCTCCCCCTCCAGCTCGGCCAGGGGCTCGCCGAACAGCAGGGCCCGCAGCCGCTCCCGGCTCCAGGCCGGTTCGGCGGCCAGGGTGGTGAGCAGGGGGCCGTGGATGGCGCCCCCCCGTCCCGTCGCCAGGCGGTGCCAGAGCAGGGAGGTGACATCGGAGAAACCCAGCAGCCAGCCGTCGGCCACCGCGAGGGGCTGCTCCAGCAGCCGGGCCGAGCCCCAGCCCCCGCGCACGCAGGCCAGCAGGGCCGCCCCCTTCCGGCCGCCGGCGGGGCACAGGTCGCCGGCCCGTTCGGCGTCCGTGCCCGCCAGGTGGCCCCAGTGCCGCTGCCCCAGGCGAGCGGGGTCGTCATCCAGTCGCAGGCCCCAGCTCCGGAGCACCGCCAGCCCAGCCTCCAGCCGTTCCAGGTCGGCCAGGGCGGAGCTGGCCGCCACCAGCCGCACCGGATCGCCCGCCCGCAGGAACGGCGGCTGCTGGGGGGGCAGGCTGGCGGCGGCCATGGGGATCAGGCCGCGCTGGAGAGGATCACCGCCAGCAGCAGCAGGCCCCCGAGCCGCACCTGCATGGCGAAGTGGCGGCCGAAGGCGCTGCGGGGCAGGTCGGCCCTGCCCAGCAGGGTGGCCTGCTGCTGCATGGCCACGGCGGCGACGGCCCAGGGGAGCCAGAAGCCGGGGCCATCCCGGCCCTGCAGCACCACCGCCAGGGCCAGGGCGACGCAGGTGAGCCCGTAGCAGAGGGCCACCACCAGGGGCGCCTGCTCCCCCAGGCTGAGGGCGCTGCTGCGCACCCCCAGGCGCCGGTCGTCGTCCCGGTCGCTCATGGCGTACACGGTGTCGAAGCCGAAGGTCCAGCTGACGGTGGCCAGCCAGGTCAGCAACAGGGGCCAGCCCCCCCGAGCGCCTGCCAGGCCCCCCTGGGCTGCGGCCCAGGGGATCAGCACGGCGAAGCCCCAGCAGAGGGCGAGCACCAGCTGGGGGTAGGCGAACCAGCGCTTGGCGGAGGGGTAGAGCAGCACCAAGGGCAGGGTGGCCAGGGCCAGCCCCACGCACAGCAGGCGGCTGGCGGTCGGGAGGGCCAGCAGGGCGGCCAGGGCCACTGCCAGGCAGAGCAGCAGCAGCACCGCGGCCGTGCCCACGCCGACGCGGCCGTCGGCCAGGGGGCGGTGGCGGGTGCGCTCCACCAGCGGGTCGATGCGCCGGTCCCAGAGGTCGTTGGCGACGCAGCCCGCCCCGCTCACCGCCAGGCCGCCCAGCACGATCCAGCCCACCAGGGGGGCCGGCGGCGGCACGGTCGGACCCAGCCAGAGGGCCCAGCCGGCGGGGATCAGCAGGATCAGCCTGCCGCTGGGCTTGTGCCAGCGCAGCAGCTCAAGCCAGGCCCGGTCATGGCCGGCCGCCATCGGGGCTGGTTCCGGCGGGTCGGCTGCCAAGGGGACGATCACCGCTCGGGAAGGTCGGTTGGCGGCACCCTATCCAACCCCTCGCAGGCATCGTTCCTGTCCCGGTGGCAAAGTGGCGCCGCCGCTCCCCGGGCCGTTCCCCATGCCCCCGATCCCTGCCACCGCCGAGACCGCGGAACGGCGGGTGGCGGCCATCGACATCGGCACCAACTCGATCCATCTGCTGATCGCGGCGATCGATCCGGCCCTGCGAAGTTTCTCGGTGGTGGTGGCGGAGAAGTCCACCACCCGGCTGGGGGAGCGGGATCCGGAGAGCGGCGAGCTCACCCCCGAGGCCATCGAACGGGCCTTCCTCACCCTGCGCCATTGCCGCGACCTGGCCACCAGCCATGGGGTCGAGCAGATCGTCACGGCCGCCACCAGCGCCGTACGGGAGGCTCCGAACGGCCGTACCTTCCTGCAGAATCTTCAGGACCAGCTCGGGCTGGCGGTGGATCTGGTGAGCGGACCGGAGGAGGCCCGGCTGATCTACCTGGGTGTGCTCTCGGGCCTCTCCTTCGGTGATGCGCCTTACTACATCCTCGATATTGGTGGCGGCTCCACCGAGCTGGTGCTGGCCGATGGCCGCGATTCCCGGGCCCTCACCAGCACCCGCATCGGCGCGGTGCGCCTGCAGCGGGAGTTCTGCCAGGAGGATCCCCTGCCGCCGGAGCGCCGCCGCTTCCTGGAGGCCTACATCCAGGGGGCGATCGACCCGGCCGCCGCCGAGGTGAAGCGGGCCCTGCGGCCCGGGGAGACCCCCGTACTGGTGGGCACCAGCGGCACTGCCATGGCCATGGCGTCGCTGGCCTCGGCAGAAGATCCCAACCCGCCCCTGAAACTCGACGGCTACCGGCTCAGTCGCGCCCGCCTCGATGAGATCGTGGAACAGCTGGTGGTCATGACACCTGAGCAGCGCCGGTCCCTGACGGCCATCAACGAGCGCCGGGCCGAAATCATTGTGCCCGGTGCCCTGATCCTCCAGACCACCATGGAGATCCTGCAGGCGAAGGAGCTGGTGGTCTGCGAGCGGGCCCTGCGGGAGGGCCTGATCGTCGACTGGATGCTGCGCAACGGCCTGCTCGTCGATCGCTTCACCTTTCAGAGCACGATCCGCCGCCGCACGGTGCAGCATCTGGCCCGCACCTACGGGGTGGACACCAGCCGCGCTGATCGGGTGGCGAGCCACGCCCTCAGCCTCTACGACCAGACCCGTGGCCTCCTGCACGACGACGATGGTGACGGCCGTACCCTCCTCTGGGCGGCGGCCCAGCTCCATGCCTGCGGCAAGCACGTCAACATCGCTGCTTACCACAAGCACACCTGGTATCTGATCCGCCACGGGGAGTTGCTGGGCTACTCGGAAGCCGAGCACCTGATGGTGGCGGCGATCGCCCGCTACCACCGCCGCAGCCTGCCGAAGAAGCGCCATGAGTCGTGGCAGCTGATCGAGGACCGACAGCACCGCCACACCGTGTTCGCCATGGCCCTGCTGCTGCGGCTGGCGGCCTCCCTCGACCGCCGTCCGGCCCCCGGCATCGAGGCCATCACGGTGACTGCGGATCCCGCGACGGATTCTGAGCGGGCCGATCAGGCCCGGGGCTTCACGATCACCCTGCAGCCGAGGGCGTTCGTCTCCGGAGAGCCCACGGTGGATCTCAGTCTTGAGGAGTGGAGTCTGCGCTCCTGCGCCGATCTGGTGCTGGAAGCCACGGGGCTGAGGCTCACGGTGAAGCAGACGTCCCCTTGAACGTGCGCCACGCCACCTGATCGATCCGTCCCAGCGGCCGGGCTGCCTGGCCGCCGGTACTGGCGGTCACCAAGTCGGGCCGACCGGCCAGCACCCTCAGACCGCTGCCCAGGGGGAAGCTCTTCTCTCCATTGAACGTGCCGCGGAACAGGGTCACCCCGGCCGAGTCGCGGACTTCCAGCCAGCTGGGCTCCGCGCTCCGCAACAGCAGCTGGTCCGGAGGCGCCGTCGCCACCGGGCTGGCGGGGGAGGGAGCGGAGGGAGCGGCCGGCGGTGGCACCGGCGCCGTCGCCGCTCCGGGAGCCGGGAAGGGCGTCGGCAGGCGCCAGGCCTGGATGGTGGGCAGTTTCCCCTGCAGGGCAGCCACGGCCAGGGCGCCGCCGCCGAGCAGCAGCAGCCAGCCGATGGGTCCTGCGGAGCGGGTGTGGGATCTGCCGGCCGGCGGGCTGGCCGGAGGGTTCGGGATCCGCCGCTGGACGGGAGCGGAGGGCGGTCTGCGCACCTTCCGCATCATGCGGCTGTCCTGCAGATCGCTGATCTGCTGGCTGACGTCGATCCGCAGGGCTCCTGCCACCCGTTTCGCCTGGGCGACGACGAACACCGCTTCCGGCAGGTTGGCGTGGTCGCCGGCCTCCAGGGCCATCAGCTGTTCTGTGCCCAGCCGCAGCCGACCCGCCAGGTCCTCCAGACTCAGACCCTGTTCACGACGGGCTCGGCTCAGCCGTTCCCCCAGGTGAATCAGTTCCGGGATCGGAGCACTTCCATCCTCTGCGGCCATCGTTGCAGCAGGGACATCGGACAAGAGCGTTGACTCCGTAGACGCGGCGGTCTTTGCAGTATGGCGACCCGACCTGAACACGACCATCGATCCAATCCCGCAGAGCGATCCCAGAAAGTGGATCGGGCCATCGGGAAGACCGAAAACATGGGCGATACTGGATTCGAACCAGTGACCCCTTCCGTGTGAAGGAAGTGCGCTACCGCTGTGCTAATCGCCCATCAGGGATTTCGGCCCAAGCTGGCTGAGAAAGTGATCTTTCCCTGAACCGGTTGGATGTCGTCCCGGCCTTATGGCCTGATCTCTCCTACACGGTCGCCGATCTCACTGTCAAATCCCTTCCGCCACGTCAGCTCCGGCGGGATGCCCGGTGATCACCGGCGCATGGCTCAGGCTGGAAACCGTGTCCATGAGCCATCTGGTCGTCGAGCACCGGGGCGCAGAACTCTGTTCCTGGCCGCGCCAGACCCCGCCTAAGCTGCGTCCGACCTCTGGCGGTCCGCCATGGCCTCAGTGCCTGGATCCCCCTTGCCGGTGGAGGAGCTGGTGCGCCGCCTGGTGCTCTGGGGCGTGGAGGGGGCCCCCCTGCCCAGTCCCCTGCCGGGAGGAGCACCGATCCGGTTGCGGTCGGCTGCGGAGGTGGCCGGAGACTACGGGCCCCGCATTGCCCAGGTGGGCCTGGAGCGGGCGGTTCAGGAGATGATCGAGGACCAGGCCCGCTGGAACGGGGGCACCGGATTCCTCACCGGTCTGGGGGGATTCGCCCTGCTGCCGGTGCAGTTGCCTGCCGCGGTGACGGCCACCTGGGTCATCCAGACCCGCCTGGTGGCCGCCATCGCGGCGCTCCATGGATTCGATCTGGAGCATGAAGCGGTGCGCACCCAGATCCTGCTCACCCTGATCGGTGAGGAGGCCGGAGAGGTGCTCAAGCAGATCGGTGTCAAAGCCAGCCAGCAGTTCGCCCAGGCCCAGTTGCGACGCCTGCCGGCCGGTGTCCTGGCCGCGATCAACCGGGCCGTGGGTTTCCGCCTGGTCAGCCGGTTCGGGGAAGGGGGCCTGGTTCGGCTGCACCGGGTTGTCCCCGTACTGGGAGGCCTGGTGGGAGGGGGGGTCGACTACGTCATGACGCGGCGGCTCGGGGCCTTTGCCGCCCGGGAGCTGGGGCGGCGGGTACCGGCCTCCTGGACGGAGGCGGATGTGATCGACGTGGAGGTGATCGGCTAACCGGTGCCTTCGCAGCCGTTCGTCACCCGGCGGGCCACCTCCGGATCGAACTCGATGCTTTCAGGAGCGTTGAACAGATCGGGCTGGAGCGTTTTCAGGGCCAGGAAGTCCCGGTCGAGCCGTGCCTGGGCGCTCTCGATCCGCGTGGCCCGTTCCTCTCGCCAGCGGGCCCTCTGCCCGGCCACACGCTGCTCCCAGGCGTCGAAAGCCGCCTCGTAACGTTCGCGGTCGAGCTGCTGGTCCTCCTGGCGGTAGCGGGCCTCCCTGCGGGCGTCCAGGGGAGGAGGTGCCGCCTCGGAAGGCCGGAACGGGGCGTTCCTGGCCGCGGCCAGTTCCTGTTCCGCCTCCCGCAGGGAGGCCATCAGGGCGCTGATCCGCTGCTGGCGGCTGCGGCAGGCATCCAGCGCCGCCTGGCGGGCGGCAGCGGCCCTGGACGTTGCGTTCTCGATCGCCAGGCTGCGATCTGTCGTGGGCAGGCAGCGCACATAGGCCAGGGCCGCCCTCACCGGATCACCGGCCCCGGCACCCCGCTGGCGGCAGCGCTCCCGGCCGCCCTCGCTGACCCCGGTGAACTGGCAGCCGCCAGCCAGGACGGTGACGCCGAGCAGCATCAGGAGGATTCGTTTCTGTCGGTCGCCGCTGAGCCTCACCATCGCCCTCGGAACTCCGCTCAGAGGTACGCATCCATTGTCGCCATCCAGCCGCTGAGCCGACGTCTCCCTCGGCCGCCCAGGGGGGCGGCCCCACCGGCCTTCGCCCTCAGGTCGTCGGCAGAACCACCCGGAAGGTGAGGTTCAGCCGGGGGGCTGCGACCCTCAGGCGCCTCGGCAGGCCATGCTGCCAGTGCCGCTGGGTGGGCGGGTCCATCAGCAGCAGATCCCCGTGGCCCAGTTCCACCGCCACGGTGGGGGTCGCGTTGCGCTGGCGGCTCCGGAACCGCAGGGTGCGGCTGGCCCCCAGGCTCAGGGAGGCGATGGGGGCACCGGGATCCAGCTCGGGTTCGTCGTCGGCATGCCAGCCCATGGCATCGCGGCCGTCCCGGTAGAGATTGAGCAGCAGGGAATTGAAGGACCGGCCAGCGGCCGCGCCGATGCGCCGGCGGATCGCCTCGGCCAGGGGCGTCCAGGGCTCGATGGCGTTCTCCAGGCCGGAATAGCGATAGCCGCAGCCGGGGTCGGCCATCCAGCAGGTGAGCCGGGGCATGGCATGGCGCCGGCCGTAGACAGTGATGTGCTCCTGTTTCCAGGGCACCTCCCGCCGCAGCTGCTCCAGCCAGCCATCGGCCTCCGCCGCTGCGACCCAGCCGCGCAGGTGGCGCAGGCCGGGTCGGGCCGGATTCACTCCGCGCCGCCGCGGAACAGGTGGTTGTGGGCGGCGGAATAGAGCAGGGAGCGGGCCCCCTCGGCGGGCCGCAGGGCGGGGCTCACCACATACAGGGTGGTGCGGATCAGGTTCCGCTCCCGGCTGACCCGGGCCATGGCCTCCAGCGGCACCACCTGCAGCCACTGGTCGGGCCAGCTCACCCGGTAGCCGATCGCCACGGGCGTGTCGGCCGGGTAGTGCTGCAGCAGTTCGGCCTGCACCTCCTCCACATGCCGGGCGCTCAGGTAGAGGCAGAGGGAGGCCTGCAGGGCGGCGAGTCGGGCCAGGGATTCCCGCTCCGGCACGCCCGTGCGTCCGCCGGCCCGGCTCAGGACGATCGTCTGCACCCTCCCGGGGATGGTCAGCTCGGTTCCCAGAGCGGCGGCGGTGGCCTGGTAGGCGCTCAGGCCCGGAACCACCTCCACCGCCAGCCCGGCGTCGGCCAGCCGGCAGATCTGCTCCTGCAGGGCGCCATAGAGGCAGGGATCGCCGTCGTGGAGGCGCACCACCCGCCGGCCCGCCAGGGCCCGCTCCCGCACCACCTCCATCACCTCTTCGAGGGTGAGGGTGCTGGTGCGCACCGATTCGCAACCCTCCGGGGCCAGGGCGGCGATCTGGGGATTCACCAGGGAGTCGGTCCAGACCAGCACCTCCGCCGCTTCGATGGCCCGGGCGGCGCGCAGGGTGAGCAGGTCGGGCGCGCCGGGGCCTGCGCCCACGATCTGGACGGTGGCGGTCATGGGCTCACACCGGAAGGGTCAGGGAGGGGACGGCGGATGCGGTAGAGCCAGAGCAGTCCGGCGCCCCCCAGGAGGATGAGCAGCAGGCTCATCAGCTGGGCCATGCGCAGGCCGCCCGC
Source organism: Synechococcus sp. CCY 9618 (assembly GCF_019038415.1). Lineage (GTDB taxonomy): Bacteria > Cyanobacteriota > Cyanobacteriia > PCC-6307 > Cyanobiaceae > Cyanobium. The sequence goes on along the minus strand of NZ_JAFKRG010000052.1, from coordinate 30,467 downwards.
ACAGAAGGGAGGCTGGGAGAACAGGCAGAGCGGGTCGAGCCGCAGCCCTTCGATCCAGAAGCGACCGGCGCTGTAGGCCATCAGGTAGGTGCAGCTGAGGGCTCCGGCCGGGAGCCGCAGGCGGCCCTGGCTGCCGAGGCGGAACAGCAGCAGCAGCAGGGCGCAGACGCCCAGATTCCAGAGGGACTCGTAGAGGAACGTGGGGTGGAAGGAGGCCTGCTCGATGAACTGGGCCGGGCGGTTGGCCATCGGGATGGTCAGGGCCCAGGGCAGGTTGGTGGGCAGGCCGAAGGCCTCGGAGTTGAAGAAATTGCCCCAGCGGCCGATGGCCTGGCCCAGGGCCACGGCAGGAACCAGCACGTCGAGCAGGGCCCAGAAGGGCTGGCGGCGCCAGCGGCAGAAGAGAATGGTGACCAGGGTGCCGCCGATCAGGGCGCCATGGATGGCGATGCCCCCTCGCCAGATGGCGAAGACGCCGCGCCAGTCGTCCTGGTACTGGCGCCACTCCAGGGCCACGTAATAGATGCGGGCCCCGACCACGGCGCCCAGCACCAGCAGGGGCAGCAGGTCGGCGATCAGGGCCGGATCGATGCCCCGGCGTCGGCCCAGCCAGCTGGCCAGCAGCAGCCCCAGCAGCACCGCCATGGCGATCAGCAGGCCATACCAGCGGATGGAGACAGGACCCAGCTGGAAGACCAGCGGCCCCGGGGATGTGAACAGTCCGAGGGTGGAGCTCAGAAGCCCTCCGCCGCCTGGACCTTCTCCACCTGGCGCTTCTTGAGCACCAGCATGATCTGGGCCAGGGCCACGGCGGCGAAGAAGGCCAGCAGACCGTAGATGCGCACCGGGTTCTGAAGCACCACTTCGGCGTCGATCTGGCCGAAGCCACCCACGTTGGGGTCATTGGTGATGGGGGCGCCGGCCTCGACCGCATCGCCCACGGCCACCGTCAGGGTGGGACCGGCGGGGATCGTTTCGGTGACGGTGCTGCCGGCAGTGCCGGTGATCTCCACGACGGTGGTGGCGCCGTCATCAGAAGCGGTGATGGCGCTCACCGTGCCGGCCGCCGGGGCGGTGTAGATGGCGTTGTTGGTCTTCTCGCCTTCGGGGGTCACCTGGCCGCGGCCCCGGTTGCCGCCCACATGCACCTGGTACTTGCCGAAGTGGATGGCGCTGTCGGTGCCGGGATCCGGCGACAGGATCGGGAAGACGATCTCCTGGTGCTGGTCTCCGGGGAGGGGGCCCACCAGCAGGATGTTGGGCTGGTCGTCGCTGTACTGGGTGTAGTAGATGCCGGCGGTCTCCTCCTTGAGCTCATCGCTGAGGCGGTCCTGGGGGGCCAGGGTGAAGCCGTCGGGCAGCATCACCACAGCTCCCACGTTGAGGCCGGCGGGGCTGCCGTTGCCCGACACCTGCTGGACCGACGTGTCGTAGGGGATTTCCACCACCGCCTTGAAGACCGTGTCGGGGAAGACGGCCTGGGGTACCTCCACCCGGGTGGCCTTCTTGGCCAGGTGGCAGTTGGCGCAGACGATCTTTCCTGTGGCTTCCCGCGGGGTGGCGTAGTTCTGCTGGGCCCAGAAGGGGTAGGCCCAGCTGGGGCTGGCCCCCAGAAGCAGCACCCCCACCGAGAGGCTGAGGGTGAGGAGGCTGCCGAGCAGAGGGGAGAGGAAGCGGCGCATGGGGTTGGCGGTGGTGGGCGGCGGAGGGGGGATTGGGGGGGAGGTTCAGGTGCGGATCAGGCCCACCAGGCCTTGTCGCCGGTGCGGAAATCGGTTTCGGTCCACTGGCTGAGGAACACGTTGTCGTTCTCGACGCTGACGTGGGCCAGGGCCAGGGAGAGGGGGGCGGGGCCGCGCACCACCTTGCCGGCGGCGTCGTACTGGCTGCCGTGGCAGGGACAGATGAACTTGTTGGCGCCGCTGTTCCAGGGCACCACGCAGCCCAGGTGGGTGCAGATGGCGTTGATGCCGTAGTCGCCGATGGCGTCGCCGCCTTCCACCAGCAGGTAGGTGGGGTCGCCCTTGAGGCCCTGGACCAGGCTGCGGTCGCCTTCTTTATGGGTGGAGAGCCAGCCGGAGGCGGTGACGTTGTTGCCCAGTTCGTCCTTGGCGGTGACGCCGCCACCGCTGCCGGCGGCCCTGGGGGGAATGAAGTATCTGACGACCGGATAGAGGGCACCGAGGGCAACGCCGGTGACGGAGCCGAAGGTGAGCAGGTTCATGAACTGCCGACGGCCCATGCCGGGCACATCTCCGGAAGCTCCACCGTTCGAGGAGGCCGCAGGGATCTGGGTCATAGGGAACGGCTCGGTGTGTCCGATACGACGTGGCGCCCATTATGAACCTTGCCCTTCCCTGCCCGGGTCCCTGTTCCATCCCCCTGAGGCGGGCTGCAACATGCTGTTGTGGAGTGCGCCATCCGCCATGACCTCGCCTGAGCCGCTTCGCCGCCAGGAGCTGCTGGATCTGCTGCGGGCCCGCTGGCAGGCCTCCTACGACCTGCAGCTGGTGCAGCGCCGCGGCCGCCTTTACCTGCATGTGATGTGGGGCTATCTGGAGCAGCAGTCCTTTCCGCTCACGCCCCAGGCCTACGAGGAGCATCTCGAGGAGCTGGTGGGCTCCCTCAACGGCCTGGGTGTGGCCTCCCAGGTGCGCCACTGGCTCCAGACCACCGCCGACCGGCCGCGACTGGGCAAGGCCCTGTCCCTGCCCCTGGAGCTGCCGCAGGGGCGCGCCAGCGAGTTCATGCTCTGAGCGGGTCCCCAGCCCCCGCTCAGGTGGAGGGCGTCGGGGAGGGCCGCACGCTCTCCGCCAGGGCCACCAGTCCCACCCCCAGCAGGTAGAGCGCCGTGATCGCTCCGGTGAGGAGCAGCATGGTGATCGGGTCGGTGGAGGGGGTGAGCACGGCGCCGGCCAGGGCCGCCACCAGCACCACCCAGCGCCAGGCGCCCAGCATGGTGCGCCAGTCGATCAGCCCCAGGGCCCCCAGCAGCAGCTGCAGCACCGGCAGCTGGAAGGCCAGGGCGGTGGCCACCATCAGCAGCAGCACGAAGTCGAGGTAGCGCTCGATCGACCAGATCGGTTCCACCACGTCGGCGCCGTAGGACACCAGGAAGCGCAGGGCGGCCGGCACCAGGGCCCACCAGGCGAAGGCCAGCCCCGCTGCGAACAGCACCGTGGAGCCGGCCACGGCGGGCGCCACCAGCTTCCGCTCGCGCCGGCTCAGCCCCGGCAGCACGAAGGCCAGGGCTTCGAAGATCACGTAGGGCAGGGCCAGGGTCAGGCCCGCGTAGCCCGCCACCTTGAGGGACACGAACAGGAATTCGCCGGGGGCCAGCTGCAGGAAGCGGATCCCATCGGCCGGCACCTCCAGCAGCCGCACCAGCGGCCGCACTCCCACCAGGCAGGCGGCGGCTCCGACCACCACGGCCAGGAGGCTGCGCAGCACGCGCCTGCGGAGCTCCTCAAGGTGCTCCACCAGGCTCATCTGCACCTCGCCGGGGAAATCGTCCTCGGGGATGATGTCGCTCATGGCTGATCCGATGAGGGCAGCCTAGGGGGCTCCGCCAGCCGATCCGAGGCCCGCTCCGGCACCGCCCACAGCACCTCACCGCCCCGATGGCGCACGGTGCCGGGGCCGGCCCCGGCAATGCGCTGCAGATCCCCGGTGGGCACCATCACCACCGGTACCCGAGCGTTGGCCCTTGCCCGGCTGAAGTGGGCCGCCAGATCGGCCGCTTCGCGCAGGTCCTCCTCCGTGGGGCTGCCCTCCGAGCCCTTCAGCACCACATGGCTTCCCGGGCACTCCTGGGCGTGGAACCAGAGATCGCCGCGGCGGGCCTGCTGCAGGCTGATCCATTCGTTCTGGCGGTGGTTGCGCCCCACCTGCAGCCGCAGGCCGCCGCTGCTGCGCAGCTCCAGGGGGGTCGGCGCGCCGCCGGCCGATCCCCGCCGGGTGCGCCGGGAGGGACCGGAACCCTGGCCGTCCCGCGCCGGCAGCAGGGCCGGCAGGTCCTCCTCCACGGCGGTCAGCTGGGCGGCGCTCTCCGCCTGCTCCAGGAAGGTGAGACTGGCCTCGATCGCCGCCAGCCGCTGCTGGTGAAGCTCCAGCCGGGGCGTGATGGCCGCCAGCGAGCGGCGCAGCTTGCGGGCCTTGCGGTACAGCCTCTGAGCCTCCTCCACCTGCTCCCGCGACGGTGCCGGCAGGCTCAGCAGGGCGTCGGCCTGTTCCTGCATCCCTTCGCTGCCGGGCACCGCCGCCAGCAGGGCCCGTTGCTGGTCGGCGTTGCGGCGCTCCCTGTCCGCCGCGTGCTGCAGCCGTTGCCGCAGGGTCGTGCGCCGCTGCTCCAGGGCCCGGCGTCCCAGCCGTTCGTCGTAGTAGCCCGCCAGTCCACGGTTGATCGGCCAGGGATCGGGGGGCGCCGGCGCGTCGGTGGGCCCGGGGTCCCAGCAGCGATAGTCGCTGGGGCCGCCCCAGCCCAGCTGGAACCGCTCCTCGCTCACTGCCTCCAGCCAGCGGCGCCAGCGCTGCCAGAGGCGCTCCCACTGCTCCGTCTGCAGGGAGGCCACCGGCCGGGCCAGTCCCTCCTGGGCCAGCTGGCGGGCCAGGGCCGGCCCGATGCCCTGGTAGGCGCCCATCAGAGCCTCGCCCAGCGTCTGGGGCAGCAGGGTGAGACGGCGCTGCCAGGAGGCGAACGGCTCCGCCAGCCGGGGGGGCTCCCCCGCCATGGGGGGCGGCGGGACGTAGGCATCCCCCGTGCCGATGGGCCGCAGCCGGGAGCGGTCCTGCCGCACCTGGCGGGCCAGGGCGATCACCCGCCGCTCGCCGTCGAGCAGGAAGAGATTGCTGTGGCGCCCCATCGCCTCCAGCACCAGCTGCCGCTGGAGCGGCTCACCGGGACGGCGGGCGAAGCCCAGTTCCACCACCCGCTCCCAGCCCTGCTGCTCGAGGCTCACCAGGGCCAGGCCCCGCAGGCCGTGCTGGAGCTGCTGGGCCAGGGTGCTGCCATCCCCCTGGCGGGGCGGCGGGTCGATGAGCAGCAGCCTGGGGGCCTCCGCCAGCCAGCTCAGCTCCAGCCAGCGGCTGCCCTGGAGGCTGCGCAGGCCCAGCTGCAGCCGATGGCTGTCGGCTTGCTGGGCCTTCTCGAAGCGGCTGGGCAGAACCACCGGGCGCATTTCCGCCAGCACGGCGCGCAGGCTGGTCACATCCATGGCCTGGATGGGCGGGGATGGGGCCATCGCCTCGAATGCTGTCCTGTGCGGTCCACCCCTACTGTGCGCCCCAGCGCCCGCGATCCATGGCACCCTCCCCCCTTCCCGGCCGGCTCACGGTGATCACCGGTCCCAGCGGGGTGGGCAAGGGAACCCTGGTGGCCCGGCTGCAGCAGCGCCATCCGGCCCTCTGGCTCTCGGTGTCGGCCACCACCCGGGCCCCCCGGGCCGGGGAGATCGATGGGCAGCACTATGTCTTCCTTTCGCGCCCGGAGTTTGAGCGTCGGGTGGCCGAGGGGAGATTCCTGGAATGGGCCGCATTCGCGGGGCACCTCTACGGCACTCCCCGGGGGCCGGTGGAGGCCCACCTGGCCCAGGGCCAGCCCGTGCTTCTGGAGATCGAGCTGGAGGGGGCCCGTCAGGTGCGGCAGACCTTTCCGTCCGCCTTCCAGCTGCTGATCAAGCCCCCCTCCTTCGCGGAGCTGGAGCGCCGCATCCGCGGCCGCGGCACCGACGCCGAGGAGGCCATCCGCAGGCGCCTGGACCGGGCGCGGGTGGAACTGGAGGCCGAGGCCGAGTTCGATGCGGTGCTGGTGAACGCCGATCTGGAGGCGGCGGTGGTGGAGCTGGAACGACTGGTCGGTCTCGGACCGTCGCCGGCAGGATCCTGACGCTCCACTGGAAGGGGCAGCCATGAAAAAAGCGACCCGAAGGGTCGCCAGAGCCTCAGCAGAGGAATCGATCCGGCTGCGGTGCAGGCCCGGTGATTCAGAGGGGGTGGAAGAGCAGGTCGGGGAAGAATCGGTTGAATTCGATCATGATCCCGGCGGTGATGCCGAACCAGATCGCGGCGAAGACCGGGGCAGTGGTGAGGAACTTCTTCATGGAGAGGCGGTGCGATAGGGGCGGCTGATTGAGAGATCCGGAACGGTTCCGGCTTGGGAGGTCGTCCTCAGCGGGGAGAGACGGTCACCTTGCTGTCGTCTTCGAGCAGCTTGCCGCCGGTGAATTCCTTGAAGGCGGCCAGGGGCCAGCTGGCGGCGGCCAGGGTGCTCTTGAAGGCCAGGGGCAGGTCGATCTGGATCTCCTTCATGTTGGCGTCCTTGGCGCCCCGCACGGCCTGGATGTAGGAGCGACCGGCCCAGCCGATGCAGCCGGCGATGTAGAGGAAGGCGATGCCGGGGATCGTGAAGTCACCGGCGTGGTTCCAGCGACCGTCGACGATCAGGTGGGGCAGGCCATCGGTGCCGCACAGGGCCTGGCCGTACATGGCGAAGCGGGCCTTGGCCTGGTCGGTGCTGGCTCCGGCGGCGCGCTGCTGGAAGCGGGGATTCTCGCTGCAGGGGGTCAGCCCGCCGATGTCGGCCTGGGCCGATGGGGCGAAGCCGAAGAGCAGGAAGACGGACGCCACAAGGGCGAACAGTCCGGTGGCGAAGGAACGGCTGGAGAGAAAACGGCGCATGGAGAGGGGCCGCGGGTGAACTGCCGCGGGGCAGGATGGCTCGTGCGGACAGTAGGGGAGCTCTCCGGGGCACATGAGCACGGTTCTGGCCCTCGAAACAAGTTGTGACGAGTCGGCGGCGGCGATCGTGTCCGGTCGGCGGGTGCTGGCGGGGGCGGTGGCCACCCAGATGGAGGAACACGCCCGCTGGGGCGGGGTGGTGCCCGAAATCGCCTCCCGGCGCCACGTGGAGGCCCTGCCGGCCCTGATCGCCCGGGTGCTGGCGGAGAGCGGCCTGGCCATGGCCGACCTCGACGCCATCGCCGCCACCGTGGCCCCCGGACTGGCCGGGGCCCTCCTGGTGGGGTCGGTGACGGGGCGGACCCTGGCGCGGCTCCACGCCAAGCCGTTCCTGGGCGTGCACCATCTGGAGGGCCATCTCTGTTCTGTGCATCTGGGCGAGCCCCTGCCGGCGGGCCCCTACCTGGTCCTGCTCGTCAGTGGCGGCCACACCGAACTGATCCGGGTCGACGGCCCGGGGGTCTACGCCCGCCTGGGCCGCAGCCGCGACGACGCCGCCGGCGAATGCTTCGACAAGGTGGCCCGACTGCTGGGCCTGGGGTATCCGGGAGGACCGGCGATCGAAGCGATCGCGGTGGGCGGTGATCCCCGTCGCTTTCAGTTCCCCAAGGGGAGGGTGTCCCTGCCCCAGGGGGGCTTTCATCCCTACGACTTCAGCTTCAGTGGCCTCAAGACGGCCGTGCTCCGCCAGGTCCGGACGCTGAGCGACCAGGGCGGGGAGCTGCCGGTGGCCGACCTGGCGGCGAGTTTCGAGCAGGTGGTGGCCGAGGTGCTGGTGGAACGCAGCTGCCGTTGCGCGGTCGAGGCGGGCCTGGGCACCCTGGTGCTGGTGGGCGGCGTGGCCGCCAATGCCCGCCTGCGGCGCCTGATGGAGGTGGCCGCGGGCGCCCGGGGGCTGGAGTGGCGCCTGGCTCCGCTGGCCTACTGCACCGACAATGCGGCCATGGTGGGTCTGGCGGCGATCGAGCGGTTCGAAGCCGGAAACCGCAGCCGGATCGCTCTTGGGGTGGCGGCCCGGCTGCCCCTGGACCAGGCGGGAGGGCTCTATGCACCGCAGCCACCCTTTTGATGCCCCTATGGTGGGTAGGTCGCCGCAGGATCGGCCCCATGGCCTCCGCGAAACCCCTGCCACTCGACTCCCCCCTGGTGGAGACGGAACTGGTGGAGACGGAACCCGTTTCTCAGCAGGAACTCAATGCCTGGCGCCGCGGTTTCACCCCCCAGGCCGAGATCTGGAACGGCCGCCTGGCCATGCTCGGATTGTCCGTCGGACTGAGCGTGCTGCTGGTGGTTCGCCTTGCAGGCGGCTGATCCAGCCTTGCCGATGTCCTGACCCAGCGGGTCTCACCCCAGGTCTCCTCCTTTCAGTAGAGCGGCGGTTCTCGTTCAGGTCCTTCCGCGCAAGGTCTGGGCCAGCTCGCTGGGCTTGTGGCTGGCAGCCATGGCTTCCTCACCGTTGACCTTGCCCTCCTGAACAAGGCGAGCCAGATACTGGTTGGAGGTGATCATGCCATCGAAGCCGCTGCGCTCCATGATCGACTCGATCTCGTCAAGATCGGCTCTCTGGATGTAATCGCGGCAGGCATCGGTGTTGATGAACACATCGTGAAAGGATGTCCGCTTGCCATCGACCGTTTTGATCAGGCCCTGGGAGATCACGCCCAGAAGCGAATCGGACACCGCCCGACGCACCCCATCCTGTTCCTGAGGGGGGTACATCCCCAACATGCGCTCAACTGCCCGGACGGCGGAATTGGTGTGCAGGGTGCCGAGCAGCAGGTGGCCGGTCTGGGAGGCTTCGATGGCGGTGGTGAGGGTTTCCTGGTCGCGGATCTCACCGATCAGGATCACATCGGGATCCTCGCGCAGCGCCGCCCGCAGGGCCGTCTTGAAGTACTTGGTGTGGGTACCGAGTTCTCTCTGACGGATCAGCGACTGGCGGCTCTTGTGAACGAATTCCACGGGATCCTCAATGGTGAGGATGTGGCGTTTCATCGTTCGGTTGATGTGGTCGATGACCGCGGCCAGCGTCGTGCTCTTGCCCGAACCTGTGGGTCCGGTCACCAGGAGCATGCCCTTGGGCCGCAGGGCCAGATCCTTGAGCACCTGGGGCAGGTTCAGTTCATCGATGCTGGGAATGGTCTGGGGGATGAGCCGCAAGACCATCGCTGGGCCCAGAAGCGATTCCAGCAGATTGACCCGGATCCGCACGAAGCCGAAGGCGAAGGAGCCGTCATGCTCCTTCTGCTGGATGAAGCGATCAATCTCGGCGGGCTCCATGATTTCCCGCAGCCAGTCCCGGAAGGTGATGCTGTCGGTGGCCGGGAGGCCTGCAGGCAGCATGTCGCCACGGTTGCGGAAGCGGGGTTCTTCGCCGACGCCCAGGTGAATGTCGGAAAAATTACGATCGAACGCCACCCGCACGATGTCCTCGAGCTTCGGCGGCGGTCCCCCGTTGAAGAGCATCGGCGGGGCCGTTTCGGCGAGAAACATCGACCCAGGACTTGTTCCCTCCGGTGGAGGCGGCGGGGGTGCCTGTGGCATGGAAGAACTCTGCAAAACCTGGGGGCCAGCTGGAGCGTTCAAGTGTCGGGAATGATCTTAGGTGCGGATTCGTTTCCTGCGACTCCTTCGTTGCCCCATCGCCATCCGGGTCTGCGGGGAGAAGAACCTGGCCTCCCTAGGATCGGTCACCACCGCACCGGATCGTGTCCCCACTGCCTCTGGTCAGCATCGTTCTGGGTACGCGCCCGGAGGCCATCAAGCTGGCCCCGGTCATCCTGGCGTTCCAGCGGGCTCCCGAGTTCCGCACCCGGGTGGTGCTCACCGGGCAGCACCGGGAAATGGTCACCCAGGTGATGCGTCTGTTCGGCCTCATCGCCGACCACGACCTGGCCCTGATGGCGCCCAAGCAGACCCTCACCCATGTCACCTGCGCGGCCCTGCAGGGGCTGAGAGAGGAGTTCGAGGCCCATCCACCCGATCTCGTCCTGGTGCAGGGCGACACCACCACCGCCTTCGCCAGCGCCCTTGCCGCCTTCTACGAGCAGATTCCCGTGGGCCACGTCGAGGCGGGCCTGCGCACCGATGACCTGCTCGACCCCTTCCCGGAGGAGGCGAACCGACGCCTCATCTCCCAGCTGGCCCGCCTGCACTTCGCCCCCACTGCGCAGTCGGCGGAGAATCTGAGGAGATCGGGTGTGGTGGGGGAGATCCTCACCACCGGCAACACGGTGATCGATGCCCTGCTGCTGATGGCCCGCACCGCTCCCGACTGGGACCTGGCGGGACTCGACTGGCAGCATCAGCGGGTGCTGCTGGCCACCGTGCATCGGCGGGAGAACTGGGGGGATCGCCTGCAGCACATCGGCCAGGGATTTCTGGAGGTGCTCGAACGCTTCCCCGACACTGCCCTGCTGCTGCCCCTGCACCGCAATCCCACGGTGCGGGAGCCCCTGCAGGAGCTGCTGGGCAGCCATCCCCGCGCCTTCCTCACCGAACCCCTCGACTATGACCGGCTGGTGGCGGCGATGCGCGGCTGCACCCTGCTGCTCACCGATTCGGGGGGGCTGCAGGAAGAAGCCCCTGCCCTCGGCAAGCCCGTGCTGGTGCTGCGGCGCACCACCGAGAGGCCCGAAGCGGTGACGGCCGGTACGGCGAAGCTGATCGGAACCGACAGCGCAGCGATTCTGGCGGAGACCAGCCGGCTGCTGCAGGACCCGGAGGCCTACGGCGCCATGGCCCGCGCCCATAATCCCTTCGGCGACGGCGAAGCCAGCGGCCGGATCGTGGCGGCGGCGGGGCGGTTCCTCGGTGTGGGAACACCGGTCGCCACCTGAGGCAGGGCCTCAGGGCCATCGAGGCTCATCTGCGTTTGCTGGCCCAGGGGGGCAGGTCGATGAACACCCGGGTGCCGCGCTCCAGGCCCGTGAGGATCTGGGTGTCCTTGCCGCTGCTGGCCCCCAGTTCCACCGGCTGGAAGGTGGGCTCCTGGCCCTTGCCGACCAGCAGCACGCCGGGGCGGCCGTCCTCGGTGACGATCGCCACCGTCGGCACCAGCGTCCGGGCCTGGAGGGTGCCGGTCTGGAAGTCGATGTCGGCGGTCATGCCGATGCGCAGCTCCGGGGCGGGTTCGAGGAACTGCAGTTTCACTTCGAAGGAGGTGACGTTGTTGGTCTTCACCGCCCGGGGCGCGATCTGACGCACCCGCGCCTGGAAGCGGCGATCGGGGAAGGCATCCACCCGCACCGAGGCGGGCAGGCCCACTTTCAGCCGGCCGATGTCGCTCTCGGGGACCTTGGCCACCACCTCAAGCCCTTCGGCCAGTTCCACGATCGAGGAGCTGGTGGCGCCGGCGGTGGCCGAGGCGGTGGTGGTGGGGGTGACGAAGGCGCCGGGGTCGGCGTAGCGCTGGCTGATCACCCCGTCGAAGGGGGCCCGCACGATCAGTTCGTCCCGCTCCACCAGCCGCTGCTTGAGCCGTTCCCGGGCGGCCGCGGTGGCCAGGCGTCGCACCTGGGCCTCGGCCCGGAACCGGTTCATGTCATTGAGGCTGATCGCCCCCTGGCGGAAGAGGGGTTCGTTGCGGCGCAGCTCGCTGTCGCTGCGCCGCTGCTCCGCTTCCGCCGAGAGCACGTTGGCCTGCAGTTCCATCAACCGGTCGCGCAGGTCACCGTCGTCCATGCGGGCGAGGGGCTGGCCCTTGCGCACCGGGTCGCCCTCATCCACCAGCAGCTCCACCAGAATCCCCTGACGCTTGGGGCTGACATTGACCCGCTGGACGGCATCGAGTTCACCGCTCGCGGTGATCACACCGGGCAGGGACCCCTCCTTGGCCACAACGGTGAACGGAGCCAGGTCCCGGCCGGTGGCCATCCGCTGCCGCTGCCAGATCCCGGCGGCGGTGATCAGGGCCAGACCGACGGCCAGACCGATCCAGAGCCGGCGACGGCGGGTGCGGCGAGGTGGTCTGACGGGGGCTGTCGGCACTTGCGCATCCTGGGGCGGAGCGGGTGCCTGCGGCAGGGGGGTGAGGGAGGGAATGGACCGACGTGTCGCTCAGACCAGTTTCGCGCGCCCGCCCGCGGCTTGGCGATGGGGGAGGACCGAAGGCCCCCTGGCCGGCGCCATCTAGATTCCGGCCATGCTCAAAGCCGGAATCGTCGGGCTGCCCAACGTGGGCAAGTCGACCCTGTTCAACGCCCTGGTGGCCAACGCCCAGGCCCAGGCCGCCAACTTTCCCTTCTGCACCATCGAGCCCAACGTGGGGGTCGTGGCGGTGCCGGACGAACGGCTGCAGCAGCTCTCCGATCTCTCCCGTTCGAAGGAGATCGTCGCCACCCGGGTGGAGTTCGTCGACATCGCCGGACTGGTGGAGGGGGCCAGCCAGGGGGAGGGACTGGGCAACAAGTTTCTGGCCAACATCCGTGAGGTGGATGCCATCGTCCACGTGGTGCGCTGCTTCGAGGACGATGACGTCATCCATGTGTCCGGCAGCGTCGACCCGGTGCGGGATGCGGAGGTGATCAACCTGGAGCTGGGCCTGGCGGATCTGGCCCAGATCGAGAAGCGGCGTGAGCGGCTGAAGAAGCAGACCCGCACCAGCAAGGAGGCCCAGCTGGAGGACGGAGCCCTGGCCCGGCTGCAGGCGGAACTGGAGCAGGGTGGGGCGGCGCGCCGGGTGAGCCTGAGCGAGGAGGAGGAGGTCCTGGTGCGGACGCTTGGCCTGCTGACCGCCAAGCCGATCATCTACGCCACCAACGTCAGCGAGGACGATCTGGCCGGCGGCAATGCCTGGGTGCGTGCGGTGGAGGAGCTGGCAGCCAGGGAGGCGGCCGAGGCGGTGCGCATCTCCGCCCAGGTGGAGGCCGAACTGGTGGATCTGGCCGCCGAGGAGCGGGCCGACTATCTGGCCGGCCTGGGAGTGAGCGAAGGCGGCCTGCAGAGCCTGATCCGCGCCACCTACAAGCTGCTGGGTCTGCGCACTTACTTCACCACCGGCGAGAAGGAAACCCGCGCCTGGACCATCACCGCCGGCATGACCGCCCCCCAGGCCGCCGGTGTGATCCACACCGATTTCGAGCGGGGCTTCATCCGCGCCCAGACCGTGGCCTACGGCCAGCTGCTGGAGGCCGGCTCCCTGGCCGAGGCCCGCAATCGCGGCTGGCTGCGCAGCGAGGGCAAGGAGTACGTGGTGGCTGAGGGGGATGTGATGGAGTTCCTGTTCAACGTCTGAGGCTGGACACCGTGACCAAGCCCGTCGCGTTCATCGGTCTGGGGGCCCTGGGGATGCCGATGGCCTCCAACCTGCTGGCCGGGGGGTTCCCCCTCACGGTCCACAACCGCAGCAGGCAGCGGGAGCTCCCGCTGGCCGCCGCCGGGGCCCGCCGGACCGCCACAGCGGCGCAGGCGGCGGACGGCGCCGATCTGCTGGCCCTGTGCCTGAGCGACGACGCCGCCGTGGTCGAGGTGTTGCTGGGGGAAGGCCGCGGCGTTCCCGCGGCCGCTGCCGTGGCAGGCCTGGCACCCGGGAGCCTGGTGATCGACTTCTCCACCATTGCTCCGGACACCTCCCGCCGCCTGGCCGCCGCCCTGGCCGAGCGGGATGTGGCCTATCTGGATGCCCCGGTGACGGGCGGCACGGAGGGGGCCCGGGCTGCCACCCTCTCGGTGCTGGTGGGTGGTGCCGCCACCGATCTGGAGCGGGCCCGTCCCGTGCTGGAGGCCGTGGGCGGCTCCATCGGTCACTTCGGGCCGGTGGGAGCTGGCCAGGAGGCCAAGGCCGTCAATCAGGTGCTGGTGGCGGGCAGCTACGCGGCCGTGGCGGAGGCCATGGCCCTGGGGCAGCACCTCGGCCTGCCGATGGAGGCGCTGCGCCGGTCCCTGATGGGGGGGGCCGCCGGTTCCTGGGCCCTGGAACACCGGGCCGGCGCCATGTTGCGGGGCGAGTTTCCACTTGGTTTCCGGCTGCGGCTGCACCGCAAGGATCTGGCCATCGCCCTTCAGGCTGCCGCCACCAGCGGTCTGGGGCTGCCTGTGGCGGCCCAGGTGGCAGCGATGGAGGACGCCCTGATCGCGGCGGGGTACGGGGATGAGGATGTGTCGGCCCTGGCCCGCTGGTTCCCGTCGGTCTGCGATGGGTCATCCGCAGGCTGATCAGCCCTCTGCGGGGGTGCAGACGTCCTGGGTCCTTATGCTTTGCCCCAGAGGTCAGCCAGACGCGGCATGAGATTCGCCTGCGTGATGATGCAGAAGAACGAAACGATTCTGCTGGATCCATGGATTCGTTACCACGCTGATCTGGTGGGCCACGAAAATCTGTTCATCTTCGATAACGGCTCCACGTCCCGCTCCGTTGTACGGACTCTGAAGCAGGCCCAGCGCAGTGGCGTGCATGTGTTCTGGGAGTATGGGAGTCCTCGGCATCATCGCGAGCGCGGCCCGCTGATCGTCGACCTGATTCAGCGCCTGGATCGGGAAGACAGCTTCGACTTCTACTTCCTGCTGGATTGTGACGAGTTCCTCGCCTGCCAGACCGATGCCGGGTCCTCCTGTCGGCGGCAGGATCTCGAAGGGGCCTTACAGCCTTTCCTCGGCAGCGACGACGTTCTGACGATCCAGCACAAGTACTGGCATAACCCCTGCCGCAAAGACTTCTACGCCCTCACGACGTCGAGCCCCAAGTGCTTTTTTGCCTACGCAGCCTGTGGCTATCTGGACCATGGCTACCACCAGGGGCGCTCCAGGCTGGGCGACCGCAAGACGTCCACAGCAATTGTTTATTTCGAATTCCATTACAAGCCCTACCGACCCCACAGAATCAGCAGCAAGCAGCATCTCTCCGGCATCTTGCAGGATTTTTCCAGAAGGTCGCTGCTCGCTTATCGGGAGAAGCAGGGATTTTGTTTTCACTGTGCCGTGGATCTGCTGATGGGCAAGTATGACTATGTCCATTCTTTTCTCACACTCGAGGGCCTGGTGGAGATCCCGGCGATGCTCTTGATGTTTGATCGGCTTGGAATCAGCTATGGGGCGCTGTTCGAGCCCATGCCACCGATCCCGATGGCTCTGTATCTGCCTCTGCTGAGGATCAGGCAAGGCTTCATGCATCGATGGGACGTCGTCATCGATGTCCTTCGAAGAGGCCTGTGGTCTCTGCGGCGCCTGGCGCGTGGCGACTGATCGGGTTGCTGCCTCAGCCAGCGGCCACAACCCCCGGGATGGGACGGGTACCGTGAATCGGCTTCCACACCCCGTTTCCTTCGAATCCGCCTCCATGTCCGATCAGCCTTCCACGGGTGCTTGCACCACGGCAGCGATCGAACTGAAGGGGCTTCGCAAGCGCTTTCAGGAGGGAGATACGGAACGGGTGGTGCTCGAGGCCGTTGACCTCCACATCGCTCCGGGACAGTTCGTGGTGCTGCTTGGCCAGAGCGGCAGCGGCAAGAGCACCCTGCTGAACCTCATTGGCGGCATCGATACCCCGTCCTCCGGATCGGTGCGCATCGCCGGGGTGGATCTCACCGCCCTCGACGAGCGGCGCCGCACCCTCTTCCGTCGGGATCGCATCGGCTTCATCTTTCAGTTCTTCAACCTGATCCCCACCCTCTCGGTGCTGGAGAACATCACCCTGCCCGGTGAACTGGCAGGTCTGCCTCGCCCGTCTCTGGAGATCGGGGCACGCGACCTTCTGGCCCGGGTGGGACTGGCGGACCGGGCCGCCGCCATGCCCGACCGGCTCTCGGGGGGCCAGCAGCAGCGTGTCGCCATCGCCCGGGCGCTCCTGCACCAGCCCCTGCTGATCCTGGCCGACGAGCCCACCGGCAACCTGGACGAACACACCGGCGAGCAGGTGCTCCAGCTGCTGATCGCCCTCACCCGCCAGCAGGGCCGCACTCTGATCATGGCCACCCACAACGCCGCCATCGCCGAGCGGGCCGACCGGGTGCTGCGGGTTCAGGAGGGCCACCTGCTCGAGGAAGCAGCGTCCCCACCGGCGGCGATCGCCGAGGCGGCGGCGTGAGCCAGGAGCAGCCAGCCTCCGTGGTCCGTAACGCCCCCCTCTGGCGCCTGGCGGCCCGCCGGCTGCGGCGTCGCCCGCTGCAATATCTGCTCTGCATTCTCGGGATCGCCCTGGGAGTGGCGATGCTGGTCTCGATCGATCTGGCCAGTGGCTCCGCCCAGCGCGCCTTTTCCCTGTCCACCGATGCCATCACGGGCCGCGCCACCCATCGGCTGGTGGCGATCGGACCGGGCGGTGTCCCTGACACCAGCTTCGTGGCCCTGCGCCGCCGCTTCCCGGCGGTGCCTGCCGCCCCGGTGATCGAGGGCTACGGCCGGGCCGAGGAACTCGACGGTGAGCTGATGCGCCTGGTGGGCGTGGATCTGTTCAGCGAGGCGCCTTTCCGCAGCACCCTCGCCGGCGGCGACGGCGGCGGCCGTGGCTTTGTCCCCTTCCTCACCGAACCCGGCACCGCTGTGATCGCTGGCGAAACCGCCGACCGCTTCGGGCTCCACCCGGGTGCGGATGACGCCTCAGGAATGCTCCATCTGGAGCTGGCCGGGCGGACGACGGCGTTGCGGCTGGTGGGCAGCGTCAGCAGCGACACCGCCCTGGAGCGCCGGGGCCTGGAGAATCTTCTGATGGTGGACATCGCCACCGCCCAGGAGCTGCTCGATCCCGCCGGTGACGGCCTGGCCAACGCGGTGGGCCACATCGATCTGATCCTCGACACCCCAGCCCAGGAGGCGGCGATCGCTGCCTGGCTTCCTCCTGGGCTGAAGCTGGAGCCGGCGGAGGCCCGCGGTAATGCGGTGCAGCAGATGACCGCCGCCTTTGAGCTCAACCTCACCGCCATGAGCCTGCTGGCCATGGTGGTGGGCATTTTCCTGATCTACAACACCGTCACCTTCAGCGTGGTGCAGCGCCGGAGCCTGTTCGGGGTGCTGCGCTGCCTCGGGGTCACCCGGGGCCAGCTGTTCACCCTGATCCTCGGGGAGGCGGCCCTGTTCAGCCTGGTGGGCTCGCTGCTGGGGCTGGTGCTGGGGGTGGTGCTCGGGCGCACGATCGTCGGGCTGATCACCCAGACGATCAACGACTTCTATTTCGTGGTCTCGGTGCGGCAGATCACTCTGTCCGGTCTCACCCTGGCCAAGGGGATGGGGGTGGGGGTGGCCTCGGCCCTGCTGGCTTCGGCGCTGCCCGCCTGGGAGGCCATGGCGACCCCGCCCCAGATGACCCTGCAGCGCTCCAGCCTCGAAGCGGCCTGGCAGCGGCTGCTGCCCTGGTTCCTGGTGGCGGCTGTGCTCAGTGGCGCTCTTGGTGCCCTGCTGCTGCGCTGGCGCTCGGGTGGCCTGGTGCCCGCCTTCGCCGGACTGTTCGCCCTGCTGATGGCGGCCGCGCTGCTGGTGCCGCCAGTGCTGGCGGGCGTCATGCGGGGGCTTGGCCGGGCCGGCGGGGGCCTGCCGGTGCTGGCCCGCCTTGCCCCCCGCGACATCCTTCGCTCCCTCAGCCGCACGGCCGTGGCCGTGGCGGCCCTGATGGTGGCGGTGTCGGTGATCGTGGGAATCTCGATCATGATCGGTTCCTTCCGGGGCACGGTGGTCACCTGGCTCGACCAGACCCTTCAGGCCGACCTGTTCGTCTCCCCCCCCAGCACCACCGCCAACCGGGTGCTCGGCAAGGTGGATCCCGCCATCGTGGCGGCCATCGAAGCTCGCCCCGATCTGCGGGCGATGGTGACCTACAACAATTTCGATGTGCATCTGGTGGATCAGGCCAGGGATGTGACCCTGATCGCCGCCGGCGGCGACGTCTCCGCCGGCCGGCGGCCCTACGCCTGGATCCGGCCGGGCATCGACGATCCCTTCGCCGCCATGGAGGCCCATGAGGGGGTGATCCTCTCCGAGGCCGTCTACCTGCGCGACGGGGATGGAGCCATCCCCGAGGCGGTCACGATCGAGACCCCCACCGGCCCGCGGACCTTCCCGGTGATCGCGGCGTTCTACGACTATTCCTCCGACCGCGGCTCCGTGCTGATGGACCGGGCCCGGGTCGCCGAGCTCTGGCACGACGACAGCGTGGCTTCCCTGGGGCTGTTCCTGGCCCCGGGAGTGGATCCCGATGCGGTGGCCAGTGAGCTGCGTGAAGGCTTCCGCAGCCGCCAGAACCTGCTGGTGCAGACCAACGGCTCCCTGCGGGCGGGCTCCCTGGAGATCTTCGATCGTACCTTCGCCATCACCGGGGCCCTCCAGGTGCTCACGGTGGTGGTGGCCTTCATCGGCATTCTCAGCACCCTGATGAGCCTGCAGCTGGAACGGGGCCGGGAGTTCGCCGTGCTGCGGGCCGTCGGCATGACGCCCCGGCAGCTGGGGCGCCTCACCCTGCTGGAGACCGGTCTGATGGGGCTGCTGGCCGGAGCCTGCTCCATGCCCCTGGGCTTCGTGCTGGCCTGGGTGCTGGTGCACGTCATCAACGTCCGTTCCTTCGGCTGGACCCTGCAGATCGCCCTGGAGCCCCGGTTCTTCCTCCAGTCCCTGCTGATCGCGGTGGGTGCTGCTGTGCTGGCGGGGGTCTACCCGGCCTTGCGGCTCGGCCGGATGGACATCAGCGCGGCGGTGCGACAGGAATGACTCTCAGGCGGCTCCTGCGGATCCTGCTGGCCTTTGTGGCGGCCCTGGCCCTCAGCCTGGCGTGGCCGGTGCCGGTCGGGGCCGCCACCACCATGCACTGGGGGGCGGTGCCGGCCCCGGGAGGTTTCGCCCGGGCCCTCACCCCCCGCGACTGGGACTTCCCCGCCGACTTCGGCGCCCACCCCGCCTACCAGACCGAGTGGTGGTACTACACCGGCAACCTGGAAACGGCAGAGGGGCGCCCCTTCGGCTACCAGTTCACGATCTTCCGCCAGGCCCTGAGGCCCCCATCCGCCACGGCTTCCGCTCCGGCGGCGGATCCTGCCTCCCTGGGCGAACCGTCATCCTGGCGCACACCCCAGATCTATTCCGCCCATTTCACGGTCAGCGACATCGCCGCTGGCGACTTCCTGCAGGAGGAACGGTTCGGCCGGGGGGCCCTGGGCCTGGCGGGAGCCGAGGCCGATCCCTACGCGGTCTGGCTCAATGACTGGCGCATCGCCGCCGCCGGCCCAGGTCGGGTGCGGCTGCAGGCCAGCACCGACGCCATGGCCATCGATCTGACCCTCCGCCAGAGCCGGCCGCCGGTGCTCCAGGGCCGGGACGGTCTGAGCCGGAAGGGATCCGAACCGGGCAATGCCTCGCACTACTACTCGTTGGTGCAGCAGCCCACCGAGGGATCGCTCACCGTGGCGGGACGCACCCACGCCGTTCAGGGGGTCAGCTGGAAGGACCATGAGTTCTCCACCAGTGCCCTGAGCCCCGGCACCGTCGGCTGGGACTGGTTCTCGGCCCAGTTCGAGGATGGATCGGCCCTGATGCTCTACGACCTGCGCCGGGAGGATGGCGGCAGGGAACCCTTCAGCGGCGGTCGCTGGATCCATGGCGCCGAAGAACTGGAGCTGGGGCCCCAGGAGTACGGGCTGGAGATCACCGACACCTGGCGCAGCCCCCACAGCGGCGCCCGCTACCCCGCCGCCTGGACCCTCTCCATTCCCCGGCTCGACCTGCGGCTGGAGGTGACCCCCCAGATGGCCGACCAGGAACTGGCCACCACCTCGGCCACCTACTGGGAAGGGGCCCTCCGCTACGCGGGGCGCCGGGGGGAGCAGACCCTGCGGGGTGTGGGCTACGGCGAACTCACCGGCTACGCCGACCGCCTCGACAGCCTGCGGGGCGGATGATCGGCGAGGATGGCCCCAGCAGGAGCGCAGGGCCATGGCCGCAGCTGACCATCCCGGGACCCCGTCCCCCCCGTCTCAGCTCGCCGCTGAGGGCGTCGACCATCCCCATGATTTCGAGGTCCAGAAGCGGATCCACCGGCGGATCCGCAACGACCCCGACTACGACGACTGGGAGTACGGCACCGAGCCCCTGCCCCATGAGGCCTGGGTGGAGAAGGCCGCCGCCGAGCAGGCCACTGCCGCTTCAGGGGAGCCTGCGGCCGGGGTGTAAGTACCGCACCAGCAGCAACCCCCCCAGGCAGGCCAGGGCCATCAGCAGCCAGAGGCCAGCCCCGTGCCCCTGGCCGTCCAGCAGACGCCCGGCCAGCAGAGGCGCCCCGAAGCCACTGATGGCGAAGCACTGGGAGAGCAGGGCCATGGCCAGCCCCTGGTGTTCGATCGGACTGAGCTCCACCACCGCCTCGGTGGCGGTGGGCAGGAAGGCGGCCACCCCCAGGGCCAGGGGCAGCTGGGCCAGGAGCAGCACCAGCAGCCCCTGGGCGCTGAAGGCGGAGGCCGCCAGCAGCAGGTTGCCCAGCGCGAAACACAGCAGGCTGAGGCTCAGTCCCGTCGTCACGGGTCGCCGGGCCAGGGCCTGACCCACCGGCCACTGCAGCAGCAGCAGCAGGCCCAGCTGCAGCCCGATGGTGAGGGCCCCGAGACTGTCCGGCAGGGAGCGCCGCAGCAGGCCTCCCCGCACCAGATCCAGGGGCAGGGCGCTCTGCATCAGGGCAGGCATGGCCGTAGCCAGCACCGCCAGCGCCAGCAGCGGCAGCAGGGCCGGCAGCCACTGGCGCCAGGGACTGGGGTGGGCCAGCCGGTCCCTGGGGCGGGGATCGGGCAGGGTCCGGCGCTGCAGCACGAGCAGGAGCGTCAGCATGCAGACGATGTCCACGGCGTAGATCCCCCGCAGCCATCCCCGCCAGGCGAGCCCGGCCCCCAGCAGGGCGCCGGTGGCGATGCCCAGGGCATCGGCGCTGCGCATCAGGGCGAAGGCCCGCCCGGAGCTGACCGGCGCGCAGCTCAGCGGCACCGCCAGCTCCACCGCCGGCCAGTAGAAGCCCACCGCCACGCCGAGCAGCACCTGCCCCTGGAGATAGCCGGCGAAGCTGTCGGTCCCCATCAGCCGGGTGTCGCCGGCGATCGCGATCAGGGCCGCCAGCAGCACCGGGATCGAACAGTTCAGGCCCCGATCCAGCAGGACGCCGCTCAGGAGTCGGCCCACGGTGCCGGTCACGGCCGCCAGGGCCAGCCCTTCGGTGACCCGGACGGCGCTGAACCGGGCATGGTGGAACACCATCGGTGTGAGATAGAGCACGCCGCCCGCTCCGACCATGGCGATCAGGCGGATCAGGGCGACCTCTCGCAGGCCTGCGGGAAACTGGGTGAACCAGGACCACGCCCTGGCCCCCCCCTGTGCCTGTCCCAAACCGCCTTCGCCATCTCAGGGTCCTGCTGGCCAGTCTGCTGATCGCGGCACCGGCCGCGGTCCGCCCGGTCGCCGCCGCCGAGGTGCTGGAGCTCCGCTTCGATGGGCTGGAGATCCCCGTCAGCCTCGATCAGCTCGATGGCTGGTCCCGCAGCACCGGGGAGCGCCAGGGGGCCGGTGGGGATCTGGCGGTCTGGCTGAATCTGCTCGAGCCCGGCAGCCGCCGGGATCTGAAGATCCTGCTGCGGGCTCCCCTGCTGCGGGACACCGGCTTCGGCCAGCAGCTCCTCGACAGCTGGGCCGGCAGCCAGATGATGGCCCGCCTCGGCGATCTGCTCACTACCCCGGACGGCCAGAGCACCACGGCAGTGCTGCAGACCACCCTGCAGCGGATGCTGGAGGGACGCCAGGACGTCTCCACGATCGGCCTGCTGCGGGCCCTGCCCGTGCCGCGGCTGAGCCTCCGGCTCGATGGCCTCTACGACCTGGCCCTGCAGTGGCGCCAGCAGCTGGATCTGCAGCGCCGGGCGCTGCGCGGCCTTCAGGCCCTGCCCCTGCCGGAACGGCGCACGCTGCCGCTGGCCTTCGGCGACCGCACCTCCCTGCTGCCCCTGCGGCAGACCCTGGCGGTGGCGCACCGCCGCGAGCTCCTGCCCCTGGAGATCTGGCGGGCGCTGCCTCCCAGGACTCTGCCCGGGTCCCCGGCCCCCCGTCGTCCCTGGCTGCTGGTGATGCCCGGTCTGGGGGGCGATGCCAACCAGTTCGGCTGGCTGGCCAGCGAGCTGGCCGAACGGGGCTGGCCGGTGGTGGTGGTCCAGCACCCCGGCAGCGATGGGCCGGCCCTGAAGGCCGCCCTCGAAGGCCAGCAGGCGCCACCGGGGGCGGAAACCCTCGCCGTCCGGCTGGCCGACGTGGAGGCGGTGCTGGCGGCCCAGCGGCGGGGTGCCCTGCCGGTGCGCGGTGAGGGCGTGGTGCTGGTCGGCCATTCCATGGGAGGACTCTCCGCCCTGCTGGCGGCGGGGCTGGTGCCGGAGCCCGGCCTGGCGAAGCGTTGCCGGAGGGCCCTCGACCGCCTGCCGATCGCCAATCCCTCCCGGTTGGTTCAGTGCCAGCTGCCCAGCACCGGCCTGCCGGAGCTGTCTGCCCCACCCCCCGATCTGCGCGGACTGGTCCTGCTGAATGGCTTCGGCAGCCTGCTGTGGCCCGAACGGGGGCTGGCGCCCCTGCCGGTGCCCGTGCTGATGGTGGGCGGCAGCCTGGATCTGGTGACGCCACCGCTGGAGGAGCAGCTGCGTCTGTTCCTGCCCGGGGGAAACCCCGGCAGTCGACTGGTGCTGGTGGAGGGCGGCAGCCACTTCTCCCCTGTGCGGCTGCTGCCCACCGATGAGGTGCTCTTCCGCCTTGATGAGGATCTGGTGGGGGTGGATCCGGCCCGGGTGCAGGGGGCCCTGCTGCGCCTCACCACCGAATACCTTCAGACCCTGGAGCAGCCCCTGCTGCTGCCGGCCCAGCGACGTCGGCAGGAGGGGATCACCCTCGATGTGCTCGACAGCGCCGCCGCCCGTCGCTGGAAGGCCGGGCTGCGACCCTGACCTCAGAAACGGATGCGCGGATCCAGCAGGGCCACCACCAGGTCCACCAGCACGGTCACGAGCACCACCAGGGCGGCCACCACCACCACGATGCCCTGCACCAGGGGGTAGTCCCGCTGGGCGATCGCCTCCTGCAGCCGGTAGGCGATGCCGGGCCAGGAATAGGTCACCTCGATCAGCAGGGCCCCACCGATCAGGGAGGCGACGGTGATGCCGGTGATCGTCAGCACGGGCAGCAGGGCGTTGGGCAGCGCGTGGTGAAGCACCACCCGCCGCTCGCTGAGGCCCCGGCTGCGGGCGGCTTCCACGTAGTCGGAGCCGAGGGCGCGCCGGAGGTTGAGGCGCAGGGCATTGGTGAAGATGCCGCTGAGCAGCAGGCCCAGGGTGCCCGCCGGCAAGATGAGGTGGCGCAGGCTGCCGCTCAGCTGGGTCCAGTCCGAGGCCCGCAGGCTGTCGAGCAGGTAGAAGCCGGTGCCTTCCGGTGGCAGCAGGGTGGCCGGGAAGCGCCCCCCCACCGGCAGCCAGCCCAGCCAGACCGCGAACACCAGCTGCACCACCATTGCCGCCCAGAAGGGGGGCAGGGCATAGGTGCCGATGCCGTAGAGCCGGCCCGCCAGATCGATCCTGCCTTCGGGCCGGGCGATGCCGCTGAACCCCACCGCCAGACCGACCACGGCCGCCAGCAGCAGGGCCGTCAGCCCCAGCTCCAGGCTGGCGGGCAGGCTGGCCTGGATGATCCGGGTCACCGGTTCCCCGTTGGCCAGGGAGGTGCCCAGATCACCCTGCAGGAGATGGCTCAGGAACGTCCCGTACTGCTCCCCCAGGGGACGGTCCAGACCGAGCTGGGCCCGCAGGGCCGCCCGGGCCGCGGCGGGAGCGCGGGGCCCCAGCAGGGCATCGATCGGATCCCCCGGGGCCACCCGCAGCAGCAGGAACACCAGCGTGGCGATCAGCCAGAGCATCAGCGGCGCGAGGGCCAGGCGCGAGGCCAGATAGCGGGCCAGGTCGGAACGGCGGCTCACGGCGGCGACCCCCCGGCGGTGGTCGGCAGCCGATGCAGTTCGCCCAGCAGCACCCGGCCGGATCCGTCGAAGCGGGGCCGGCTGACAGGCAGCCGGCCCCAGGCCACCGGGGCGCTGAGCCAGACCGGCAGGTAGGGGCTGGCCGCCCCGACACGGCGCTGGATGGCCTCCAGCAGGGCGATCCGGTCGGGGCCCGCCAGCTGGCTGCTGCGTTCGAGCTGCTGCTGCAGGCCGGGTGCCGTCCAGAAGGTGCCGCCGAGCACGCTGTTGCCCTTCAGGCAGCGGTCGGCTTCAGCCTGGCTGCAGGCCAGCAGCGGCATCAGGAAGTTCTCCGCGTCGGGGTAATCAGCGATCCAGTCGTAGAACAGCATCGTCAGGGTGCCCTTGTCCAGCTGGGCGTAGGCGGTGGTCGATTCCATGCCGGTCAGCTCCAGGGCCACGCAGTCGCCCAGGTCCCGGCGCAGCTGGGCCTGCCAGGTGAGGGCGAACAGGCGATCGGTGGGGATGTCGGAGCGGTAGGTCAGCGGCAGGGTGAGCACCCGGCCGCTGCAGTAGCCCTCCCGGCGGTAGAGGGCACGGGCCCCTGCCGGGTCGTAGGTCGGCCACGCGCTGGGATCGGAGCCCGGCAGGCTGGGGGGGATCAGCTGACGCAGGGGCGCGCGCAGCCCCAGGGCTACCCGTTGGCTGATCGTGCCGCGATCCAGGCTCAGGGCCACCGCCTGCCGCAGGGGCAGGCGATCCAGCGGCGGTTGATCGCTCAGCAGCGACACCAGACCGATCTCCTGGGAGGGCCCCACCGCCTCGCGCAGGCGACCGGCGCCGGCATCGCGGTGCAGGGCCTCCTGGTGGTCGATCTCCAGTCCGCTGCTGAGCAGCAGATCCACTTCGCCGCTGCGCAGGGCCCCGAACAGGGCCGTGGAATTGCTCAGCGTGACCAGGTCGATGCCGCCGTTGGCCGGCCTTCGGCCCCAGTAACGGTGAAAGGGCACCAGCCGCTGCTGCTGGCCGCTGAAGAAGGCCAGGGCATAGGGGCCGGTGCCCACGAAGCGTTCGTTGAGGGGCTTGTCGCGGTACTCCCGGTAGGCCGTCGGCGACACCGGAGTCAGGAAGATGGCGCTCAGCAGCCGCGGCAGGGGGCTGAAGGGGCGCTTCAGCACCAGTTCGAGCTCATAGGGACCGGTGGTCCGCACGGCTTCGACCCGTTCGCTCAGCTGATAGCCGAGGGTGCCGATGGCCATGAAGCGCCGCAGCGAGAACGCCATGGCCTCGGCGTCGAAGCGGGTGCCGTCGTGAAAGAGCACCCCCCGGCGCAGGGGGATGCGGGCCCGCAGCCCATCGAGGCTGAGCACCGGCAGGGCCGTGGCCAGCCGCGGCTCGATGCGGCCGCTGGCGTCGATGGCATAGAGGGGGTCCCCCAGGCCGCTGAGCACCTGCATCACACCGATCCGGGAGGCCTGGGCAGGGTCGAGGGAGTCGATGCGGCTCTTGGTGGCGACGACCAGGGAAAGGCCGGGGCGCGGCGGCTGGCAGCCGGCCAGCAGCGGCAAAGCCAGCCCCAGGCTGCCCAGGACGGCCACTGCCCTGCGCTGCCGCTGTGGTCTTGGTCTCCGCGCCCTGGTCGTCGGCAAGCTCTAGGGATGCGGTGGCGCCCATTCAAGCGGCCCACCTGAAGAGCGCACTGAGGGGATCAGGATGTGCATCGTTTGTCCTTCGGTCGCTTGCCCGTGAGCACCCCCGCTCCAGACGAACAGGCGGCTGACGCTGGCGATGGACTTGTCGAGACTGGCGGGGTGGTCAGGCATTGTCGTCGTCGGGCTGCGTCAGTGGTGGCAGAAGTTGAGGACGAGGGATCGAGCCGGCTGCCTGGATCAG
This sequence comes from Synechococcus sp. CCY 9618, assembly GCF_019038415.1. Lineage (GTDB taxonomy): Bacteria > Cyanobacteriota > Cyanobacteriia > PCC-6307 > Cyanobiaceae > Cyanobium. Next base: position 4,963 of record NZ_JAFKRG010000052.1, on the reverse strand, counting down.
GCGGAAGGCCGAGAACGTCTGCGGCGCCCACCTAACAGAGACTGGAAGCTCATCCTGATCATGTCCAGCAGGGTGACCGACGACCGACCAGGTTGGGCGCCGGCGGCGAATGCAAAGGAATACGCCAGAGCTGTCAGAAGGGTGCGTGTCCCGCCCTGAATGGCGGCCCAGATCTGATTGGGCTTGGTCGCGAGGCGGTCGGCATAGAGATTTTCAGTTCGGGCGATGTTGTTCAGGAGCGCTGTTCTGACCTGATCCAGCGGCTTGTCCAGATCGTCGGGTCCCAGCCGCAGGCGGAATTCAGGGAGACGCGAAAGTTTCTGCTGCAGATCGGCTGTGCCGGTGGCGGATTCGATGGCCTGTTTGAGGGGAGCCAGGCGTTTTTCGGATTGTTCAATGAGTGCCTGCTGAGTGGTCTGCGACTGGGTGTAAGACTTCCAGGTAGCGAAACCCTGCAGAGGAATAAGCAGAAAGAACCCGATCGCGGCGAAGGTGGCCAATCGGCGAACAGTCTCAAGCCGTCGGCGGTAGAAGGGGTTGGCCGGGTTCAGGGTCGAGGCGATGTGGACGAACGCAAAACCACCCAGGGCGATCGAGCTGGAGCCCAGAAGGCGTGCCACGAAGCCCAGTTGCCACTGGGGCTTGAGGAGCTGGACAGGCAGCAATTCCACCACGGTGTTGGCGAGGAAGACCAGGAAGAGGCAACTGGCGATCGCCATGAGCAGATCGCTCCCTGCCGTACGCGCCGCGGTCTCAGCATTCAAGGGCTCATCATCGGGAGAGGGGTTCGGCTTGATGGCATCACCGGTGAGCGGATCGAGCATGGTGAGTCCGAAACCTCGTCGAGGTCCTGGAACGTCTAGGGGAAACTAGCGCCTGAAGGCCGTAACGTCCGCTATGTTCAGTCCAAAACCACAGACAGGTAGGAGACTGTCCAGATCAGACGTGCTTTGTCGGTTTAATGGACCCGGAACCTGGAACCCTGAAGCCATTGTCTGCGCGGGTTGCCCCCTCATCGGCACGACCATGCATCAATGGGCAGGGCCAATGAAGATCCTTTACCAATCGTCACAATTTGATCGTTTACGGGTCTGAACTCGGGCCACCCAGGGCCATTCATGAGGAAACGCTGAAGTCCTTTGGAGGCCTTCACCCACCTTTCACTCTTGGTGCTATTGTGAGCAAGCTTGCCAACTGAGGCATTCCGCACCATTTCAGCCCAGCCGTTCACTTCGCCACCCAACAGGCCCCACAAGCCATGAACCTCACCAAACTTCTTGCCCGAGCGGCTGGAACCGCTCTGCTGCCAGCAGCCTTTCTGTTTGGATCCGCCAACAGCGCTCACGCCTTCGGCGTTGAATTTACCCCTGTGGGTGCCGATCTCGACGCCGACATCATCAGCGACCTGGAAATTCCATTTGGTCAGGCAACTCAAGACTTCTTCTTCCAGATCAATCTCAACCAATTCGGGCTTCCATTCTTTGGATTTGCTGGATCCTCTCTGACCGCCCTGTCTTATGAACTGGGTTTTGACTCCACGGAGTGGAACCCCAATGCAGCATCAATTGCAGCCTGCAATGCCGATCCATCCTGTGAGACTGATCCGGGCGTCCCTCCTGGAGCGCTTACATCTGGTTCAGGGATTGATCAATTCTACACTATTTCCCTGAGTAACACCCCAGGATTGCTCATCACTGGTGGCCTTCAAGCCCCATTCTTCTTCCCTGGCCCCATCACAGGTGATGTCGGCGCCGCATTGCCGAACAATGGCGATGCTGACCTGTTGGCCACACTGGTGAGTTTCACTCTTACAACTCCAGGAGCAAATGGAGGCCCCGCGGTCTCCACCACCTTCTTTAACGGTCAAACTGGCGATTCTTTGCTACAGACCGTTATCTTTGGCACTCAGTCCATCAGCCTTCAAAGGCCCGCTCAAGTTCCCGGCCCTCTTCCCATCCTTGGTGCAGGTGCTGCTTTCGGGTACAGCCGTCGTCTTCGTAAGCGAGTTAAGGGCGCTAACGCTTCATTCCTCAAGGCCTGAGAGACCCCGGAAAATTTCTCAAGGTCTTCGAATCACACAAACGGTTTCCCTGCTTGGATGCATCCTTATGGATGCATCCTTTTTCATTTTATGGGGTACTTCGTGCTATTGAAGTGTTCCTCAAGGGATGCCATTGGCGTGTCATCGGCGTCTATCCAGATTTCCGTTGCTCAGTTCACCACTCGGTTTGGGAAGAGAGAGGGCACTCTCCAGAAATCAGAGATTGGCTTGGAGAAGATGCGCCGGCCCGATGGTTTTGCGTTCTCCTCTTTTCGTGGTCACTTGTTCGCACTGATTCTTTGCTAGACACGACAACAGCAGCCGATGCGGGAACGTCTGCCGACTGGAATCCCCCGTTAATGGCACCGTCCTTCAGAGAGAAGGTTCCTAGTTGTGCTTTCCCACCAGGTTGTTCATGCCTGCAGCTGAGCGAGTCGCTGCTGGGGGGTGAGGCCACCCAGGGCCATGTGGCACCTGCGGCCGTTATAGATCCGCAAGTAGGCCGGCAGCAGCTCATTGCGAGCCGCTGAGGTGCTGTGGGGCACCACATAGGCCCACTCCTCCAGCAGGGTCTTGATGAACCGCTCAGCCTTGCCGTTGGTTCGAGGGGTGTAGGGCCTTGTTTTCTTGACTTTCAAACCCATGACTTGGCAAGCCTTTCGCCAGCCGTGCGACTTGTAGGCCGATCCGTTGTCGCTGAGCACCCGCCGGCACTCAATCCCCTGGCCGTTGAACCAGGCCACCGCCCGGCTCAGAAAGGCCACCGTGGTCGGCCCCTTCTCGTTGTCAGGCGACAGCGAAAACTGGTCCGGAGGCGACACGAAAACTGGTCCACCCGGTGGAACGAGCCAGCGAGCACAACAGGGGCCGTGGAGGGGCGCCATCTCTGGAGCCGATGGCTCTGGAGACGGCGGTGCAGACCCCTCAGGACGTGGAGGCGATGCGACGGCTTGCGGCCGTCGGCTGGGGCCGACGGCGCATTGCCAGGGAACTGGGCTGCTCACCGGAAACGGTGCGCAAGTACCTGCGGCAAGGCGGCTGGCAGCCCTACGGAAAGCCTTGCCGTCACGCGGTTCTTGACGGACAGAGGGAGTGGCTGCGGCAGCGGTTTCTGGCCCACCGCGGCAATGCCGATGTGGTGCGCCAGGAGCTGGCGAGTGAGAAAGGGATCAAGGTGAGCCTGCGCACGGTGGAGCGTGCCGTGGAGCCGTGGCGGCAGGAGCTGCGCAACGCGGCCCTGGCGACAGTGCGATTCGAGACGCCACCAGGCCGGCAGCTGCAGGCTGACTTTGGCCAGTGCATGGTGAGCATCGCCGGCGAGCGGGTGCGGGTGCACCTGGCGGTACTGACGCTGGGCTATTCGCGCCGGTTGCTGGTGCGGGCGTTTCGCAGCGAGAAGCAGGAGCACTGGCTCGCGGCACTGGAGGAGGGCTTCCGCCATTGGGGCGGTGTGCCCAAGGAGGTGCTGGTGGACAACGCCCGGGCGTTGGTCAGCCAGCACGATCCGGAGCGAAACATTCTTGTTTTTGCCGAGCGACTGGAGGGATTCGCCCGCTACTGGGGGTTCAAGCCTCGCGCCTGCCGGCCGTACCGGGCAAGGACCAAAGGCAAGGATGAGCGAGGGGTGGCGTACGTGAAAAGGAACGCCATTGCCGGGCGGGAGTTCAGCAGCTGGGCGGAGTTTGAGGCCCATCTGGTGCGCTGGAGCCGCGAGGTGGCCGACCTGCGGGTGCATGGCACCACCGGCGAGGAACCGCTGCAGCGCTTTCTGCGGGAGGAAGCCCAGGCGCTGCAGCCGCTGGAGGCCAAGCCGTCGTTTCTGGCGGAGCGGGAGCTGGTGCGGATCGTGCACAGCGACTGCTGCGTGGAAGTGGAGGCCAATTGGTATTCGGCGCCGCAGGCGCTGATCAGAGCGCGGGTGAGCGTGATGGTGCGGGACCAGCAGGTGCTGATCCGCCACGGCGGGCGGATCGTGGCCGAGCACAGGAGGCAGCGGCCCGGTAGCCGCAGCCGCCAGGTGATCGACGGTCACTGGGTCGGCCTGGTGCCGCAGCGGCAGCGGCGCGAGGCCGTGCGATCGCTGCAGGACGCCAGCGCTAGTCGTGATGGGGAGCGAGAGCGGCGCACCGTGCGCAGCTCTGAGCTGGCCAGGCCTCTGGCCGTCTATGCCGAGCTGATCGGGGAGGTGGCGGCATGAGCAACCCACAACGCACCCGAACCACAGCGGCAACACCCCCGGTGCCGACCGAGGAGCTGGAGGCGATGCTCACCCGCCTGCGGCTGCCCGCGATCCGCGACCGCCTGGATGCGCTGCTGGAGGAGGCCGCGCGGCGCGAGCTGAATCTCCGAGAGGCGCTGGCCTGGCTGTGTGCGGCCGAGGTGGCCCGCAAGGACCAGCTGCGGATGGAGATGGCCCTGCGGCTGGCGCGCTTCCCCTATGTCCGGACGCTGGAGGCGTTCGACTTCAAGGCCCAGCCGTCGATCGACCCGGCCCAGATGCGTGAGCTGGCCACCTGCCGCAGGGTGGCCAATGGCGACACCCTGCTGCTGCTTGGGCCACCGGGCGTGGGCAAGACCCACCTGGCAGTGGCGCTGGGCCGGGAGGCGGTGCGGCTTGGTCACAGCGTCCAGTACGTCGGTGCCATGGAGCTGATCAGCGCCCTGGCCAAGGCCCAGGCGCAGCACGCCCTGGAAGCCCGACTGACGCAGTACGCCAAGAGCCGGCTGCTGATCATTGATGAGCTGGGCTACCTACCGCTGGAGCCAAACGCGGCGTACCTGTTCTTCCAGCTGATCTCGCGCTGCTACCAGCGCGGCAGCGTGCTGATTGACGTGACCCCCATCAGTGGTCCAGTTCCTATGAGAGCTGGTGGGGTGATCAGGCCGCTTTCCATTGCTGGAGGACTTCCATAGGCGTACGCC
>NZ_JAFKRG010000051.1 GCF_019038415.1 Synechococcus sp. CCY 9618 | reverse complement strand
GCGTACGCCTATGGAAGTCCTCCAGCAATGGAAAGCGGCCTGATCACCCCACCAGCTCTCATAGGAACTGGACCACTGATGGGGGTCACGTCACAGGAGAATCCCTACATGCAGTTCTTCCTTGGATTTTCCGGTTACTCCAGCAAGGTGCCGTTTGATCCATCAATGATGGTTCATTTCCGCAAGCGTTTCTCAGATGAAGACCTGAGGCACATCAAAGAGCTTGTGGTTCAGCGAGATAAGGAGAAGTTGATTGAGGCTGCCGCTGCTCAGACCCATGACGATTCAAGCGGAGATGATAAAGACAACGGCGATCAGCTCTTGCTCGATAGCCTGGTCAAACCCGCAGACTGGCCAGAAGGGAAGAATTGGGGCACGCTCAGTATTGATGCCTCTTGCACGCCTGCCGATATCACCTACCCAACGGATCTCAAGCTTTTGAATGAGGCGAGGCAGTCGACAGAGAGAGTGATTGATGACCTCTGCAAGCAATCCAACGGTTATGGCGCGCATCGCCCTCGTTATGACCGCGGCAAAGCGCGTGCACACTTTCTCAATGTCGCCAAGCAGAAAAGACCACGACGGAGAAGACTCAAGGCTGCGGTGAGGCGGCAGCTTGACTATCTGCAGCGCAATCTGGAAGCCATTGATGCCCTGATCGCTGATGGGGCATGCCTTTCAGCCCTGAGGAGGCATTGGTGGCATAAGCTCCTCGCCTGCAGTGAGCTACACCGGCAGCAAACCATTCTGCTCCACAGTAAGACCAGGAGCATCCCTGATCGCCTTGTCAATTTGGTGCAGCGACAGGTACGGCCCATTGTGCGCGGAAAGGCAAGGGCTGCTGTCGAATTCGGAGCCAAGATCAGTATTTCTGTTAGCAATGGATTTGCGTTCCTGCATCGGCTCAGCTGGGATGCTTACAACGAAGGCGAGGATCTGATCGCTCAGGCCGAGAAGTATAAGCAGGACAATGGTTGCTACCCTGAGCGAATATGCGCTGATCGCATTTACATCAATGCTAAGAACAGGCACTTCTGTGCGATAGCAGGAATTCGTCTCTCGGGCAAACGATTGGGAAGGCCTCCTAAAAACGCAGAGATCAATGCAGCTCACAAGCAACAGCTCAGTGCGGATCAGCGCCGGAGGAATGAAGTGGAGGGAGTCTTTGGCTCGGGCAAGCGAAAGTATTCACTGAAGCTGATCATGGCGAGGCTTACCCACGGCGCTGCAACCTCAATCTCCATGAGTTTCCTGGTGATGTGTGCCGAGAAGATCCTGAGGGTGCTCCGCCTCCTTTCTGTGCTCCTTTTTGCCTGTCTCTGCAGCCTTCTCTGGCTCCATACCTCACCAGCGAAGGCCTGCACAATTACAGACGAAGGATGGAACGATTGGCCAGTCACCGCATAGACGTGGCCATAGCCTGCGTAAGTCCTGCTCAGATGCCCGTTGCGGGGCGATGTGGCGTCGGCTGTTTTTCAGGAGTCCCCAGTTACCCAACTCAGGTGAGCAAGTTCAATCGTGCGGATTAATCAGAGATGTCTTGGATCAACATCCTGATCAGCATCCCTAGAGTCCATCTCAAATAAAGAATAGTGTGCCATACTCTTGGAAGATGACCAATGACTATCAACTTTCAGTCATGGGTAAAACCATCTAGAGAAGGTTTCGCTGTGGATAGGTAGTTGAGTCAAGTTGCAGAATAATTGTCCGTAGCTTTAGGCGGCGAGTGGAGCACATGAAGGGTGGTGGAAGGATGAATTGTCGGAAACCGCTCCGAATGGATGGGGTGCTGAGCTGAATTGAGGGTCACGCAACTTGTGACGTGTTCCTAAGCGTTCGATCGGATTCAAATTGGAGATACTGTTGATTGCAATACCATAGGAAAAATGGTAAATAAGCTCTGCTGTAGTATTAAACTGCTCAATGTGAACGAGATGATCAGCATGTCTGACCGTGGTGAAAGTGCAGTCCTTCAGTAAATTGGCCATTTCCTTGCCATAGCAAGGCAATGTGAAGCAATCATGCTCACCCGTGAAGATTAATGTATTGCAAGCTGGCGCGTCATTAAGATCCATGCTGCCATGCTTGATAAGTCTCAAAGTATTTAGCTCATACTTGGTTTTTTCAAGTGGAGTCATGCTGATCAGCTGGCCATAGAGCAAGCGCATGGCAACCTTGTGTTTGGTGATTTTCCTTGACGAGTCGGTGCAGAGCAAACCTTGGCCCTGATAGGGCCCGCTGAAACCCATCACCTCATTAGCAAAATTTTCGATAGATCCTGACTTGAGCGTGATCAGTGTATGGGATAATCCTTCCTTTACGTAGTCTGGAATCTCCCTCATCGTTCCGCACAGGATTAGTTGTTCAATCTTGTCAGGAAAAGCTTGAGAAAAACAATAGGCTGTTGGTGTGCCGTAGGAGGCCGCAACAATGGAGACACGTTCAACGCCCGCATCAGCAAGCATCAACCCGATGGATTCAGCCAAAAAATCCTGGCCGAAATCACTGGGGAGAGGATCGGATTCCCCCGTTCCAGGAAGATCCACCATGATCACCGGTTTGCCTTTGGTCAGGAAATATTTGGCAAAGCGATACCATGACTGCATAGACTGGAACGCACCACTTATGAACAAAGTGGGTATGCATTTCGATGTTTGTGGATTGATATGTTTGTAACTGAAATTGAATCCTTGAAAGTTAAGCCTTTTGGTTGGGACATCTGCAGCTATCCATTGACATTGATTCTGTCCCGTTGACTTCTTGGCATTGAACGTCTGTGTCATGGCTCATTTAGCATTGCCGCCATCCTGAAACAGGCGGAGACAACACTAAGAAGAAACTCCAATACATCCTATCCATTACGCCTCGTATCTCAAAGCCCAATGCAGTCACTTACTCATCCGGCCGGAGATAAGTGCCGCAGATCTTGAGATCCGCTGAGTGAAGGCGAATAGTTGCCTGAATCAGGAGGGTTGGGCCAGGGCAGGCTCAGGGTTCATTGACTTCTGGATAAACTTGTCTTGGCATCGGAGCTTGTATCGGGAATCACTCGGGCGACTGCTCAACCGCTTCTTGATCTTTCTGCGGACAATTTCAATGTTGTTCAGCATGGGAATGTCATTGATGGATTCGTTGTAGGAGAAGCGGAAAAGCAACTCAGCTGTGGTGTCAAACTGCTCGATATGAAACAAGTGATCGGCTTGCTGGATCGTCGTGAAGGTTGCCAGTGGAAACGCACTGGCAATCTCACGGCAGAAGTCCGGGCGTGTGAAGCAGTCATGCTCGCCTGTGAAGACGAGCGTTCTTACGTTTGGCGGATTCGTGAGATCGATCCTGCCGTGATTCAGCAGTCGTTTTGTATTGATAACGTACTTTTCCCGATCAGCTGCATTCATGCTGATCAACTGAGAATGAAGAAGCCGGTGGGCCAGTTTTCTCCTGGCAATAGGCTTCTGGGGGTCTGTACAGATCAACCCACAACCCTGCTGAGGGCCGGAAACCCCAAGCAATTCATTGGCAAACTGTTCCATGTTCCCTTCTTCAAGGGTCTTGAAGGAGTGGGCCAGATCCCCATGGATGTGGTTGGGAACCTCTTTCATCGTGCCACAAAGGATCAGGCTCTCCACCATGGATGGATTGAGCTCAGCGAATCTGTAGGCAATCGGTGTTCCATAGGAGGCGGCAACGATCGCTACTTTCTGGTGGCCGAGTTCATCCAGCAAATACTTGATGGCATCAGCAAGGTATTCCAGGCCATACTCCGTTGGCAATGGGTCTGCTCGGCCGGTTCCCGGCAGATCCACCATGATGACCGGCTTTTCTCTTCCTAGGAAGATACGAGCAAACCGATGCCAGGACGGCATGCTCTGAAACGCCCCGCTGATGAACAGTGTGGGGATGGTGCCAGGAATGCCAGCAGGTATGTCCTTGCAGTAAAAGGTGAATCCCCTGAATTGGAGTCTTTTGGGCTCTACCGACGCAATTAACTGGTCGCACTGGTAACCGCCCTTTTCTAGGCCTTCCTTGATCGAGATGGACTGCATGGTGCCCTTGACATTGAGCTGGCTTGCACTCAATGTATCTGCCCTGCATAGCCATGTGAGACCCATAAGATACTCTTATCACTGTGATTTAGCGTCTGTTGCGCGGGCTTGATGCGTAAATGTTCATATTTCCCACCAGCAACAAGATGCAGCTTAAGCAGATTCACAGTGGATTTGAAGTCAGGATCCATGTTAGGGGCCGCCATTTCTTTCGATCACGACAGTCATGAGGAGTTCTTGATCAGGGGCCGTCGACGCATGAGGGAGCCAGTTTCCGTGAATATGGCTAAAAGTCATTTCTGACGGCAGTTTTTGTCTGTGCTCTGCAGTGATCGCGGCAGATTGATGGGGTGCCGCGCTTGGTGCTCGTTTGTCGGTTGCCCTGCTGCCGTGCCCAGATCGCACCTGCCACAAGATCTTCATCCGATCCCCACGAATGTTTCCATCGCGGTTCCCTTTTGCAGAGTCTGACCGGCTTTTTCAGGTCCTCGATGGAAGGACTCATGGTCACGTTTCCGCCTGGAAACGATCATGGGCTCACAGGGTGCGCAGACAGGCTGCGACGCGCTGCACTTCCTCCAGCGCGCTGATGGCGGCAAGGGCTTCGCGGAAGCTCGATTCCTGAACCTCGTGGGTGATCACCACGATCTCAGCACTGCCATCAGTGGCTTCGAACTGCACGATCGATTGGATGGACACGCCCCGGGTGCCGAAACAGGTGCCGATCCGGCCGATCACGCCTGCCTGATCGCAGGTCTGGAGGCGCACGTAGTTGCGGTGACGTGATCGGGAGGCATCGGCCAGCCCCACCTTTCGCCAGCTGCTTGCCGCGAGCAGAGGGTCAAGTCCGGCATCGGCGCCGCCCACCTGGCGGATTCCCGCGATGTTGAGAATGTCGGCGACGACGGCAGAGGCTGTGGGGCCGGCGCCTGCGCCCGGTCCGTAGAACATGACCTGGCCTACTGGATCCCCTTCAACCAGGATGGCGTTGTTTACTCCATGGACGCCGGCCAGCGGATGGTGCTTGGGCACCAGTGTCGGATGCACCCGGACGTCAAGTTGGATGCCGTCGGCATCGCCGGGCGTATCGGCCTGTCGATCGGATGAAGGCGCCCCGTCGGCGATCCGCTCTGCCACGGCCAGCAACTTCACCACGAACCCCAGCTGGGCCGCGTAAGCCACGTCCCTGGCGTCGAGCCGGTCGATGCCTTCGGTGGGGATTCCGGAGCGGGGGACCGGGCCGCCGTAGGCGAGACCTGCCAGAATGGCGATCTTGTCCGCGGCATCTCCTCCCTGCACATCTGCGGCGGGATCGGCTTCGGCGTAGCCGAGTCGTTGGGCGTCGGCAAGCACCTCTCCATAGGCGGCGCCCTCATCGGCCATGCGGCTGAGGATGTAGTTGGTGGTGCCGTTGATGATGCCGCTCACCCGATGGATACGATTCCCACCAAGGGATTGTTTCAACGGTTCGATGATGGGAATGCCGCCGCCTACAGCCGCTTCGATGAGTACGTAGACACCCTGCTTTTCGGCTGCCGCAGCGATCTCCTCTCCGAAGCGTGCGATCACGGCCTTGTTGGCGGTGACCACCGGCTTCCCGGCCGCGATCGCCCTCAGGATCAGCGTGCGGGCTGGTTCAAGTCCGCCCATCACCTCCACCACGATGTCGACGGAGGGGTCGTCCACCACAAGGGCCGGATCGGTCACCAGCAGCGCGGTGTCCACCTCCACAGAACGAGGTCGATCAAAGTCGCGGACGGCGATGCGGCGCAGGGCCAGCAGCCCCACCAGCGGGTGACGCCCCTGGGGGCTGGAGAGGATCGCGGCAACGCCGGCTCCAACCGTGCCCAGTCCGAGCAAGCCAACGCCGATGGTCATGGGCAGCATCCTCAAACCCCGATCCTAGGAATCGGCCACTGCCCCGGTTCGTTCCAGCTGACGGGCCTGGGCCTGCATCATGCGCAGGATGTTCAGAAAACCGTTGGCTCGCGACGGGGTGAGGCTTGCCTGGAGCCCTGTGGCCGCGATAAACGCCGGATCGATCGCAACGGCCTCGCTGGGAGTCAAACCCTCCAGACCCTCAATCAGCAGAGCCAGTAATCCCTTGGTGATCTGGGCATCGGAATCTCCCTGCCAGTGAAGTTTCCCATCCTCCAGCTGCCCCACCACGAACACCTGAGAGACGCACCCCTTGACCTTGAAGGCCTCCTGTCTGAGGTCGTCAGGCAAAGGGGCCAGTTTCTTGGCCAACCAGAGCACGTACTCGTAGCGGCGACGGGCATCGGAGGAACTGCCGAGCCGATCAACGATCCGATCAAGGGCTGGGCTGCCGGTGCTCATGGCTGGATCGTAACGACTCAGGCACCTCTGCGAAGCCGACTGAATAGCCCTGCACCACTGACCAGGCCGATCAGGATGAGGGCGGCTGAAGCATGCCCGGTCCACGGCTGTTGGCGGCCTTCCACGGGCACATGGGTGGCGGGCGCCTGGCCGGGACTGGCGGGCTCAAGATCGGAAACCTCCAGATAGTCCCTGTGGCCCGGACCCGCATCCACCTGGATCTCTCCTCCCTCCAGGGCTCTGGCCGGCAGGACGAAGGCGAGGCGTCCATCCGCTCCGGTGATTCCGAGTTCCACGGGGCTGCCCCCACCAGCAGGGAGCAGGCGAACATGGGCATCGCTGGCAGGGACGCCGCTGGAGAAACTGCTCCGCAGCTCCAGCCTCTCGTCTCTGCCGGCACTTTCAAGGCTGGCGAACCGCTCGAGGGTGCTCTGGATGCCGTGGGCCCGGGCCGGAGCCGGAAGCAGCGCAGAGAAGAGCGCCATGGCTGCCCCACCGCACAGGGCCTGCAGGTGGATGGACCGGATCATGACGCCCTTAGTTGGATTTCCACCGACTATCGCTTGCTTTGCCGGTCTGCACCATCCTCGCCATTGAGGCGACCATCATGGTGAGGGCGTCGTTTCCGTTGCCACGACCCTGCAGTTCGGCGGCCATCACTCGCTCGGCTGCGGTGGGAGCTGAGGGACCGTCACGTCGTTGAGAGCGGGCCGTTGCGGGGATCCCCATCGAAGTCAGGTCCAATCGAGACATGGATCGCTGGCTGGATCCTGGCAAACGACGCCCCAGGAGTGGCAGTTGGAGGGGGGTTGCTTAAACCCTTGCAATGGTCTCGGGTGATCTGTCGACCCAGTGGATGCCATTCTCATCCAGCCAGCCGGAGAAAGGGACGTCCCAGGAGTCCAGGGGCAGCTCGGGGGTCACACAGGCCGCCGGCAGCACCGCCAGCGCCGGAACCGCCCGCCAGCGGGGATCGGCCCTCAACCGGTCATACCAGCCGCCACCGGAGCCAAGTCGCCAGCCTCGGGGGGTCACCGCCAGCGCTGGAACCAGCAGCAGGGCCATGGCCTCCGGGTTGAGCGGTGGTCCCTCCAGGGGAGCCGGAATGCCACAGGTGTCCGGCCCCACGGCAGCCTGTGGCCTCCACGGGAGATAGGCCAGGCCGTCATCGGCCTGGGCGGCCGGCAGGGCCACCTGGAGGTACGGCGTCTCCGCCAGGATCCTGAGATCGGGCTCATCGGCCAGGGGCCAGTAGAGCCCCAGCCACTCCCCATCAGGAACCCTGGAGGGCAGCTCATGCAGAGCCACCTCCAGGATGCCTGCGGCCGCCAGGCTGATGGTTGTCCGCCGCTGCTGGCGGAAATGCCGTCTCAGGTCCGTTTTTCCGCGTTCCTGCATCGATCGCATCGGGGATCGCATTGGAGGGGCTGGACGACGACCCGCTGCCATCTGGCTGGGGTCGTCCCGCGGGAGATTCCCCATCGGCTGCCGTCCTGCCCTCCCATCACCAGGTTTCCGTCGTGGTGGGAGCACCACGCGATCGTAAATCCTGCACTTCGCTTCGGACAGGGATGTGAATGGAGGGATTGGGCCAGGCTGTCGATCTGAACGGGGGGGGGCGGCTCAGGTCTGACGATATGTCTTCCACCTAGCATGAAAGCTGCTCCCAGGTCCTTTTGAAGCGGAGTCTGGAAACGGGATGAAACCTGCACGATCTGCTGTTCGCCATGACCATTCTCCATTGATGCCCGATCAGCCTCTCTGGTTGCGATCTCGAGAGTTGGTTGAGGAGGCTGCCATCCATCTCAAGGATCCACGGGCGAGGCACCTGGCTTCGGCTGTCGAATGGTGGGAGCTGCCCGGTTCGGATGAGCGCTGGCCCGTCGCCGTACTGGGCGAAGGCCGGCCCCTGCTGATCATCGGAGGTTTCGACGGCTCTTTCCTCGACGCCACCCCACTCGCCATCCGTCTGGCGAAGCAGTATCGATTGCTGATTCCCGATGTGTATGGATTCGGATTCTGCCCGCGTCCGAACGATGGAGACTACTCAGCTGAAGGTGTTCTTCACCATCTTGAGGCGTTGCTGGCTTGCCCCGCGTTCCATCAGGCGATCGGAACGTCTGTGGAGGCTGAGGATGGGTTGGCGCGTGTTTCGGTGATTGGCGCCTCCATGGGCACGAGAGTGGCCGTGGATCTGGCCCGGCGCCAACCTGAACGCATCGAGCGGCTGATGCTTCTGGGACCCGTAGGGCTCACGGAGCCGCCAGTGGAACAACCCCTCCCACTATGGCTGGAGTCCCTGAGTCTCTGGCTCCTGAATCTGCACTGGTTTCGGCGCTGGCTGCGTCGACTGATGCATGCCCATGCCAGAGAAACCTGTTCGGCTGGTGAGCTGGAGATCTGCTCCGTTCATCTGGCCACTCCCGGATGGAAAGAATCTCTGCGGCGCTTTGGCCGCTCGGGAGGATTCAAAAAGAGCGATCGCCCCCTGCCTGCGCAGCCGATTCTTGCCATCCTCGGCAGGGAGGATCGGCTTGTCGACAAGCGGCAACGGCAGCTTGTGAGTAATTTTCTAGGAGACAGAATCATGGAGTTGCCGGCCTGTGGTCATCTCCCCCAATGGGAACATCCTCAGCAACTGGAAGACATCTGGAATGACTGGCTGATCAGCAAGAGGGGATGATGCTCCGCGACTGTTCAGGCAGAGAACGCAGGGCCAGCTTCCCATGGTTTTCTCCTTCACGGCTTGATGGCGAGACTGCGGCCTTTCCAGGTCCAGTTCTTCTGGGATTTCACTTTGTAAGCTGATCCAACCATAATGGCGGAAAGGGCCAGACCTCCCAGGGGAAACAGCGGCCAGCCCTTCAGGGGCACCTTGTAAGCTTTGGCGACGAAGAGCCTCAATCCAAAATGGCCGACGATGTGGAAAGGGACGAATAGTCTGGTCTGGGGCCAGGCAAAGAACAGCAGAGGGATGTCGAACAGCATCAGCAACATGGCAATGCTCAGGCATGCCTTATAAAGGCTTTGATCGACTGTCATGAAAAAGTTCTTCGTCCACCCTTCCCACAGTGATTTGGCATCTCTGTACATGTAGACCGTGATCAAATCGCCAGCGGCGACGTTCAGGGCTGGCACTCCCGCTTTTACGATGCTCTTTGAGAGGGCTCGAGTTTCCAGCCCACGTGTTTCTTTAGAATCTTTGTTAGCGACTTCATAGCCACCCGTAACAAGATAAGCCGACCTTCGTATATAGATGCATTGGCCGAAGGCATGGGGCCTTTTCGTGCCGGGTTTCAGTGATGAACTGATGTTGTTCTGGATCAGGGCTGACAGGGCTACGTTGGGTTGTACGATATAGTCAATGAGAGACTTGCAGGCGATTGTAGGGACGAATCCGGAGAACTGGATCTGCTTTGAGAGGGCATCAAGAAACTTTCTCAGGAAGGTTGGCCTCACCGTGACGTCTGCATCAACGAAGAACAGATGATGGGCTTGTGAGTGTGAAAAGCCGGTATGGCACGCCCAGTTCTTGCCAAGCCATAGCTCGTCTTCAGGGCGTTTGGATGTCTGGAGCAGGGCAATGGAGACTGGGGCGATCTCGTTGATTCCAGGATGCTCCTGTTGCCGGTCGGTCCATTTGGCCGACAGCCGATCCCTGCAGTTGGCAACGAGTGAATAGGTGCGATCGGTGGATTGATCATCCACCACGATGATGCGTGTGCGCAGTGCATGAAGGTGGTGGAGTTCAATGGCCGTTTCCGCTAGCGACTGCACGCAGGATTCAATGTTGTATTCTTCGTTGTAGGCGGGGATGATGATTTCAATGTCCCAGGGGATGGCCTCAACGGATGGATCATGGTCACGCTGCATTCGCTCCTGCTGCAGCAGGGCGAGCAATGAGCTGGCTGGTTCCGCGGCGGCCCCGAAGACCATCGGTTTTTGACTCGCAAGCTCAGGCTCAGGTTTGCCGATGCTGAGCACATCCTGGAAATCCGCCAGCATTTTCAGCAGCAGCAACCATGGCAGCAGGCAAAGGATCAATGCTGCCCAACCGAGTGGGCCGAATTCTGCAGAAAACACTCCGTTGATCATCGAACCCATCGAATGAAAGTACACATTAACGGAAACAACAGCTCTGATCCATGGTTGAGCCCGATGATCTCAGAGGATGAATGCCTGTGAATCTTGGCTTACCTGGAATTCCAATGCCTATGGCAGAGTTCCTCGCTGATTTGCCAGAGCTGCCGTCTGTAGGAGTGGTCCAGGGCCCGCTTCGGCGCTCGTCCTCTTTTCGGCCACCCACCTGATTCCAGTGGGCCATTGGGCGCATAGATTTCGCCTCCCTTGGCTGTGGGTGATGTAGCGGCGTAGATCTGGCAGCGTGCCCCTTCTGCCGCACTCTGAAAGAATGGTCTTACCAGGCAATCCAGAAAGGCTTCGAATCGATTGCCACTGGCTTTGATTGATGCGGCTTGAATATTGGTGCGGGCGAACCCGGGATGAGCCACCAGAGAGATCGCTTTGGCTCCTTGTTGAGATAGCCGCTCTTGCAGTTCGAAGCCAAAGCAGGTGTTCGCGAACTTGCTCTGAGCATACGCCTTCCAGCGATTATATTTCCTTCTTCCTCGCAGATCGTCGAGCCTGAAGCGACCAATGTGCTGCCAGATGGACGTCACTGTGACCACCCGAGCACCGGGACGGTCCTTGAACAGTGGCATCAGATGCTGAGTGAGCGCGAAGTGACCAAGATGGTTGATTCCGAAGTGTTGTTCATAGCCGTTCTTTGTGAGTCCCCATGGCAGTCCCATCACCCCAGCATTATTGATCAGCAAGTCAAGCTTGCCGAAGCGACTGGCGACCGACTCCGAGGCGCGGGCCACGACGTCCAGATCACCAAGGTCAAGTTCCAGTTTTTCCAGGGGCCCTGTGGCCGTTGGAAGCAGCGAGACCCGCGCCTGTTCGGCCAGATCCAGGGACAGGCAGGCAAGAATGACGGTCGCTCCCCGTGCCGAGAGGGCCCGAGCGGTTTCCAGTCCCAGCCCGCTGTTGGCCCCGGTCACCAGGGCGATACGACCCGATTGCTCCGGGATACGGAAGGCAGGCATGGATGGGGATAACGAAGCCGCGCGGAATGGCTGCCCGATCGTTTAAGGGATTCTGCACGGATTTGTCGTTTCTGCAACGGATTAGTCGCAGGAAAGGCCGATGTCCCTCACCGCTGGAACCACCCCGTCAGCGCCACCGCCAGGGCGTCGGCGGCGTCGTCGGGGCGCGGGGGGACCTGGAGATCCAGCTCCCGCATCACCGCCGCCAGCACCTCGTCCTTTTCGGCGTGGCCCGAGCCGGCCAGGGCCAGCTTGATCTGCATCGGTGGGAACTCCACGACCGGGATGGAGAAGCGAGCCAGCGTCATCATCACCACTCCCCGGGCCTGCACCACCGAGATCGTGGTGCTGGAGCGGTAGAAGAAGAACTTCTCCACGGCTGCCAGCTGGGGCCGCCAGCGGCGCACGATCACCCGCAGGTCGCGGGCGATCTCCACCATGCGGTCGCCGTCGCTGCGGCCGGGTTCGGTGCGGATCATGCCGCAGTCGAGCAGGCGCTGATGACCATCGCCGCCGGCGGAGCGCCCCTCCACATCGATCACCCCATAGCCGACGCGGGCGAGGCCGGGATCGATGCCGAGAATCCTCACCCCGCCAGGGCCAGCTGGAACGCGGCCGGGTCGGCTTCGGCCCGCTCGAACACCTTGCAGAACGTCTTCACCACCCGCTCGCCCGAGTCGATCTGCTCGAGGGGGTCCTTGCGCAGCCGGTGGCGCAGGCAGCAGGCCACGACCCGGGCCACGTCGTCGTCGGTCACCTCCAGGTGGCCTTCGAAGGCCGCCAGGGCCCGGGCGGCCCTGTTGGTGACGATGTCGCCCCGCAGGCCGTCCACGTCCAGTTCCCCGCAGACCGCCGAGATGCGGATGCGCAGGTCGTCGTCGATGGCCACCTGCGGCAACCGCTCCTGGGCTTCCGCCACCCGGGCCTGCAGGGCCTCCTGGGTGTCCTGGAGCCGGTCACTGAACGTGTCCGGATCGGCGTCGAAGCTGGTGCGCTGATCCACCACCTGCACCCGCAGCTCCGGATCCCGCACCGTGCGCACCTCGACGCTCATGCCGAAGCGATCCAGCAGCTGGGGCCGCAGCTCCCCCTCCTCGGGGTTGCCCGAACCGATCAGCACGAAACGGGCCGGGTGCCGCACCGACACCCCCTCCCGCTCCACCGTGTTCCACCCCGACGCGGCCGAATCCAGCAGCACATCGACCAGGTGGTCGTCGAGCAGGTTCACCTCATCCACGTAAAGAAGGCCCCGGTTGGCCTTGGCCAGCAGGCCCGGTTCGAAAGCGCGCACCCCTTCGCTGAGGGCCTTCTCGATGTCGATCGTGCCGCAGAGCCGGTCTTCGGTGGCGCCCAGGGGCAGGTCGACCATGGGCACCTGGCGGGCCTCCAGCGGCAGCTGCTCGCCCCGTTCCGCCCGCTGGCGCACCTCGCTGCTCTGCAGATCGGGATCGCTGGGGGAGCTGTTGTAGGGATCGCCCGCCACCACCTCGATCGCCGGCAGCAGATCGGCGAGGGCCCGGATCGTGGTGGATTTGCCTGTGCCCCGGTCGCCCATGATCATCACGCCGCCGATGCGGGGGTCGATCACGTTGAGCAGCAGCGCCAGTTTCATCTCCTCCTGGCCAACGATGGCGGTGAAGGGGAAGACCCTGCGCTTCCTGGGTGGCGTCACGGGCGGTGAGCGGGCGGCGTCCCGGATTGTTTCACAGCCCCCCCTGGGGCTGTGGCCGGAAGCGGCGCCACGGGCAGCAGCGACAGCACCTGGGGTGGAGTGGCGTCGGCCGGATAGATCAGTCGCACCCGCAGCTGGCGCTGCTGGCCAGCGCCGAGGCTGACCGTGCCCAGGGCCGGTCCCTCCTGGCCGGCCCGCTGCACCAGGTGGAAGCGGCGCCGCCCTCCGGCGCGGCCGGTCACGGCGTCGAGGCCGCTCACTTCCACGGTGCCCCGGAACATCACGGCCCGCGCCGGGGTGGTGTTGAAGCGCAGGCCACCCAGGGCCTGGTCGGTCTTGAGTGGGGATTCCAGGGCCAGGGCCAGCTGCACCGGCTTGGAGGTGTCGTTGCGCAACGGCAGGGTGATGTCGTAGGTGACGCCGTAATTGCCGTGGGCTGCCCAGGCGGTGCCCGGGTAGAAGGACCGCAGCGGGGCCGTCTGCACCTGGCCGGTGCCCAGGGTGCCCCGTTCCAGGGCGCTGATCGGCCAGGAGATCGGTGCCCGGCGCACCGACAGGGTCGGCTGGCCCGGATCGGTGATCCGTCCCTGCCAGACGCTGCCCACCTGGACGCCGCTGACCCGGGAGTAGATCATCGGGCCGCTGGCTCCCCGGGGGCTGGGGCTGTGCTCCTTCGGACTCAGGCCACCCTCCAGCAACGGCGTCCAGACGGCGGGATCCGGCGGTCGGTCGACGGGTCCGAAGGCCGCCAGGGTGGCCAGGTCCACCGGCCCGTCGCTGTGGAGGCGCAGCTGCAGGTTGCGGCCGTTGAGCAGGGGATCGAGCCCCCGCACCGGCAGGGGCAGCACCAACAATGTGCTCAGTTGCCCGGGTGGCAGGGTCCAGCCCTCCGGCACCAGGGGGCTGCGCTGCCGGTCCAGCAGTTCGGTGGCCACCCGGCTGCCCGGACCGGCGTAGATCGGCGTCGTTCCCTGTTCCATCAGCGCCGGCAGCGGCAGGAAGGGGGCCGACGGCTGGGCGGCGTCCACCGACTGGGACAGGGCGGTGGACCCCGCCACGACCCGCAGCTTCACCGGGGTGTCGCCCCGCGGGGCCGCCACCACTGCCAGCCAGAGGGTGGAGTCGAGGCTTTCCGGGCTGCCGGCGAAGATGTGATGACTGAACAGCTCGAAGGGGCCGCTGACCGCCGTGTTCAGGTGGGCGGCGGGATCACCGAGGGGGCGGCCGTCGAAGCCTCTCCGGCCGTCGAAGGTGGACAGCAGGATGCCGGGGCCCTTGATCACCTCGGGGTTGTTGTCGTTCAGCATCGGCACCGCGTCCAGCCGTCCGGGCAGCGGCGCCACCGTGCCGGGGCGCAGCAGGGGTGGGCTCGGTGCGGGGGCGGCGGCCGGCTGGGCGAGAAGGGGTCCGCCGAGGGCGCCCAGCCAGGGCAGCACAAGGGTGGAAAGGAGGGATTTCATGAACCTTTGACGAGGGTCTTGGCGACGGTGCCGGCCATCGCACGGATCAGTTCGGCGGAACGGGGGTCGTTGAAGGGACCTTTCACCATGAAGGCCGCCACGGCCCGCTGGCCGTTGGGAAGCTGGATCAGGGCGGCGTCGGCGTAGGCGATGCCGATATCGCCCGTTTTGTTGTAGACGGTGACGCCCTCGGGCAGGAGCTCGCTGTCGGGATCGGAGGAATCCTTGCCCATCCCCATCAGCAGGCCGAGGGGGATCAGGGTGTTGGTACGCGACGTGGCCATGATCTCCCGGAACAGATCTCTGGCCCTCGGGGTCAGCGTCTCGCCGGTGTCCACCAGGGCGATGGAGCGGGCCAGGTCGCGGGAGCTGGTGGTGTTGGTGCCGTCGAGATCAGGCAGCCAGTTGTTGATCACCGTGGCCGGCAGGCCGAGGCTGCGGAAGCGGGTGTTGAGGCTGGTCCTGCCGCCCAGGCGACGGATCAGCAGGTTGGTGGCGGTGTTGTCGCTGACCCGGATCATCTCCGTGGCGGCCTCGTAGAAGGGGAAGCGGGTACCCAGCGGCTTGCTGGCCATCCAGCCGGCCCCACCTCCCACCACCTCCTTGGTGAGGGGCATGGCTTCGTTCCAGCGCAGCTTGCCGACATCGAGATCCTCCAGGCCGGCCAGCAGGATCGGCACCTTGATGGCACTGGCCGCCGGCAGCGCCATGTCGGGCTGCAGCTGAGCGAAACGGCCGTCGTCGAGCACCAGCAGGAAGCCGCTGGCGGTGAGGCCCTTCTGGGCGGCGGCCAGCCGGCCCCACTGCTGGCTGAGGCCCACCAGTTCCCGGCGCGGTTCGAAGCTGCCCAGGGCCATCGCTCCGGTACCGGGCTTCTTCTCCTTCGGCTCCGACGGTGCCGTGCTCATCGCCCCCTGGGCGAGCCGGGGCTCCAGCAGCTTCAGGGACGTTCCCACGATCACGCCCAGCCCCACTCCGAGCACGATCAGCCGCAGCACCAGACCCACCGGGCGAAACCAGGGGTTGCTGCGGGGACGGGGCGGACGGCCGGAACTCACGGAGATCGGGGAAGATCGCGATGGCTCGACGCTAGTGGTCCCGGGAGGAAGGGAAAGGGCGACGGCTCGCCCAGCGCAACTGGCACACCATGCCCCGCAGCAGGGCCACCTCCGGGGCACTGACCTGGCTGCGTTGCAGCAGGGCCCGCAGCTTGGCCATCCGCGCGTGGGCCGTGTGGGGCAGCAGGAAGCCCACCTCCAGCAGCAGGTCCTCCGCATCGGTGAGCATGGCTTCGAGCTGCCCCCGCAGACAGGGGGCCGGCACCGCGGCCGGCGGGGAGGCCCGGTGCTCCCCGTGCTCGAGACGGTGCAGGTCGTGCAGCACCACCGCCACCGCGTGGGAGAGGTTCAGGGAGCCATGGGGCGTGGGGGTCGGCACCTGGAGCAGGCGGCCCGCCTGCAGCAGCTCGTCGTTGCTGAGGCCCCGGTCCTCGCGGCCGAACACCAGAGCCGCCGGCACGGTCGGATCGCCGGCCAGCAGCCAGGTCAGGGCCTCGTCGGGGCCATGCAGGGGGAGGGGCTCCCCTTCCGGCCGGCCGCTGGTGGCCACCACCCGGCCGCAGTCGGCCAGGGCATCGGCCAGGGTGGCAAACACCTGGGCTTCCTGAAGCAGGGGCAGACCTTTCACCGCCATCCGCCGGGCCTCCTCGCCCAGGTGGTCACAGCGGGGCGCCACCAGCCGCGGAGCTTCGAGGCCGAAATTGCGGCAGAGCCTGGCCACGCTGCCCACGTTGAGGGGGCCCGCCGGCTCGACCAGCACCAGCTTCGGCCTCAAGGCAGGCTGTGCAGGAAGGCCAGCAGATCGGCCATGGCCTGAGGCTCGGGCTGGAAACTCGGCATGGGCGGGGTGCGACCGCTCACCACCTGCCGGATCAGCTGGCGATCACTCTTGCGTCGATCGACGCCGTGCAGGTTGGGACCCACCAACCCCTGGGCGGCCAGCCCGTGGCAGCCGGCGCAGTTGAGGCGGAACAGGCGTCCGCCATCGGCCGCCGATCCGGTGAGCTCGAGGGTCTGGCGGGTGTAAGGGTCGCTGTGGGCCGCCGGCAGCACCACCAGCACCAGCAGGATGCAGGCCACCGCCGCCACGGAGGCCAGCGCCGCAACCAGCCCGCGGCGGCGGGTGGGGTCCGGAACGCCCAGGGGCGTCTGTTGGGCGGGGGGGCTGGGGGGCGGACTGATCACGTTGATGGGGATGGACTCGCGTAGCAGGCGGTGGTCGTGGAAGAATTGTGCATCGCTCGAAGCGCCAGCCATTCCATGATTGAACCCCTCCTCTGCGGCATCGTGCTGGGACTGATCCCGATCACCCTGGTGGGTCTGTTCGTGGCGGCCTGGAATCAGTACCGCCGCGGCAGTGCCCTCGGGGGCTGATCCATCAGGGTTTGTTCCCTGTGGGAAGGCGTGATTCACAAAGCATCACCAGCGTAGTGCCGCCGTAGCGCCGCCTGTCCCGCCGCTCCCAGCCCGGAGGGTCGTCCGGAACGGCCTCGGAGCCGCATTCCCAGACCATGGTCCCTCCGGGGGCCAGCCAGCGGCCTCTGGCCACAGCGGCCGCGATCGGCGCATGCAGTCCGGCGGCGTAGGGAGGATCCACGTAGATGAGGTCGAAGCCCTCCTCAACCTCTGCGCCGCGTGGGGCGTCGAGCCAGCGAAGCACCTCATCGCAGGCCACATGCACCCGGGAGATGGCGCTGCAGGATGCCGGAGGCCGACCGGCGAGCACCGCCTCGAGATTGGCTCTGGCCACCGCCGCGATGCGGCGATCCCGCTCCACCGCCACCACGGCCGCCGCTCCCCGCTGCAGGGCCTCGCAGGCCATGGCACCGCTGCCGCTGCAGAGATCGAGCCAGCGACAGCCCGGGATCTCCCTGGCCAGCAGATTCATGGTGGCCAGGCGCACCCTGGAGGCGGTGGGCCTGGCCGTGGCGCCGGGGGGGCTCTGCAGGCGCCGGCCGCCGCTCACCCGCAGCGTCATGGGCGGGCCACCCAGCCGAGCCAGCGGCGCAGCATGGCCTCGCCCGCCGGCCCCGATTTCTCGGGGTGGAACTGGCAGGCGGCGATGGTGTCCTGCCAGACCGCCGCTGTGACCGTGGTGCCGGCGTACTCGACCAGGGCCGTGGTGGCATCCGGAACGGCCGGCTGCGCCGCGAAGGAGTGGACGAAGTAGACCCAGGCTTCGGGGGTTGAGGCCGGCAGCAGCGGACTGGGGGTGGCAGGAATCAGGGGGGCCCAGCCCATGTGGGGCAGGGGGTGGCCTGTCACCCGGGGCAGGGTCTTCACCTGCCCGGACAGCACCCCCAGCCCCTCGACACGTCCCTCGTCGCTCGACTCGAACAGCAGCTGAAGGCCGAGGCAGATGCCGAGCAGCGGGCGTCCGTCAGCGCAGGAGCGCCGCAGGGCGGCGTCCAGACCACTCGCCCTCAGCCGCTCCATGGCGGGATCGAAGGCGCCTACACCAGGCAGCACCAGGGCCTCACAGTGATCCAGGTCCGCCGGTCCGTGCACGGTCTCCAGGTCGGCGCCGAGACGGGCGAAGCTGCGCTGCACCGAGTGCAGGTTGCCCATGCCGTAGTCGATCAGGCCAATGGGGCTCATGGCTCCGCCCCGGTGGGGACCCGCTCCGCCGGGTGCTCGAGGGCCGCCGAGGCCGGCAGCTCGAGGCCGTTGAGGTGGTCGATGAACTGGTAAAGCCGCCCGACGCGCCGCTTGTCGAAACGCAGCCGCAGACTGGGCCTGAGCAGGCCGTTGTCGTCGACCCCCTCGCCGCTCTGGATGGCGCCCTCCTCCAGCAGGTCGGCGAAGGTGTGGTTCAGCTCCGGCAGCAGGGCGCGCGGCACCTCGGCGTTCAGCAGCAGTTCGATGCGGTCCTCGCCCAGCTGGGCGCTGTGGAACACGCGGTAGAAGCGGCAGATGTGGTCGACCGCCTCCTCGGCGCAGGAGGATTCCACCAACAGGTCCACATCTTCCGGCGAGATGAGTTCCCGGACGGCGAGCTCCTGATGCACGTTGCGCCGCCAGTTGCTCCAGAAATCGTCGCCCTCAGGGGAGAGCAACACCAGGGGAATCGGTGGTGTGCGACCCGTCTGGATCAGGGTGAGGCATTCGAACAGTTCATCCAGGGTGCCGAATCCCCCCGGCATCACCACCAGCGCATCGCTCTCCATCAGGAAGAACAGCTTGCGGGTGAAGAAGTAGCGGAAGTACAGCAACCGGTTGTCGCTGGCACTCACGTAGGGGTTGGGATGCTGCTCGAAGGGCAGATCCACGTTCAGGCCGATGCTGTGCTCGCGGCCGGCGCCGCTGTTGGCGGCTTCCATGACGCCACCGCCAGCGCCGGTCATCACCTCGAAGCCCTCTTTGACCGCCAGATGGGCCACCTCTTCGGCCAGGCGGTAGCAGGGGTCGTTCCGGCGGGTTCTGGCCGAACCGAAGACGCTGATCTTGCGCGAGCTGCGCCGGGGACGGAACACCTCCAGGGCCTCGCTGATGTCGGCAAGGCAGCCGGTGATCAGCCGCCATTCCTGTTCGTCCTTCTCCTGGCGGGCCACCTGGAGCAGGGAAACAACGGCACGCTCGATCTGGCGACGCTGGGGGTGCCCATGGAGCTCCTCGGCCAGGGCCTGGAGGGGACTTCTGCCGGCCGACGGGGGCGGAGGTGCTTGGAGAGGCTTCAGAGGTACTTGGAGATGGTGCCGGAGAGGGTGTTCTTGGGAACGGCACCCACGACGGTGTCGACCTTCTGGCCGCCCTTGAACAGCATCAGGGTGGGAATGCTGCGGATGCCGTACTGGCTGGCGACGTTGGGATTCTCGTCGGTGTTGAGCTTGTAGACGCGGATCTTGCCTTCGAATTCCTTGGCGATCTCATCGACGATCGGGGCCACCATCCGGCAGGGCCCACACCAGGGGGCCCAGAAATCGACCAGCACGGGCACATCACTCTTGAGCACGTCTTGCTCAAAGGAGGCGTCGGTGACGGCAGCGGCGCTGGACATTCCTTGCTGACTCGGGTTGGGGCGAATCTAGCAACCGGGTTCCTCCGCCCTCCCCGGGCTCGGGGCCAGCGTTGCAGGCCGTAGCGCAAGCGTCCTCGCGCGGGCGGTGGAACAGGAGAAGACAAAAAGCCCGGGCACGCCGGGCCGGGTGGTGTGAGGAGTGTGCGAGCCGTAGCCCCCACGTCATGAGGTTAGCTCCCATCTCGCCCTGAGGCGGGGGCGTCCAGAAGTGGGACGCGTTACTTGCCCATGCCCAGCTGCTGGGCCTTCTGGTACACCTTGCCCTCGGTGAGCAGCGAGGGCGCCACCACCACCTCCACCTGGCGCATCTCCTTCAGGGTGCGGGCCCCCAGGGTGCCCATGGAGGTGCGGATGCAGCCCAGCAGGTTCTGGGTGCCGTCGTCGAGGCCGGCGGGGCCCCGCAGGATCTTCTCGAGGCTGCCGGTGGTGCCCACCTTGATGCGGGTGCCCCGGGGCAGGACCGGGCTGGGGGTGGCCATGCCCCAGTGGAAGCCGCGGCCCGGCGCTTCGGCCGCCCGGGCGATCGGCGAGCCGATCATCACGGCGTCGGCCCCGCAGGCCAGGCATTTGCAGATGTCGCCGCCGGTGACGATGCCGCCATCGGCCACCACAGGCACGTAGCGGCCGCTCTCCTTCTCGAAGTCATCCCGGGCGGCGGCGCAGTCGGCCACGGCGGTGGCCTGGGGGATGCCCACGCCGAGCACCCCGCGGGAGGTGCAGGCGGCACCGGGACCGATGCCCACCATCACGCCGGCGGCTCCAGCCCGCATCAGTTGCAGGGTGACGTCGTAGGTGACGCAGTTGCCGATCACCACAGGCACCCCCAGGTCGCGGCAGAGGGCCGCCAGGTCAAGGGTCTGGCGGCCTTCGGGGCCGATGTGCTCCGTGGAGACCACCGTGGCCTGCACGAAGAACAGGTCGGCGCCCGATTCAGCCACCGCTGTCCCGAAGCGCAGTGCCGCCGCCGGGGTGGCGCTCACCGCCGCGATGCCCCCGCCCGCCTTGATCTCGGCGATCCGCTGCCGTACCAGATCTTCCCGCACAGGCTGGCTGTAGAGATCCTGCATCAGGCCCACGAACTCCTCGCGGCCCACCGAGGCGATCCGCTCCAGGATCGGTTCGGGGTCGTCGTAGCGGCACTGGACACCTTCCAGATTCAGCACGCCCAGGGCTCCCAGCCGGGTGAGCTCGATGCACATGCCCACGTCCACCACGCCGTCCATGGCGCTGGCGATGATCGGGATCTCCCGTTCGATGCCCCCCAGGCTCCAGCTGCTGTCGGTCACTTCCGGATCGACGGTGCGGCCACCGGGCACCAGAGCGATTTCATCGATGCCATAGGCGCGGCGGACGATCCGGGAGCGACCGAGCTGAATGTTCACCGTTGCAGGGACACAGTGGCCACAAACTATCAACCGGTCCGCGAACGCCCCCTGGCGCCATCCCAGCGGCGAGGGGTCAGTCCTTGCCGCGGAAATCCTTCCAGCGACGGCTCCAGTCGGCGAAGACCTCTTCCCGGTCGCTTTTCCGCACCAGTCGGGTGAGGGAGAAGCGGGTCACGGCGATCAGGCCCGCCAGCTCCAGCAGGCCGCCCACCAGGGGCAGGCTGTCCAGGGTGCCGATCAGGGCGGCGTAGACCCGCAGCAGCAGCACGACGCCGATGAGGATCGCCAGACCCTTGAGCGGGCCGCGGAAGCGTTGCCACTGGGCCTGGAGCTCACCGCTGCCGAACCAGTCCCGCAGCTTCTCCAGGAGCAGCTCGAACTCCCCTCCGCCCTCCGCGGGCGGAGCGCTTGCATCCTCCAGGGCGGGCACGTCCAGGGTGGCGGCGAAGCCGGGCTCCGGGCTCGCAACCGGGCTGGGTTCCGGCTCGCTGACCGGCTCACTGAAGGGCTCCGGGGCGGAGGGCTGCCCTTCGCTGCCCGGCTCAGCCAAGGTCTCGGCCACGGGCTCGGGTGGCGCCGGGATGGCCCCTTCCGGGCTTGTCGGCGTGGGCTGCGGGGACGTCCCGATCTCCTCGTGCTCTGGGCCTGAGGGGGGCTCGGGGCTGAAGAAGGGGGTCTCGGCCATGGCTGGCGCGGGGCGGCTCTCGCCGGAGCTTACGGCCGTTTTCCTGAACCGCTGCCGATGCCCGCGGGCTCGTCAGCTGTCGAGAGGAATCAGCCCGGTGCGTCCGGAGAGGGGCCGGAGCGGCAGGCGCAGGGGAAAGCGATCCTCCTCGAGCCAGGTGATCAGCTCCTGGCCGATGGCTTCGGCCAGCCGCGGACTGTGGGCCGGCGCGGCGCTCACACGGTGGCCCTCCACCCGGATCGCACCGGATTTGAGGCGGGCGTAGCTGACGGATCCGAAGCGGGGCCGGATGCGGCGCGGAATCGCCACATCCAGCACCGGGGCCTCCAGATCCCCATCGCCGCAGGCGGCCTGTGCGGCGACACCGGCGTTGATCAGGGGGATCGGCGCCGCCACCCCGACCAGCAGGGCAGCGCCATGGCCCTCGAAGAAGCAGGGCCGCAGCCATTCGGGGCGCAGGCCATGCAGATCGACGCTCACGGCCGCCACCGCCCCAGGGCTGAGGGCATGGCCGCCGGCGGAACGGGGCACTCCGGGCTGGTGACCACTGCCGCTGCCGATCACCCAGCCGATGCTCCCCCCCACCAGCAGCGGCGATCCGGGACCCAGCAGGCTGAGCCCCGGCATGGTCAGGCCGATGCTGCCGGCACCGCCGCAACCGTAGAGGGCATTGCCGAAGGGCCCCAGCACCGGCCCCCAGGGGCTGCGCAACACGCCCTCGCCGCTGCTGACGGCGACCACCCCGTTCTCCGTGATCGCCCGGTGCAGCACCAGGCGGCCGGAGCCGATCCGCTCCAGATCCAGCCGGGCCTGCAGGTCCCGCCGGGGCTGCAGGGCGGTGACCTCCCCGGTGGCGGCCAGGGCCAGCGGCTCCCCCCTGAGCAGGCGGTCGAGCAGCTGGGCGCCCCCCTGCCGCTGGGCCTCCCCGAGCCCCCCCCCGATGGGCAGCACCAGATCACCGCCGCCGCTGCTCTGGGCTCCCATGCCCTCCAGCTGGGCCTCGCGGAAGCGGATCGGCGGATCGCTGGGGCCGATGCTGAGGTGCAGGCTGCCCTGGTCGGTGAACTCGGCGTCGGCCGCCACCACCACGTCGGTGGCGGCGTAGGCCTCGGCCAGTCCCGCCTCAGCCACCAGACGACGGAAGTCGGCGGCGGCCCGCACCCGCAGCTGACCTTTGCGCTGACGCTGACGCAGGGCTGATTCGCTCCGGGCCGGCAGGGTCATCGATAGAGTGGGGTGTGCCTCATACGGTCTTGCATGGCGGATCCAACCGGACCCGGTGAATCCGACGGACGGATCATCCAGACCGACCTGCGCAATGAGATGTCGCGCTCCTATCTGGAGTATGCGATGAGCGTGATCGTGGGCCGGGCCCTGCCCGACGCCCGCGACGGCCTCAAGCCGGTGCACCGGCGCATCCTCTACGCCATGTACGAGCTCGGTCTCACCAGCGACCGGCCCTACCGGAAATGCGCCCGCGTGGTGGGCGAGGTGCTCGGCAAGTACCACCCCCACGGGGACACGGCCGTGTACGACGCCCTGGTGCGCATGGCCCAGGACTTCTCCATGCGGATGCCCCTGATCGACGGGCACGGCAACTTCGGCTCGGTCGACAACGATCCGCCGGCCGCCATGCGGTACACGGAATCGCGGCTGCAGGCCCTCACCACCGACAGCCTGCTGGAGGACATCGAAGCCGAGACCGTCGACTACATCGACAACTTCGACGGCTCCCAGCAGGAGCCCACCGTGATGCCGGCGCGGGTGCCGCACCTGCTGCTCAACGGCTCCTCCGGCATCGCCGTGGGAATGGCCACCAACATTCCGCCCCACAACCTCACGGAGCTGATCGACGGCCTGCTGGCCCTGATCGACGATCCGGAGATCGAAGATCGGGCCCTGATGGCGATCATCCCCGGCCCCGACTTCCCCACCGGCGGCCAGATCCTCGGCCGCCGCGGCATCCGCGAGACCTACACCACCGGTCGCGGCTCGATCACCATGCGGGGTGTCGCCTCGATCGAGACGGTGGAGGCGAAGGGCCGCCCCGACCGGGACGCGGTGATCATCACCGAGCTCCCTTACCAGACCAACAAGGCCTCCCTGATCGAGCGGATCGCCGAACTGGTCAACGACAAGAAGCTCGAAGGCATCGCCGACATCCGCGACGAAAGCGATCGCGACGGCATGCGCATCGTGATCGAGCTGCGCCGTGATGCCTACCCCCAGGTGGTGCTCAACAACCTGTTCAAGCTGACGCCGCTCCAGAACAACTTCAGTGCCTACATGCTGGCCCTGGTCAAGGGGGAGCCGGTGCTGCTCACCGTCGGCAGGATGCTGCGGGTCTTCCTCGACTTCCGCATCGAGACGATCGAGCGGCGCACCCGCTACTTCCTGCGCAAGGCCCAGGAGCGCGACCACATCCTGCAGGGCCTGCTGCTCGCCCTCGACCAGCTCGACCCGATCATCGCCCTGATCCGGGCAGCTCCCGACACCGCCACCGCCCGTGCCCAGCTCCAGGAGCGCCACGGCCTCAGCGAGATCCAGTCCGACGCCATCCTGCAGATGCAGCTGCGGCGGCTCACGGCGCTGGAGGCCGACAAGATCCGCCTCGAGCATGAGGATCTGGTCGCCAAGATCGCCGACTACAAGGACATCCTCGGCCGCCGCGAACGGGTGCTGGCGCTGATCCAGGAGGAGCTGCATGTGCTGCGCAGCCGCTACGACTCCCCCCGCCGCACAGAGATCCTCGACCTGGAGGGCGGCCTTGAGGACATCGACCTGATCGCCAACGAGCGCTCGGTGGTGCTGCTCACCGAGAACGGCTACCTCAAGCGGATGCCAGTGAGCGAGTTCGAGGCCACCAGCCGCGGCACCCGCGGCAAGGCTGGCACCCGCAGCCAGGGGGAGGAGGCGGTGAAGCTCTTCATCAGCTGCAACGACCACGACGCCCTGCTGCTGTTCAGCGATCGGGGGGTGGTGTATTCGATCCCCGCCTACCGGGTGCCGATCTGCAGCCGCTCCGCCAAGGGCACGCCGATCGTGCAGCTGCTGCCCATTCCCCGGGAGGAGGCGATCACCTCCCTGCTGGCGGTCAGTGCCTTCGACGACGATGTGCAGCTGGTGATGCTCACCAGCGGGGGCTACATCAAGCGCACCCGGCTGTCGGCCTTCAGCAACATCCGCTCCAACGGCCTGATCGCCATTTCTCTCGAGGAGGGCGATGACCTGCGCTGGGTGCGACTGGCCCTGCCGGGTGACAGCGTGCTGATCGGCTCCCTCAAGGGCATGACGATCCACTTCCGTCTCAGCGACGAGGAACTCCGCCCCCTGGGCCGCACGGCCCGGGGCGTGCGGGCCATGAACCTGCGTCCCGGGGATGAGCTGGTGAGCATGGACGTGCTGACGGCGGAACTGGCGGACCGTGTCGCCAGCACGGCTGACGCTGCCGTCGGTGATGAGGAGGAGGGCGATGAGGTGGCCCCCAGCGAGGGGCCCTGGGTGCTGGTGGCCAGTGCCAGCGGCCTGGGCAAGCGGGTGCCGGTCGACCAGTTCCGCCTCCAGCGCCGGGCCGGCATGGGCCTGCGGGCGATCAAGTTCCGCCGCGACGGCGACGTGCTGGTGGGGCTCAAGGTGCTCGGCGCCGGCGAGGAGCTGCTGCTGGTGAGCGAGCGGGGCGTGATCGTGCGGATGCAGGCCGATGCCATCCCCCAGCAGTCCCGCGCCGCCACCGGGGTGCGGTTGCAGAAGCTGGATGCCGGCGACCGTCTCACCGAGGTGGTGCTGGTGCCGCCGGCCGCTGAGGAGGATGACGCGGTGGAGGGCATGGTGGCAGCGATCGAGCTGGAGGAGGCCACCCCCGAACCCCCCGACGGGGAGCTTTCCGACGGCCCGGCCGGCACGGCACCGGACGCCTGACCATGCCCCCCTGCGCCGACGTGCTGGTGGTGGGCGCCGGGCCCGCAGCCCTCTGCCTGGCCGGAGCCCTGGCCCGCCGTGGACTGAGGGTGGAGGCCCTGGCCGAGCGGGAGCCGGACCATCCCTGGACGAACACCTACGGGATCTGGGGCCAGGAAGTCGATGCCTGTGGGATGTCCCATCTGCTGGCCCACCGCTGGAGCGACACGGTCAGCTGGTTCGGCCCCGAGCCCACGCCCCACGGCCAGGACTACGGCCTGTTCGACAGGAGCCGTCTCCAGGCCCACTGGCTGGCGGAGGCGGAGCGGGCGGGACTGGGCTGGCATCGCGGCCGGGCGGTCACCATCGACCATGACGACACCGGTTCGCGGGTCGGCACCGCCACCGGTGATGCCCTGCGTGCCCGGCTGGTGATCGATGCCAGCGGCCATGAGCCTGTGTTCGTGCGCCGCCCCGACGACGGGCCGGTGGCGGGCCAGGCGGCCTACGGCATCGTGGGCCGTTTCAGTGCCGCGCCGGTGGCGCCGGGTCGGTTCGTGCTGATGGACTACCGCAGCGATCACCTCAGCGAGGCGGAGCGGCGCCAGCCCCCCACCTTCCTCTACGCCATGGACCTGGGGGATGGGCTTCATTTTGTCGAGGAGACGTCCCTGGCCCTGGCTCCGGCCGTGCCCTTCGCCGTGCTGAAGGATCGTTTGCGGCGGCGCCTGGCCCACCGGGGCGTGCGGGTGGAGGAGATCCACGAGCAGGAGCACTGCCTGTTTCCCATGAATCCGGCCCTGCCGGATCGCCGCCAGCGGGTGGTGGGCTTCGGTGGCGCCGCCAGCATGGTGCACCCTGCCTCGGGCTACATGGTGGGCTCCCTGCTGCGCAGGGCCCCGGGCCTGGCCGAAGCCATCGCCGCCGCCTGCACCGCCGCTCCAGCACCAGGTGTGCTCCCCGGTCCTGCCCTCTCCCGGGCGGCCTGGGACGCCCTGTGGCCCGGGGCGATGCGCCGCAAGCACGCCCTCTACCGTTTCGGGCTGGAGAAGCTGATGCGCTTTGACGAGCACCAGCTGCAGCACTTCTTCGCCACCTTCTTCCGTCTGCCGCCGGAGCAGTGGCAGGGTTTTCTCACCAACACCCTCACCGTGCCCGAGCTGGTGCGTGCCATGGCGGTGCTGTTCGCCCAGGCCCCCGGCGACGTGCGCTGGGGACTGATGGAACCCCGCGACCGGGAACTCGGCCTGCTGGGCAAGGTGCTGGCCCCCGACGCCGCCGGCCTCAGGGCGTCTGCAGCCTGAGCACCTCCGCGCTCTCACGCCGGATCCGGCGGCAGAGGTCGGGGTCATGGCGGATCGACAGGCCATAGGAGGGAAGGATGCCCTGCAGCGTCCGCTCCCAGCCGTCAGGCAGCTTCCCGCGGAAGCAGGAGCGCAGGATCTCGAGGGCGATCGCCACGGCGGCGGACGCCCCGGGGGACGCCCCCAGCAGGGCCACCAGGGAGGTGTCGGCCGCATGGACCACCTCGGTGCCGAACTGCAACACCCCACCCCTGCGGCGGTCGGTCTTGATGATCTGCACCCGCTGGCCGGCCACCGCCAGCTCCCAGTCCGAGGGGCGGGCATTCGGGTAGAACTCCTGCAGAGCGCTGAAGCGCTGGTCGGACCTGGCGAACACCTGGCCGATCAGGTACTCGGTCAGCGGCCGATTGTCGCGGGCCACCGCCAGCAGGGGCAGCAGATTGCCCGCCCGCAGGGATCGGGGCCAGTCGAAGAGGGAGCCGCTCTTGAGGAACCTGCTGGAGAACCCCGCATAGGGACCGAACAGGATCCAGCGTCTGCCCTCCACCAGGCGGGTGTCGAGGTGGGGCACCGACATCGGCGGCGAGCCGGCGGCGGCCATGCCGTAGACCTTGGCGTGGTGGCGGCCGCAGAGGCCGGGATCGCTGCAGCGCAGCCAGAGGCCGCTCACGGGAAAGCCGCCGTAACCCCGCGCCTCGGGAATTCCGGCCTTTTGCAGCAGGGAGAGGGCACCACCCCCGGCGCCGAGGAACACGGTGGCGGCCTCCGCCAGGTGCAGTTCCCCCGTCTTCATATCCCGCAGTTCGAGGCGCCAGCCGCCATCGGGGCAGCGTTTCAGACCGCTCACCGCA
This sequence comes from Synechococcus sp. CCY 9618, assembly GCF_019038415.1. Lineage (GTDB taxonomy): Bacteria > Cyanobacteriota > Cyanobacteriia > PCC-6307 > Cyanobiaceae > Cyanobium. The sequence goes on along the minus strand of NZ_JAFKRG010000051.1, from coordinate 9,584 downwards.
ATGCCGAACCGCGCCGCGAAACCTGGCCCGGCGCGCAGGTGTGCCAGCAGCTGGCTGGTGAGGGCGCCGAAGTTCACGTCAGTGCCGCCGGCATAGCGGGTGGCACTGACGGTCGCCGCCGGATCGCGCCCCTCGATCAGCAGCGGCGCCCACTCGGCCACCCGGGCCCGGTCCTCGCTGTAGCTGATGCCGTCGTAACACGGATGGGCGCCCATCTGCCGATGGCGTTCCCGCAGGTAGGCCCGCCGCTCCTCCCCCAGCACGAAGCTCATGTGGGGGACGGCATGGATGAAACTCTCGGGGGCGCCGAGGGCCCCTTGCCGCACCAGATGGGTCCAGAACTGGCGAGAGAGATCGAAGGCCTCGTTGACGTCCAGGGCCTTGGCGAGACTGATCGAGCCGTCCGCCGCCATCGGTGTGTAATTCAGCTCGCAGTTGCCCGCGTGGCCCGTGCCGGCGTTGTTCCAGGCACTGGAGCTTTCCTGGGCTTCGCTGGAGAGGCTCTCGACCAGCAGCACCCGCAGGCCTGGCTGCAGCTGCTTGAGCAGGGTGCCCAGGGTGGCGCTCATGATTCCTGCCCCCACCAGGATCACATCGACGGTGGTCAGCGTCACGGGGGGGGCAGGGGGGCGGTGCGGAAGGGCACCACCACCGTCTCGGCCAGGGTGACGTAGAGGCGACGCCAGGGCTCGGGTCCGACCATCCGCCAGGCGTGGCCGCTGCCGCTGGTGTCCTCGGCCAGCAGCACGATCCCGGGGGTCAGCAGGAAGGTGCTCTCGTTCCGGAGGCGGAATTCGAGGCTGCCGCTGAGGGTGATCACGAAGCGACGGGTGGGGGCGGTGTGCCACCCGTAGCTGCCGCCGCTGGCGGTTTCACTGAAGGAGACCTCCCCCGTCGCCAGCGCCGCGCTGATCAGATCACCCGGTTTCCCCGGCGCGAGCTCCACGAAGCCGCGCTCGAACGCCGAGAGCTGGTGCGCGTCGGTCCAGAGCCGGATGCACTCGATCATGGTCGGCGAATCGGCAAGGCCGGCGACAGGTGCGCGGACATTGGCCGGGGGCCTGGCACAGCGGAAGTGGCGACACGGTATCCGATGACGACGGGGTGCTGGCACCATGGACCCTGTTGCGCGGGCGCCAACCGGTGCCAACCGGTGATGGATGCTTCCAGGACCGCCCCCGACCCGACCGGTCCCGCCGATGGAGCACCGGGCTGCCGCGAGGAGCTGCTCGGTTGGCTGCGCCCCGGGGCCCCCCGGCCCGGCCGGGACGACGACGCCCGGATCCGAGGCCTGATCGAGCGTCTGGAGCATCTGCAACCGGCCGACCTGACGCTCCAGCCTTCGGCGCTGGCAGGGGTCTGGGAGCTGCGCTGGAGCAGCAGCTCCCTGCCCTACCTGGCCACCCAGCCCTGGCTGGAGAACCTGCAGATGCTGGATCCCCCGGCCGGCCGCGCCATGAACCTGCTGCGGCTGGCCGGTCCCCTGGGCCCCCTGGCGGGCATCGGTGTGCAGGCTGAAATTGCCATCGCGCCTGAGCCGCCCCACCAGCGCGTCACGGTGCGCTTCGAGCGGGGTGGCTGGCTGGGGCCCCGGATCGGGGAACGGCGCCTGCAACTGTTCCGGGATGTCAGGCAGAACTTCCCCGCCTGGCTCGATGTCACCGTGCTCGACGACGACCTGAGGGTGAGCCGGGGCAATGCCGGCACCCTCTTCGCCCTGCTGCGGCGTCCGGACCTGGACCTCGCCGCCCTGCTGCCGTGAGGGGGCAGGCGTCCCGGGAGGGGAAGGGCTGGCGCCGTCGCGACGTGCTCGCCCTTCCCGGGCTGGCGATCGGGGCCTGGGCCGGCCATGCGCTCGGACGGGGGATGGGACCCGCTGCCCCCGTGGGAGGGCCCCCCGTCGGCCCTGCCGGCCTGGCGGCCCCGCCCCGGGGCGACGTGCGGCTGGTGGCGATCAGCGACCTCAATTCCGCCTATGGCTCCACCAGCTATCTGTCCCAGGTGACCCGAGGGATCACTCTGATCCCAGGCTGGCAGCCGGATCTGGTGCTCTGCGGCGGCGACATGATCGCCGGCCAGAAGCGGGGCCTGGGCCGCGAGCGGCTCCAGGCCATGTGGGCCGGCTTCGATACCCGGATCCTCCAGCCCCTGCGGCGGGCCGGTCTGCCTGTGGTGGTCACCATGGGCAACCACGATGCCTCCGGCAGCAGGGCCCGGGGGCAGTACGCCTTTCCCCTCGACCGGGAAGAGGCACGTCGGTTCTGGCAGGCCCGGAGGGACCGGCTGGGGCTCAGGCTCCTGGATGCCACGGCCTTTCCCTTCGCCTACAGCCTGCGCCAGAACGACCTGTTCCTGCTGGTCTGGGATGCTTCGTCGGCCACGGTTCCGGCAGAACAGGTGGCCTGGGCGGAGCGGGCTCTGGCCAGCCCCGAGGCTCGCTCGGCCCGGGAGCGGTTCGTGCTGGGTCACCTCCCCCTCTATCCCGTCGGCCGGGGCCGGGAGGGGGGCGGCAACGTGCTGGTGCAGGCCGATCGGCTGCGGCAGCTGATGGAACGCCACAACGTCCGCGCTTACATCAGCGGCCACCACCATGCCTATTTCCCCGGCCGGGTGGGCTCCCTCGATCTGATCGCCCTGGGAGCCCTGGGCAGCGGGCCACGCACCTGGCTCGGACAGACCGCCGCCCCTCTGCAGACCCTCACGGTGATCGATCTCTTCGATGGCGCCCCGGCGCCGGTGCTGACCACCTACGACATGAACAGCCTGCGTCCGATCCCCCTGACCGCCCTGCCGCCGCGGATCGTCAGCCCCTCCGGCGTGGTCGTGGCCCGTCAGGGGGGCTGAGGCGCCGGTTGCTCACCATTCCCCGTTGTCGTCCTGTGTCGATTCGGGCGGCCAGGCCAGATGGACCACCACCGGAACATGGTCGCTGGGCTGCTGATTGCCCCGCACCGCCTTGTGGATCACGCAGCCCGTGGCGCAGGCCAGCAGCTGCTCGCAGAGATAGATGTGGTCGATGCGCCAGCCCCGGTCCCTGTCCCAGGCACCGGTGCGGTAGTCCCACCAGCTCCAGTGACCGCTCTCCGGCTCGAAGACCCGGAACACATCGCTCAGCCGCCCGTCGAGAGCGGCCCTGAGGGCCTGCCGTTCCGGATCGCTGGCCATGATGCCGCCGCTCAGCCGTTCAGGGTCGTGGATGTCGCGGGACTCCAGGGCGATGTTGAAGTCCCCCACCATGGCCAGGGGGTCCCCCTCCCTTTCCTGGGCCTCCAGATAGCGCCGCAGACAGGCCAGCCAGTGCAGCTTGTAGGCGTATTTCTCCGACGCCAGGGCCGAGCCGTTCGGCACGTAGAGGTTCAGCACCCGGACCCCGTCGATCGAGGCGCTGATCACCCGTTTCTGCTCCCCCAGCTCGGTGGCTCCCGGCTCGTCCCTCAGCAGGGCGGCGAAGCCCACCCTCACGTCATCGATCGGCAGCCGGCTGAGAATGGCCACGCCGTTGTAGGCCTTCTGGCCGCTGATCGCCGCCCGGTAGCCCAGGGCTTCGAAGGCGGCGTGGGGAAACAGCTCGTCGGCCACCTTGGTTTCCTGAAGACAGAGCACGTCGGGATCCTCCGCTTTCAGCCAGGAGCTCACCTGATCGAGCCGGGTGCGGATCGAGTTCACGTTCCAGGTGGCGATCCGCATGGCGAAGGCAGCAGGCCGGGCGACCGGCAAGGGGCCCTTATCATGAAGGCCACAGTTGTTCGAACCTTCGCCGGCTGGAGTCATGGTCCGTCTGCCTTCCCTGCGCGCCTGGGGCGCGGTCTTCGGTTCCCTCCCGGTCGCGGCCCTTCCTGTCGCTGCCCTGGTTCTGCTGCCGGCCCCTGAAGCCCGTGCCCAGGAGGCCGGCTACGGCCAGACCCTGGGCACCAGCCCCATGGAGCGCCAGCTGTACGACTACGGGCCGGGGACTTCGGGTTCCAGCGGAGGCTCGATCCTCGACAGCACCAATCCGCTGGATCTGCTGAACAAGCTGAAGCGCAACACGGCCCTTGACGACGCCACCCCGCCCAGTTCCGCGGTGGACCAGGCCCTCAGGGAGTTCGACGCTCAGGTGACGACACCGGCCCCGGCGGGGTCTTCGGGTCAGCTGAAGGGGATCTGAGCGGTTCGAGCCCCCAGCTGGCCGCCAGCTTGTCGAGCCTCGGATCGGGCTTGTCCGGGTTGGGGGTCCGCAGCCGTGCCTGGGCCAGGGCTTCCTGGGCCCCCTTGCTGTCCCCCTGATCGTGGCGCAGCAGGGCCAGACCCAGCAGGGGACGCTGGTCCTGGGGAAAGAGGGTGGCGAGCTGCAGGTAGGTGGCGGCCGCCGTGGCCGCCTGGTTGCGCTTCAGCTGCAGTTCGGCCAGCAGCAGGCCGATGCCCAGAGCTTCGGGCCTCACCTCGGGTTTGGTGGCCATGGCATAGGCCGCCTTGACGCGGGCTTCGGCAGCGGCCCCTCGCCCCTGCTCCAGGTTCAGCAGACTCATCAGTTGCAGGGCTTCCACCTGGGTGGGCCGCAGGTTGAGGATCTGGCGCAGTTCCCGTTCGGCGCCGCTGCGGTCGTCCTGATCGCGACGCAGTTCGGCGAGCATCAGTCGCAGCGACCACCGCTCCGGCTCCCGGTCAGCCATGGGCTCCAGCAGCGTGATCGCCTCGGCCTTGCGGTCGAGAGCCACCAACAGCTCCAGCAGGCGCTGGCGGTCGGCGGGTCCTGCCTCGTCGGCATCCACCCGCAGCCGCAGCCGGGTGACCTCCTTGGTGAGCAGGGTCCGCTTGGGGTCGGCGCTGGCCTGGGTGGCCGACTGGCGTTGTCCCAGCCACCAGCCACCCCCCAGGGCCAGGACCGCGACGACGATGGTCGCCAGCAGCGCCCGGAGGCCGGGAAGGCTTCGGTTCGAACTGGGCATCCGCTGGCGCAGGGGGCGCGGGGTCGGGTCCGAGTCTGGCCTGGGCATCGCGCTTCCGCTGCTGCTTACATTGACCCGGACCCGTCCTTGCATCGCCCCCGGTTTTCAGTTCCACCATGCGCCAGCATCCCATCTCCCCGGTCACCGAGCCGATGCAGTACCGGGCCATCGGAGTGGTGCGTGGCTGCTACGTTCCCGCCGACCCCGACCAGCTCACCCGCGGGGTGATCCGCACCTCCGAAGGCACCGAGATCGAGGCGGTGGTGCTGGGCCGCCTGCTCACGCTCATGCGTCGCCATCTCGATCTGGAGATGCCGCATCTGTGGGTGGTCTATCCCCGCTCCCGTGAGGAGAACCAGCTCCATCTGCAGATGGTGGGGGTGTGGGAGCCCAGCACCCTGGCGCCACCGGCTGCCACGGAGGCCGAGGGCGCCGACAGCGCGCTCGACACCGATCCCGACGCCGCCGCCGATCAGCTGCCCGAGGGCGACGACTACTTCTCGATCCGGGGCGAGCTGATCTTCACCCGCCCCGAAACGGGAGATCTGGTGATCAAGGTGCGGCAGCAGCCCCGCCCCGATGGCAACCGGCCCGTTCCCTTCAAGCTTCAGCTGCGGGGCGAGATTCCCCTGGAGCACCTGCGCCATTTCGTCGCCCTCGACCTGCGGCGCCAGGGTCAGCAGCTCGCGGTGGAGCGTTTCGACGTCATCGGACCGGTGGCCGCCCGCGGCAACCGCGGCGGCAAGGCCCGCCGCCCCGTTGGGGACCGGGGCGGCCCGGCCAAGCCGAAGGGCCATGGCCGGGCGGTGACCCGCCAGGGGCGCTGAGGTGACAGGCGGCGCCCTCACGGCAGGGATTGCGGTGCTGCTGGTCAGCCTCGCTGCCCTGGTGGGTCCGCTGGTGGGTCTCTCGCCCTGGTGGATCACCCTGCTGGTGGCCCTGGGCCTGGGCTCCCTCACCCTCGATGCGGCCCGCTTCGGCGGCCGGGGTGGCCATCTGCTGGCCGAAGCCCTGCCCGGAGGTCGGCTGCGTCTGCGCCGCATCGCCATCCATGAGGCGGGTCATGCCCTGGCGGCGGCCATCGACGGGCTTTCGGTGCGACGGGTGCTTGTGGGCACACTGGCCTGCCTTCAGGCCGGTGTGGAGAGCGGCGGCTGCACCGAGTTCGCCCTGCCCGAGAGTGTGCGGCTGCCTGCCGAGGATCTGCGGCGCTGGAGCCGGGTTCTGCAGGCCGGCATGGTGGCCGAGTCCCTGATCTACGGCGAGAGCGTTGGTGGCGATGACGACCGGGCCCTGCTAGGGCGGCTCTGGGGCCTGTCCGGTTTTGATGCCGAAACGGCTCGTATGGAGCAGCGTCGGGCCCGCCGTGAGGTGGAGCAGGCCCTGCGGTCCCGCCGGGCGGAGATCGAGGCCGAGGCCGAACGGCTGCTGACGACGGCCCCCAGGCTGGGGCGTCGCCCACCGGCATGACCCTGGCCCTGCTGGACTGCCCCACCGGCCTGGCGGGCAACATGCTGCTGGCGTCCCTGCTCGACCTGGGTCTCCCGGCGGAAGCGATCCATGGGCCCCTGGCTGCCCTGGGGCTGGAGGGTCGCTACGAGCTGCAGATCGAGGAGCGGCGCAGCGCCGGGATGCGTGGACTGCATCTGGCGGTGGACGTCCTGGAGCGGCAACCGGTCCATCGCCCCTGGGGCGAGCTGCGTCAGCGCATCCTCGCCGCCCCCCTGGCGGCGGGGCTTCAGGAGAAGGTGCTGGCGGTGTTCACCCTGCTGGCGGAGGCCGAGGCCGCCGTCCACGGCCACCCCGCCGAGGTCGTGGAATTCCATGAGGTGGGGGCGATCGACGCCCTGGTGGACATCGTGGGGGTCTGCGCGGGGCTGATCCATTTCGGCGTCGACCAGCTGGTCTGCGGGGTGCCGCCCGCAGGCCATGGCTGCGTGGCCACCGCCCACGGGCCCCTGCCCCTGCCTGCCCCGGCGGTGCTGGAGATCGCCCGCTCGAGGAGCATGCCGCTGGCCTCAAGCCAGGGGTTCCCTGCCGGTGAGCTGACCACGCCCACCGGGATCGCTCTGATCGCCTGCTGGGCCGATCGCTTCGGCCCGCCTCCCGCAGCCCTGCCGCTGCAGGTGGGCGTGGGCCTGGGTACCCGCCGGCTCGACAGGGCCAACCTGCTGCGCCTCACCCTGGCCCGCCCTATAGAGGAGGTGGCCGTCCCCTCCGACGCCGCTGGGGGCTGCGACGACCATGGGGAGAACTGGGAGACCGTTCTGCAGCAACAGGCCCAGATCGACGATGCCACCCCCGAGGATCTGGCCTTCCTGGCCGAGGCCCTTCGCCAGGCAGGGGCCCTGGAGGTGTTCGGGCAGCCCGTGGCCATGAAGAAGGGGCGTCCGGGCACCCTGCTGACGGCGTTGATGGTCCCGCAACTGGGGCCGGAGCTGCGCCGGGTGTGGTGGCTCCACGGCACCACCCTGGGGGTGCGGGAGCAGCTGCAGCGGCGCTGGATCCTGCCGCGCCGCACCGCCTCCCTCGCCACAGCCCTGGGCCCGGTGCGGATCAAGTGGGCCACGCTCCCTGACGGCCGTCGGCGGGCCAAGGCGGAACATGGGGATCTGGCGGAGCTGGCCCGCCGCCACGGGCGCTCCCTGGCGGATGTGCGCGCCGTGGTTCAGCGTGCCCTCGACACCGCCCTCGACGCTGCGGAGGGGGACCGATGAGCCCATGGTCCCGCCCGGGGTGGCTTCGCCTTGATGGTCTGGCCGCGACCTGCCGCAAGGCCCTGGGGGGGCTGAAGCTGCCCTCCGGCCGGAGGCTTCCAGCCCTGCCGGGCGGCCTCAGGCCCTGGATCACCCTGGGCAGCATCGGCTTCGTGCTCGCGGCCCTGTTCAGCCATGGCCAACAGATGGTGCAGCTGCGGCTGGATGGCCAGGGCTGGCTGTGGCTGCTGCTGGGGGTGGGCGTGAGCCTGCTGAGCCTGGTGATGAACGGCCTGGCCTGGGGGGTGGTGCTGCGCTGGCTGGGCCTGCGGCCCCGCTGGTCGGCGGTGGTGGAACTGCACCTGGCCACCAATCTGCGCAAGTTCCTGCCCGGTGGCATCTGGCATCTGGCTTCCCGGGTGCAGCGGCTGCGCAGCGAGGGAGCGCCCCTGGGCGCCCCCACCGGCACCACCCTGGCCCTGTTGGCGGTGCTGCTGGATCCCCTGCTGGCGGCGGTGGCGGCCCTGGCCCTGGTGGTCCTGGGGGGCTGGCAGAGCGGACTCGGCCTGGTCTGCCTGCTGCCCCTGGCTCTGCTGCTTCCCCGCTGTCTCGACCCTCTGCTGTGCCGCCTTGAGCGGCGCCGGGCCAGGGATCTGGGCCTGGAGGAGGACCTGACTCAGGAGGCGGCCGCCGTGCAGACCACCTGGCTGCGGGGCTACCCCTGGCCCCCCCTGCTGGCCCAGCTGGTCTTCGTGCTGCTGCGTTTCGCCGGCTTCTTCTGCTGCATCCGCGCCTTTGATCTGCAGCTGAGCATGGAGGCCCCTGCCTGGCTTTCGGGCTTCGCCCTGGCCTGGACCGCCGGGCTCGTGGTGCCCGGCGCGCCCGGCGGACTGGGGGTGTTTGAGGCGGTGCTGCTGCTGCGGCTGGGGACGGCCCTGCCGGAAGCGCCCCTGCTGGCCGTGGCCCTGAGCTATCGACTGATCGTCACCCTCACCGACCTGCTGGCGGCCTCCCTGGTGGCCCTGGACGGCACGGTGGCCAGGGCCCTGGCCAGGCAGGACCGGAGCGTCCGGGAGACGCCAGGCAACTCTTCTCAATAGGGTCTAGTGTTGCGAAGAACTGGCATGCCGTGGTGAACACTCCCCCCACTGGTCTGGCCCAGCCCAGCAGCCTGCGCACCACCCTCAACGACCGGGGCCAGCGACTCACCCCCCAGCGCCAGCGGGTGCTGGATCTGTTCGAGCGCATCGGCGAGGGCAGCCACCTGAGCGCCGAGGAGGTCCATCTGCGCCTCGTGCGCAGCCAGGAGCGGGTGTCTCTGGCCACCGTCTACCGCACCCTGCGGCTGCTGAGTTCGATGGGACTGCTGCAGGAGCTGGAGCTTCCGGAGGGGGGGCGCCGGTTCGAGCTGGCCGGCGACGCCCACCGCGACCACCACCATCTGCTCTGCGTCCGCTGTGGCCGCACCGAGGAGTTCGAGAGCGGCGCCGTTCTGGCCGCCGGTCAGGAGGCCGCCGGCACCTTCGGGTTCCGGTTGCTGGAGTGCGTGCTCAACGTGCGGGCCCTCTGTCCGTCCTGCGCCGCTGAGGAGCGGGGCTGAACGGGGTCCGGGGGCTGGTCTGGGGCAGGTTCAGCTGCTGATCGGCCCAGTGGGCCGCCAGGGCGGCCAGCAGGCTGGTGCGGTCGCCGCGGATGCGGAGCATGGGGGTGATGGCGAGGTCCTGTCCCCAGGCTGGTTCCCGCCGGCGGAGGGCCAGCAGCCGATGGCACCACGGCGGGCATGGCAGGAGACGCCCGGGGGTGATGGATCGGCCCTCGCCGCCGCCGGGCACGCCGGCCCAGGGAATGGCCATGCCAGGCCCGCCCTTCGCAACCACCAGCTGCTATTGAGAATCGCTTGCAAAAGGGGCGGTGGGGCGTTTAGGTTGAGAGCCATTCGCAATAAGGCCGCTCTTCGCCC
>NZ_JAFKRG010000050.1 GCF_019038415.1 Synechococcus sp. CCY 9618 | reverse complement strand
CATCCGCACCGCCCAGCTGCTGGAGGCCCCCAGCGGTGCAGCGGGCCTGCGCCTGTCGCCGGAGCTGGTCGACGGCGCACCCCTCGCCGCCTGAGCAGCGCGGCCCCTCCCTTTCTTCTCTTTTCCCTTCCCGACCTCCTGACCCATGGCCCCTTCCCTCGGCAGCCTTCCCGACAGCCCCGTTCCCGCTTCAACCCGTGGTCCGCAGCAGTCCAAGAAGAAGGGCTGTCGCCAGAAGAAGTGCTCCAAGTGGAAGGGCGGCAAGTGCTGCTGCGGCCGCGACTGATCAGAGCGTCAGCTTCCCTTGCCCTGGCGTTCCAGACTCGGCACCAGGGCCAGGGACGCGGCCAGGCCCAGCCCCAGGATCAGCAGCGCCGGAATCAGGGCCGCCCCCACCCGCTCGTCGCTGGCGTACTGATACACGCGCACCGAAAGGGTGTCGAAGTCGAAGGGGCGCAGGGCGAAGGTGAGCGGCAGCTCCTTCACCACATCCACGAACACCAGCAGCGCCCCCACCAGCAGGGGCCCCCGCAGCAGGGGCAGGTGGATGCGGCGCAGCACCGCCAGCCAGCCGCAGCCGAGACTGGTGGCGGATTCGTCCAGGCTGGGGGGGATGTGCTCGAAGGCGGCGTCCAGCCCCTGTTTGGAGACGGCCAGGAAGCGGTCGCCGTAGCCCCACACCAGCAGCAGCAGGGGGCTGAGCTGCAGCGGCCCGCCGATCAGCATCAGGGCCAGGGCCAGCACGGTGCCCGGTACGGCGTAGCCCATTCCCGCGACGAAGGTGAGCCGGCCCAGCAGGGGCTGGGAGATCCAGCGGCGGGCCACCGCCAGCAGCACAGCCGCCACCACGGTGACCAGGGCCGCCGCCAGGGCCAGTGTCAGGCTGCGCAGGCTCAGTCCGGCGAGCTCCGCCAGGGATTCAGCCTGGAGCTGATCCCAGCTCAGGGCTGCCCAGAGCAGGGGCAGCCCGAGGGTGGCCAGGGGCGGCAGCAGGGTGAGCAGCTGGGCGGCAACCGCCCGCCAGCCCCGCAGCTGCCAGTCGGGAGCGGCGTTGCCGCCGCTGACCAGATTCCAGCGCCGGCTGCGGCGGCGCATCTGGCGTTCGGCGGCCACCAGCAGGCTGACGATCACCAGGGCCATCAGGGCGAGGGCCACCGCCCCCTGGGGGTCGCCCTCGCTCTGCCAGCGCTGCAGGATGCCCCCCGAGAGGGTGGGCACGCCGAGCAGTTCCACCGCTCCCAGCTCGTTGACCACCTCCATGCCGCTCAGGGCGATGCCGGCTCCGATGGCGGGCATCGCCATCGGCAGGGCGACGCGCCGGAAACTGCCCCAGGGCCCCACCCCCAGGCTGCGGCAGGCCTCCAGCTGGCGCCGGCCCTCCACCGAAAAGCTCTCGGTGGAAAGCAGGAACACATAGCTGTAGGTGCCCAGGGTGAGCACGGTGACGGCCCAGCCGCTGCCGTGGATGCGCAGGCCCAGGCGGCTGCCCAGATCGATCAGGGTGGCGGCGATCAGGTAGGCCGGGGTGGCCAGGGGTAGCAGCTGGGCGATGCGCAGCCAGCGGCGCCCCGGGAACTGGCAGCAGGCGGTGATCCAGCCGTTGGCCGTGCCCAGTGCCGCTCCGGCCATGCCCACCCCCAGCACCAGCAGCAGGGTGTGGCCCACCTCCGTGGCGCCATTGGTCCCCAGGTCGGTCAGCCCCCCAGGGTCCCCGCCCAGGGCGAACCAGCCCAGACCGACCAGGGGCAGCAGGGCCAGGGCGCAGATCCCCAGGACGGGGACGCCCAGCAGGGCCCGGCGGGGGGCGGTGCTCATGACCAGCCGTTGGCCTCCATCAGCTGGACGGCGGCCTTGTTCTTCGCTCCCATCTGCTCGGCGGAGACCCCGTCGGCCTGGAAGTTGCCGAAGCGCTTCAGGATCGGGTTGTTGCCGTAACCCTTGAGCGGGTATTCGTTGTTGGCCTCGGCGTAGCCCTTGCCGCCGCTGGGGGAGGCCAGGAACTCGATCAGGCGCGTGGCGGCCGCCGCATTGCGGGAATGGCGGGTGACGCCGGCGCCGCTGATGTTGACGTGGGCGGGCTTTGGAAACACCATGCGCAGCTTCGCCGCCAGGGCCTTGTCGGTGGCGCCGCCCTCCCCGGAGAGCATGCGGGCCACGTAGTAGGTATTCACCAGGGCGGCACCGCAAGTGCCCTGGGCCACGGCCCGGGCCAGGGGAGTGTCGGAGGTGAACATGGGCTGGGTCACGTTGGCCATCATGCCCTTGACCCACTGGCGCGTGGCCGGCTCACCCTGCAGGATCATCTGGTCGGCCACCAGGGACTGGTTGTAGACGCTCTTGCTGTTGCGCAGGCAGAGCTTTCCCTTGAGGGCGGGATTGGCCAGATCGGCGTAGGTGCGGATGCTGGCGGGGTTGACCAGCTTCGGGTTCACCACCACGGCCCGCACCCGACGGGTGAGGGCGAACCAGCGGCCCTTGGAGTCGCGCAGGTTCGCCGGCACATCCCGCTGCAGGGCGGCGGAGCGGATCGGCTGAAACAGGCCCATGTCGGTGGCCTTGTCGAGCCGGGCGGCATCCACGAGCACCAGTACATCGGCGGGGCTGGCCTTGCCTTCAGTGCGCAGCCGCTCAATCAGGGCGTCATCTTTGCCTTCCAGAAGCTTCACCTTGATGCCGGTGCTGGCGGTGAAGCGGGCATAGAGCTGCTTGTCAGTGTTGTAGTGGCGGCCGGAGTAGACCCCGAGGGTGGTGCCGGCCTGGGCGGTCAAGATGTCCTGGTCCTTGGAATTCACCGGGGACTGGGAGGCCACGCAGCCCACGGCAGCGACCACACCGGCCAGCCCGAGGGCGGAAAGAAGGACGAGACGGGAGGGGACCTGGCGGTCGGACATCGGGTGATCGAGCGAATGCTCGGACCCTATGGGACCTCCGGGAGCGGGGGTTGAGCAAACGACGCTGGATCGCGTAGCAAAGGTTACGAAGGAGTCCCCCGAAAGGAACCCGGTTCAGTAGTCGCGACGCGTGCGAATGGGGATGAGGGCCGGCTGCATGAGGCCGCCACCACCGTTGTCATCGTCTGAATCCGCCGCCATCCAGAGCACCAGACCCAGCAGCGCGAGAACGCCTGTCATCAGGAGGAACTCGGTCATGGGACGGATTCGTGTCTGGTCACCTTAGCCACGTCGCCAGGGGCCGCCGTAGCGATGGCTTCACCCCGGGAGGGGGGAGGACCGAACCCTCAGGCGAAGCCCCTGCCGCTGTCCCGGGCCACGCAGGCCTGCAGCTGCTGGCGCAGACGCCCGTGATCGAGCTCCTTGCCGATCAGCACCAGCTGGTTCTTGCGGGGGCCGGCCCAGTCGCTGTCATCGATCGAGAAGCGCTTGCCGGCCAGGTGGAACACGTGGCGGCGCTCGCTTTCGTTGAACCAGAGGATCCCTTTGGCGCGGAACACACCCTCCGGCATCTGATTGTCGAGGAAATTCTGGAATTTCCGCAGTGAGAAGGGACCGTCGCTCTGAAAGGAGAGGGACGTGAAGCCCTCGATCGCCTGGTGGTCGGCATGGTCGCCGTGGTCTTGGTCGTGGTCGTGGTTGTGGGCCTGGCCGTGATCGTGGTCGTGCTCGCAGTGACCGTGATCGTGGTCGCAGTCGCTGTGGTCGTGCCCGTCTGCGGGGCCGTGGTCGTGCCCGTGCCCTGGGGAGGAGGTGGCGGGAGCCTGCTGCTCCACCACCTTGTCGCTCTCGAACAGACCCACGCTCAGCAGCAGCGGCAGGGGCACCTCCCCCTTCACCGAGCGCAGGATCCGGACCTCGGGCTTGATCGCCCGAAGCTCCTGTTCCAGAGCCGCCAGCCGTTCCTCACTGACCAGGTCGCACTTGTTGAGCAGGATCATGTCGCCGTAGACGATCTGGGCGCGGCCCACCTCCCCCTGAAGGGTCTCGGCGCCGAAGTTCTCGGCATCCACCAGGGTGATGATCGAGTCGAGCCGGGTCAGATCGCGCAGGTCGCTGCCCAGGAAGGTCATGGCCACGGGCAGGGGGTCGGCCAGGCCGGTGGTTTCGACCACCAGGTAATCGACCGGTTCGGGACGCTCCAGCACCCGATAGACGGCCTCCAGCAGCTCGCCGTTGATCGAGCAGCAGATGCAGCCGTTGCTCAGCTCCACCATGTCGTCGCCGGTGGCCACCACCAGCTCGTTGTCAATGCCGATCTCGCCGAACTCGTTCACCAGCACGGCCGTTTTGAGGCCCTCCTGGTTGCTGAGGATGTGGTTGAGCAGGGTGGTCTTGCCGGCCCCCAGGAATCCCGTGAGGATCGTGACGGGCACGGAGATGGGCCTGGCTCCCGCAGCCTCTGCCGTGGCCGGCGTCGGAGCATCCAGTTTCGTGCTGGTCATGGTGGCGGGGGAGGGCGTTGCGCTGATTCTGACGGCCCGGTTGCCGGGGAGTGCTCTCGGGGCTGCTGGAATGGCAGCATCCGATCAGCGTCCATGACCCCCAGCGAAGCCTTCGCCGCCATCGGCCTTGCCGCGGTGGCCTGCGACGGTGTGCTCGACGGCGATGAGGCCGCCATGCTGCGCCAGTTGCTGGAGGTGCGATCCCCCTATCGCGACCTCGGCGATGCGGTGATGGCGCCGATGTTCGACGGTCTGCTGGGCCGGCTCCAGAGCGGTGGCTGGCAGGAACTGGTCGCCGAGGCCGCCCCGGTGCTGACCACGCCCCAGCAGGAGACGGCCTTCGCCATGGCGGCCCTGCTGGTGCACACCAACCGCAGCTTCAAGCCGGTGGAGCAGCAGATGCTGGCGCGGCTGGCGGAACTGATCGCCGTCCCCGCCGAGCGCTGCAGCCAGATCCTGGAGGTGATGGCGGTGCTGCACCGCGACAGCCTCGGCACCTGAAGACACCGGCCGCTTCAGTCCGGAGGCTGGGCCTTCCGACAGCGGCTGCAGAGCCCGAAGAATTCCAGGGTGTGATACATCGGCAGGAAGCCGTCCAGTTCCTCACCGGGCAGGCGCAGGTCGTGCACCGGGCAGTGGGTGAGAACGATGGTGGTGCCGCAGTCGACGCAGGTGAGGTGGTGTTCGTCCCGTTCGGTCGGGGCGTAGAGGGCTTCCCCGCTGGGCAGGTGGCGGCAGCGCACCAGGCCCCGCTGCTGCAGCTGGCGCAGGTGCCGGTACACGGTGGCCAGGCCCATGGCGCCGGGACCACCCCGCAGACGGGCATGCAGATCCTGGCCGCTCAGTTCCCCCTCGGCACGGCGCAACTCCTCCATCAGGGAAGCCTGGCGTGGGGCAAGGTCAGGGTTGGTGGTTGCCTGCATGGCCCCGTTTCTACCCCGCCGGCAACCAGATTGCCTGGAGAGCCTCCTGCTGCAGCGGCATCGGGGTGAGGGTGACGGCATCGATCAACACCGCCCTGGCCGGTGGGGGCGGTCCCGGGTTCTCTCCTGGGATGGCCTCAAGGGGCCGCAGCACGGCCAGCAGCCGGTCGCTGGTGGGGTCGTAGCTCAGGCCGGTGCCCGGCTCCAGCTCCCACTGGCTCAGGCGACGGCGACGGAGCACGCTGCCGCGCTGGTCGAGGGCCAGCAGGGTGAGGGCCGGCCGGCCCGTCCCCTCCACCAGCATCGCCCAGATCCGCTCCCCGCCCCGACTGCAGGCCGTGGCCACCAGGGCCTCGGTGCCGATCCAGAGTTGCCGCGGGGCCAGGCCCGGCTCCACCAGTTCCAGGGAGCGCCGGTAATCGGGCCAGTGGCGCACCAGCAGGGCCCGCCCCGCCCGGGGACAGAAGCTGCTGAGATCGCGGCTGCCCGGCAGGGTCTGGCGGCGCGGCGGCCGGGGGGGGAGATCCCTCAGGCTGAGCCCGTCGATCTCCGGCACCACCACCGCCCCTCCCCCGGGCAGCAACTGCACGGCGCCGCTGGCCTCCAGGGGCAGCCGGCGGGGGCCGCCGCTGGGGGGCCACAGGTTGATGGAGGCCTGATCGGGTTGATCACCGCCGGCCTGCACCAGCAGCTCGCCGCGGCGGTTGCCGCTGATATGGGCGAACAGCAGCTCGCCCGCACCGATGGGCTCGGGGGTGCCCGCCTTCAGCGGCGCCGGAGCCGGCTGGGCATTGGCGCCCCCAAGGGGTCGCAGGCTCTGCTGACGGATGGGCACCCGCCACACCCGGAAGCGGCCTGTGTCGGAGCGGGACACCACCGCCACGGCGTTGCCGCCGCCGAGGGGCTCCACCATGGTGATCCGCGGCCAGGTGGGGGTGATCGGTTGCCAGCGGCCGTCGTGATCCCGCAGCTGCACCTGTTCCCCCCCGGCCACGGGCACTACCGCCAGCAGCCGGGGTCGTGGATCCCACTGCCAGTGCTGGGGCGCCAGGGCCAGGCCGCGGCGGTCCCGGCCCGCCAGGGTCAGGCTGAGGGGCGACTGGATCCGCTCGCCCGGCGCCAGGTTCAGCAGCAGGGTGTCGCCGTCGCCGAGCCACTGGTGGCGCAGCGCCGGGGATAGCAGGCTGTCGGCGGCCACGCTGGCCCGACCCATCGGCCGGCTGAAGCGGGCCTGCAGGGCCGCGGGCCCGGAACTGGCGGCCACCGGCACCAGCCTCTCGAGCCGTGGCGGCTGGCGTAGCAGCAGCTGCTGCTGCACCAGGGCCAGGGCGGTCGCCAGCCCCAGGGCCAGGGCCAGGGGACGGGAGCGGAGGGGAGGTGGAGGCAGCGTCATGGCTCCAGGGGTCGGGCGGGCCGGGGGATCGGCCGGATGCGGCTGGGAACCACCACCAGCTGATCGCTGCCTCCCGGGGCCTTGTCCAGGCCCATCACCCCGTCGATGGCCAGCCAGGCGTCTGCGGGGGCGGGGGCCTGGCCACCGGGCCAGCGCACCGGCAGCCCCAC
Organism: Synechococcus sp. CCY 9618; assembly: GCF_019038415.1. Classification (GTDB taxonomy): domain Bacteria; phylum Cyanobacteriota; class Cyanobacteriia; order PCC-6307; family Cyanobiaceae; genus Cyanobium. Next base: position 6,524 of record NZ_JAFKRG010000050.1, on the reverse strand, counting down.
CGGCGAGGCATCCGCCAGACAGCAGCGCACCAGCAGCCGGGCCAGCTGGGGCGGCTCGTCGGGCATCGGCAGCACAAACCCGCTGATCCGCACCGGATCGCCCTCGAACAGCTGGGGATCGGGCTGGCTGCGCAGCAGCCGCACCCAGTCGGTGAGGCTGCGCTGGGCTGGCGGCAGCACGAAGCTGAGCTCGCTTTCGGCGGTTTCGTCGCGGGGCCGCTGGCCGGCCAGGTCGGCGAAGGAGGGGGCCGGAGGCAGCAGCAGCACCAGCAGGGCGATGGCGGCGGTGAGCAGCAGCGTGCGTCCCTGGCGCCGGTCGCCCCGCTCGCGGCCGCCGGCCCCGAAGACCAGGCGCAGCTGCAGCAGGGCCACCGCCAGCAGCAGCAGGCCGGCCAGGGCCACCAGCGGGTGGAACACGGCGCGCAGCAGCAGGTCGAGGCGGCCATCGACGCTGCTGGCCAGCAGCACCAGGGCCCAGAGGCCCAGGGCGCCGGCGCGCCAGAGGGCGGCCCGCTGGATCAGGGGCGGCATCGCCGGCGCGAGGGGTGACGGGGTCACTGTCGCCACAGGTTCGTCCACTGGCCGATCAGCAGCACCATCAGGCCGGCGCCGGCGGTGGTGAGCAGCAGGCCCCGGGGGCGGAACAGCAGCCCCAGCAGGCTGAACAGCTTGAGGTCGATCACCGGACCCAGGAGCAGGAAGGCGAGCAGGGCCCCGGGGGTGACCTGGGCGGCGAAGCTGAGGGCCAGGAACGCATCCACGCTCGAGCACACCGACACCACCAGGGCCAGCAGCATCAGGGCCAGGATCGAGAGGGTGGGGGCACCGCCCACCGCCAGCAGCCAGCTGCGCGGCACGAACGACTGCACCAGGGCGGCGATGACGCAGCCCATCACCAGCAACAGGGCCAGCTGTAGGAACTCGTTGGCGGCGTGCTTCATCAGTTCCGCCAGGGGCGGCCGCGGCGGTGGGGCGTCCGCTGCGGTCGCTGCCCCCCCCACCAGGCCGCTGGAGCGCTCCAGCAGGCCCACGACGGCCAGGGGCTGGTGCAGGCGCCGTTCGGCGAGCAGGTCGGACTGGAGCAGCTGGGATTCGGGCACCAGGGCCAGCAGCAGGGCCAGACCCACCGCCACCAGCACGGCGCCGGCGGGGCGGGCCAGCAGTAGCCAGGGCTGCTCGGGGAAGGCGGCCCAGGTGCTGGCGATCACGATCGGGTTGAGCACGGGGGCGGCGAACAGGAAGCCGAGGCCGGCGCCGAGGGGGGCGCCGCCGCCCAGCATGCGCCGGGCCACCGGCACGTTGCCGCATTCGCAGGCGGGCAGGGCGAAGCCCAGGGCGGCGCCGGTGAGCGGCCCCAGCAGCGGGTGGGTCGGCAGCCGCCGCAGCCAGCGGCCCCCGGGGGCGAGCCAGCGGGCGGCGGCGGAGATCAGCACGCCGATCAGTAGGAAGGGCAGCGCCTCGATCAGCAGCCCCTGGAACAGGGCCCAGGCGGTGGCCATACGGGCGAGGTTCACGGTGCCGGCCAGGGCTCCGTGGGCAGGGCGGCCGCCTGGTCGTACCAGTCGGGGAAGCCGCTGAAGCAGGCGGCGTTGCTCTCGTTCTCGCGGGCCTCCACGCGCCAGCAGCAGCTGCGGCCGCCGTCGCGGCCGTGCAGGAGTTCATTGGCCCAGCCCCAGACCAGCTCGGCGCTGGCCTCCATGCCCACGTTGGCCATCACCCGCAGGTCGAGGGCGCCCTGCTCGTGCAGGGCCTGCCACTGCTCCAGCAGGGGGTCATCGTGGTTCACCAGGAAGGTGTGGTCGAACTGGTCCTCCAGTCGCTCCCGCAGGGGCCGCAGGCTGGAGAAATCGACCACGAAGCCGTGCACATCGAGGTGACGGGCGGCGAACCAGCAGGTGAAGCTGCGGCTGTAGCCGTGCACGAAGCGGCAGTGGCCCGGGTGGCGCCACTGGCGGTGGCAGCAGGGGAAGCCGCCGTAGCTCTTGCTGCAGGTGTGGGCCGCGGGGGAGGACATGGGGGAGGATCGCTGCAGCCGACGTCGCGTCCCTTGGGGGCTCCATCCGCCGCTTCCCCTGCATCCTTTCACCCCTCCCCGCCCGGTGGGGGGGGGCCGCTGCCCGGCCCGGAGCTGATCGGCACGCTGCGCTTCGATGGCGCCGGCCTGATCCCGGCGGTGGCCCAGGACTGGCTGGACGGGGCGGTGCTGATGGTGGCCTGGATGAACCGGGAGGCCATCGAGCGGACGCTGGCGAGCGGTGAGGTGCACTACTGGAGCCGCTCGCGCCAGGAGCTGTGGCACAAGGGGGCCAGCAGCGGCCACTACCAGAGGCTGCGCGGCCTCCGCTACGACTGCGACGCCGACGTGCTGCTGCTCACGATCGAGCAGACCGGGGAAGTGGCCTGCCACACCGGCGCCCGCAGCTGCTTCTACGAGGAAGGGGCGGCGGCCACCGCAGGCGGGCCGGACGCCCCGCCGCCGCCGGCCGATGCCTGCAGCGAACTGGCCCGGGTGATCGCCGGCAGGCGGGAGCGGCCCGAGCCGGGAAGCTACACCAACAAGTTGCTGGAGGGGGGCGACAACCGCATCCTCAAGAAGATCGGCGAGGAGAGCGCCGAATTCGTGATGGCCTGCAAAGACGACGACCCGGAGGCGATCGCCGGCGAGGCGGCCGACCTGATCTTCCATCTCCAGGTGGCCCTGGCCCACCACGGGGTGGACTGGCGGCAGGTGCTGGAGGTGCTGGCGGCACGGCGCGGGGCGCCGCGAAGAGAATGAGTCGCCTGCAGCGGGAGATGGCCTGCCGGCGGCGGCTGGCGGACGGATCGGGCGAACGCTGGCTGTGGGCGGTGGGCTCGGGGTTGCCCTGGGTGGGGCTCGCGGTGCTGCTGCTGCACGGGCTGACGCGCCGCACCTTCACACCCTTTCTCTATGGCCTCACGTCGCTGGGGGCGGTGGGCTTCCTGATCCTCACCCTGGGGGGCTTGCCGGACGATCTGGCCAGCCGGAACCGCCTGCCATCCAGCACAGTTCCGGCGGCGATCACCCTGCTCTGCGTGGCGGCGTTCGCCTTCGGGCACCGGCAGGGGCAGGAGAAGGCGGCGCGGGACGCGCGCCAGTGGCTGGAGCTGGATCGGTGAGGGGGGAGGGAGGCGCATGACCGCCCCCGGGAAGCCTGGAACAGGACAGCCAAGGTTGCGGCATTCCGCCCTATCTGGCCCGCTTCCCATTCCACCGTTACGTTCTCAACGTGCAGCTCCTCCATCCAGGGAAGCCGCTCGATGGCCCCTCCGCCGTCGCAGGTCAGCGCTTCGACTCGCCCTGCTCCATTCCTCGTATTGGAAGTCAGATGACCTTTGTGAATGAGGTGGTGTCTGATGAGGACATCGCGAAGTACAACCTTCCGTTTGTCCCAGGCACGAAATGTTATTGGACTAGAGATAGTGCGAGAGATTTTTACCTCTGGGGACAGATCTCTCAGAATAACGCGCGGGGATACGAGCCGGAAGGGCGATTTCACCTCTTCGTAGACCAAAGGCTTCTCTTCCTGTCTCTCGACATGGGAGATTGCTCGAAGAGCTTCAAAGAGATTCCTTATCGAATAGTGTGGAAATCAGTCGTGATTGTCCAGCCAAGTAGCTTTGCTGGGCTTGATCAGAAGCGAGTAATCGGTGTCTTGAAGGAGGGCCTAGAGTGCTTTGGATATGATGGAAGAAGAAATCTATTCGCTCCAATTCGCATTGTAATATTTAAATTTTAAGCTCATTTTCTAACAAAGTAAACTTATCAAGTTGGGATCATGATTACTGCTGCGCAGGCGAGGGATGAACTCGCTTTGGTTCATAGCAAAGAGCAGTTGCTTGACCTGATTCGCAGAATTGATACAAGGACTAGTGGCGGGGTTACTATCCTCTACAGTGGCGTAACAGGAAAGATTGACCCGATTTCTGGCGGTGCAGTGCGATCAGGAGACATAGCCTTATCTTTTTGGACATCAGGTAATGAAGTCCGGATTATTGATCAATCAGAGGTGAGCAAGTTTCTCACTATGACTGATGATCAGGGAATGAGAGATGGCCGTCTTGCAGAAAAGTTGGATGAAATATTTCGGGAAGATCCAGACGGTCTAAATAGTTTTCTCTATGGAAATACAGTAGATGGAATAAGAGAGGCTAGCAGTATTTGGGATGAGCTGTCGGAGCGCTTTGCAATGGAAGCCTCGGGAGAGGTTTTCACAGTAACGGGAGGCGCTTCAATGAATCGAGTTTTTTATCAGACTGAGCTTCCCAAGATCCTTGCAAATCCCAATGTCCCCAGCATTGATGGTATCCCAAAAGCTGCATTTTCGGGCATGGCGATCGATCAAATATTTAGAGTAATCTCGGCAGTTTCAGAAGAGCGCACGTCAAGGCTCTTCATTCATGTTGATGATGAAGGCGTGCCTTTAATTCGAGATAATCACCTTCTTGTAGATGCTCGAGAATTTTTCAGAGACTCCAATGCCATTGATGGAAAAGCACCTCCTCCAGATACGCCCATGCGATCCATGGCGGACTTCATCCCTCCAGAGCGAGTCGCTTCCCATCGTGAGGCGCTGAAGGATATTCGTAAGGCCCAGGATAATCTGGCTGTTCGCTATAATCAGGAGCTCCAGCTCGTCAATCCCAATGGTGCGTCGCGATGGCTGAAGGCGCTTGATCAACTCGGCCAAGTTGCCGATGTGGTGAGCCTTGCTGCTGTTGCTTATGACGCGAAGGTGGCAGTGGAGGCGGGTGACCATCAGGCAGCGCAGGAGTTGCTGACCCGCTGGGCGCTGGAGAATGCTGGTGCCATCCTTGCTGGAAGACTGGCATCTCTGGCGGTGGCCCCTCTGTTGGCGGCCGGTCCGCTCGGCTGGTTGGTTGCTGGCGGCATTACGCTCTCCGCATCCATGCTCGGCAGTGCCTATGCAGATGAAGCAGCCGAGTTTCTCGCCGAGCATCTTGCCGATCTTTGGGATAAAGGACTGGAGGGGCTCAGAGAGAAGTTTGAAACGGCAGAAAGAGCGTATTCTTGCCCGCTGATTCTGGACCTTGATCGCAACGGTGTCACCACCATGGCGGAGGGCTCATTGGAGATTCATTTCGACCATGACCGCAATGGATATGCAGAAAGAACAGGTTGGCTAAGCCCAACCGACGGACTCCTGGTAAGAGATCTGGATGGAAATGGCAAGATTGATCATGGGGGAGAGCTGTTTGGCAATCACACGGATCAGCCGAATGGGAGCCGAGCGGCCAATGGTTTTGAGGCCCTGAGCGCTCTCGATTCAAATGGTGATCGCTACATCGATCATTTGGACTCGGCGTGGTCCACATTGAAAGTATGGATGGACAGAAATAGTAATGGTGCTGTCGATCCAGGGGAGTTGCTTTCCATGCAGGAGGCCGGTGTGAACCGACTTGGTGTGGAGTATGCAACGGCGACCCACGTGGATTCCCACGGCAATCGACATCTCCAGGTCGGCGAGTTTTTAGCTGCCGACGGCACGGCTCAGGCGATGCACGATGTCTGGTTCCGCGTGGATCGGGCACGTACCCGGTGGCTTAATCCTTCCCCAGTGGAGAACAGCCTTGCCGGTTTGCCCGATCTGAAGGGAATGGGCATTGTTCGGGATCTTCATCAGGCCATGGCATTGGATCTTTCCGGAGATTTGCGCTTGCTCCTGGAACGTTGGATTCAGGGAAACTCTGTTCAGCGCGCGGCATTGATCGATCCATTGATCTTTATGTGGACCGGGGTCGCCTCAGAGACGAACATGGCGAACCTTGGTTCCGTCGAGGCACGGCTCGCCGTGATGGAGCGTCTCCTCGGACAGCAGTATCGAGAAGGCTGGGCAGATCCTCGCCCTGTTGGAGGCTCAGTCACGCTGCTTCATCGAGCTTATGAAGCGTTACGTGCTGATCTTGAAGATCAGTTGATCCTGCAGACAGATGCCTGGCCGATTCTTCAGAATTTAGTGGGCCCCGATAGAGAGCTCAAGGCTGATGTCTCGCCGGAGACTTTAGCGCAGATCAGCGAGTATTTTGGTATCTATTTCCTGCATCAACCGGATTATTTCAAACTTTTCCGCTTCGGCCGCGCCCTGAGATCGATTGGAGACGATGGAGTTCAGATCCTTTCTCGACTTGAGACGCATGCTGCTACCCAGCCATCCCAGCATGAACTTAGCCTACGACTTCTTTCGGACTATCGGTTGCTGCAAGGATCTGCAAGCGCTGATCATCTCCAGGGGAGTGATGGGCAGGATCTGATTATTGGCGGAGCCGGAGATGATGTGCTGTATGGCGGCAGCGGACGTGACTGGCTGATTGCTGGAGCGGGGAATGACTATCTGAACGGTGGTGTGGGCGATGACGTGTATGTGATCGGAGCTGGAGGAGCCAGCAAGACGATCAGCGATGTGGATGATGGGAGCGGCAATCGCGATGTGGTGGTGTTCACGGATGTGAAGCCATCGGATGTTCAGCTGGTGGAGCGCCAGGGA
>NZ_JAFKRG010000049.1 GCF_019038415.1 Synechococcus sp. CCY 9618 | reverse complement strand
CTGGAGGAGCCAGCAGGACGATCAGCGATGTGGATGATGGGAGCGGCAATCGCGATGTGGTGGTGTTCACGGATGTGAAGCCATCGGATGTGCAGCTTGTGGAACGTAGTGGGAATCAGCTGTTGCTGCGTTTTTCTGGGGGAGGGCAGCTCTCGGTTGAAAACTACTTTCTTGGTGAAGCCTTTCGTGTCGAGGCTTTCCATTTTACGAATGGCAGTGTCTGGGGTGACAAGCAGCTGAGGGATCGCGTTGTTGTCGGAGGGGCGACTGCTGGGAATGACTGGCTGGGAGGATATAACGATATGGCCAACCGAATCAAAGGCCTTGATGGTCATGATGTTCTCTACGGAGGCGCCTTGAATGATGTGCTGACAGGTGGTAGCGGCAATGACACACTCTATGGCGGTGATGGAGATGACATCCTCGATGGAGGTGCCGGTAACGATATTCTGTATGGCGGATGGGGGCGCGACCGCCTTGTCTCCGGCGGCGGAACCGATACTCTCAACGGAGGTGAAGGAGACGACAGCTATGTGATTGTCAGGAGTGGTGCACTCAAGCAGATCAGCGACTACGACCCCAAGCCAGGGAATCGTGATGTCGTCATCTTTCAGAATCTGGCTTCTACGGATGTCGCATCCGTACGGCGCCAGGCTGATCAACTTGAGATAAGGTTCAACACTAAAGACCAGCTTCTGATCTCCAACTACTTCACGGGAGCAGAACACAGGATCGAGGCTTTCCAGTTCTCCAATTCCACGACCTGGGGGCAGGCCGATGTGCTGGCCCTCATCCCTCCGGCTTAGGGCGCTCCGGCGTCTCCTCATTTGGCCTCGGCCGATAAATCGCCACCCCGATCACATCCTGCACCTGAGCCGCGTACTTCTCGAAGTTCTCGCTGCGGATCACCCCTTCTCCCTCGGCCGAATGGATCGCGTCCACCTTGCCGTCGGTGGTCTCCAGGTAGCCCACATGGGTCACATCCAGCCCCGGCACCTTGGTCACCAGGGCGAAGATGTCGCCGGTGCGGAGCGACGGCAGCACCCCGGGCAGGGCCGCCAGCGGCACATAGGCCTGGGTCACCACCAGATCCTTTTCCAGCTCGCTGATGCACTGCCGGTTGCGGGCCAGCTGCATCGGCTTGTAGCTGGCCGCATGGTTGCTCATGTAGTTGAGCGCCTGCTCCCGGCTGGTGGCCCCCGGCAGGAAGGGGGTGAGGTTCACCACGTAGCCGTTGCGCTCGGCCGCTTCGGCCCAGCGGCTGAAGTAGTGCTGGCGGCGGCAGTAATCCACCTCACCGTTCTCGTAGCGCAGCTGCCGCACATGGGCGGCGAAGCGCTCCACGCCCTCGGTCTGAGTGTCCACCTTGCGGCTGTTGGCCAGGGCCAGCAGTTGCTCCACGAACAGGAAGCAGTCGAAATGGGTGAGATCGAGCAGCAACTGCTCCTTCTCGCTGCCATCGAGGGAGAAGGCCTTGTAGGGGTAGCCCTGGTAGCGGCGCGCCAGGTTGATCAGGGCCCGGTTCATCGGGTCCCAGGCCGTGCCGTCAATGGCGGCCACCGCCATCGCCTTGCTGTCGGCCACGAACCGCGGCGTGGGATCCCCCAGGGCCACGCCCCCCGGCAGCGGCGGTGCCACCACCGTGCGGGTGGCGGGGGTGGCGTTGCGGAGCAGCAGGTTGGCCGCCCCGAAGCTGGCGGCGGCGGTGACCAGCAGGGTGACGCCCAGCAGGAGGGGTGTTTTGCGCATCCAGCTGCGATTGCCGGGGCGACCCTACTGCCGCTCTTCGGCTCCCTTGGGTCCATCCGGTTGCCGTCAGAGCGCCGGGGTGGCGGCCAGCCATTCGGCCAGCCCCATCGCCGGCTGCTCAGGGCTGCTGGTGATCTCGATGATGCGGCCGATGGCGGCCGGGTTCGCCACCGCATCCAGGCATACCCGGGCCACCAGCCGCCGGGGGATGCTGTCGCTCTCCTGCTGGTCGGGACCGCTGAAGCGGATGCCCTCGGCGTCGATGCCGTCTTCGGTTTCCTTCAGCCCGCCGGGACGCACGACGGTCCAGTCCAGGCCACTGGCGGCCAGCCAGCGTTCGCCCACCCCCTTCCACACCAGGATCAGCCCGAACAGGTTGAGCGGGTGCAGCCAGCGGCCGCTGCAAAGGGAGCTCACCAGCACCACCCGCTTCAGGCCGGCGCCGCGGCAGGCGCTGATCTGGGAGCGGATCGCCAGGGCGTCCACCTTCAGCGGGCCGCTCAGATCGATGGAGGGCCGCGCTCCGGTGGCGATCACCAGCGCGTCGCAACCGGCAAGGGCGGCGGTGAGGGCGTCGCTGTCGCCCAGCTCCAGCCGCACCAGCTCCGCCCCGGCCAGCCCGGCCGGCACCTCTGAGCCCGGCCGCAGGATCGCCTTCACCGGCCAGCCCCGGCCGAGGGCCTCCTGAACCACCCGCCAGCCCGTCTTGCCGGAGGCTCCAGTCACGGCGATGCTGGTCATGGTGGGCAAGCGGATGGAGAGGAACCCCATTCTCGTCGCCGCTTCGGTTCAGCGGCGACGGCCGGACCGGAGGCTTCTGGGTAGGCTGCAGGGATGGCGGAAATGGTTCTCGAAGTCAGCAATCTCACCGTGCGCCGCGACGCCGTCACGGCGGTGGATGACGTGAGCTTCCAGCTGCAGGCGGAATCCGACACTGCCCTGGTGGGCCCCAACGGTGCCGGCAAGAGCACCCTGGTGCAGGCCATCCTCGGCATCCTGCCCCGTCAGGCCGGCCAGGTGCGCTTTCTGGGCTGCAGCCTCGGCAGCGGCGGCCAGTTGCCGGGCAGCCTGCGCGCCAAGCTCGCCTACCTGCCCCAGAGCCTGGTGCCGCGGGGCCGCTTCCCGCTCACCGTCGCCGAATTCGTGGGTCTGGGCTGGGATCCCCCAGGTCTTTCCCTGCCCTGGCTGGGCCGCGAGGCCCGCCGCAGCGCCATCCGGGCCGCTCTCCGCAAGACCCTGTGCGACGACCTGGCCGGCCGCCTGCTCTCGGAGCTCTCCGGCGGCCAGCTGAAGCGGGTGCTGCTGGCCTTCTGTGTGGTGCGGCCCCGCCGCCTGCTGGTGCTTGATGAAGCCCAGGCCGGCCTCGATGCCCGCGCCGCCGAAGAGTTTCACACCCTCCTCTACCAGCTCCGTCGCAGCGAGGGCTGGACGATCCTTCAGGTGTCGCACGATCTGGAGATGGTGCGTCGCACCTGCGACGGGGTGCTCTGCCTCAACCGCAACCTGCGCTGCCACGGCACCCCCGACCACGCCCTCAGCCCCGCCCGGATCGAGCAGATCTACGGCCCCGGTTTCGTGCCCTACCACCACCGTCACCCGCCCCACCGGCCCTCCCACTCCGAGGAAACCCCGCCGCTCTGAAGCGGCCGAGGCCCCCAACCCCATGGAGCGCTCAGGGGCTGGCGGCAGAGCCCTCCGGCAGCGCCGGAGCGGGCTGGCCGAAGCGGCTGGGCTGCCGGTACAGCCAGCGCAGCGTGGCCCGATCGCGCGGGCTCAGTTCCAGCACGGGCTGCGCTCCCGGCACCGCGGCCATGGCGTCGGCCGCGTCGTCGCTGTGGCCCCAGAGACCGAAGGCGTGCCCCAGTTCGTGCAGGGCAGTGGCTTCGGTGGCCTGGGGCCGCTGGCCGGGGCTGATCAGCACCTGCACCCGGGGCTCCAGCACCCAGCTCCCTCCCCGGTTCACCTCCAGCACCTCCAGCAGGGCCCGGCCATGGCTGGCCCTGGTGCGGCCCGAGGCGTCGCGCATCAGGGGCGGCCGCTGCCTCAGGACCCGCACCTGGGCCGCCGCCGGATCCGCCACCCGGGTGATCGGCAGCAGCTTCTGCCAGCGAGTCAGCGCCGCCTCGATCGCCGTGAGCCAGCGCTGGTCCCACAGCGCCGCCGGTCCGTCGCTGGCCGCCGGCTCCACCCACAGGCACCAGTGATCGAGCCGGGCCCAGCCGAGGGGGGTGGGACGCAGCCGGTCGCGGTAGTCGTCCGTCCCGGCTGGTGCCGCGATGGGGGCCACCAGGGGCGTCTGGATGGCCGGGGCGGGCCGGCTGGCCAGGGCCGTCAGGCAGGCGGGCTCCGCTGAACGGGCCGGTGCCGCCAACCCGGCCAGCAGCAGCAGGGGCCACCATGCCACCGGGACGGATCGCCTCGTCATCAACCCGGCAGGCCGACGCCTCGGGCCATCAGGGTGGCCATCAGGGGGATGGAGGCGAAGCCCACCAGCTCGATGTTGAGCACCCAGCGCAGGCGATTGGCCAGGGCCTCGCTCACCTGGGGCAGCTCCCCCTTGCGCAGGGGGATGGCCCAGAGGATGTAGGTGATCGTGGGGTAGAGCGACAGGGCGCCCACCGACAGGTAGGTGCCCACCTTCCACCAGAAGAGAGGGTTTTCCGTGTAGAAGCTGGAACCCTGGCCGAAATAGAGCACCCGCAGGATGCCGCTGAGCAGCACCGCCAGGGCGGCGATGCCGTAGGTCACATCGGTGATCACCATCAGGATCGCGTCCTTGCGGTCCGGGCTGGGGCGGATCAGCCTCCGCTCCAGCACGAGGGCGCCGAAGCAGACCATGAAGCTCAGGTAGTGGACGTAGGCCACGCCGGCACTGGAGAGCACGTCGGAGGGGATGGAGAGAAGCCCGGCCATCGGCTGGTTTCAAGCGGTCGCCAGGGACGGTAGCGGCTGGCTCCCGGTCCGCGGGCGCAGGCAGAGGCGGAGCCAGGGGAAATCAGCAGGAAAGTGGAATTAAGGAGATAAATGGAAATAAGCAGATAAACAGAACACTGAAGGCTTTCTGTTTGTTTCAGGAACATTCCGAATCAACCCTAAGTTCGATTAAACGATCCAGTCGCTCCATGGCGAGTTCCCTCAGTGCCTTTCTCGGCGAGATCGGCCGCCATCAATTGCTCACCCCCGAGCAGGAGCTCACCCTTGGGCGCAAGGTCCAGGCCATGGTGGCCCTCCAGGAGCGTTCTGCCCAGGCCGGCGGCGACGGTCCGGCCTGCGATTTCAACGATCTGGAAAAACGAACGCTGCGTACGGGGGAGCGGGCCAAGCAGCAGATGGTCACGGCGAATCTGCGATTGGTGGTCAACCTGGCCAAGCGCTACCAGGGCAAGGGGCTCGATTTGCTCGACCTCATCCAGGAGGGAACCATCGGTCTTACCCGCGCCGTCGAGAAGTTCGACCCCACCCGCGGTCACCGTTTCAGCACCTATGCCTACTGGTGGATCCGTCAGGGCCTGAACCGGGCCCTGTCCACCCAGAGCCGGACGATCCGCATTCCGGTCAACGTCAACGAGAAGCTCACCCGGCTGCGGGCCGCCAAGGCGCGCCATCTCCAGTCCCATGGCCAGGCCCCCAATGCCGGTGAACTGGCCACCGCCATGGGCCTTCCCGTGGCGGAGGTGGAGGATCTGCTGGGCTGTGAACTGCGCAGCGTCACCGTGAGTCTTCAGGGCGCTGTCCGTTCCAAGGCCGATCCCTCCGAGCTGGTCGACGTGCTGCCCAGCAACGAGCCGGCGCCGATGGAACGGGCCGAGCAGGCTGAACGCACTGCTTCGGTGTGGACGCTGCTGGAGAAGTCCAACCTCACCCCCAAGGAGCGGACGGTGGTGATGCTGCGTTTCGGGCTCGACGGCAGCCATGAATGGCGAACACTGGCGGAGGTGGCCCGCCAGCTGGAGTGCAGCCGGGAGTATTGCCGCCAGGTGGTGCAACGGGCCCTGCGCAAACTGCGCAAGACCGGCATCGAGAGCGGCCTTGTCGAGGTCTGAGCTTCAGGGGCAGATCCTGCACCTGCCGGGCTCACCCGCGGGCGCATAGGGAGATCCGACCCTCGTGGTTCGTGCGGCATGGCCGCCAGAATGATCCTGCGCCTGTTTTGCGGCGTGTCCCTTTCCCAAGGAGAACACCATGGCTGGCGCGCCCTCTGCCACCGCCCCCTCCGACCAGCCCCCCGTCGATGCCGAGGTGCTGGAGAGTTCGGTGATCGACGAGGCCCTGCTGCTGCGGCTGCTGCGCCGGGCAGGTCGCACCATCGCCCGGCCGGCCTTTGAATGCCTGGAGATCCTGCTCGATGGCGCCACCCCCCCACGGGTACGGCTGACGGTGCTGGCAGCTCTCACCTACCTGCTGGTGCCCCTTGATCTGATCCCCGATTTCATCCCGGCAGCGGGATTCAGCGACGACATGGTCGCCCTCACCGCCCTGTTGGGGCTGTGCAGCGCCCACCGCACGCCGGAGATCCGTGCCCGCGCCCAGAGCCGACTCGACCGCTGGTTTCCGCTGACCCGCCAGGGATAGGGTCCTGCCATGGCCGCTCCCTCCATGTCCACCCTCAGCCCCGAGCAGCTCGACGAGCTCCAGAGTCTGCTGAAGGACTGGCTGCGCCAGGCCGGCCGCACCCAGGCCGACCTGCGCCGTGCCCTGCGGGCCGGCTCGATCCGCATGCCCGTGCTGCTGGAGGAACTGCACCGCACCTATGACCGGCAGGGGCCGGCAGGTCTGGCCGAGCGCCTCTGCAGCATCGAGGCCCAGTGGCTCAACGAGGATCCCCCTGAGGCCTCCGGCCCTGCAGGAGCCGGTGCGGTGGCCATCGATTCAATGGGCCAGCTCGACCTGCTGCTGCAGGAAATCCGTGGCGATCACGGCAGCTGACGTAAGGTTCCGCGGCGCTGGCGGGCCTGCCGGTCTGCCCCCAGAGTGGGTATACGCGTCCCTCCGTCTTCTTGTCGAAGACCCCTCCCATGAACGTTTCCCCCCTTCTCCCGCATCGCCTGCTTCGGCCCCTCCAGGCTGGTGCCTCTCTGCTCGCGGTCCTCTGCCTCACCCCTCCGGCCCTGGCCCAGGTGGAGTCCTTCATGCTTCAGAGGGGCAGCAAGGTGGGTCCAGCCACCGAAATCAAACCCACCGACTGCGTCACCGGTCCTGATGGTTCCGTCACCTGCAACACCGTGATCGAGAATCCCCCGGGTGAAACCCCGGCCCGGCCGAAATACCAGCCCTTCCAGAACTGATGCCACGACTGCGGCGGATCTTCGGCAATGCCCCCTATCTGCGCCTGATCGACCATGGCGAGCGCCTGGTGGCCAGGGTCCTGGGCGCCGTGCTGCTCCTGGTGCTGGTGGTGGCCACGGGGGAGTTGGTGCAGGATGTCTTCTCCGTCCTGGTCGACCCCAGCCGCCGCTGGGTGGGAGACCGGCTGACCGGGCTGCTCGGCGACCTGCTCAACCTGCTGATCGCCATCGAGGTGCTGCAGAACATCACCTCCTATCTGCGCCGCCATGTGGTGCAGATCGAGCTGGTGCTGCTCACGGCGATCACCGCCGTGGCCCGGAAAGTGATCGTGCTGCCCCCGAATGCCGAGAACAAACCGATGCTGGTGGTGGGTCTCGGGGTGGCGGTCGTGTGTCTGGCCGGGGCGTTCTGGCTGGTGCGCCAGATCAACCAGCGGGAGAGTGCTGCCAGAACAGGGCCAGCCAGATCGTTCCCGGATGCGGATCCGTTGCCAGCAGCCGATGCCGACGGCCCGCGCTAATCCGCAGGGCCTCGCCGCTGACCAGCCTGCGGGGCTCGTTTTCATCGGCGAACTGCAGCCGGGCGCTCCCCTGCAGCAGCAGCACCCACTCCTCTTCCGACTGGTCGTACCAGAAATCTTCCGGGCTTCGGGCGCTGCAGGAGTGGATCCGCTCCAGCCGCAGCTGCGGGGTCTCGAGCAGCACCGTGGTGGTTTCCCGCCCGCCTGACGGGCATGGACTGGCCAGCAAGGACACGGATCCGTGGCTTTCCTCCCCGGCCTCGGTCCCATCCCCAGGCCCCTGGGCGGGGGGCGGCTCCCCCCAGCGACGGCCGATCTCAAAACCCCGCGAGCGGGCCAGGGCCACCACCTGGTGGTGATCGTCGCAGTCCCGCAGGGTCTGGCGCAGGCCTGGGTCGGCTTCGCTCAGGGCCACGAAGGCGTTGAGCTGGCGCACCTTCTCGAGGAACTGCTGCAACTGGGCTTCGGCCATGGGGGGGTGGGCCAGGGTCAGCTCAGATCCTTGCCCATCCGCCAGCGCAGGAAGGGAACGCCGCCCAGGTTCACGGTTTCCTCGGCCTCGACCTGCCAGCCCCGCCGCTCCAGCAGGGGCCGTGAGAGCTGGCTGGCCTCCGTGCGCAGCCGCCGGACACCCCGATGGCGGGCATGGGGTTCGAGGGTGTCCAGCAGGGACGCGGCCCGTCCCTGGCGGCTGGAGCGGCCACGGCAATAGAGCAGGGCCAGCCGGTCCTCGGGGTCAAGTACGGCAAAGGCCTCGATGATCGCCGCGTCGTGGGAGGCGCAGCTCACCCACCCATGGCCACGTAGCAATGACGACCGGACGCCATCATTGTGCTGAGCATGTTGTGACCAGGCCGCGATCTGCGCCGGGCTGTAAAGGCCCACGGCCTGGCTGATGACCGCATCGTGATACACAGCGATCACCTGCTGGCAATCACCGGGCCGGAGTGGACGGATCGGGAGCATCGGGGACGTGGGGTTGCATTGATTGTCACCGCTATCGGAAGCTTGCAGATGGCGCTGGTGTATGTTTTTGTTGATTCCCCTCACAGGCCATCGCGCACATCCCATGCTCACAGGATCGGAATTGCTGGCCAAGGTCAAGGAGCTCGGCGATGTCGGCAAGTCCGAGATCGTGCGCGCCTGTGGATATGTCTCCACCAAGAAGGATGGTGCCGAGCGCCTGAACTTCACCGCCTTCTACGAAGCCCTCCTGGAAGCCAAAGGCGTCGATTTCGGTGCAGCTGGCAAGGTAGGCAAAGGAGGCCGCAAACTCAGCTACGTGGCCACGGTGCAGGGCAACGGCAATCTGCTGATCGGCAAGGCCTACACCTCCATGCTGGATCTCAAACCGGGTGATGAGTTCGAGATCAAGCTGGGTCGCAAGCAGATTCGCCTGATCCCCGCCGGCAGTGCCGACGAAGAGGATTGAGGACGGCGGGTTCCGATCGCTGCGATGTCCTCATCAGTGGGGCCGACGTCCAGCTGGCCTGGCGTTGGCTGGTTTCCCTGGCCGTGGCGCTGGTCCTGGTTCTAGCGCTGGTCCTGCCGCCCCCGGCTCTCGGCCTCGAGGGAGCTTCCCCTGATCCCGCCTCCCTTGCCAGCGGGGGCCGACTGTTCGAGGCCCATTGTGTTGGCTGTCATATCAACGGAGGCAACATCATCCGTCGCGGCAAGAACCTGAAGCTGGCGACCCTGCAGCGCAACGGCATTGACGACCCTGCAGCCATCGCCACGATCGCCGCTGCCGGCATCGGCGCAATGGGCGGTTACGGGGAGGCGCTCGGTGAGGGCGGACCGGAAGCTGTGGGGGCCTGGGTATGGCAACAGGCCCTCGAGGGATGGCCCCGCGGCTGAGGCCAGCCGCGGTTCAGAACGCCTGGATCCAGGGATGGATCTCCACCGCCGTCCAGATGCCCTGACGCCAGTAGATGTCCCCTTTCACCAACGTCTCCACCGTCTCCTGGTCGTCGGCTTCATAGATGCCGAACACGTGACTGCTGCTGGCGGTGGGCCCCAGGGTGATCAGCACACCTTCTTCCTTCTGGCGTTTCAGCCCGGCCAGATGTTCCTCCCGGTATGGGGTGCGGCGCTCGAGGGCGTCGGCGCAGTAGGTGCCCCAGAGGACGAATCGCATCGGTGATCGCCGCGGTTCTCGGCGCCGTGTTGAACGCTCCTCAGCTTTTCATCTCCCGTCCTCCTTGCGCCAGATCAGCAGGCGATTGTTGGCCGGCATGGCCACATCGGCCTCCCGCCGCAGTCCGAGACCGGCGGCTTTCACCTCCAATGCCTCGGCGTCTCGCACCCCCATGGCCGGATCGAGGCTGCGCAGATGGGCATCGAAGGCTTCATTGCTCTCGGCCGTGTGGCGATGGCCGTAGCGGAAGGGGCCGTAGAGCAGCAGCAGGCCGCCGCTCGCCAGCACCCGGACGCTGCCCTCCAGCAGGAAGGGCACCGCAGCCGCCGGCATGATGTGCAAAGAGTTCGCTGTAAACACTGCATCGAAGGGGCCGTCGGGCCAGTGGGGCTGGGTCACGTCGAGCCGAAGCGGTGGCGCCACCCCGGCCCCGGGGGCCAGTCCCTCCCTTCCCTCCAGGACGATGCGCGCCGACAGCCCGGCCAGCGCCTCCGCTCGATCACTCGGCTGCCACTGGATTCCGGCCAGATGGCGGGCCATGTGGATGGCGTGCTGACCGCTGCCCGAGCCCACCTCCAGCACCCGGGCGCCGGGGGCAAGCCAGCGGCCCAGCACGGCCAGGATCGGGTCCTGGTTGCGCAGGCAGGCGGGGGAGAACGGCAGTCCGTCGTCGTGCATCGGCCCATCATGGGAGCAGTCGCCCCGCCACCATGGCCTCCTCCTCCACGCGTCCGACCGCCATGCGCTCCGGAGCGCCGTTGCTTGCCGTGCTGCTGCTGCTGCTGCTGCTGGCGCTGAGCGCCTGTGCCCCGGCCCTGTAGTTCAGCCCGGTCGAAGCGTTGAAGCGGACGGGCTACGGCCTCCGATCGAGCGCCGTGCGTAGGTCGGCGGCGAAGGCGCCGGCGTCCGCGGCCACATCGGCGTCTCGCTCATGGGCCATGGCCATGCGCTTCACCAGGGCGCTGCCCACGATGGCCCCATCGGCTCCCCAGGTCCGCACCTGGCGGGCCTGGTCCCCCGTGGCGATGCCGAAACCCACGGCAACGGGCGTGGGGCCCAGCTGTCGCAGCCGCTGGACCAGCGGACCCACCCGCGTTTCCAGGCTCGCCCGCACACCGGTCACCCCGGTGACGCTCACCAGATAGGTGAAGCCGCGGCTGGCGGCATGGATGCGGGCCATCCGCTCGGCCGGGGTGTTGGGGGCCACCAGCAGCACCAGATCAAGGCCCTGGCCGGCGGCGATGCTCGACAGCTTCTCCGCTTCCTCCAGGGGCAGGTCGGGCACCACCAGGCCGGCGGCCCCGGCGGCGGCGGCGTCACGGCAGAAGGTCTCCATGCCGCGGTTGAGCAGGGGATTGCTGTAGGTGAACAGCACCACCGGCAGGGTGAGCTGGCCCCGCAGGCCGGCCAGCATCTCCAGCACCCGCCCCGGCGTGGTGCCGGCCGCCAGGGCCCGGCCGGCGGCGGCCTGGATCACCGGGCCGTCGGCGAGGGGGTCGCTGTAGGGGATGCCCAGTTCGATGAGATCGGCTCCGGCGGCCTGGAGGGCCAGCAGGCTGGCGGCGGTGATGGCCAGATCCGGATCACCGGCCATCAGGAACGGCATCAGGGCGCAGCGAGCTTGGGCCCGCAGGGCGGCGAAACACCGCTGAATCGGCGTGGGGGTGCTGCGGGGGCCGGCGGTGGCGGCGACGCTCATCGGGCCGTGGAGGATGACGGTGTCCCTGAGCCTATGGGGTCGGCCCCAGCCTCACATCTCGGCGTCGGCCTGAAGCTGGCCCACCTCCGAAAGAAGCCGCTGCTGCTCCTCGGGGCTCATGGCATCGAACTTGCGCTGCAACTCGTCGTCGGTGACGGCGTCGTAGGCTGCCCGGTAGCGGCGACGCTGTTCCATGTAGGTCATCTTGCCGCTCACGACCCGCAGCAGATAGCTGGCGGTCCAGCCGAGCACCACCAGCATCAGCAGGGCCGAAGCGGCGATGCCGGGGGAGAATCCCTCCAGGCCGGTGGAGCGGAACACCCAGTAGCCGCCTCCGCCGATGGCGAAGACCGCCAGGCCCAGCAGGATCGCCTGGGTCCGGGTCACGCCTTGCCCTGGCCCGCCATGCGCAGGTTGAGGAAGGGAGCGAACAGGATCAGGCCCGGGAAGAACAGAAACACCATGCCGTAGATGGCCGTGCGCTCGATCTTGCCCATCACGTACCAGCGTTTGTTCATCCAGGCATAGAGGGCCAGGGGGACCACCACCAGGTAGGCACCGGCCAGGGCCAGGTAGGCGCCGATCACCAGCAGGGCGTCGGGAGTGAGGCTGCTGAGGGGTCCGGGCAGGGCCACCAGGGATCTTGCGGGTTTGGGTGAATCTAGGATCTCTCCACGGGGGCATGGCGAAACCGGTAGACGCAGCGGACTTAAAATCCGCAGGCCGCGAGGCTGTGGGGGTTCAAGTCCCCCTGCCCCCATGGCGGTTCGGTGGGGCCTTCGCCAATGCCCGCCGGGGAGATGACAAAAATTCATCTCCGACTGTGTCTGTGGCTCTCCTCACGCAGCCGCCCCGGGGGCTGTTGGCGGCCATACCCAGCGTTAGACCGAAGCAACCGTGGGAGTCCGAACGTGCTTCATTCCACTCCGCTTCTGGCCATCACCTGCCTGACCGGGTTCGCCCTTCTCCAGCTGGTCTTCAGCGTCGGCCTGCTCTGACGGCCGGGGGCCGGCTCTGAATCGCTTTCGTCAGGGCTCCCTGCAGTTGGCGGCCAGCATCGTGATCACGTCCTCGGGGAGCTGCATCTCCATCCAGCGGGCCTCCACCTCCTGGCGCTTGTTCCAGGAGCCGTAGCCGTTGATCTCCTCAATGGACGACCCATGCATCGCCTTGAGTTCCCTGTAGGCCCTGTTGATGAAGCTGTCGTTGAGGCCATAGGCGCCAGTGCAGGCCTGCATCACGTGGGTGACTTCGTGGGCCAGCACTTTTCAGTAGGCATCAGGTTCATCCTTGGGGATGTTGTTGAGGCAGATGGTCACCCCATCAGATTTGTCCTTCTTGAAATTGTCATAGCCAAGCAGATCCTTTTCGCAGTCGGTGGCTTCCTTGAGGTCGGTGCCGATCTCCTTGAGGGCTGCCTGCATGGCATTCCCATCGGCCCCGGTGGCCGCCGATGCCGGCAGGGATACAAGGTTCATCGCCACCAGCAGCATCCGGCCCTGCATCTGGCGTAGGGCACCGTCTGGCTCGGCGGCCGCCCACCGGCACGAACGAACCACCGATGCATCATGGGACTGCTGACTCCAGCAGTCCTGGGCGAATGATCGACCCCACGCGTTCAATGTCCGCATGCACTGGCTAGGCCTGGCGGAACTGCTGCTTCTGGCTCTGGTCGCCGATGGACTGTTCCGCCGGCTGGGGGTGCCCGGACTGATCGGCATGCTCCTGGTCGGCGTCGGCCTCGGGGCATCGGGGCTGGATGCCCTCGATCCGAAACTGCTGGCCATGAGCGGCGATCTGCGCCAGATGGCCCTGATCGTCATTCTGCTGCGGGTGGGATTCGGGCTGAACCTTCAGACACTCCGCAGCGTGGGGCGAAGGGTTCTGTTGCTCGCCTGGATCCCTGCCAGCTGCGAAGGACTCACGATCACGATCGTGGCCCAGCCTCTGCTGGGTCTCTCGCCTCTGGAGGCGGGTCTGCTGGGATCGGTGATCGCCGCCGTTTCCCCTGCTGTCGTCGTGCCGCTGATGCTGCGGCTGATTGAGGAACAGCGCGGCACGCGCAAGGCCATCCCCCAGATGGTGATGGCGGCCGCCTCGCTCGATGACATCGCCGTGATCGTGGTCAACGGGATCCTTCTGGGCCTGCTTGTCGAAAGATCGTCCGCCGTCACCGGACATGTGCTGGGATTGCCGGTCGGGCTGGCCCTTGGCGCGATCGTTGGTGCGCTCCTGGGCTGGATGGTGCTGAAAGCCTTCCAGCGCTTCCAGCCGAATCCGAACCGCCAGGTCCTGTTCATTCTGGCTCTGGCCCTGCTGCTTCTCCGCCTGCAGGATCAGATCAATGGTCTTGTTCCCTTCACGGGATTGGTCGCCGCCATTGCCATCGGCGTCACCATCCTGGAGCTCAGCGAGGAGACCGCCCACGTGATGGCCAGGAAGCTGGCCTCGATCTGGGTGTTTGCCGAATTGCTGCTGTTTGTGCTGGTCGGTGCACAGTTGAACCTCGATGTGGCCCTGGAGTCCGGCCTGGCCGGTTTCGGCGTGCTGGGGATCGGCCTGGCGGCGCGTTCGGCCGCCACCTGGGCTTGCCTGGGCGGCAGCCAGCTCACGGCTGGGGAAAAACTGTTCGTCACGGCTGCCTACATCCCCAAGGCCACGGTGCAGGCCGCCATCGGCGCCGTGCCGCTGATGACCCTCCAGGCCGCCGGAATGTCCACCCGACCCGGGGACGTCATCCTGGCCGTTGCCGTGCTCAGCATCCTCATCACCGCTCCTCTCGGGGCCTGGCTGAGCGGCTGGTTGGCGGCACGGGTTCTTACGCCCGAGCTTGCGGAGCTGGCACCACAGGACGCAGGGGGCTGAAGCCACGGCCACCGGTGGGGATCGTCACCCCAGGGTCACGGAGGCCAGCAGCCGGCGGGCCTGCATGAGGCGGTCGGCATCGATGGCCCAGGCGGCGATCTGGCCGCGCTCCGCCCCATCGTCGTCCACCATTTGCTCCACCACCCCGTCGTGGTACGCCTCCAGACGCTGCACCAGCAGCAGGGCGAGCTGCCGGTCCTCCCCGGGACTGGTTTCCAGGTGCTGCAGCAGGGTGATCACCTCCCGTACCTTGGCGCTGCTCTTTTCCGGTTTGCGGATGGGCTCCTCGGGGATCCGGGCGGCCTCACGCTGCAGGGCGAGAAGTTCGTCCGGGGTGTCGGGGATCTGGGGGGCAGTCATGATCGGATCGTTCGGCTGTGCCCAGCATCGGGCCTGGGGCCGATGCCTGGAGGCCATCTCCTGCGAATGACCACAGATTCGGAGCCGCTGCCGCTGCGGACGACCCGGCGGTGGGTTGCCGGCGGAGCGGATCGCGGCGGTGCTGAAGGGGAGAGTTCCCCGCCAACCCCTGACTCCAGCCTGAGCCGCAGGCTGAGCTCCTCTTCGTACCGCCCCGGTTCTCCGACCTGCGGAGTGGGAGGGTGGAGATGATGGGATTCCATTCCGCTTCTCTCCCCAGGAACGTTTCCGTGCACCCCCGGTCCGCATCCGCCCATTCAGGGCTCCTGCTCTGGGCCCTCGCCGCTGCTGCCCTCCTTCCCCTTCCCGCCCTCGCCGCCTCCCCCCCGGTCACCTCGGCGCCGCCACCCCCCGAAACCCTTCAGCAGTCGATCGAACGCTTCCGGGCCTTCCCCTTCCGGCCCGACTGCGGCGGCACCACCCAGGAGATCGCTGCCTGTCTCTGGAGCCGGCGCAACCAGGACGACCGGCGCCTGCTGGAGCTCATGGATGTGGGAACGCTGGAGCCCTGGCGCGCCGGCCGGCGCCGGGCCTGCGAGTGGGTGGCGGCGAAGGCCGAGGGCGGCAGCCTGCTGCCGATCCTCTGGTTTGAATGCGAAAACGCCCTCAACCAGACCCTGCTCCGCCAGCTCACCGTGCCGCTGGGCCGCTGAGCTTCACGCCACCCCGAGCCCCAGCCGCGCCGTGCCGGTGAGCAGGTAGCGGATGGCTTCACGGCCCTGCCGGGGCTGGGCTTCGATGGCACCCGCTTCGATCAGGGCCTGCAGGGTCTGGGACACCGATGGCTGCTTGATGCCCCAGAGCGCCACCAGTCCGGCCTGGGTCCGCTCCGCTGCCGGGTCGTCGTCGGCCCACTCCTGGAGCCGCTCCCAGAGGCCCCCGCCCAGCTGCTCCTTCAGTTCCAACCGGTTGCGCTGGCGCAGCACCAGCAGCAGATCCGCCATTCCGATCGGAACCGCCGCCTCTCCCCCGGCGGTGAGGCCCAGCAGAGCCGTGAGGCCGTCTTCGAGGGCCTTGAGCAGGCCGCGCAGGTCGCCGCGGAACAGGGCGTACAGCTGTTCGATCACTGTGTGGGCCACCGGCGTCTGGCGGGGGCGATCAGGATCGAGCCGCAGGGCGTCGTAGCGGTGCGCCAGCAGCAGCTGCACCTGCCCCAGCGCCAGCGGTTCCAGCACGATCGGATCGCTGAACACCGAGCGCACCTGGGTGTGACGCTGCACCACCGTGCGCACCGCATCGGTGGTGCCCACCACCACCAGGTGCAGACCGTCCAGCAGCAGGGCCTGGTCGCGGATGCCGCGCAGCAGGTCGGCCGCCCGGCCGGCGTCGGCCTCGCTGAGGTTCTCCAGGTTGTTGAGGTGCAGCACCACGCCTTCGGCGCCTTCCTCGCGGGCGTAGTTCAGCAGATCCCGCAGGGCCCGGGGG
Source organism: Synechococcus sp. CCY 9618 (assembly GCF_019038415.1). Lineage (GTDB taxonomy): Bacteria > Cyanobacteriota > Cyanobacteriia > PCC-6307 > Cyanobiaceae > Cyanobium. Next base: position 76,386 of record NZ_JAFKRG010000049.1, on the reverse strand, counting down.
CCGTCGAGCAGCAGGGGGCTGGGTGGGGTGGACACTCCCTCCGAGTGCGAACCGCCGCCGCCGAAGCCGAAGCCCGAGACAGTGAAGCCCCCGCCCCGCAGCCGGAAGCCGCGCACCAGCTGCTGGGCGGCCTCCATGGCGGGGCCGCAGGCCTGGGGGTGGCTGGCCAGCACGGCGTCATAGGTGCCCGAGAGCAGTCGTCCCAGCAGGTCCTCGCCCTGCTCGGCGGCGCTGATCGGCAGCACCTCCGCCGAGGTCCAGTAGCCGGCCTCGAGGGCATCAGCCTTGACCACCTGCACCAGGGTGGTCTTGCCGATGCCGGGCCGGCCCGCCACCGCCTGGCGGGAGCTGCGGCTGCTGCCGATCGTGGTCAGCAGTCGCTGGCGTTCGGCCTGGCGTCCCACGAACAGGGACACCGGTGTGCCGGCCACGTCCTGGCGCAGGGTGGCCTGAAAGTAAGGGGAGGAGCGCAGGTTGTAGAGCCCCCAGAGGTTGGGCAGGGCCATGGCGGCAGCTATCGATCGGGCCTCGGGATCTGCCAATACTGGCTGCTTATTGACCGATCCTCCAATTCTGTACTGGAGGCGTCAACCTGCTGATTTCCGATCTCCACGCGGCCGCCGGAACCCCTGTCACAGCAGCCAGCCCGGCCGCAGCAGCAACCCTGCCCCCAGCACCAGCATCACGGTGCCGCTGATCAGCTTCAGCCACCGCCCCCCGGTTTCTGTGAGCCTGTTGCTGTCCAGGGCCAGGACGGCGGCACCCACCATCAGGCTGTCGTCGGCGATGTAGCCCACGATGTGGAGGCCCAGGTAGGCCTAGTGGGCGGCGGGCGTCAGGTTCTGCTGGCTCAGAACGGCGGTATGGATCGCGGGCAGCCCGGCGGTGCGGAGCAGCTCGACGGCGTTCACGACCACGGCCAGGGCCGCGACGCTCGCCAGCGCCGGCCGCAGGGAGCGGCTCTGCATCACGCCCCGCATCCGGGCGTAGAGCCCCGGCTTCGCCTCGGCGGGAATCGAGAGGGCGTAGCGGCTGTCCTGCCGCCGGGAGTCCCACACGTTCACCACCCCCACCGTCAGGGCCAGGCCGGCCAGCACCAGTCGCAACCCCGTCGACCAGCCCAGCAGCAGGAACACGTTCAGCCAGGCGGCCATGAACGCGTCGTGCACAGCCCCGCTCACCAGTACGAAGGTGCCGGCCATGAGGGCCATGCGGCGACGGTCACGCCATTGCACCGGCAGGAACAGCAGCACCCACATCACACATGAATTGAAGCCGTCCAGCAGCCCCATCAGCAGGGTGAACAGGGGCAGGCCCGGGCCGGCGGCACTGATGCTCCCCAGGGTCCCGAGGCGGACCCGATCAGGCTCGGCCAGGCCTTCGGGATCCTCCTCCGGCGTCTTCGGGGCGATCAGGGCGAGCAGCTCCAGACCCCGGCCACCGGCCTCGTCGAAGCCCACCAGCACCAGTCCCCTTTTGACGAAGGTGGGCACGCCCGGGGCCTGGAGCTGCTCTCGCCATCGCAGCCTCGGAGCCCTGAACCCATCCTGGCGGCAGCTGGGCGGGTGATGAAGGCGGAGGGTGGATTGCGAAGGGGGGATTCACGTGCAGCTGGTGCGCCGCTACGGCCCTGCCGATGGGAGACTTCCGAGTCCTTCCGGGCCCATGGGCCGCCCAGCCGATGGACTGCGATCGCACCGCGTCCACTTCCCCCGGTGCCTCCGCCGGTGCCGGGAGCTTCGGCATCCTCCTGTTCCCCGGAGTGGAGGAGCTCGACGCCATCGGTCCCTGGGAAATGGCCAGCCTGTGGAGCCAACAGGCCGGCGGCCCCCGGGAGTGCCTGCTGATCGGCCAGAGCGAGAAACCGATCACCTGTGCCAAGGGATTGGTGCTGCTGCCCCACTGCAGCTTCAGCACCGTTCCCCCCCTGGAGGTGCTGCTGGTGCCGGGCGGCCTGGGAACGCGTCTGGAGGTGAACAATGCCGATCTCATCGACTTCCTGCGGCGTCAGTCCGCCGCCTGCCGGGCGGTGCTCTCGGTCTGCACCGGAGCTTTTCTCCTCCATGCCGCCGGTCTGCTGGCCGGCAGGCGGGCCACCACCCACTGGGCGTCCCTGGATCGGCTGCGGGCCCTTGGCGATGTGGAGGTGGTGGAGGAGCGTTATGTCCGCTCGGGGAACGTGTGGACCTCGGCGGGCATCTCCTCCGGCATCGATCTGACCCTGCAGTTCATTGCTGAAACCGCGGGGGATGATGTCGCAGGACAGGTGCAATTGGCAGCTGAGTATTTCCCCTCCTCAAGGATCTATGGGGCGGCCGCCAGCAGTGGCAAGGGATCAGCCTATTTCCAGTCCCCATGAGGCGACGCGATGGGTGTTTTCACTCACTTAAAGAGTGTTTGTCGGCCACTAGAGTGAATCAAAGAGAGGAGGAAATTCCATGGCGACCTGTGAAGTGTCCCGTGCCCATGCCCATCACCATCCCAATGCCACCGAGGCCCTCCATCTGGTGAGGGATCTGGCCGAGAGCGATCCGGTGTTCGCCGAAGCGTTCCGCGCCTCCGACACCCCCCAGGAGGCGGCGACCCTCGCTCACCGCTATGGCATCGATGTCAGCCCGGCGGCCCTCTGGCGCAACCGCGGCACCCTCGCCCACGGGGGTCTGCCCACCTGGCGCGGCTGACTCCGGGCACCCGCTGAACGCGGTGACCACCGAGGCCTGATTCCGGGGTCCATCAGGGCCCCGGGATCTCACTGCTCTGGTGGACCCTTGAGTTCGACGCTGTTTCCCTCCGGATCCTCCAGATAGAACGCCGGGCCATCCCCTTGCGCGCCGTAGTTGTGGTGCAGCGGCCCCGCGGCGATGCCGTGCTGCAGGAGATGGGATCGCAGCTTCTCCTCGTCGAAGGGTTCGATCCGCAGACAGACATGATCCATGTTGTGGCCCTCCGTGGTCGGAGCTGCGCCACCCCGCCGGCCCAGTTCCCCATCCACGGCCGCCAGGTCGATCAGGCCGCTGCCGGCGCGCAGGTGGACCATGCCGAGAGGGATGTTGCGCCGGGCCACCGTGCAGCCCAGAACGTCGGTGTAGAAGCGCTCCATGCGCTCCAGATCCCTGCAGCGCAGCACCACGTGATCGATGCCGACGATGGCCATGGTGCCTGCCGCAGTCCTCAGGCGAACCGGGGGCGGCGAGCGTCGGAGGGGCTGGAGGTCGCTGGGGCCGCGTCCGCCCGGCGGCGCCGTTCGCGGATCAGCCCAGCCAGCGCTGCGGTGGCGATCATCCAGGCGATCGACAGATCCACCATCGCCAGTGCGGTGGCCCAGGCCTGGGGGTGCACAAAGGTGTCGAGGCTGTCCATGGTTATTTCCGTATCCGTCCTCACTGATCTAGCGCGGCCCTGGGGTTCCCCATCGGTGCTCTTCGCCGGCCGTTGCATTCCAGCTCAGAGCACGGGCTGCCACGGGACGGACCGACCCCCCGGGAGGCCTGTTTCTGCGGCGATCGGGACCACCTGGTTGCGCCCGGTCTGTTTGGCCCGGTACATGGCGTGGTCGGCCCTGGAGATGATCTCGTCGGGGTTTTCGCCCGGTTTCACCATGGTCACCCCGATGCTCAGGGTGATCGAGAGGATGCCTGCGCTGGTCGGGATCGGTTCGGCCACGGCCCGGCGGAGCTTTTCGGCGATGGCCACCGCGTCATTCAGAGCGCGCACCCCCTGCAGCACCACCACCAGCTCGTCGCCCCCGATGCGCGCCGCCATGTCGCCGCTGCGCAGTCCGTCCCGGATCCGGGTGGCCACGGTGCGCAGCAGTTCGTCGCCGGGCACATGGCCGAAGGTGTCGTTGATCTCCTTGAAGTGGTCGAGATCGCAGAACAGCACCGCCGTCGCATCCCCCTGACGGACGACACGCCCGGCGATGGCGGTGATCTGCTCCAGAGCTTCGTGGCGGTTGACCAGGCCCGTGAGTTCGTCGGTCCGGGCACGGCGGGCCAGCTCCCGCTCGGCGGCCACCTCCAGATCCACCGTGCGGAAGGATCCGACGATGCCGTCGAGGCGACCGCTGGGGTCCCGGTAGGGGCTGGCATGCAGCTCCACCCAGCGGTGGCTCTGGTCATGGGCGAGCGCCTGCAGGCGGGTCACCACGCTGAGTCCCTTCGCCAGGGTCAGGAGGTCCCGCTCCAGGACCGGCTGCTCGTCAGCGGGGATGAAACGGCTGAGCGGATGGCCGATCCAGTCGTCCGGCCGCCAGCCCAGCATGGGGGTCAGGGAGGGGGAGATCCAGCTGATCGTGCCGTCCCTGATCAGCAGCACCACGTCGCTGGAGTTCTCCGCCAGCAGCCGGTAGCGCTGCTCGGAACTGGCCAGAGCTGTTTCGGCCTGGACCATCTCGGTCACATCGAAGAACTGGGCGATGACGAAGGCCAGGCTGCCGTCGGGATGGCGGGAGCAGGACACGCTCGCGTCCACCCAGATCGCCGCCTGGCCGCGACGCAGGATGCGACGGCGCAGCCGGTAGCTGGACCGCAGGCCGCCCAGCAGTTCTTCCATCAGGGGCAGCTCCGTCTCCAGGTCTGCGGACGGGGCAAAATCCCTCCAGGTGAGCCCGACCAGGCTGCCGGGTTGCCGGTCGAGCAGCTGGCAGCCGGCAGGGTTGATCGAAAGGAAACGGCCTTCGGCATCGAGCAGCGCGATGCCGGTGGAGGCGTTCTCCATGGTGAGGCGCAGCCGCTCCTCCGAGTCCGCCAGGGCCTGTTTCGTGTGCTCCTCCGCCTGGCGGGCTTCCACTTCGCGATGGACATCGCGCCAGCTCCCCACCAGGCCCAGGACCCTGGCGTCGCGATCGAGCACGGGACGCAGGGCCATGGAGATCCAGCGACTGCTGCCGTCGACGGTCCGGAAGCGCAGTTCGCAACTGCTGCTCTTCCCCTCCCTGACCCGGCAGATGGTCTGGGTCAGTCGTTCGGCATCGTCCGCCAGCAGGCTGTCGATGGTCTGTCCCTGCAGGTCACTGGCCTCGCAGCCCAGCAACTGGCGCACGGATGGGGAGACCCACTCAATCCGCCCTTCCCTGTCGCTGCTGAGCACCACGTCGGGGGCGTTCTCGGCGAGCAGCCGGTAATGCTCCTGGAGCTCCCGGTTGCTGCGCTCCTTGGCGCGCAGTTTTCCGGCCAGGTGGATCGCGACCCAGGCCACGCCGATCAGCCCGATCAGGCGAAGCGCCAGGTCCATGCCGGTTGCATCGGGAGACGACAGGGACCTGAAGACGGTCAGGGAGATGGCGAGACTGGTCAGCCAGCCCACCTGCCTGGGGGTGGCGAAGCTGGCGGCCAGCACCACGGGAAGCCAGTAGTAGGGACACAGCGTTGCCGTCTGGAAGCTGCTGCTGAGGGCCAGATCCAGCAGAAACAGCCCCACCAGCGCCGTTGCCGACAGGATCAGACCGCGTAGGTGTGGAGCAGGGGGAGAAAACAACGGATGGCGCGACGAAATGCGGATAACGAATAAGCTCTAATCCTGTAGCCGTTCGTTGCACCGATTCGGTGACGTCAGTGGTTATCTGGCGGAGCCTTCGACGTTGGTATCGGTACCGTTCTGGTGTCCGTTGATGTGCTTTTCACAGGCAAGAGCGCCTGACGTGAACAGCAGCACGAGGGCCAGCAGCGAGCCCGGAAGCAGATGTTTCATTTCGGGTTTACACCTATCACCATTGACTATAGGCAACCCGCCGCCTTCAACCGAAGCGTGGGCACCGAGGGCTGACCATGGCCACCGGGGTGGCTAGCAAGGGGAGGAAGGAGTGGATCGGCATGACACCCAGGGCTGCCGCCATCGCCGAGAAACGCATCACCCAGGTGATCCGGCGCCACGGCAGCCAGCCCGATGCCCTGATCGAGGTGCTGCATCAGGTGCAGGAGATCAGCGGCTATCTGCCCAGGCCGGCCCTGCGTCAGGTGGCGTTTCAGATGCAGATGCCCCTCAGCCGGGTCTACGGGGTGGCCAGTTTCTATCACCTGTTCCGGCTCGAGGCCCCCACGGCCCATCGTTGCGCCGTGTGCCTCGGCACCGCCTGTTTCGTCAAGGGCGGTGCGCAGCTGGCTTCCCACCTGGAGCATCGTCTCGGCGTGCGTCTCGATGACCCGGCCGGCAATGGCCTCTGGGCGGTGGAGCACGTCAGCTGCCTGGGGGCCTGCGGCCAGGCCCCGGTGCTGGTGGTGGACGGGGTGCTGGCCACACGGTTGACGGTGGGCGATCCCGCCGCCCTCGCGGCTCAGCTGGACGGGGCGGGCCTGCCCCCGGCGGTGGAGGGCGCCTGATGGAGACCGTCGTATCCCGTCAGGTGCGCTGCTGCGAGGCCAGTGGCTGTCGCTCCGCCGGCAGCGCCGCCCTGCTGGTGGCCCTGAAGGCCGCCGGAGAGCGGGCCGGAGCCACCGGGGAGACCCTGGCCATCAAGCCCGTGGGCTGTCTGCGGCTCTGCGGCCGCGGCCCCCTGGTGGCCTGCGATGGGCCCGATGGCACCCGCCTCTACGGGGGGCTGCCACCGGCGGCGGCCGGGACCCTGGTGGGGGTCACCCTCGGCGAAGCCGGCGTCGGAGGAAGCTCCGATGACGAGGCGAGTCTGGTGCCGCACCGCATCGACCTCCAGCAGCCCTTCTTTGCCTTGCAGCATGCCGTGGTGCTGGAGGGCTGCGGCCGGGTGAACCCGGAATCCATCGACGACGCCGTCGCCTTCGGCAGCTACCGCCAGCTGCGCCGCTGCCTGCGGGAGCTCAGCCCCGAACAGGTGCGGGAGCAGGTGAGGCGCAGCGGCCTGCGAGGTCGGGGCGGTGGCGGCTACCCCACCGGCCTCAAGTGGGACACGGTGGCGCTTCAGCCCCCCGGCCAGCGTTACGTGGTCTGCAACGGCGACGAGGGGGATCCCGGCGCCTTCATGGACCGCAGCGTCATGGAGGGCGACCCCCACCGGCTGCTGGAGGGGATGGCCATCGCTGCCTACGCCATCGGCGCCGACCGGGGCTACCTCTACGTGCGGGCGGAATACCCCCTGGCGATCGAGCGGCTGCGGCTGGCCCTGAAGCAGGCCCGCCGGGCCGGCCTGCTGGGCAACGGCATCGACGGCACCGGTTTCAACCTCGCCATCGAGGTGCGGGTGGGGGCCGGTGCCTACGTCTGCGGCGAGGAGACGGCCCTGCTGATGTCCATCCAGGGTCAGCGCGGCATGCCCCGGCCCCGGCCCCCCTACCCGGCCCAGTCGGGCCTCTGGGGGGCGCCCACCCTGATCAACAACGTCGAGACCTTCACCGCTGTGCCGGCGATCCTGCGGGAGGGGGGCGCCTGGTACGCCGCCATGGGCACCGAGCGCAGCAAGGGCACCAAAGTGTTCGCCCTCTCCGGCGCCGTGGTCAACACCGGCCTGGTGGAGGTGCCGATGGGCACCCCCCTGCGCACGGTGGTGGAACTGATCGGTGGCGGCGTCCCCGACGGTTCGCCGATCAAGGCGGTGCAGACGGGGGGACCCTCGGGGGGCTGCATCCCGGCCGAGCGGCTCGACACCCCCGTCGACTACGAGAGCCTGCTGGAGCTCGGATCGATGATGGGCTCCGGCGGCATGGTGGTGATGGGCAGCACCACCTCCATGCCCGAGGTGGCCCGCCACTTCATGCGCTTCAGCATCAACGAGAGCTGCGGCAAGTGCGTGCCCTGCAGGGCGGGCACCGTGCAGCTGGCCCAGCTGCTCGATCGCTTCGTGGAGCGCCGCGCCACCCCGGCCGACCTGGAGCAGCTCGAGGCCCTCTGCCGCATGGTGAAGCTCACCAGCCTCTGCGGCCTGGGCCAGTCGGCCCCCAACCCGGTGCTCAGCACCCTGCGCTGGTTCCGGCATGAATACGAGGCCGCCTGTTCATGAGCGTCGTCACCCTCACGGTCAACGGCCAGGACGTGGCGGTGCCGGCGGGGGCCAGCCTGCTGGAGGCCACCCGGGCCGCGGCGGCAGGGGTGCCCACCCTGTGCCATCTCGATGGGCTCACCCCGGTGGCCGCCTGCCGGCTCTGTCTGGTGGAGGTGGAGGGGGCCGGCAAGCTGCTGCCCGCCTGCAGCACCGCAGCGGCCGAGGGCATGGTGGTTCGCACCCACACCCCCGAGCTGGGCGAATTCCGGCGCATGGCGGTGGAGCTGTTCTTCGCCGAGGGCAACCACGTCTGCGCGGTGTGCGTGGCCAACCGCCACTGCGAGCTGCAGGACATGGCGGTGACCGTGGGCATGGACCACTCCCGCTTCCCCTACCAGTACCCCCACCGGGCGGTGGACGCCTCCCATCCCCAGTTCACCCTCGACCACAACCGCTGCATCCTCTGCACCCGCTGCGTGCGGGTGTGCGATGAGATCGAGGGGGCCCACGTGTGGGACATCGGCAGCCGCGGCGGCCAGTGCCACATCGTCGCCGGCCTCGATGAACCCTGGGGCCAGGTGGAGGCCTGCACCTCCTGCGGCAAGTGCGTCGAGGTGTGCCCCACCGGCGCCCTGTTCCGCAACGTCGACACCACCGCCGAGAAGCACCCCGACACCAGCCTGCCCGCCCTGCTGCGCAGCGCCAGGGAGCAGCACCGCTGGCGCAACCAGTGAGAGACTCCACCATGGTTTCCTCGCCCATCACCCCACCCGGCTCTCCCGCGGCCCCCGCCGCCGGAGCCGGAGCCGGAGCCGGCAAGCTGCGGCTGGCCACCGTCTGGCTGGCCGGCTGCTCCGGCTGCCACATGTCCTTCCTCGACCTCGACGAGTTCCTCTTCGATCTGGCGGCCCAGGTGGAGGTGGTCTTCTCGCCCGTGGCCTCGGACGCCAAGGTGTATCCCGAGAACGTGGATGTGTGCCTGGTGGAGGGGGCGGTGGCCAACGTCGACAATCTGGAACTGGCCCTGCAGCTGCGCGCCCGCACCGCCCTGGTGGTCTCCTTCGGCGACTGCGCCGTGACCGCCAACGTGCCGGGCCTGCGCAACCTGCTCGACGCCGGCCACGACAGCGCCCGGGCTGTGCTGGAGCGGGGCTATCTGGAGCTGGCCGATGGCAGCGGCCAGCTGCCGTTCGCGCCGGGCATCGTGCCGGAGCTGCTGGACAAGGTGCTGCCCCTGCACGAGGTGATCCCGGTGGATCTCTACCTGCCGGGCTGTCCCCCCTCGGCCGACCGGATCAAGGAGGCGATCACGCCCCTGCTGGCCGGCGTCCGCCCGGTGCTGGAAGGCCCCGACCTGCTGCGTTTCGGATGAGGACCCCGCCATGACCCGCACCGTCGTGATCGACCCGGTGACCCGCATCGAGGGCCACGCTAAGATCACCCTGCACCTCGATGCCGGCGGCCACCTCACCGAGACCCGCTTCCACGTGGTCGAGTACCGGGGCTTCGAGAAATTCTGCGAGGGCCGCCCCTTCACCGAGATGGCCGGCCTCACCGCCCGCATCTGCGGCATCTGTCCGGTGAGCCATCTGCTGGCGGCGGCCAAGACCGGCGACAAACTGCTGGCGGTGGCGATTCCTCCCGCCGCCGCGAAACTGCGCCGGCTGCTCAACCTGGCCCAGCTCACCCAGTCCCATGCCCTGTCGTTCTTTCACCTCAGCAGCCCCGATTTCCTGCTGGGCTGGGAGAGCGATCCGGCCCGGCGAAATGTGTTCGGCCTGATGGCCGCCGATCCCGACCTGGCCCGGGCCGGCATCCGCCTGCGCCAGTTCGGCCAGCAGATCCTGGAGCTGCTGGGGGGCCGCAAGATCCACGCGGCCTGGGCGGTGCCCGGCGGCGTGCGCAGTCCCCTCAGCCAGGAGGCGAAGGAGTGGATCCTGGAGCGGCTCCCCGAGGCCCGCGCCACCGTGACCCTGGCGCTGGACCTCTACAAGACACTGCTCGACGGCCCCCTGGCGAAGGAACAGCGGGTGTTCGGCGATTTCCCCAGCCTGTTCATGGGGCTGGTGACGCCGGAGGGCCTCTGGGAGCACATCGATGGCCGCATCCGCTTCGTCGATGCCGAAGGGGCGATCGTGGCCGACCAGCTCAGCGAGGACGACTACGCCGACTTCCTGGCTGAGGCGGTGGAGCCCTGGAGCTACCTGAAGTTCCCCTACTACAGGCCCCTGGGCTATCCGGAAGGGATCTACCGGGTGGGGCCCCTGGCCCGGCTCAACGTCTGCGAGGGCATCGGCACCCCCTGGGCCGACCGGGAGCTGGCGGAGCTGCGCCAGCGCAGCGGCCGGCCGGTCACCTCGAGCTTCGCCTACCACCATGCGCGGCTGGTGGAGATCGTCGCCTGCCTGGAGGCGATTGAAGCCCTGGTGCAGGACCCGGAGCTGATGCACGGCCGGGTGCGTTCGCGGGCCTCGCTCAATCGCAACGAGGCGGTGGGGGTGAGCGAGGCGCCCCGGGGCACCCTCTTCCATCACTACCGGGTGGACGACGACGGCCTGCTCACCGGAGTGAACCTGATCATCGCCACAGGCCAGAACAACCTGGCCATGAACCGCACCGTGCACCAGATCGCCCGGGAGTACATCCCCGATCCGGTGCCGGAGGGGGCGGAGATTCCCGAGGCCCTGCTCAACCGGGTGGAGGCGGGCATCCGCTGCTTCGACCCCTGCCTCTCCTGCTCCACCCACGCCGCCGGCCAGATGCCCCTGCGGCTGCAGCTGCTGGCCGCCGACGGCGCGGTGCTGGCGGAGCGCACCCGGGGATGAGGCCCGCTGGGCTGGGTGCCTCCGGGATTGGGCACAGCAGCGGTGGGGGGGCGCTGCTGATCGGCATCGGCAACCCCCTGCGGGGGGATGACGGCGTGGGCTGGCAGCTGGTGGCAGGCCGCGGCCTGGTGTGCCACCAGCTCACGCCCGAACTGGCGGAGGCCGTGGCGGCGGCCGAACGGCTGTTGATCGTGGATGCCTGGCTGGCGCCGCCTGGGGCCGGGCCCTTGCTGCGGCCGGTGGTGCCAGCGGCGGTCTGGCAGGGGGACAGCCACCGGGTGGATCCCCCCCGGCTGCTGGCCATCGCCGCCCTGCTGTTCGATCGGCGGGTGCCGGCCCATGAGCTGCTGGTGCCGGGCTTCGACTTCTCCTGCGGCGAGCGGTTCTCCCCCAGGCTGCGGAGCCAGCTGCCGGCGGCGCGGCGGCTGCTGAACGGATGGCTGGCGGGATCCGCTGCGGAGCCCTGCCGTGCATGAGCTGAGCCTGATGGACGCCGTGCGGGCCCTGGCCCTGGAGCAGGCCGCCCGGCACGGGGCGCGGCGCATCGAGGCCATCACCCTGCGGGTGGGCAGCCTGGCGGGGGTGGAGATCGAGGCCCTGCGTTTCGCCCATGAGGTGGTGATGGCGGACACGATCGCCGCCGGCTGCCGGCTGGAGATCGAAGCCGTGGCCGCCGAATGTTTCTGTGCCGTCTGCAGTCAACCCTTTGCGGCGGCCGACGGCTGCTGCGATTGCCCGGCCTGCGGCACGGTCAGCCGCGAGCTGCTGCGGGGGCGTGAGCTGCAGCTGGCCTCACTGGAACTTGGCTGAACTGAAGCGAGCGGCACTACCAGGCCATCGCCTTGCAGGAGTTGGCAGGATTCCGTAGCATGAACCAATGGAATGTTGTTCTGGTGCGCTCGATGGAATCCGGTTGATTCCTGTCCAGGAAATGAAGGTCAGGTCAGTCTTTATCCAGGCATCATCACGATGAAAATCGGCGATAAGTTTGCCCTGCTCATCTCCTCGATGTAAGGGGTGTATGCCGTGGTGGATGCCTTCATCCAGTACCGGGTGATCCTGCCGGACTTCGAACGTCAGGGGCAGAGGCAGGCCACCAAGGACATGGACCTTGAGCTCAACACCATCGACAGGCATCTCACCCGCCTTTCCGAACTTGGAGAGCGCTGGCAGCCCGGTGCTGGGGCGCTTCCTGTCCAGCGAGCTTGTGGCCGACATCGGCCATCGCTCCGATGTTTCCCTGCGCATGAATCTGCCCCGAAATCGCCGGGCCGGGGAATCAGGGAACGCCGTCCCGTCCCCTGAAACCGTGATCACCCCGGCCGGGGACCATCTGGAGGTGTCGAGACTGCTGGCGGATCCTCTGGGCAGGCCCGTGGTTCAGCTGGCATTCCAGCCGTCCCGGGAGATCACCCGGCAGGCGAGCTCCTCCCTGCGCTTCGCCCTGTTCTCCCTGTTGTTGGCGGGCTCTCTGGTCGTTCTGGCGATAATGGCGGTGATCAACCGGCTGGTGGTGCTGCCGGTGGGCAAGATCGAGGCCTTCGTCGAGTCCTTCGCCGACACTGACGATCTGACCACCCGCCTCCAGTGATGCAGTGATGACGCGTTCGGTCGGCTGGCCAGCCGTATCACCAGCATGGTCGATCGACTGGAGAAGGCCCGCCGCGAGATCAACGATCAATCCGTTGAGGCCGGTCCACACCGGGCTGATCTGGAACGGTTCCTGCAGCTGGCCGGACCTGCGATCGCCGCCTGGACAGGTTCGATGCTGACGAAAGCGGTGAATGTGGATGGGGGACTGCGGGCGATACAGGCGATGTTGCAGGAGCAGTCCCGCTTTGCCAGCACCTCCCATCTCGTCGAACGGATCGCCGTGCTTGATCTGGTCAACGAGGCGCTTCGGCTGGTCCCGCCCGACCTGTTGGCGCGGCTGGAAATCGTCAGGGATCCCTCCCTCGAGGCGGCTGGAACGCTGACCCTTCCAAGGATCGCGATGGTGCAGGTTCTTCAGAACCTGGTGCTCAATGCCTGTGAGGCGGTGCGCCCGGGGGATCAGGGGCTGATGAAAATCCGCAGCAGCTTGTTGCACACGGGGGAGCGGCGGACCCTGGCCATGGACTTTCGCGACGACGGCATCGGCATCCCCACGGAGTTGTAGCCGCGCCTGTTTTCCAAAGGATTCTCCACCAAGTCTTCGGACACCAGTTCAGGACTCGGTCTGCACTGGTGTACCAACGTTCTTCAGGCCATGGACGGGAAGCTTTGGGCAGAAAGTGAGGGACCGGATCTGGGCACAACGTGTCACCTGGAACTGCCTTTTCCTTAAGCCTGATTCGATAGGATGGTACAGATTGATTCGGCATCTCCATGCCCGCTGGTTCCGGCGCTCTCGAGATAATGCAAAACCATATTCCAGCGCCTTCCCATCAGTCTTCGGCGCCAGAGGTCGAGCCGATCCACATTCTTGTCGTCGATGACGAGCCCGGCGTCATTGAGGCTTATCGCACGGTACTCAAAGCTCCCGAGCCACAGGGGATGGGAGAGCTGGATGCTCTGCGCGCCCGGCTGTTTCCTGACGCATCCCCCAGGGAGAACGGCCACGGGACTGGCGCTCCTCTACTTCGATCTTGAGAATTTCAAGTGCATCAATGATGCCCTCGGCCATGGTGTCGGTGATCAGATTCTGCGTGAAATCGCCCAACGTCTCCAGCAGTTCGCCGCAGAGCTTCAGGCCCATCTGCGATCCGCGGCGGCGCAGCCCGGCCGGGAAGCGATGAATTCATCCTGCTCCTGCCCCTCACACTGGCCACGGCCGGGGACACCGAGGCGTTGGAGGTGCAGGTCGCCCGGATTCAGCGGCAGGTCGCCACTCCCATTGTTCTCGATGTCTGCGAGGTGCAGGTCTCGGCGTCGGTCGGAGTGGTCACCTGTCCGGCGGATGGCACCGATCTGGAGGAGCCGTTCAGGCACGCCGATCTGGCCATCCGTTTCGCGAAGCGCCAGGGCCGCGGCAGCGTCAAGAACTTTGCACCTGCCATGAATGAGGGTTTCCTGCGCCGGCTGACCCTGGAAAGTCTGCTGCGCAGTGCCACAGACCGTGATGAACTGTCCCTGTCCTACGAGCCCCCAGGTCAACCTGGCGACCGGTCGGTGCCTTGGGATGGAGGCGTGCCGCCGGGGGGTCGGCTGGAGGCAGGAGAGGTCTTCCTTGATCGGATCTCCGTGAACATCTCACCCCTTCAACTTTCACAGCCGGGCTTTTCCGATCGGATCCAGCAGGTGCTTGAGGAAACTGGGTTGCCGCCCGCATGTCTGGAACTCGAGATCACCGAATCCTTGATGCTCAATAATCCTGATGCCTGCCAGTCTCTGCTGCAGCATCTCAAGGGATGGGGGTGAAATTCGCCATCGATGACTTTGGAACTGGATACTCCAGCCTGAGCCGACTTCAGGACTTCGCTGTCGATCGCCTCAGAATTGATCGCACCTTCATCCAGAACATCGCTCCCCAGACTCCAATGTCGGCATCGTCTCCGCCATCCTCGCCATGGGTCGGACCCTGGGGCTGGAGGTGATCGCCGAGGGCGTCGAGCATCCGCAGCAGGCTGAGATTCTGCGTAGCCTCGGCTGTGAGCAGATTCAGGGGTATCTGGTCAGCACGGATGAGCACAACGTTCTCTAGCGATGACTGACTAGAATTAGATCAGAGAACTCATTTTCTCACCCTCTGCCCATCGCGGACGTTCCCATGACCATCCAGGACAAATTTGACGCTTCCAAGGCCGAGGCGGAAGGCCGTCTCAAGTCTGCTGCCGGTGAACTGCTCGACGACAGCGACCTCAAAGCCGAGGGTGAGGCTCAGAAGGCCAAGGCCTCCCTGCTGGACGCGGCCGGCAAGCTCAAGGACAAGGTGAGTGACGCGGCAGACAAAGCCGGCGAAGCCTTCGGTGACAGCGTGGATGCGATCAAGGACAAGCTCTCCTGAGTCTCCCGATGCACCGCTGAACCAGCAGCCCACGGGGTCGGCCTCGATGTCATCGGCCGGAGTTCACGGTGGTACCACCCCAGACTCCACGCGGAGGCCCCAGCCAGACTCGTCTTCCGATTCGATCTGCAGTCTGCGGTGAACCGTGCCCGGGCGGGCTTCATGGTCTCGGCGCTTCGTGCCTAGCCTGCAGTGAAAGGCCTGACGGGTCGGAGGCGTCCTTCCTCCTCCGCCTTCCTCCCTGGGGTCGACTCAGCGATGTGTCTCGACTGCAACTGCAACCAGCCGGTCGTTCCCGCCGTCGTCATCCACCGGCACCTGGATGTGGGCCAGGGGTTGCTGGTGCACAACGATGCGCAGGCCGCCGCCAATCGGGAGCACTTCGCCTCCGCAGGGGTGCGGACAATCAACCTGCTCTCCTCTCCGGGATCCGGCAAGACCGCCCTGCTGGAGCGTCTGGCTGTGGAGCTGGCGCCCCGTGCCCCCGGCGTTCGCCACCCGATGGCGGTGATCGTGGGCGACCTGGCCACCGACAATGACGCCCGTCGCCTGCGGGCCGCGGGGGTGCCTGCTGTGCAGATCACCACAGGCCAGGCCTGCCATCTGGAGGCGGCCATGGTGCACCGGGCCCTCCATGACCTGGCCCACCTCGGCCATCCCCTGGCCGGTCTCGAGCTGCTGGTGATCGAGAACGTGGGCAATCTGGTCTGCCCGGCTGCGTTCGATCTGGGCGAGGGCCAGCGCGTCGTTCTGTTGTCGGTCACCGAAGGGGAGGACAAGCCCCTCAAGTACCCGGCCCTGTTCCACTCCGCCGACGTGGTGGTGATCAGCAAGGGTGACCTGGCCGAGGCCTGCGGTTTCGACGCCCCCCAGGCCCGCCGTCACATCGCCCGCGTGGCGCCCCATGCCCGGATCGTGCAGGTCTCCGCCCGCACCGGCGCCGGCATCGGCGGGTTGCTGGAGGCCCTGGGCCTGGAACGGGGGGCGTCCCTCGTGTGAGGGTTGCCTCGCGGGACAGGCCGGCACGGTTGCGGCTGGAGTGCCGGGGGGTGGTGCATGGGGTGGGCTTTCGCCCCCTGGTGCATCGACTCGCGGGGGAACGGGGCCTCAGGGGTCAGGTGGAGAACGTGGCTGGGGCGGTGCGCCTGGAGCTGGAAGGGCCACGGCGCTCCCTGGAGGGGTTCCTGCACGATCTGCCCCGGCGGCTACCGCCCCAGGCGCGCCTCGAACCCCTGGAGCCCCTCTGGCTGCCGGCCCCCGCGTGGCCCGGGCCGGCCGGTGTCCGGATCCTCAGCGGCGCCGCGGCGCCACTCACCATCGATCTGGTGGCCATGGGTCTGGCGGCCGATCGGGCCCCCTGTCCCGCCTGCCTGGCCGAACTGGCTGATCCAGCCGACCGTCGGCATGGCTACCCCTTCATCAGCTGCTGTGACTGCGGTCCCCGCTTCAGCATCGCCACGGCCGAGCCCTACGCCCGCTGCCACACCACCCTGGGCCCCTTCCCCCTGTGCGGCGCCTGCGAGCAGGAGTTCGAGGATCCGCTAAACCGCCGCTTCCACGCCGAGACCATCGCCTGCCCGGCCTGCGGCCCGCAGCTGGCGCTGTGGGACGGGACCGGCAGACCGTTGGGCCGCATGGACACCGGGGGCGGGAGGGATACGGCCTCGTTGATCCAGGCGTGCTGCGAGCGTCTCGCCGCCGGCCAGATCCTCGCCCTGCAGGGGGTGGGTGGTTTCCAGCTGCTGGTGGATGCGGCCGATGCCGATGCGGTGGCCCGGCTGCGGCAACGCAAGCGCAGGCCCGCCAAGCCCTTCGCCCTGCTGGTGGCCGAGGCCGGGGCGCTGGCCACCCTCTGCCGTATTGACGCCGCCGAGCGGCGGGCCCTGGAGGATCCTGCCGCCCCGATCGTGCTGCTGCGGCGCCTCAGGGGGGCGACGGAGGCCCTGGCGGGGGTGGCCCCGGGCAGTCCCTGCCTGGGGGCGATGCTGCCGGCATCACCCCTGCATCACCTGCTGGCGCGGGCCTACGGCCGGCCCCTGGTGGCCACCAGTGGCAACCCCGGCGGCGAGCCGCTCTGCATCGATCCGGCCGAAGCGGTGGCGCGGCTGGGGGCTGGTGCCAGCGGCCCCATCGCCGATGCCTTCCTGGTGCATGACCGGGCCATTGCCCGGCCCCTTGACGATTCGGTGCTGCAGCTGATCGACGGCGGGCCGGCCCTGCTGCGTCGGGCCCGGGGCTACGCCCCTCTGCCGCTGGGCCGGGGCGGCAGCGGCGCCGGTGTGGTGGCCCTGGGCGGCGATCTCAAGTGCGCCCCGGCCCTGGCCCTCGATGGCCGGCTCTGGGTGGCCCCCCACCTGGGTGATCTGGCCCGGGGGCGCCAGCTGGTACGGCTGGAGGAGGGGCTGGCGGCCATCGAGCGGCGTTGGGGCGACCGGGTGGCTGCGATCGCCTGCGATGCCCATCCCGGCTACCTGAGCCATCAGCTGGCCGGCTCCCAGCCCTGGCCCCGACGAACGGTGCCCCACCACCAGGCCCATGCCCTGGCGGTGCTGGCCGAGCATGGCCTGGACCCTCCGGTGCTCGCCTTCACCTGGGATGGGTTGGGCTTCTCCCCGGCGCAGGAGGGGACCTGCGGCGTGGCGGGGGAGCCGGGGCTCTGGGGCGGGGAGCTGCTGCACATCGGCCCGGATGGGGCCCGGCGGCTGGCGGCCCTGCGTCCCTGGCCCATGCCCGGTGGGGAGCGGGCCATGGCCGAGCCCCGTAGGGCGGCCCTGGGACTGCTGGTGGCGGCCGGACCGGACGCCCTGGCCCACCCCGGCGCCCGCCACACCCTTTCGGCATTCGCACCGGACGAGCGTGCCCTGCTGATCCGGGCGATCGACAGCGGCTGCAACAGCCCCTGGAGTTCGAGTGCGGGGCGGCTGTTCGATGCCGTCGCCTCCCTGCTGGGGCTGGCACAGGAGCTGAGCTACGAAGGGGAAGGCGGGCTGCGGCTGCAGGGGGCCGCCAGCCGGGCGCCCGACCCCGCAGAGCCGATGCCGGGCCAGGGCCCCTTCCCCTTCCCCTCCCTCGCCACAGGGCCCCTCGATGACGGCCGTGGCGGGCTGCTGCGGCAGGGGGGAGAGCCCCCCTGCCTGGGTTGGCTCGACTGGCGTCCGCTTCTGGAGGCGCTGCTGGCGGCCATCGCGGCGGGGGTGCCGCCGGAGGTCTGTGCCTCCGGATTCCATCACGCCCTGGCCGGGGCCCTGGCGGAGCTGGCCTGGCGGAACTGCGGCCCCTGGGCCTGCCGCACCGTCGTGCTGGCGGGGGGGTGTTTCCAGAACCGTCTGCTGCTCGAAGCGTCGGTGGCGGCCCTGCGACGCAGGGGACTGCGGCCCGTGTGGCCCGCCGCTGTGCCCTGCAGCGACGGAGGGCTGGCGCTGGGCCAGGTGTGGGCCCTGCGGCGGTGGCCGGCGGCGGAGCCGTGAGGCAGGGGTGGGACCCGACCCTGGCGTACCTGTTACCTTTTTCTTATGCGCGCTCAAAGAGGTCTGCGCTCAAGGAGGTTCACTGTTCACCGGTTCTTCAACACTGCTGTCACCGGTTCCTTGGCTGCAGATGTCCTGCGTTCCCGATGAGACTTTTCGAGGAATTCACCTCCATGAAAACTTCCCTTCTGATGCTTCTGGCACCCCTGCTGGCCCTTCCGGCCCAGGCCCAGGTGGGTCTGTCACTGCAACTGGGCCAGCCAGGATTTTATGGACTGCTGAATCTTGGCAACGCCTACCCCGCCCCCCAGCTGCTCTACCCCCAGCCCCTGATCGTCGAGAACCGTGGTGGCTATTACGGCCAGCCCGCCTATCTGCGCGTCCCTCCCGGCCATGCCAAGAACTGGAGCAAGCACTGCTCCCGTTATGGCGCCTGTAACCGTCCTGTCTATTTCGTCAGCGACTCCTGGTACGAAAACATCTACGTTCCCCGCTATCAGCGCACCTACCTTGATCAGAAAGGGGCTGATTATTACCATCCATCGAAGAAGCCCAAGAAGAACAAGCCCTACAAGGGCTGGTGAACGTCACTCCCTGACCCTGCGGCCTGGGCCGGCTGAACGGTCCCGGCGGACGTCGTTCCAGCCGGCGGCGCCGTTACTGATGGTCCGTCTGGGCTGCCGGGCCTGATCTGTCTATAACTGAGGGGGATGGGTCCTCCTTGCCCGCCCGTGCCATGTGCCTGGCCATCCCCGGCCGCATCCTGCGGATCACGGCCGTGCCTCCGGTCCATCCCGACCAGGATCCCCATGACCCCGGCGATTCCCTCTGGCGCATGGCCGAGGTGGATTTCGGCGGCGTGCGCCAGCAGGTGAGCCTGGCCTGCCTGCCCGAGGCGGCGGTGGGCGATCGGGTGCTGGTGCACGTGGGCCTGGCCCTCAGCCTCGTCGAGGACGATCTGCCATGACCGCCACCGCAGCACAGATCTCGCCCAGGACCGCCACCGAGACCATCACCGTGGACGGCAACGAGGCCGTGGCGCGGGTGGCCTACCGCCTCAACGAGGCCATCGCCATCTATCCGATCACCCCCGCCTCGCCCATGGGTGAGTGGGCCGATGCCTGGAGCAGCGAAGGCCGCCCCAACCTCTGGGGCAGCGTGCCTGCGGTGGTGGAGCTGCAGAGCGAGGCGGGCGCCGCCGGCACCGTGCACGGGGCCCTGCAGGCCGGCGTGCTGACCACCACCTTCACGGCCTCCCAGGGGCTGCTGCTGATGGTCCCCAACCTCTACAAGATCGCCGGGGAACTGACGCCGGCGGTGCTGCACGTGGCGGCCCGGTCCCTGGCCGCCCAGGGGCTGTCGATCTTCGGCGACCACAGCGACGTGATGGCCTGCCGCGGCAGCGGCTGTGTGATCCTCTGCTCCGCCTCGGTCCAGGAGGCGGGCGACTTCGCCGCCATCGCCAGCAGGGCCAGCCTGAACGGGCGGCTGCCGTTCCTGCACATGTTCGACGGCTTCCGCACCTCCCACGAGATCCAGAAGATCCAGCCCCTCTCCGATGCCGTGCTCCACGGCCTGATGCCGATGGAGGCGGTGGCGGCCCACCGCCATCGCGCCCTCTCCCCCGACCATCCGGTGCTGCGCGGCACGGCCCAGAACCCGGACGTGTACTTCCAGGCGCGGGAGTCGGTGAACCGTTTCTACGACGCCCTGCCCGGCCACCTTCAGGAAGCCATGGACCGCTTCGCGGACCTCACCGGCCGCCGCTACCGGCCCTACGAGTACGTGGGAGCCGCGGACGCCGAGCGGGTGGTGGTGCTGATGGGCTCCGGCTGCGAGACCGCCGAGGAGACGGTGGCGGCCCTGGTGGCCGCCGGGGAGCGGGTGGGCCTGCTCAAGGTGCGCCTGTTCCGCCCTTTCGCGGCGGCCCTGTTCGCAGCGGCCCTGCCCGCCACGGTGCGGGGGCTGGCGGTGCTGGACCGCTGCAAGGAGCCCGGCGCCGGCGGTGACCCCCTCTATCTCGATGCGGTGGCCGCCCTCAGCGAGGAGTGGTCGGCGGTCCACGGCGATCGCCCCCTGCCGCGGGTGGTGGGCGGCCGCTACGGCCTCTCCTCCAAGGAGTTCACCCCGGCGATGGTGAAGGCGGTGCTCGACAACCTGCAGGCCGAGCGGCCCCGCAACCACTTCACCGTCGGCATCGACGACGACGTCACCCATCTGTCCCTGCCGGTGGAGGTGGGCTTCGGCGTGGATGGGGCCGATGAGGTGCGGGCCGTGTTCTACGGCCTGGGCTCCGACGGCACCGTGGGCGGCAACAAGGCCACCATCAAGATCATCGGCGAGCACACCGATCTGTTCGCCCAGGCCTACTTCGTCTACGACTCCAAGAAGTCCGGTTCGGTCACGGTCTCCCACCTGCGCTTCGGTCCCCGGCCGATCCGCGCCCCCTACCTGATCGAGCGGCCCACCCTGGTGGCCTGCCACCAGTGGGATTTCGTCGACCGTTTCGACCTGCTGGCGGGCCTGGAGTCGGGCGGCCTGCTGCTGCTCAACAGCCCCTTCAGCCCCGAGGAGAGCTGGCGGCGGCTGCCGGCGGACATGCGCCGCGGCATCCGGGAACGGGGGCTGGACGTGTGGCTGATCAACGCCTACCGGGTGGCACGGGAGGCCGGCATGGGCTCCCACATCAACACGGTGATGCAGGCCTGCTTCTTCGCCCTCAGCGGCGTGCTGCCCCGCCAGGAGGCGATCGAGCGGATCCGGGACTCCCTGCGCAAGACCTATGGCCGCAAGGGGGAGGCGGTGGTGGCCATGAACCTGCGCGCCCTCGACGGCACCCTGGAGCACCTGCAGCCTCTGGCGTGGCGTGCGCTGCCGGCGGAGGAGGCCATGGCGCCGCCATCGCCCGCCGCCGACCCCTTCGCTGCCGCGCCGGCCTTCGTGCGCGAGGTGATCGCGCCGCTGCTGGAGCGCCGCGGTGACGCCCTGCCGGTCAGTGCCCTGCCCTGCGACGGCACCTGGCCCACGGGCACGGCCCGCTGGGAGAAGCGCAACATCGCCGAGACGGTGCCGGTGTGGGAGAGCGATCTGTGCGTGCAGTGCGGCAAGTGCGTGATGGTCTGCCCCCACGCTGTGATCCGGGCCAAGGCGGTGGCCCCGGAGGCCCTGGCGGGGGCCCCGGAAGGCTTCCGCCAGGCCCCGGCCCGCGACGCGGACCTGGAGGGCCGCAGCTTCACGATCCAGGTGGCCGTCGAGGACTGCACCGGCTGTGCCCTGTGCGTGGAGGTCTGCCCGGCCCGGGACCGCACCGAACCGCGCCGCAAGGCGATCAACATGGCCCCCCAGCGGCCCCTGCGGGAGGCGGCCTGCGGCCACTGGGACTTCTTCCTGGGGCTGCCGGAGGTGGCCCGGGGCGAGCTCAACCTGCGCAGGATCGGTCAGCAGCAGCTGCAGCAGCCCCTGTTCGAGTTCTCCGGCGCCTGCGGCGGCTGCGGCGAAACCCCCTACCTGAAGCTGGCCAGCCAGCTGTTCGGCGATCGGATGCTGGTGGCCAACGCCACGGGCTGCTCATCCATCTACGGCGGCAACCTGCCCACCACCCCCTGGAGCGCCAACGCCGCGGGCCGCGGGCCGGCCTGGAGCAACTCCCTGTTCGAGGACAACGCCGAATTCGGCCTCGGCATGCGGGTGGCGGTGGACCAGCAGCGGCAGATGGCCCTGGAGCTGCTGGAGCGACTCCCGCTGCCGGGCGCTCTGGTGGCGGCGATCACGGGTGGCGACCAGCAGGACGAAGCGGGCATCGTGGCCCAGCGGCAGCGGGTGGAGGAGCTCAAGCGCCTGCTGCGGGCAGTGACGCCCGGTGACCCCGGGGCGACCGAGGCGGCCCGGCTGCTGGATCTGGCCGATGCCCTGGTGAAGAAGAGCGTCTGGCTGGTGGGGGGCGACGGCTGGGCCTACGACATCGGCTTCGGCGGCCTCGACCATGTGCTGGCCAGCGGCCGGGACGTCAACGCTCTGGTGCTCGACACCGAGGTGTACTCCAACACCGGCGGCCAGATGTCGAAGGCCACCCCCCGGGGGGCGGTGGCGAAGTTCGCCGCCGGCGGCAAGGCCGCCCCCAAGAAGGATCTGGGGCTGATGATGATGAGCTACGGCAGCGTCTATGTGGCCAGCGTGGCCATGGGCGCCCGCGACGAGCACACGGTGCGGGCCTTCCTGGAGGCGGAGAGCTATCCGGGACCGTCCCTGATCCTGGCCTACTCCCACTGCATCGCCCACGGCATCGACATGGCCAAAGGGATGGAGCAGCAGAAGGCGGCGGTGGATTCGGGTCGCTGGCTGCTCTATCGCTACGACCCGCGCCGCAGCGAGCGGGGCGAGAACCCCCTTCAGATCGACAGCCAAGGGCCCAGGCGCCCCCTGGCCGAGGCCATGGCAACGGAGAACCGCTTCCGCATGCTCTCCTACAGCCAGCCGGAGCGGGCCCGCGCCCTGGCCCGCCAGGCCCAGCTGGAGGTGGACCGGCGCTGGGCGGCCTACCTGGCCCTGGCCGGTGTCCCGTCG
Organism: Synechococcus sp. CCY 9618; assembly: GCF_019038415.1. Lineage (GTDB taxonomy): Bacteria > Cyanobacteriota > Cyanobacteriia > PCC-6307 > Cyanobiaceae > Cyanobium. The sequence goes on along the minus strand of NZ_JAFKRG010000049.1, from coordinate 53,658 downwards.
GACGGCCCGGCGGAGTCACCGACATGATCCGCCCCGACCTCTCCGTCAGCTATCTGGGCCTGGAGCTGCGCAGCCCCCTGGTGGTGGGGGCCGCCGCCCCCCTCAGCGAGGACATCGACCAGCTGTTGCGGCTGGAGGAGGCCGGCGCCGCCGCCGTGGTGCTCCACTCCCTGTTCGAGGAGCAGATCGAGCACGACCAGCTGGAGCTGCACCGGATGACCCTGCAGGGGACCGACAGCTACGGCGAGGCGCTCAGTTACGTCCCCGAGCCGTCGATCTTCCATGTGGGCCACGACCTCTACCTGCGCCATCTGGAGCAGGCCCGCTCCCGCCTGTCGGTGCCCGTGATCGCCAGCCTCAACGGCGCCCGTCCCGGCCAGTGGGTCAAGGTGGCCCGGCGCCTCGAGGACGCCGGGGCCAGCGCCCTGGAGCTCAACATCTATTCGGTGCCCACCGATCCGGACCTCTCCAGCGAGGCGATCGAGAACCAGGTGCTGGAGATCGTCGCGGAAGTCCGGGCCGAGGTGAGGCTGCCTCTGGCGGTGAAGCTCAGCCCCTTCTTCACCAACTTCAGTGCCATGGCCAAGCGGCTGGCGGCCACCGGCGCCGACGGCCTGGTGCTGTTCAACCGCTTCTACCAACCCGACATCGACATCGAGGAACTGGAGCTGCGGCCCAACCTGCTGCTCAGCACCCCCCACGATCTGCGTCTGCCGCTGCGCTGGATCGCCCTGCTCCACGGCCGCCACCCAGTGGATCTGGCCGCCACCGGCGGGGTTCACCGGGGCACCGACGTGGTGCGCATGCTCATGGCCGGCGCCGCCATCACCCAGGTGGTGGCGGCCCTGCTGCGCCACGGCCCCGGCCGGCTCGCGGGCCTGGAGGAGGAGCTGAGCCATTGGCTGGTGGAGCATGAGCACGCCACGGCCCGGGAGCTGATCGGCTGCATGAGCCAGCAGCGCTGCCCCGATCCGAGTGAGTACGAGCGCGCCCAGTACATGCGGGCCGTCCAGACCTACCCCGCGGCCGATGCCGCCCTGACGCCCGGCCCGTGGTGAGCGCATCGCTGGCGGCGGGACCGCGTCAGGTGGCTGAGGTCAGGGACCTGGCGGCCGAGCTGGCCGCACTCACCACCCGCCCCTGGACCCTGATGGAGGTCTGCGGCGGCCAGACCCACGCCATCGTGCGCTGGGGGCTCGACCAGCTGCTTCCCCCGGGCCTGCGGCTCATCCACGGCCCCGGCTGCCCGGTCTGCGTCACCGAGGCTGCCACCATCGATGCCGCCCTGGCCCTGGCCCGGCGTCCGGAGGTGATCCTCTGTTCCTACGGCGACATGCTGCGGGTGCCCGGCAGCTCCGACCCCGACGGCACGGCGGGGGATCTGCTGGGGGTGCGGGCGGCAGGCGGCGACGTGCGCCTGCTCACCTCGCCGCTGGAGGCCCTGGCCCTGGCACGGCGCCATCCCGGCCGGCAGGTGGTGTTTCTGGCGGTGGGCTTCGAGACCACCGCCCCCGCCACGGCCCTGCTGGTGCGCCAGGCGATGGCCGCCGGCGTGGCCAACCTCTCCCTGCTGCCCGCCCACGTGCGGGTGCCCCCTGCCATGGAGGCGATCCTCAGCGCCGAGGGCAACCAGGTGCAGGGGTTCCTGGCGGCCGGGCATGTGTGTGCCGTGATGGGCACCGGCGAGCTGCAGCAGCTGGCGGAGCGGCACCGGGTGCCGGTGGTGGTGAGTGGCTTCGAGCCCGTCGACCTGATGCGGGGTCTGGTGGCCTGCGTGGGGCAGCTGGAGCGGGGTGAGGCCCGGGTGGCCAATGCCTACGGCCGGGTGGTGCGTCCGGAGGGCAACCCGGTGGCCCGGGAGCTGCTGACCTCGGTGTTCGAGGCGGTGGACCGGCCCTGGCGGGGCTTCGGGGTGATTCCGGGCGGCGGCCTGGGGCTGCGGGCGCCCTGCCGGGGGCTGGAGGCGGCCGCCCGCTTCGGCCTCGCGGCCGCCGGCAGCGCCTCCCCTTCCCTGGCGGTTGCACCAGAGAGCGTCTGCATCAGCGGCCGGATCCTGCAGGGGCGCGCCAGCCCCCTCGACTGCCCCGCCTTCGGCAGCGGCTGCACCCCGGAGCATCCCCTGGGGGCGCCGATGGTGTCCTCCGAGGGGGCCTGTGCCGCCTACCACCGCTACCGGCGCCGTGGTTGAGCCCGCCCCGGCCCCCGGGGCCCGCATCCAGCTGGCCCACGGCGGCGGCGGCACCCTGATGCAGCAGCTGATCGACACCGAACTGCGCCGCCTCTACGCCGACCCCGACCAGGTGCTCCATGACGCCGCCCGCCTCGATCTGCCCCATGGCCGGCTCGCCTTCACCACCGACAGCTACGTGGTGCAGCCCCTGGAATTCGAGGGGGGCGACATCGGCACCCTGGCGGTGACCGGCACCGCCAACGACCTGGCCATGGCCGGCGCCCGGCCCCTGGTGCTCAGCCTGGGTCTGATCCTGGAGGAGGGACTGGAGCTGGCCCTGCTGCGGCGCATCGTCAGTTCGCTGGCGGCCACGGCGCGGCAGTGCGGCATGGCGATCGTCACCGGCGACACCAAGGTGGTGGAGCGGGGCAAGGGGGACGGGATCTTCGTGAACACCAGCGGCATCGGGGCGCTGGAGGTGGCCGACTCCATCGATCCGCTGGCGATCGGGGTCGGCGACCAGCTGCTGGTGAGCGGCGATCTGGGGCGCCACGGGGTGGCGATCCTGGCCGCCCGCCATGGCCTCGATCTTCAGCCACCCCTGGCCAGCGACTGCATGCCCCTGTGGCCCGCGGTGGAGGCGCTGCTGGCGGAGGGGGTGCGGCTCCACTGCCTGCGGGACCTCACCCGGGGCGGCCTGGCCAGTGCCCTGCAGGAGCTGGCGGCCCCCCGGGGACTGGAGCTGCTGATCGAGGAGGAGAGGATTCCGGTGGCCGAACCCGTGCGGCGCAGCTGCGACCTGCTGGGCTTCGAACCCCTGCACATGGCCAACGAGGGCCGCTTCGTGGCGGTGGTTCCCGAAGCCGAGCGAGAGCGGGCCCTGGCGGTGCTGGAGCCCGGCGGTGGCGCCTGGATCGGCGCGGTGGCCGGTGGGACTCCCCGGGGCCGGGTGCTGCTGCGCACCCCCTACGGCAGCGAGCGGGTGCTGGTTCCGCTCAGCGGTGAGCTGCTGCCCCGGATCTGCTGATCCGGGGCAGCCCGGTCACTGCACCGGCACCTGGGTGGGCTCGGCGCTGGGGGGCGGGCCCTTGCGGGGCACCGTCACGGTCAGCTGGCCCTCCCGGGCCGTGGCCTGGAGGGCGCCGGTGTCGGCATCTTCGGGCAGGGTGAAGCTGCGGGAGAAGTGGCCGTAGAAGCGCTCCACCCGGTGCATGCGGGCGCTGTCCTCCTTTTTCTCCTGCTGCCGTTCCCCCTGCACGGTGAGCACGCCGTGGTCGACGGTCACCTTGAGGTCCTCCTTGCGGACCCCGGGAATGTCGGCCTGAACCTCGTAGGCGTCATCGGTTTCGACGATGTCGACCCGGGGGTTCCAGTCGGCCATGGCACCAGTGGTGGCATGGCTGCGTCCGGCGGGCCAGGGCCAGGGCAGGGTACGGGTGTAGCGGTCGAAGAGTTCTTCGACGTCCTTGAGGGTTTCCGAAGGAATGATGGCCATGGCGTTGACTCCTCTGGCTGGAAGGGCGTGGGAGGGTCGGCTCAGGGTGGGTGGGAGCTCCGGCGGCCGCTCGCTGACTCAGCGGGTGGTGCTAGGCGGGACCGGAGCGGGGTGGGTGCGAAGAGCCTCCCTCCTGTGCTCATTTTAATTTCTTTCCGCTGCCGGGGGCCCCGCTCCCCCGGGTGCTCACATTCCTTCAAGCCAGAGCGTGAAGCCCGGGAGGCCCCATTAGACGAGGGCGTTCCCCGAGCGCCCCCGCCAGCCTCTGTGCAGGGCATCGGCCGATCACCAGCAGTGGGGCCAGGGCCATCGGTCGCAGGCGGAAGCCGCGGCCAGCATGGCCGGAACAATGGCCCCCAGGGACCATCGCTAGCGTCAGCAGCGAGATTCCTCGCTCCCGCAGCCCCATGCCTGCGTCGGTGCTGCGCCGCTCCCTGACCCTGGTGGCCCTGCTGGTCTGCACCCAGGCCGCCGCAGCCGGTGCGGCGGCGGCCGACGTGGGCACCCTCTGGCGAGTGCGCGACGGCGCAGGCACGGTGTTCATCGCCGGTTCCCTGCATCAGCTGCGCCGCGACAGGGCCGCTCTTCCCCCGTCCTATGGCCGGGCCTACAGGGACGCCGAGCGGCTGGCGATGGAGCTCGACATGGACGCCATCAGCCCCGCGGACCTGGCCGGTGAGCTGCTCGAGCGGGCCATCGATCCCCAGGGCCGATCCCTGCGGAGCGGACTGCCCGCCCAGAGCTGGCGGGCCCTGCAGCCCCAGCTGGCCGGGCTGGGTCTGCCGGAGGCGGCTGTTGACCGGTTCGAGCCCTGGGCGGTGGCGTTGCTGCTGGCCTCCGCTGACTTCCTGCGCCGCGGATACACCCCGGAGAGCGGCGTGGAGGCCCAGCTGCAGGCGCGGGCTGCCGCCGATCACAAGCCGATCGAGGGTCTGGAGACGCCCGCCCAGCAGTTCGACCTGCTGGACGGCCTGCCCCGACGGGATCAGGTGGATCTGCTGGAGCTCACCCTGAGGGAACTGGACGGCCTCGGGCCCCGGCTCGATGCCCTCGAGGGGGCCTGGCGCGCCGGAGATCTGCCCCGGCTCGATGCCCTGCTGCTCAGCGACTACCGCCTGCGACCCGATCTCTTCCAGCGCCTGGTGGCCCGGCGCAATGCTGCCTGGGTGTCCCCGGTTCGCGGCTTCCTGCGGCGGCCTGACGACACCCTGGTGGTGGTGGGCCTGCTGCATCTGCTCGGCGATCAGGGCCTGATCGCCCTGCTCAGGGGTCGGGGCCTGGTGACGGAGCGGTTCATTGACGGTGCCTGGCGTCCCGATCCCTAGGAGCCTGTTGCGCGTAGATCGCGGCCAAGCTCTCCACAGACGTCCCTGAATCTGCCTGGATCCCAGTGACTGCAGTGGATCTGACCGAGAGAATGGGGCATGCAGAAGCGCAAGACCTTTCGCCCCTGGCAGCCGGAGCAGAACACCCTGCTGCCGCCTTCCCCCCGGGAGTGGCTTTCAGAAGACCATCAGGGGTATTTCCTGTTGGACCTGGTGGATGAGCTCGATCTCTCGCAGATCCTGATCCCCTCAGGCCAAGGATCCCTGCGGGGAGAAGGGATTTGATCCGCGGATGTTGACCCTTCTGTTGCTCTACGCCTACTGCGTAGGTATCGTCTCCTCTCGCAAGATCGAGCGGGCCTGTTACGAGGACCTGGCCTTTCGGGTGCTCACCGGCAACCAGCAGCCCGATCACAGCCGGATCAGTGAGTTCCGCCGCCGCAACCTCGACGCGCTCAAGGGCCTGTTCGTGCAGATCCTGCGGCTGTGCCAGAAGGCCGGGATGGTGAGCCTGGGCCATGTGGCGCTGGACGGCACCAAGGTTCAGGCCAATGCCTCCAAGCACAAAGCCATGAGCCATGAGCGGATGCTCAGGGCGGAGAAGGAGCTGGACAAAGAGATCAACGGCTTGATGCGCAAGGCCGAAATCCTGGATGCCCAGGAGGATCGCCGCTACGGCAAAGGGAATCGCGGTAGTGATCTGCCCGATGAACTGCGGCGCCGCCAGGACCGTCTGGCTCGCATCCGTCAGGCCCGCAAGGAGATGGAAGCGGAGACCGCTGCGGCTGCTGCAAGGCAGCGGCAGGAGGAAGCGGAGGAGGCCAGGGCACGAGCGGCTGCCGCCCGCGAATCGGATGCACCAGTGGCTGAGCAGAGCGAGCAGAACAAGAAAGCCGAGACGGCAGCGGCCAAGGCCAAAACCGCAAGGGAGAAGGCGATCGAAGCTGCCGAGAGCGCCGGTTTGGAACCACCGGACCTGGAGCCTCTGGCGGTTGAGGCGATGCCCAGGCGTGGCCTGGCCAGGAAGACCGATGGCACCCCCATCAGGAAGACCCAGCGCAACTTCACTGACCCCGACAGCCATCTGATGCAGTCAGGCGGCACCTATCTGCAGGGCTACAACTGCCAGGTGGCGGTGGACAGCGACCACCAGGTGATCGTGGCGGTGGGCGTGAGCAACCAGCCGCCGGATGTGGAGCATCTGGAGCCGATGCTGCAGCGCATCGGCACCAACGCCGGAGAGCTGCCCACAGTGATGACGATGGATGCGGGGTATTGGAGCGAGGACAACGCCAAGACCTGCGCGGATCAGGGGATTGACGCCTACATCGCCACGGGCCGGTTGCCGCCCGGGCAGCCTCCACCGCCGAAACGCGGACCGCTCCCCAAAGACGCCAATGCCAAGACCCGCATGGCCCGCAAGCTCAGAAGCAAGAAGGGATCGAAGATCTACGCCCAGCGCAAGGCGATCGTGGAGCCAGTGAACGGGCAGATCAAGGAAGCCAGGGGCCTGCGGCGCTTCCTGTTGCGGGGGCTTGAGAAGGTCGACGCCGAGTGGCATCTGATCGCTGCCACCCACAACCTGCTCAAGTTGTTCCGGTTCAGGCGATCACAGCAGCAGGTGCAGTGGGCAGCCACGGGATGAAGGGTCATGGCCCTGGCGGTGTCAGCCAGCACTGAATCGGCCATCATCCAATGGCACAACCAGCAGAAGACAAGCTGTGCAGCGGCATGCGCCGCGCCAGAAGGGCTGCTGCTCTATCGGCAACAAACTCCTAGATGAGGGGCTCTGGGGTCTTCGATCGGGCGGGTTTGCAGCCAGGCAAAGAATGCGCCTGCTCCCACCAGAATCAGCGTGGTGCTAAGCGCGATTTGCAGCATAATACTGTAGCGCATGGCGTCTCCTTAAGCTTGTTCGATCCAACCATGTCAGTTGGTTTGGGCCCTATCTTGCTCCCAGACAACGGTCTGATCGATAGTGCCTCAATCCCCCATGGGCGTTGAGCGAGAACATCTAGGCCAGGTTAAAGTGCTCCATGTGCACATTGGTGACAGGTACTTCCAGGTCAAGGAGGGCCGTCTCCACTGCATCCATCATAACCGGGGCCGCGCAAATAAAGTAGTGGCGACTGCCTCGGTGCAGAGGAATGTAGCGATCGAGTAGATCCTTGTCGACGTAGCCTGTCTCCCCTCCCCATCCCTCGTGGCCCTCGCGCAGGACGTAGACAATGGTCAGATCCAGCTGACTCTTCATGGCTTCCAGCTCCTCCCGGTAGGTGGCGTCTCCCCATGTCTTGATCGCATAGATCAGCAGGAAGGGGCGATCGTCCTGGCGGGTGATCGCCGTTGTAATCATGCTCAGTATCGGGGTAATCCCAATCCCCCCTGCGATCAGAACAAAGCCAGCGCTATCCCAGTAGCTCTCGGTGGTAAATACGCCGTAGGGTCCATCCAAGTAGGCCTTGGTACCTGGTTTGACATCTTTAATGCGACGCGTGAAGTCGCCTAGGGCTTTAATGCCAAACTCAATGCGATCACTTTGGTCAGCACAGGAAGACATCGAAAAGGGATGCTCTCGCATATGCACTGGGTTCACTCCCAGGGTGAGCCAGGCAAACTGACCCGGCTTAAAGGTAAAACCATCGTGGCCGTAGGGCCGCAGCGCCAAAGTGTGCACATCCCCCCTCTGGACAACAACCTCCTCCACAAAGTAGGGCCTTTTGGTCATCATCCAGGGCTTGACCAGCCGCACGTAGACGATCAGCCACAGGGCAACCAGCACCAGCCCCGACCACAGCACCGCCTGCCAAAACAGGCTCAGATAGTTGCCCACGAGCATGGCATGACCAAAGCCCAGGCCCACCGCGAGGACTGCTAGAAGGGTGTGCAGCAACCGCCAGGGCTCGTAGGGGATGTTTAGGGGGCGTCGCCAGATCGTCGTCACCACCATCACGAGAAAAGCGAGGGTGGCAATGGTCGCCAGCTGAGCCCGCAGCGGCGCCTGGAGAAAATTGAGCAGGTCTAAAGTTGTGGGCTCGTGGATGAATAGAATGATGGGGTGTACAACGACCATGGCAAAGGCCGCCAGGGAGGAAAAGCGGTGAAACTGGATTAGAATATCGATGCCGAAGGAGGCCTCAATGCGGTTGACCCGAGCGGTCAGCACAAACTGGAGCACCATCATCGCCAAGCCGATAAAGCCCAGAGCCACTGAAAACTCGACCCAGAAACTCCGCCCCGCTGGCGCTGGGTACAGCAGAGCCACCAACAGGGGAAATAGGCAGATCACCACGTAGGCCAGAATCCACAGGGTCGCTATAGCGATGGGGTTGTGCATCAGCAGACGATGCATATCAGGCCTCTTTGCGACTGATTATTTCGAATTCTACCAACGCAACCGCAAACTCTATCTGCCCTAGGTGTTCTTCCACAGCAGTTCAGTGGTCAAGGAGCTGTCAGGCCGCTACGGGTTGAGGTGCGACACACCAACCCCGCCTTCAACCTTGGAGTTCCCCCAATTCTGAGGACACCATCCAGCAACCGCCCCTCCCGGTAGGCCCTGCCGATCCCTTCGACTTCCGGCATTCCGGGCAGGCACCCACCTCACCGTGGGCCGGGCCGGGTCGCAAGGGTGAGACCAGCAGTGCCGCGGCATGTCAGCCGCTGCTCCTCGTGGTTCACAGAGCTAGGAGCCTGTCGCGCGTAGATCGCCCTCGGCTCTCCACAGACGCTCCAGAATCTGCCCAGATCCCAGTGGCAGCTATGGATCTGGGCGATAGAATGGGCCATGCAGAAGCCAAGTCCTTCCGTCGCTGGCAGCCGGAGCAGATCACCCTGCTGCCGCCGTCACCCAGGGAGTGGCTTGCCGACGACCACCAGGTGTATTTCCTGCTGGACCTGGTGGATGAGCTGGATCTCTCCGAGATCCTGATCCCCGCTCAGGCCAAGGATCCCCGCGGCGAGAAGGGCTTTGACCCCAGGATGATGACGATGCTGCTGCTCTACGCCTACTGCGTGGGCATCGTCTCCTCTCGCAAGATCGAGCGGGCCTGCTACGAGGACCTGGCCTTTCGGGTGCTGACCGGCAACCAGCAACCGGACCACAGCCCCATCAGTGAGTTCCGGCGCCGGAATCTCGATGCGTTGAAAGACCTGTTTGTTCAGATCCTGCGGCTGTGCCAGAAGGCGGGGATGGTGAGCCTGGGTCATGTCGCCCATGGATGGCACCAAGGTGCAGGCCATCGCCTCCAAGCGCAAAGCCATGAGCCACGAGCGGATGCTCAGGGCCGAGAAGGAACTGGAGCAGGAGATCAACGCCTTGATGCGCAAGGCTGAGATCCTGGATGCCCAGGACGATCGCCGCTACGTCAAGGGCAAACTCGGCAGTGATCTGCCCGATGAACTCCGGCGCCGCCAGGACCGTCTGGCTCGCATCCGTCAGGCCCGCAAGGAGATGGAAGCCGAAACCGCTGCAGCGACGGCGCGTCAACGGCAACAGGAAGCTGAGGAGGCCAGGGCGAAAGCGAGTGCCGCCCGCGAGTCGGATGCAGCGGCGGCAGAGCAGGCTGAGCTGACCAGAAAGGTCGAGACGGCAGCGGCCAAGGCCAAGGCCGCGCGGGAGAAGGCAATCGAGGCTGCCGAGGATGCAGGCCTGGAACCACCGGATCTGGAGCCCCTGGCCTGTGATGCGATGCCCAGGCGGGGCCTGGCCAGGAAGGCCGATGGCACGCCAACCAGGAAGACCCAGCGCAATTTCACGGATGCCGACAGCCACCTGATGCAGTCAGGCGGGTCGTACCTGCAGGGCTACAACTGCCAGCTGGCAGTCGACAGCGACCATCAGGTGATCGTGGCGGTGGGCGTGAGCAACCAACCGCCGGATGTCGAGCACCTCGAACCCATGCTGCAGCGCATCGCAGCCACAGCCGGTGCACTGCCTGAGGTGATGACGCTGGATGCGGGCTACTGGAGCGAGGACAACGCCAAGGCCTGCACCGATCAGGGCATCGATGCCTACATCGCCACCGGCCGCCTGCCGCATGGCCAGCCGCTACCACCGAAACGCGGTCCGATGCCCAAGGACGCCGATGGGAAAGCTCGGATGGCCCGCAAGCTCAGAAGCAAGACAGGATCAGCGATCTACGCCCAGCGCAAGGCGATCGTGGAGCCGGTGAACGGCCAGATCAAGGAAGGCCGAGGCCTGCGGCGCTTTCTGTTGCGGGGCCTTGAGAAGGTCGACGGCGAGTGGCACCTGATCGCGGCCACCCACAACCTGCTCAAGTTGTTCCGGTTCAGGCGATCACAGCAGCAGGCGCAGTGGGCAGCCACGGGATGAAGGGTCAGCCCTGGCGGCGTCAGCCGGGGCTTAATCGGCCACCATCCAATGGCACAACCAGCAGAAGACAAGCTGAGCAGCGGCATGCGCCGCGTCAGAAGGGCTGCTGCTCTATCGGCAACAAACTCCTAGCCCCGATCCCCGGTGCCGGGCAGGACGGCCCGGCGGCGCGCCTCGTCCAGCAGCCGCAGCACCGCCTCGTCGCTGATCTGGTCGAATCGTTCATACCACTCACCGACCGAGCGCAGCTGCAGCACGGCCCGCAGCACCTCGAGCCGCTCCACCAACCGTGCGAGCGCGGGCAGCAGGCTGTGTTCGGCCACCGGCACCGCCAGGGTGAGGGAGGCCGGCGCCGTCAGACTCAGGGAGCGGAGGGCGGCCCGGGTGGTCATGCCGGTGGCGATGCCGTCATCGACCACGATCAGATGGCGCCCCTTCAGGGTTTCGGGGGACGGATCGCCGAAACGCCGCCGGCGGCGCTCCAGTTCCAGCCGCTGTTCCCGCGCCAGCTCCTCCCGCAGGCTGGGATCGGCCCTGTGCTGGGAGTCGAGCCGGTCGTGGGCCCACAGCACCACGCCGCCCGGGGCGACGGCACCGATGGCCACCTCCGGCGCCCAGGGATGGGCGAGCTTGCGCACGGCCCAGGTGACCAGCGGCAGATGCAGCCGTTCGGCGATGGCCGCCGCCACGGGCACTCCTCCCCGGGGCAGGGCCACCAGGGTGGCGTCCGCACCCCTTCCCTGCCAGTCCAGCAGCCGAAGGGCCAGGGCCTGGCCGGCGCTCCAGCGGTCGGGCCAGCGGCGGGAAGTGGTCACGATCGGCGTCCTGCAAGAGGTGCCTGGTCCATTTTCCAGGGGAAACGGCCGCTGCCGGAACCCATGGACCGGGTCTGCGTCGGATCCGCCGCGTCAGGCCTCCTGGCCCTGATGCCGGCCGGCCCCCAGGCTCAGCTCCCATCCCTTGACGATCCGGTAGAGAGAGGGAACCAGGAACACGGTGAGGCCCGTGGCCACCAGCAGGCCGAAGAACACCACCGTGCCGATGCTGGTGCGGCTGGCGGCCCCGGCCCCACTGGCGAAGACCAGGGGCACGAAGCCCGCCAGGGAGGAGAAGGCCGTGAGCAGGATGGGCCGCAGACGGGCGACGGCCGCGCCGTGTACGGCCTCGTCGAGGGGAATGCCTTCGTCGAGGCGCTGGTTGGCGAATTCGACGATCAGGATCGCGTTCTTGGCCGCCAGGCTCACCAGCACCAGCAGGCCCATCTGGCCGTAGACATCCAGGGGCAGACCCCGGAGCGCCAGCCCGAGCACGCCGCCGAGCACACCCATGGGCACGGTCATCAGGATGATGAAGGGATCGGCGAAGTTCTCGTAGAGGCCGGCGAGCACCAGGAACATCACCACCACGGCCAGGGCGAACACCCGCAGGTTGCCGCCGCCCGCCCGGGCCTCCTCCCGGGCCAGGCCGGCCCATTCGAGTTCCGTGGCGGTGGTCTCCCGGTCGCGCTGCAGCTGCTCCAGCAGGGCGATGGCCTGGCCGCTGCTGATACCCGCTGCGGGCTGGGCCCGGATGCTGATCGATCGCACCAGACGGGTGTGATTGATGGTGGTGGGTCCTGTCGCCTCCTCCAGCTGCACCAGCTGGGCGAGGGGAATCAGCTGGTCGTTCCGGTCGCGAACCTGCAGGGCCAGCACATCGGCGGCATCCCGGCGGGAGCCGCCATCCAGCTGCACGATCACCTTGCGCACCTGGTCCCCTTCGAAGCTGTCGTTGACGTAGTCGCTGCCGAAGCTGGCGCCCAGCACGCTCACCAGCTCGTCGAGGTCGACGCCGAGGGAGGCCATGCGCAGCCGGTCCGGGATCAGGCGCAGCAGGGGCGCGTCGGCGCTGAAGCGGGTGCCCACCTGATCGAAGGCGCCGGTGTCGCGGGCGGCGGAGATGAAGTCGTCGGCTTCCTGCTGGAATTCCCCCAGGCTGAGGCGGCCGCCGCTGGTGTCGAGCAGGTCGAGCTCCAGGCCGCTTTCGCTGCTGAAGCCCCGCACCGTGGGGGATTCGCTGACGATCACGGTGGCGTCGTTGATCCGCTGACGGAAGCTGCGGTTGAGCCGTTCGGCCACCGCGGCGGCGCTCTGGTCGGGACCGCTGCGCTGCTCGATGGGCTTCAGCCGCAGGAAGAAGATCCCCTTGTTGGGGGAGCTGTCGCCGAAGGAGCGACCGGCGTAGAAGTTGCCGAAGCGCATCAGGGGTTCCTCGGCCACCACCGCCCGCACCTCCTCCATCACCTGCTGGGTGCGGGGCAGGGCGATGCCGTCCTTGAGCAGCACCACCCCCCGCAGCTGGCCGCCGTCCTCCTGGGGGATGAAGGCCTTGGGGCGCTGCTGGAAGGCCAGGCCGGTGAGCAGCAGGCCGATCAGCAGCACCACCACCACCCGACGGCGCCAGGCGAGCACGCGGGTGAGCAGCCGGTCGTAGGGACCTTCCAGTCTCTCGAGGGCCCGGCGGGGGGGATCGATCCAGCGCAGCAGCCAGGCCGGCTCCCGGCGCTCCCCGTGCAGCAGCCGGCTGGCGGCCACCGGCGTGAAGGTGAGGGCGTTGAAGGTGGAGAAGATGATGGTGCCGCCGATGGTCAGGGCGATCGGCGCATAGAGGCGGCCCAGGCTGCCCTGGAGGGTGAGGACCGGCAGGAACACCACCACCAGCACCAGGGAGGTGGCGATCACGGCTCCCCCCAGTTCCGCCATGGCTTCACGGGCGGCCTGGAGGGGAGGACGGCCGTTTTCGAGGCGTCGGCCGATGTCCTCACTCACCACGATGGCGTCATCCACCACCAGACCACTGGCCAGCACCATGCCGAAGAGGGTCAGGGTGTTGATCGAGTCGCCGCTGAGCCGCAGCACGGTGAGGGAACCGATCAGGGCCACCGGCACCGCCGCGGCGCTGATCAGGGCCAGCCGGCTGTTGCCCAGCCCCAGCAGGAGCACCAGAAACACCAGCAGCACCGCATCCCGCAGGCTGGCCGTCGTGCGGTCGATGCTGGTGCGGATCGTGGCGGCCTCGTCGACGATCACCTGCAGATCGACTCCCGGTGGGAACCGGGGCCCGAGTTCGTCGAGGGCGTCGTTGATGCCCTGGCTGACCTCCAGGGCATTGCTGCCGTCGCGCTGGAAGATGCCCACGGCCACGGCGGTCTTGCCGTTCAGGTCGGTGGCGATCGATTCGTAGTTCTCGCTGCCCAGGCTCACCCGGCCCACGTCCCGGAGCAGGGTGACACCGCCGTTGGCGCTGCGGTCGACCACCAGATCCTCGAACTCCCGGGGGGTGCGCAGACGCCCCTCCATCCGCAGGGGCAGGGTGACCAGCTGATCGTCAGGGGAGGGTGCCACCCCGGCCTGGCCCAGGGCGGCCAGCACGTTCTGCTCCTCGAGGGCGTCACGCACCTCGCTGATGGTGAGGTTCCGCCGTTCCAGACGCACCGGATCGAGCCAGAGCCGGAAGGCCAGGGAACTGCCGCCGAACAGGCGCACCTCTCCCACGCCGGGCACCCGCTGCAGCCGGTCGCGCATCACCTGATCCACCCAGCCGCTCAGGAAGGTGGCGTCGTAGCGATCCCGGTTGGCACTGAAGCTCAGCACCATCAGCAGGTCGTCGGAGGTGCGCCGCACCTGGACGCCGAACCGGGCCACCTGGGCCGGCAGCTGGTTGCTCACCACCGCCGCCTCGTTCTGGGTGTTGATCTGGTTGAGCTCGGGGTTGCCCCCCTCGAAGCTGAGCGAGATGCTGCTGCCGTTGGCGGAACTGGTGGAGCGGATCGAATCCAGGCGCTCCAGGCCGTTGAACTGCTTCTCCAGCAGGGTGGTGACCCCCTGTTCGACCACTTCGGGGCTGGCCCCCGGGTAGTTGGCGCTGACCGTGACCCGTCCCGGGGCGATCGGCGGCAGGTTCTCGATCTTGAGGCCGGGGAGGCTGATCAGACCGGCCAGCAGCACCAGCAGGCTGAGCACCAGGGTCAGCACCGGCCGGCGCAGGAAGGGGTCGGAGATCGACTTCAAGGAATCGCCCGGCTGACCACCGACCAGATGCGCGCGCTGATCCTGGCAGGTTCGAACCGGTGCTGCGGATCAGCGCAGGTCGCGCTTCAGCACGGCGTAGAGGTAGTCCGGCGACTTATACCGGCTGGGCAGGCAGATGTGCAATTGCTCCAGCCGGCTCCAGCAGACCGTGCGCTGGATCTCCTCCATGGTTCGGCCTTCCTTGAGCAGGAGCCGCATCGCCTTGCAGTACAGAGAATATTTCGCCTCAAGCTCGCCGATCGTGGGGGGCTGACCCTGGACCTGGGGCATGGCGGAAGGGGGCACCCGGGTACTGCAGGGGCGCCATGCCACTCTACGAGCTGGCCAGCAGGTCCCGGACGCCGGCTTCCCGCTGCAGCGGCACATGGCCGAGGGTGGCGGCCTGGGCGTCGCTGAGTCGGCCCGCAGCGTGCAGCACCGCCGTGATCCGCTCGATGTCGAGCACGGCGTGGCAGCGGTAGCCGCCGCGGGCGAGCCGTTGGCAGGCGCTGCTGTCGGCCTTGCCGCCGTGGTCGATGAAGACCACCACGTCCTCCACCTCCAGGCCCGAGCTCTCCAGCTTGGCGATGCCCTCCAGCACGCTGCCGCCTGTGATCAGGATGTCGTCGACCACCACCACCCGGTCGCCTTCCTCGAAGTCGCCTTCGATCAGGCGCCGTGCCCCGTGGGCCTTCACCTCCTTGCGGGGATAGAGCAGCGGCTTGTGCAGCTGCAGCGACAGCCCGGTGGCGGTGGGCAGGGAACCGTAGGGGATGCCGGCGATGCGATCAAAGACCAGCTCCCCCAGCTGGCCGGCGTAGGCATGCAGCACCCGGTGGAACAGGTTGGGATCGGAGATGATCTGGCGCAGATCCACGTAGTAGTTGAAGACGGCCCCGGAGGCCTGCACGTAATCGCCGAACAGCAGGCAGCCGATGTCGAACAGGTCGAGGATCAGCTCGTCCATCGGATCCGACACCCCATCGCCGGCCGGATCGCTGCCGGAAGGAGCCGAACTGTCGAGCCGGCGCTGGGGCAGCCAGAGACTGCAGACATCGCTGTGGTCGCGGGCGCGCAGCTCCAGCCAGCGGTCGCGCCGCTCGCTGATGCGCTGCTTCAGCGCGGCCGCGCGGGTGGCGATGTCGTCCTCCACCAGCAGGTTCTGGGGCAGGGGCATCAGCAGGCCGTCGGCTGCCGGGCTCAGGCCGGCCTCCAGCAGGGCATCGAGCCGGTCCTCCTCGCCCCAGAGGCTGCGCAGGATCAGGAAGCGTTCGGGGGCCTCCTGGCGCACCCGGGCCAGGATCGCCGGGTCGCTGGTGCCCACCTCCAGCAGCAGCTGGTCGGGGGTGGCCCACAGCTGGCACTCGCGCACAATCCTGAGGTAGAGGGGGTCGTTCTCGTCGGGGTGGTGCTGGAGCACCCTGGCGGCCGCATTGGAGCTGTGGCAGGTGATCACCACCGCCTTCTCCGGATAGAGCAGGAAGGGGGCGGCGATGTCCTGGCCGGCCAGGGGCGAGAGGGTGACGCCGTCGGCGCCGAGTTCGCGGAACAGGTAGTGGGCCAGGGCCGAGGAACTGTTCAGGTCCCCGTGCTTGGCGTCGATGATCAGGGGAATCTCCAGGGGCACCAGCTCCCGCACTTCCCGCAGCAGGTCGAGTCCGACCGGACCCAGGGCCTGGTAGAAGCCCAGGCTGGGCTTGTAGGCGCAGACATGGTCGGCGGTGGCCTCCACCACCGCCTTGATCCAGTGGCGCGCCTGGGAAAGGAACGACCGCCCCCCCATGCCGCGGCGGTGCGCCCAGACCTGCAGCATCTCCGGGTTGGGGTCGAGACCGGTGACCAGCAGAGACTGACGGGCGGCGATGGCGTCGGTGAGCCGGACGAAGAAGCCCATCGCGCGGAGGGTGGTTGCCCAAGGTGCTAGGCCGAGGGCCGGCGCCGGCGCGAGCCGGTGACACAGCTCTTATTGATGCCGGTGGCTCCTGATGGCGATCGCGGAGGGTCAGACGCTGATCCGCCGGAAGGGTCGGCAACCGCTGAGGCTGACCAGCAGGGCGCCGGCGAGCAGCGGGGTCAGCAGGACATTCCTGACCAGTTCCAGAGGGACGTCCAGGGGCAGGTTGAAACTGATGGCCAGGTAAGGGAGGAACCAGATGGCCAGCATCGGCGCCAGCACCAGGGCGATCCAGCCGCGCCGGCTCGGGCCCCTGGGTTCGCTGGAGAGCAGGGCACCGGTGAGCCCGAGGACAGGCAGCAGGAAGATGAATGTGTAGTCGTAGGAGCGGGTGAACAGGTAGGTGCCCACCCAGGTGCCCGTGAACAGGCAGACAGTGACGGCGATCAGCCGTGAATGGTCCGGGCTGGCCACCGAGGCGATGAAGGCCCGCAGGCTTCGCGGCAGGCCCAGCCGGGCGGCCGCGACGATGCCCGTCAGCAGGAGGAGGAGCTTCGTTCCCAGGCAGCCGTAGGCCAGCAGCCGGGACTGGGTGCCGCTCAGGTTCAGGCTGGTCATCAGGTCGTAGCAGACCTGGTGAGCCATCAGACCATGGCTGAGAAGGTTGCCGGGGGGGCCGGGGGAATTGCGAAGGATCGGGCCGATCCAGGGGAGCACCAGCCCCAGGCCGGCGAGGGCGCCCAGCAGGGCCCATAGCGTTCTGCCCGGGCGCAACAGCCCCATCGGTCCACCGCCCGGATGCACCAGGTGGGTGGCGGCGATACCGAAGAGGGGCAGCACCTTTGTGGCCACCGCCAGAAAGCCCAGAGCGGCCGCAGCGGCTGCCGAGCGCCGCTGCCCGCCCGCCAGGGCCAGGGCGAGCAGGGCGAGGAGGAGGTAGACGACCAGGTCGTTGTTGGCCCGTTCGAGGGTCAGCTGGAAGGGCAGCGACAGATAGGCCAGAGCGAGCAGAGGCCCTGCCACGGCGGGAGAGGGAATCAGCGCGAAGAAGAAGGCTCCGGTGATCAGGGCCACTGCCGTTCCGAGCGCCACGCCCACCCACCCCAGGCTGGCGGCCGAGAGGCCGAGGACCTGGAACATCCAGAGGGCCATCGCCGGATAGGTGAACAGACGGCCGTAGGGATCGCAGTTCACCCGCCCGTCGTAGAGATCGCCCAGGCTGGCTTCGCAGCCGGCGCTGTGGGTGAGCATGGCCAGGTCCGCGAAGGGGGGCTGGAGCATGCCAAGGGGCCTGATCGGAGCAAAGGCCAGCCCCTGCCACTCGCCCAGAGACGGAACGGCGTAGACGACCAGAGAAAAGAGGATGTACAGGAAGGCCGCGCCGGCCACCAGCCAGCCCAGACGGGCCGCGATCGGCTGGGAGCGCAGGACTGGCGTTGGCTGATGACGGCCCATGGGGTCAGTCGGCTGAAGCTGGGGTGGCGGCCTGCAGTGCCGGGTACTCGGGGCTCCAGCGGCAGGCCTCCAGCCGCTCCAGGGCCTGCTCGGGTGTGGCGGCCAGCCGGGCCAGCCCCTCGGCCACCGCCGCCAGCGCCACCGCCTCGGCCACGGCGCGCGACACCTCCTGAACGGCGGCCAGGGGCGGCATCAGCGGGGCGTCGGGGTCGGCGGCGGCCGGGATCACCCGCGCCAGGGCCTCGATGCTGGCATCGATCATGGCCTCGCTCACCTCGGTGGCCCCCACCGCCACGGCGCCGTAGCCCAGGCCGGGGAACACGAAGCAGTTGTTGCACTGGCCGATCACCCGTTCGCGGGGCCGGCCTTCGGGGTCGGCGCTGGCCACCGGGCCGAAGGGACTGCCGGTGGCCACCAGGGCTCGGCCGTGGCTCCAAAGCAGCAGGTTGGCGGGGGTGATCTCCGCCAGGCGGGTGGGGTTGGAGAGGGGCAGCACGATCGGCCGCTCGCAGCCCCGGCAGAGGGCCTCCACCACCGCCTGGTCGAAGGCCCCGGCGGCGGTGGAGGTGCCGATCAGCACCCCGGGCTGCACGGCTTCGATCACCGCCTGGAGGCCGAAGCCTGCGCCGCTGGGGGCCGTTGGTGTGCCGAAGTGCTCGCGCAACACCTCAGCCGATTTTGCGAAGGGGCGGGCGCCCTCGCCCATGCCAGGGCTGCCGCTGTGGAGCAGCCCGTCTCGGTCGATCAGCCAGAGGCGATCGGCGGCCGCGGCGGCGCTGAGCCCCTGGCGCTGCAGCAGGCGCCAGAGCCGTTCGGCGATGCCGCAGCCGGCGCTGCCGGCCCCGAAGATCACGATCCGCTGGTCGACCAGCCGCTGGCCCAGGCCCCGCAGGCCGGCCAGGATCGCGGCGGCGGCCACGCCGCTGGTGCCCTGGATGTCGTCGTTGAAGCTGGGCACCCGCTGGCGGTAGGCCTCCAGCACGGGGCGGGCATGGGCGGCGCCGAAGTCCTCCCAGTGCACCAGGGCGCCGGGGCAGACCCGCTCCACGGCATCGATGAAGCGATCGAGGAAGGCGGTGTAGGCCTCCCCCTGCAGCCGCGGCTGGCGCAGGCCGGGGTAGCAGGGGTCGGCCAGGAGTTCGCTCCGGTCGGTGCCCACATCGAGCATCACCGGCAGGCCCCGGGCCGGATCGAGGCCGGCGCAGAGGGTGTAGACGGCCAGCTTGCCCTGGCAGATCTGGATGCCGCCCACCCCCTGGTCACCGATGCCGAGGATGCCCTGGGCGTCGGTGACCAGCAGCAGCTGGGGCGGCCCGCCGCCGCTGGCAGCGCAGGCCTGGGCGAGCAGCTCCTCGAGCTGGTGTTGCTGGGGGGCAGCCAGGTAGATCCCCTGGCTGGGGCTGCGGTAGGTGTGGCTGAAGCTCTGGATCGCCAGCCCCACCGTGGGGGTGTAGACGACCGGCATCACGGCCTCGATGTGGCCTGCAAGGACGCGGTGGAAGAGGGTGACGTTCCGCTCCCGCAGGGTCTGCAGGTAGGCGTAGCGCTCCAGATCGCTGCCCATGGCCCCGAAGGCCTGCCAGCAGCGCTCCACCTGGGCCTCGATCGTTTCCACCTGCCAGGGCAGCAGGGCCTCCAGCCCCAGGGCCTGGCGCTCCGCCCGGCTGAAGGCGGTGCCCTTGTTCAGCAGGGGATCGTTGAGCAGCGCGGCGCCCCGGAGGCCGGTGCTCCGCTGGCGTGGGGGGTCGGCGACCACGGGAGGCTCCTGGATCCGCTGGCGCCCCCATCATCCATGGGGTTTGGGGGGGTGGCCTGGGATGTGGCCAGGCGTCCAGTCCTGACGTCAGGGAGTGGTCTTAACGGGCTGGATCCAGTAACGGGATGAGTTTGTCCGTCACCTGCTGGACAACCGCCGCAGGCGCAGGATCGATCAGCCGGGCCTTTCTTGCTCGCCAGTCCAGGCTCTTGAGCTGATCAGAAAGCACAACGCCACCAACGTCCAGACCATCGGGAAGGCGGACCTCGAAGGGATAGCCTTTGATCGGTGATATCACTGGGCACAGAAGGGCCAGGCCTGCCTGAAGGATGAAATCAAGCCACACCAAGTTGCCTTGATCCGGAGCATCGCTGGCTGGCATCAGAAGCTCTCTATGCCAACGGCCTCTCCAGCATCGACTGCTGAATGAAGATGTTCAGGAGTGATGTCCGCCAGGAGATCCTCAAGAACACTCAGATGGACCTCCGAGCCAGGGCCAATGCCGACTTCTTCGGCAAGCGCGCGGGATCTGCAGCCCAAGGCTGTTTCCCCACTTCTGGATTCGCGTATTCATGGTCCCATGGCGGCTCTACGGGGAGTAGGCCTCATCCGCACGCAGCCCGTTTGGCAAACTTGGCGACTGCGAGATCGTAGGCCTCAGCCAGAAGCGGCTCAATGGTCTTGAAGGTGACAGCACTCGGATTGAGCACGCAAACCCACGACATCCAGCCGTACACAGGATGTGGCAGAAGCTGGTCCAGCGCAGTGAAATCATGCCCCGTATCGACGACACCGCCGGCTGGCGGTCTAGCTGGCTGCTCTCCGAATAGAGAGCGATACGTAGGCTTGCTGATGCCGATGTTCAATCGGAACACCCCCGGGCGCTGGAGATCGGACGCACGGTCATTGCTGCCGTCCTTGTCCTTGAGCGTAGCGAAGTAGACGCCTCGAGGAAGTTTGCCGCCTGGATTGTAGAAGAACGAGACCTCTCCCCAGGCGGGAATTGGCTGAATGCCAGCAAATTTGCTGGTTATGTGGCTGGAGATCGCGGAACTGTCCATGCGACCTAACGCTCAAGAATGGCAAAGCGCCGCAGTGGCAAATAACCTTGGCAACCCCACACGGGGCTTACGTTCTTCGGATATGGCCAAGTCTGTATCATGGTTGTTCAGCCCGACTTGGAATTTCTCCTTCTTCCACGGCTTTCAAGCAACCGTTCGAATTTGGGAATTAAGGACAAGATCACCAGGGCTAAGACAGTACTCAGGATGGCCGTCGCTTCCCGTCCCATGCCTGAGGCTACGCCGATTGCAGCTGTTAGCCATATGCTCGCCGCCGTGGTCATACCTTTTGTATCTTCTTGCTGCCTTCCCATAATGATGGATCCGGCTCCAAGGAATCCCACCCCAGCGGCCAAGCCCTGCACCACACGAGTCAAATCTGCAATCGACGCTCCAACTTGTTGAGGAATGAGAACGAAGAGCGCCGCCCCGAGAGAAACCAGCATGTGCGTTCGCAATCCTGCTGCCCTGCCCTTGATCTCCCGTTCGTACCCCAGTAGGCCACCAAGGGCCGCAGCAAGCACCAAGCGTAAGATGATGCGGGTAATTTGAGCCACATCCGTGATCTCGGAGAATTCCGATAGCACAGTATTGCGTATCACTTGCCACACGTCCATCGTCGCTCCCTGCTTTGTCTTTGCCTCATTCGGTGCCTTAAAGAGCCCGGCTAACTCCTCAATGGGCGATTCCGATCTCTACGCCGAAGTCGGCTGCAGTTTCTGTAACCCAAAGTGCCCGCAACTGATCAGCAGCTTCAACGCCATGATGCTGCATAGATTTTGGATAGCAGCACACAGATTGTATCAGTGGTTCACGTGCTCGTTAGCCACCTGTTCATGAAGAAACATTATTCGCGAGGACGTTCTTCCGGTCAGCAGC
The DNA here is from genome assembly GCF_019038415.1 of Synechococcus sp. CCY 9618. GTDB lineage: Bacteria > Cyanobacteriota > Cyanobacteriia > PCC-6307 > Cyanobiaceae > Cyanobium. Next base: position 32,239 of record NZ_JAFKRG010000049.1, on the reverse strand, counting down.
TTCTGGTCGTAATCGGCAGTCACCCATGGCTGTTCAAACGACCGCCTAACGCCCCAGATCAGAAGCGGGTAGAGCTCTGTCCAGTAATAATGCACTTCCTGCTCCCGTCTTCTGAATTTTGTTGTTAGACGGAAGGCCTCTACAACGCAGGTAGCAGCCGAATCAGATGGCCCGTTAGCTCACTTTTAATTCTCTGAAGCATATCTGAAAAGCATGTGGCACGTGCATAGCAATGTACTTGTCGATCTGGTTCATCAGCATCTGGGTTAACCTGGCTATACGGCAGTGTCCAGTGTGCATAAGCCCTCGGATTTTCTGGCCGTTCTTCAGCTTGTGATTCCAACTCCACAACAGGCCTGCTATAGTGAGTTCGCCTTTGAATAAACTCTTTTGGATGAGCATCCATATAACCAAATAGCGCATCAGCGGAAGATGAAAAACTGAGCAACTGAGGATCCACATAGCCAAATGATAAGTAGGTGATAAACGAGCGGTACGACGGCGGGTCTGATGTTGCTTCGGGTCTCTTCCAGCCAGCAAGCTCGTTACTACAAAACTCCATTAGAGGCTTATCTCTTAGCCGATTAGCAATCTCAAACGCATCGGCAATTGATTTACTTAATGGCTGAGTTCCATCATGTATTTGTGAGATTAACTTAGTGACCGAAGACGAGGCTGATCCCTCTAACTCAAGATCTTGTTGAGCTTCTGCCAGCTGGGGAGGCAAAATAGCCTGGCATAACGTTGCGAGGCCAAGCTCGTACTTGGTCCTAAAGTCTGCATATCTTTTGGTTCGAATAAGAGAAGGAACCTCGCAATCAGCCAACAAGACTGGCAATACGATTGTGCGTCCTGCTGATACTTCGGTCCAGTAAGCATCCTTCCATTCGCGTTCTACCCAGCCAGATGCGACAGCAGCCGGACTTAGCACAACTATGATGTAGTCGGATGAGCTTAAGCCTTCCTGGATTGAGCTGATGATGCAGTCTCCGACTTTGATCTGCCACTCATCAAGCCATGGAGAATGACCCAATGTCCGAAGGTCTTCAAAAAGACGCCTGACAAATGCCTTGTCTACGGACGAATGAGATATAAAGATTCGTGCCATCAGTCCTTGGCTGTCCTGATCATTATGGCAGTTATGGTCACTACCCGTCTAACGCCCAAGATCAGAAGCGGGCCATGAGTTTGGTATAGACGATACCATTCGATCCCGGCTTCTGAATCTTGATGTTAGCCGCAATGTCACTGAAACTCATCTAATACTCTGCCAATATCAATCTCTTTAGGTAGCGGAAGTGGCGGAATCGCCAAATTATTATGGCCGCCAAAGTGAATCTCTGCAGCGCGCCTTGCTGTTCCATTGATGGCAAGATACTTTCCATTCTGATATTCCCATAGATGAATATTGGATCGACCGCTCATTGTTTTGCCGTAGCAGCCAATGAAATCCCGGTTGGACACTCGCCGTAGTTCGCAGACAATGGCCGAGCCGGGATAGATCTTGGCATTTAAGTAATGTAGGGTGATGTTATCGGTTTTGGTGTCCGCCTTGTCGCATCCTGCAAGGGAAGCAATTAGCAAGGCTATGACAGGAATAGATCTCTTCATTCTAGTTTGCCAATGAGTGAAAGATGCGGCTAACTACTAAATGGGTGGTTCCGTGATGCACGCCAGCTGAGGTTGCCGGCGCCGCCCATGTAGCTATTCTCCTGCCTGGTGATCGCCAGGAGCCCTCTGGCGCCATCACTTTGACACTTCGCAGCCTCTGACGCTGCGTGCATCACCGTTTCCGCGATGCATGGCGTAAGTCCCCGCGGGATGGGACGACCCGCGCAGTTATTCCATGCTGCATGCCCCGTCTATTCCCGGGGCCTTTCCGTGCTGCCCGAGTGGCCGATCCCTCCAGGGACGACGACATCAATCGTCAGTGCTGCTGGTGCTCTGGACAACACTTCTCGGAAGGCCAGGCGCCTTCACCCCTCCTCCCCCACCCGCCACTGCAATACCTGCCCCGCATGAAACGGCACCAGATCGGTGGCTTCCCCACCGGCGGCGTTGCCGTGCAGCCGGGGCGGCACCGTGTGCGAGTCCCGCACCAGGGTGATGCTGTCTTCGTTCAGGGGCAGGCCGTAGAAGTGCGGGCCGTGCTCCGAGGCGAAGGCCTCCAGGTGCTCCAGCGCTCCCTCCTGCTCGAACACCTCCGCATAGCTTTCGAGGGCGAAGGGGGCGTTGTAGATGCCGGCGCAGCCGCAGGCGGCCTCCTTGGCCGAGCGGGGGTGGGGGGCCGAGTCGGTGCCCAGGAAGAAGCAGGGCTCCCCTGATGTGGCCGCCTGGCGCAGGGCCAGCCGGTGCCGTTCGCGCTTGGCGACGGGCAGGCAATAGAAATCCGGCCGCAGGCCGCCGCGGAACATGGCGTTGCGGTTGATGTGCAGGTGGTGGGGGGTGATGGTGGCCGCCAGGTTGGGGCCCCCTGCCCTCACAAACGCCACGGCATCGGCCGTGGTGATGTGCTCCAGCACCACCTTCAGCCCCGGGTGCCGCGCCAGCAGCGGCGCCAGCTGGCGTTCGATGAACACCGCTTCCCGATCGAAGATGTCCACCTCGGCGTCGGTCACCTCGCCGTGGATCAGCAGGGGCATGCCGATCCGCTCCATGGTCTCCAGCACCGCCCCGATGCGCCCCAGGTCGCTCACGCCGGCGGCGGCGTTGGTGGTGGCGTGGGCCGGGTAGAGCTTGCAGGCGGTGAACACCCCTTCGCGGTGGCCCCGGGCAATCTCCCCCGGCGCGATCGTGTCGGTGATGTAGGCGGTGAGCAGCGGTGTGAAGCGGCTGCCATCGGGCAGGGCGGCCCGGATCCTCGCCCCGTAGGCCTCGGCCGCCGCCACCGTGGTGATCGGCGGGCTGAGGTTGGGCATCACGATCGCCCGTGCGAACGTCCGTGCCGTAGCCGGCGCGACCGCCTGCAGCAGGGCCCCGTCGCGCAGGTGCACGTGCCAGTCGTCCGGACGGCGCAGGCACAGGCGGGCGGGGGCGGTGCTGCTCATCGGGAGGGGTCCATCACGGGAGGCGGTGCCGGCTGCAGCCCCCGGCCAGTCTCCTCTCCGGACGGCCGGGCCTGGCTCAGACGGCCGCCACCCCGAACAGGTGGCCCACCGCGGCGGTGAGGGCCATGGCCAGGGCGCCCCAGAACAGCATCCGCAGCGCCCCCTGCCCGATCGAGGCGCCGCCGGCCCCGGCCGCCAGGCCGCCGAGCAGCATCAGGGCCGCCAGGGCGCTGAGGGTGGTGACCAGGGTGATGCGCTCCGGCGGGCTGAACAGGATCGTGGTGATCGGCACCACCGAGCCCACCGCGAAGCTGGCGGCGGAGGCCAGGGCGGCCTGGATCGGGCGGGCCCGCAGGGTCTCGCTGAGGCCCAGTTCCTCGCGGGCGTGGGCGCCGAGGGCGTCGCGAAGGGTGAGCTGCTCGGCCACCTGGCGCGCCAGGACCGGATCCAGCCCCCGCTGCCGGTAGATCTCGGTGAGTTCTGCCAGCTCGCCGACCGGATCCGTCTGCAGTTCGCGCCGTTCCTTGGCCAGGTCGGCCCGCTCCGTGTCGGCCTGGGACTGCACCGAGACGTACTCCCCCGCCGCCATCGACATCGCCCCGGCCACGGTGGCGGCGATGCCCGACAACAGAATGGTGCTGCGCGGTGCGCCCGACGCGGCGATGCCCACCACCAGTGAGGCCACTGAGATGGTGCCGTCGTTTGCCCCCAGCACGACTGCCCGCAGCCAGCCCACCCGGTGGCTGTAGTGGCGTTCGCGGTGGCGGCGCCGGCCCTGATTCACCTGACCCTGGTCCCTGGCCATGGCGGCTCCGGTGGCAAGCAACGACCCCGCCATGTTCCCAGCCGCAGCCGGCTTCAGCGCGAGGGGCGGCCCAGCAGGAACACCACCGCCATCGCCAGGTAGCCCAGGGCCCAAGGGGTGCCGCTGCCCCAGCCCGGGGCCAGCACCGTGTCGGCCAGGGTGAAGCTCCAGGCATGGATCAGCCCCAGCCAGGAGGCGAGCGCCGCCACCAGGGCGCAGAGGGCGGCGGCCCGGAAGCGCTGCTCGATCACGTACACCAGCATCGCCGCCAAAAGCATCGCCGCCAGGATCTGGCCCTGCTCGAGGGCGAAGGCGCCGGCGGCCCACACGTCCGCCTGCTGCAGGGGCAGGAGCAGCTGGGGGCCGAAGGGGTTGGCAGGGGTGCCGCTGCCCCCGGCCCGCAGCCCCGCCTTCAGCAGCAGGGATCCCCAGCCCGCCAGGCCCGGCAGCAGCCCCAGGGCCACCGCCGGGGCATGGGCCGGAGGCGTGGCCTGGAACGCCTGGGCCGCCATCACCAGGGCGATGTAAAGCACGATCGCCATCCCCGCCTCGATCGGCACCAGCTGGCCCACCACCCCGAACAGGCCCAGCAGGCAGCCCAGGCCCATCACCAGGCCGTTCAGCCAGGAGTAGCCGATGCGGGCGCCCATGCCCTTCCAGCCCGGGTGGCCGATGTAGATGGTGGTGGGAAAACAGGAGCCCAGCACAGCGGCGGCCACCGTGCCGATGCCGTTGATCAGCAGGGAGCTCTTCACCGGGTAGGCATCGCCGGCTGCTTCGGCGCTCTCCAGGTTCTGCAGCGAGCCCAGCAGGTTGAACAGCCCCATCGGCACCGTCACCCCCAGCCAGGGCAGCAGCTCATTGCGCCCCGCCCAGAGGGCGCCGAGCCGGGGCACCGGCAGGTGCAGCCCCACCTGGGCCAGGTTGCTCTGCCAGGTGGGGCCATCCAGCTTCAGCAGGCCGGTGGCCGCCGCCAGGGCGATGCCCACCAGCACCGCCAGCACGCCGCCGGGCAGGGGCAGCCGCGCCTGGCCGAAGTAGGCCAGCAGGATCACCGCCAGCACAGCTAGCCCCACCACCGGCACCGCATAGGTGCGCAGCAGGAAGCCCAGGCCGATGTAGCCCAGGGCGATGCCGGCCAGGGTGGAGAGCAGGGCCGCCCGGGGCAGCCAGCGCCGCAGCGGAGCCACCAGAAAGGCGCCCCCCGCCTCGATCAGGCCCGACCCCAGACACGCCAGCAGGCCGGCGCGCCAGGAGAGCAGGGAGGCCGCCTGGGGATCCATGCCCTGGCCGGTGGCCGCCAGCTTCACCGGCAGCATCACCAGGAACACGTAGGCGAACAGGCTGACCGTGTTGATGCCGTAGGGCAGGGCGGTGCGGTCGTCCCGGCCCTCGCGCATCCCCAGCCGGTGGGCCTGGATGGCGTAGGCGATGTTGCCTACCACCAGGCTCACGCCGGTGGCCGGCAGGATCGTGGCGAAGATCAGCTCATCCGGATAGCCCAGAACCCCCCGGCAGAGGGCCACGATCAGCAGGATCTGGATCAGGTTGTCGAGCCCCAGGCCCAGGAAGCCATCCAGGTCGCCCTTGACCCACCAGCGGGGGGAGACCCCGGAACGTTCAGCCACGGGGCAGCCCCCGGGGCATCCGGTCGGGGAAGAGCACGCCGTCGAGGTGGTCGCATTCGTGCTGCACCACCCGGGCATGGAAGCCCTCCACCTCCCGCTCGAACCGCTGGCCCCCGGGATCGAGGGCCTGGTAGCGCAGGCGGCGCCAGCGGGGCACCCGGGCCCGCCAGCCGGGCACGCTCAGGCAACCCTCCCAGGTGCTGTCATCCCTCTCCTCCCCCATGGGCGTCAGCACCGGGTTGATCAGCACCGTTTCGGGGATGGGCGGCGCCTCCGGGTAGCGGGGGTTGTGGCTGATGCCGAAGATCACCACCCGCAGGGGTACGCCGATCTGGGGGGCGGCCAGACCGGCGCCGTCGCAGGCCGCCATGGTGTCGCGCAGGTCCGTGATCAGGGCCTGCAGATCAGCACGTCCAACATCCTCCACCTCGGCGCTTCTCTGCCGCAGGCGGGGATCTCCGATGCTGAGGACCTCGCGAACGGCCATGGGGGAGATAGGGTCTGGCTCCATTCAACCCTCCGATGGCGTGGCCCCTGGCCCTGTTTGACGGGACCCTCAGCACCGCCTCGTTGCAGAGCCTGATCCAGGACTGGGGCTACTGGGTTGTGTTCGGCGCCATGCTCCTGGAGAACGCCGGTGTGCCCCTGCCCGGCGAGACCGTCACCCTGCTGGGGGGCTACGCCGCCGGCAGCGGCCAGCTCCAGTTCCTGGGGGTGATGGGGGCGGCGGCCGGCGGCGCGATCCTGGGCGACAACCTCGGCTACTGGGTGGGCCGCCGGGCCGGCTGGGGGCTGCTGCTGCGGGGCGGTCGCCTGCTGGGCCGCAGCCCGGAGCAGATGGAGACCCTGCGGGAACGGTTCCTGCGTCACGCCGGCAAGTCGGTGCTGCTGGGTCGGTTCGTGGCGGTGCTGCGGGTGCTGGCCGGTCCCCTGGCCGGAGCGGTGCGCATGCCCTACCCCCGCTTCCTGCTGTTCAACACGCTCGGAGCCGTGCTCTGGGCCGCCACCATGGTGAGCCTGGCCTGGCTGGGGGGGCGCTGGATCCCCTTTGAGCGCATGGTCAGCGGCGTCATCGAGTTCGGGATCGGCGCCCTGGTGCTGGTTGTGATCGTTCTGGTGGTGCCGAAAGTGATCGCCCGCTTCGAGCAGCGGCAACTGGAGCAGGAGGAGATCGAGCCCCCTGCCTGATGGGGCTCGCCGGACCTAGAGGCCGAAGTGGCGGCAGATCAGCCAGGGCACCGTCAGGGCCAGGCTGATCGACAGGGGCGCTCCGTAGCGGGCCATGTCGAGGAAGCGGTAGCGCCCCGGGCCGAACACCATCAGGTTGGTCTGGTAGCCGATCGGGGTGAGGAAGCTCTGGCTGGCGGCGAAGGTGATGGCGAAGATGAACGCCATCGGCGGCATGCCCAGGCCCTCGGCCAGTTCCGTGGCGATCGGCAGCAGCAGCACCACCGTGGTGCCGTTGCTGAGCGCTTCGGTGAAGGCCTGCCCCAGCACGAACACCACCAGCAACACTGCATAGGTCGGCCATCCCTTCAGGGCCTGCAGCAGGTCGTCGGCCAGGGCTGCCGCCAGGCCCGTCTTCTGCATCGCCACGCTGAAACAGGAGAGGGAGCCCAGCAGCAGGATCACGTCCCAGCGGATCGAGCGCTGCAGTTCCCCCGGCCGCAGGCAGCCGGTGGCCACCATCGCCACCATCGCCAGCAGCACCGCCGCCATCAGCGGCAACACCCGCAGCATCGGCAGCAGGATCATCAGCCCCGCGATGGCCATGCCGGTGAGCTTGCGGTCGGTGGTGGGCAGGTCCTTCTCCAGCTCATCCAGAAGCACCAGGTCGTTGTTGGCCTGCATCCCCCGGATGGCATCGAGGGGGGCCTGGAGCAGCAGCACGTCGCCGGCCTGCAGCACCACCCGCCCCAGCAGTTCCCTCAGCACCTGGTTGCCCCGCCGCACCGCCAGCAGGGTGGCGTTGTAGCGCTGTCGGAAGCGCAGGTCGCGGACGCTGGCGCCGGCCAGGGTGGAGCCGCTGGGCAGCAGCACCTCCACCACCCGCTGGGGCGACTCGCTGGCGCCGCTGAGCTCGCGCAGGTCGTCCTCCTGGTCGCCCACCGGGGCCAGGGTGACGGTGTGCTCCTGCTGCAGCCGCAGCAGGTTGTCCCGGTTGCAGCGCAGCAACAGCCGGTCGCCGGCCTGGAGCTGCAGGTCGGCCAGGGGGGCGCTGAAGCTCTCCGGTCCCCGGTGCAGCTCCAGCACGTCGACGTCGAAGCGCCGCTGCAGGCGGCTGTCGTGCAGAGAGTTGCCGATCAGTTCCGACCCCGGCGGGATCAGCACATCGGTGATGTAGCCCTCCCGGGCCAGGCTCATCAGCAGGTCCTCGTCGCCCGAGCCCCGATCCGGCAGCTGGCGGTCGGAGAACAGAAGGATGTAGGTGCCGCCGATCAGCCACACGGGGATGCCGATCGCCGTGAAACTGAACAGCTCCAGCGACCCATACCCCAGTTGCCGGCTCACGTCGCTGGCCAGCAGGTTGGTGGAGGTGCCGAGCAGGGAAATGGTGCCGCCCAGGATCGTGGCGAAAGACAGGGGCAGCAGCACCCGGGAGGGGGAGATGCCCCGCCGCTGGCACCAGCCCTCCAGCACCGGCAGCAGGGTGGCCACAATCGGAGTGTTGGGAATGAAGCCCGAGATCGGCGCCACCACGCCCACCATCAGGGCGATCATCCGCTTCGGGCTGCGCACTGCGTCGGAGCCGATCAGGGCCCGCAGCCGGTCGAGGCCACCGCTGCGGAACAGGCCTGAGGCCACGGCGAACAGGCCGATCAGGGTGATCAGGGCCGGGCTGCCGAAGCCCTTCACCGCCTCCTCGGGCTTCAGCACCCCGAAGGTCACGAGCAGGGCGGCCGCCAGCAGGCCTGTCACTTCAGGAGGCAGCCGGCCGGTGACGAACAGGACGATCGCCCCGGCGAACACCGCCAGCGTGATCAGGCCCGGCCCGGTGCTGGCGACGGTGAGGAAGGCGTGCATGGAAGCGACCGGTTGCCAGGGCTTTAGCAGCTCGCTCCCTCCGCCGCTGCTCCGGGGGGCCGGATTCAGCCAGTCTTCAGAGGGAGAAGCCCACGGTCGTCACCTTCTGGGTGCCCATCTCCCGCTGCGCCCGCCGCAGCAGGATCGTCGACTGATTGTGCAGCAGGTTCTCCCAGCGGTTTCGCGTCACGAGCACCGGCAGCACGACCATGCAGAAGCGGTGACGATGTCGATCGAGAGGGAGGCGCCCGCCACCAGGCCCATGATCGGGCTGGATTCTGCTGGGCCACCCGGTAGGAGCCGCTCCCCAGGGGGTAGGCCTTGATTGCCTGCCGGTAGTTGGTGGCCACGATCAGCATCCACCCCACGATCAGGACCGGGATCGGCAGGGCCTCGGCGTTGGTGTACGGCTCCTCCTGGTGAGCGCTGGTGGGCAGGGGGGTGCCGATCAGCCTGCGCCGCAGGCCGTCACATCCGGCTGTGGTCGAACGGCCCACGCAGAGGGGGAGATCGAACCTGAAGCTGCCCATGGGGCGGCCACAATGCATCGCTGAGCTGTCGTCCGCCGGGTCCTTTCCCCATTCCTTCCCTGCTCGGCACCCTGCTGATCCTGCTCATCGGGGTCCTGATCGCCCGGCTCTCGGCCGGACGGCTGGCCCGCTGGGCGGTGCCGGCGATCGTGCTGGAGCTGCTGGTGGGCTTCGCGCTCGGCAACACGCTGCTGCCGTTCAGGGCCGTGGCGCCCTTCAGCGGCCTGATGGAGCTGGGGGTGCTCACCCTGTTCTTCCAGGTGGGCCTGGAGGTGCGCGGCGATCTGCTCGGATCCCGCCGCGGGGCGATCCTGCGCACCGTGGCCCTGAGCAGCCTCACGCCGCTGCTGGCCTTCTGGCCGCTGCGCAGCGGCTTCGGCCTCTCCCTGCCCGCCACCCTGCTGGTGCTGGCCGCCCTCAGCGCCACCGGCACCGGCGTCACCCTGCGGGTGCTCGCCCAGCGTGGTGCCCTGCGCACCCCTTCCGGACGGGTGCTGGTCGGGGTCTCGGTGCTCGACGACCTGCCGGCGATCGCCCTGTTCAGCCTCGCCTCCGCCAGCGCCGGCCAGGGGCTGGGCCTGGGCGGAGCCGGAAGCGTCGGGCCTCTGTCGGGTCTGGCTCTGGCCCTGCTGAGCTGGGTTGCCGTGGGCTGGTGGATCCGCCACCGGCCGCAGCGTCCCAGCGGAGCCCTGGCGATCCTGCTGCTCCTGATCGGCTCCGCCTGGGTGGGGGAAGCCTGCGGCCTCACCAGCCTGCTCGGTGCTCTCTGGGGCGGGGTGCTGATGGCGCGGCTGGGGTCGGTGCAAGGCCAGGTGCAGCAGGTGCTGACCGTGCTCTCGGAGGTGTTTCTGCCCCTGTACTTCCTCGGCGTGGGGTTGCGCATCGACGCCGCCAGCCTGCTGCGGCCAGGGGCGTGGAGCCTGGCCGCCGCCCTGATCGCCCTGGCCCTGCTCAGCAAGCTGGCCTGCGGCCTCGGCATCGGCCGCGGCGACCGCGCCGCCGGGGTGGACCGCTGGCTGGTGGTCTGGGGGCTGATGCCCCGCGGCCTGCCCGGGCTGGTGTTCGCCACCGGTGCCCTCAACGGGGGACTGATCGGGCCGCCGCTGTTCTCGGCCCTGGTGCTGATGGTGGTGGTCACCACCGTGGTCGGTCTGCTGCTGCTGGAGCGGCGGCTGACCCCCCTGCGGCCCCGGGCAGCGGAGGCGGGGGTGATCCCAGCCATGCGGAACGGCCCTAAGGTTTGACACCCAAACGAACCGCCGCGTTGGACTCCGTCGCTGTCGTGACCCCCTGGCATGCGATGGCGCCCGGGGAGTGTCTCCAGGCCGTCGACGGGAGCCTCGAGGGTCTCAGCACCGCCCAGTGCGCCGAGCGGCTGGCCCGGCTCGGCCCCAACCGGCTGGAGCTCAAGGCCGGCCGCAGCAACCTGCGCATCCTCTGGGACCAGTTCAGCAACGTGATGCTGATCATGCTGCTGGCGGTGGCGGCGGTGTCGGCCGGGGTGGCCTTTGCGGCCCAGCGCTTCCCCAAGGACGCCATCGCCATCGTGCTGATCGTGGGGCTCAACGCCCTGCTGGGTTACCTGCAGGAGAGCCGTGCCCAGCAGGCCCTGCAGGCCCTGCGGGATATGGCCCAGCCCCTGGTGACCGTGCGCCGCGACGGCATCTGGGAGCGGTTGTCCAGCGAGCAGCTGGTGCCCGGTGACCTGATCCGGCTGGAGGCCGGCGATCGGGTGCCGGCCGATGGCCGGCTGCTGGAGGTGGCGGAGCTGGGCCTGCGGGAGGCGGCCCTCACCGGTGAGGCGGAGGCGGTGACCAAGCGGGCGAATCTGGTGCTGGAGGCCGCCACCCCGGTGCTCGAGCGGCAGAACTGTATTTTTCAGGGCACCGAGGTTGTGCGGGGCCGCGGCACCGCCGTGGTCACCGCCACAGGGATGCAGACCGAGCTGGGCAAGATCGCCCAGATGATCAACACCGCCGGCGTCGAGTCCACGCCGCTGCAGGAGCGGCTGGATGGTCTGGCCAACGTGCTGGTGGGTTCGGCCCTGGCCCTGGTGGCCGCGGTGGTCCTGCTGGGCTGGCTGCTGGGCCAGCGGCTGCTGGATCTGCTCGAGGTGGGGCTGTCGATGGCGGTGGCGATCGTGCCGGAGGGCCTTCCCGCCGTGATCACCGTCACCCTGGCGATCGGCACCCAGCGGATGGTGCAGCGCAATGCCCTGATCCGCCGTCTGCCGGCGGTGGAGGCCCTGGGCTCGGTCACGGTGATCTGCACCGACAAGACCGGCACCCTGACCCAGAACCGCCAGGTGGTGCAGGAACTGCGCAGCGGCACCCATTCCCTGGCCCTGAGCGGCAACGGCTACGAGCCCACGGGAACCTTCCGGGCCGCCGAGCTGGTGCCTCCGGAGGGGGCCACCGCCGGCCTGGCCCCCGGCGCCCGCGACCTTTTGCTGCAGGCGGGGGTGCTCTGCAGCGATGCCGAACTCAAGCAGGAACCCGACGGCCGCTGGGAGATCCTGGGCGACCCGACGGAGGGGGCGCTGGTGGTGGCGGCCGCCAAGGCGGACCTCGATGGCTTCGCCCTGCGCAGCCGCTACCGCCGCCTGGCGGAGATCCCTTTCAGCTCCGAGCGCCAGCTGATGGCGGTGTGGGTGCAGGACCGCGACGGCAGCCTGCAGACCCCCCTCGGCGAGGCTTCCGCCGGCTCCGCCACCCTGATGATCAGCAAGGGGGCTCCGGAAGTGATCCTGGCCACCTGCGACCGCTGGCTGGATGGTTCCGGGCTCGCCGCCCTCAGCGAGCCCCAGCGCCAGTGGTGGCTGGGCCAGGCCCAGGGGCTGGCGGCTTCGGGCCTGCGGGTGCTGGCCTTCGCCTGCGCCCCCCACCACCCCAGCCCCGAGCACGAGCTGGAGCACCAGGTGCTGCTCGGCCTGATGGCCCAGCTGGATCCCGCCCGGCCCGAGGTGGCCCTGGCCGTGAGCCGCTGCCGCGAGGCCGGCATCCGGCCGGTGATGATCACCGGCGACCACCCCCTCACCGCCGCCGCCATCGGCGCCTCGATCGGGCTGGTGGACGCCGGCGCCGAGGTGGTGCTTGGCAAGCAGCTGGAGGCGGCCGATGACGCGGCCCTGGCCGCCATGGTGAGCCGCTGCAGTGTCTACGCCCGGGTGCCGCCCGAGCAGAAGCTGCGCATCGTCAAGGCGTTCCAGGGTCTGGGCCAGGTGGTGGCCATGACCGGTGACGGTGTGAATGACGCCCCGGCTCTGAAACAGGCCCACATCGGCGTGGCCATGGGCATCACCGGCACAGAGGTCAGCAAGGAGGCCTCCGACATGGTGCTGCTCGACGACAACTTCGCCACCATCGTCAATGCGGTGGAGCAGGGCCGGCTGGTCTACGCCAATATCCGCCGCTTCATCAAGTACATCCTCGGCAGCAACGTGGGCGAGCTGATCACCATCGCCTCGGCTCCCCTGCTGGGTCTGGTGGGCGTGCCGATGACGCCTCTGCAGATTCTGTGGATGAATCTGGTCACCGACGGTGTGCCCGCCCTGGCCCTGGCCCTGGAGCCGGGAGAGGCTGGGCTGATGCAGCGACCGCCGGCGGAGCCCGGGGAATCGATCTTCGCCCGGGGCGTGGGCAGTTACATCCTGCGCATCGGTGTGGTGTTCGCGGCCATCACCATCACGATGATGGTCTTCATCGCCAATACGGGCGGTCCCTGGAAGACGATGGTCTTCACCACCCTGTGCCTGGCCCAGATGGGCCATGCCCTGGCGGCCCGCAGCGATCGACCCCTGATTCAGGTCTCACCCTTCACCAACCCCTGGTTGCTGGGGGCGGTGGCGTTCACCACCCTGTTGCAGTTGTCGCTGCTTTACATACCTGTTCTGTCCCGATTCTTCGGTACCGTGCCGCTGTCGCTCCCTGATCTGTCGATCTGCATCGGCTTCAGTCTGGTGTTCTTTGTTTACCTGGAGCTGGAGAAGGTCTGGCGGCTCTGGCGCCGTCGATTCACGGCCCACGTCTGATCTCCACAGTCCCCGAGGGGCGCGGCGGACCCGACCGGCCGCTGTGGGGGCTGGACGGATCCGGTGACTGATAACCACAGCTTGCACTTCCCATAGGACTTTCCTTCCTGGAAAGCCCTCTGCAAGCCACCGGAGATCTTAGTGTTCGCCACCACGCGGGCCATGTCCGGCCCCGATTGTTCTCCCGCCATGACCCTGTTTTTCGCCCAGACGGCCTGGCTGGTTCCCCTCTACCCGCTGCTGGCTGCCCTGGCGTCCCTGGCCTGGTCGCCCGGCTTCATCTGGAAGACGGGGCCACGGCCCTGCGGCTACCTCAACCTGACCATGGTCAGCGTGGCCTTCGCCCACAGCCTGCTGGCCCTGCTGGGTGCCAATGCCCATGCGGATCTGCTGCCGATTCACTTCGGCTGGACCTGGCTGGATACGGCCGGGTTGACGATCGGTTTCGACGGTTCGATCACCCAGCCGGCCCTGATCGCCACCCTGTTCGTCACCGGGCTGCATGTGCTGGCTCAGATCTTCGCGATCGGTTACCTGGAGATGGACTGGGGCTGGCCCCGTTTCTTCGGCTCCCTCAGCTTCTTCGAGGCCGGTCTGTGTGCCCTTCTGCTCACGGATTCGCTGTTCTTCAGCTATGTGATCCTCGAACTTCTCACCCTCGGCACCTACCTGATCGTCGGCACCTGGTACAACCAGTCCCTGGTGGTGAAGGGGGCGCGGGATGCCTTCCTCACCAAGCGCATCGGCGACCTGATCCTGCTCGCCGGTCTGGTGGCGATCCTGCCGGTCACCGGCACCTGGAACTTCGAATCCCTGGCGGCCTGGGCGGCGGGCCGCGCCCCGGGCAGCCTGCCCCTGGGGGTGGAGCTGATCCTGCTCGCCCTGGTGGCCGGCCCCATGGGCAAATGCGCCCAGATTCCGCTCCACCTCTGGCTGGATGAGGCCATGGAGGGCCCCCTGCCCTCCACGATCCTGCGCAACTCGGTGGTGGTGGCCGGTGGCGCCTGGGTGCTGCTCAAACTCCAGCCCCTGCTGGCCCTCAGCCCTTTGGTGAACACCGTGCTGGTGGTGGTGGGCGGCACCACCGCCCTGGTGGGCGCCCTGATCGCCCTGGCCCAGATCGACATCAAACGGGCCCTGTCCTTCCTGGTCAGCAGCTGGATGGGCCTGCTGTTCATGGCCGTGGGCCTGGGCGGCTCCACGGTGGCCGCCCACCTGCTGCTGGTCTACCCCCTGCCGATGGCCCTGGTGCTGATGGCCGTGGGCACGGTGATCGTCAGCAACGTCACCCAGGACCTCACCCAGCTCGGCGGCCTCTGGAGCCGTCGCCCCCTGGTGGGACTGGCCTTCCTCACCGGTGCCGGCGGCCTGATGGCCCTGCCCCCCTTCGGCGGCTTCGCCGCCATCCGCGAGCTGCTCGAGCTCTGCACCGCCAGCTCCCAGCCCGCCCTGCTCGGGGGCTTCGTGCTCGTCACCAATGCCCTGATCGCCGCAGGGCTGGTGCGGGTCTTCGGACTGATCTGGGGCGGGCGCCCCAGCATCTTCACGATCCGCTCGGCGGAGGTGCTGTGGCTGATGGTGGTGCCCACCCTGCTGCTGATGGGTGTGGTGCTGCACCTGCCGATCCTGCTGGCCCGCTATGGGGTCTTCGCCGCCAGCCCCCTGCTGGGCTGGGGACCGGCGGCAGTGCCGCTGCTGCTGTCCACCCTGGTGGGCGGCGGCCTGTCGGCGGTGTTCTACCTGCGGCCCCATCCCCTGGCCCAGCTGCCCTCCGCCCTCGGCGGCCTGCAGCACTGGCTGGCCCACGACATGAACACCGAGAGCTTCTATCACCGCACCGTGGTGGCTCTGGTGGTGGGTCTGGCCCGCCTGAGCGCCTGGTCCGACCGCCAGCTGGTCGACGGGTTCACCGGTGCCACCGGTGAGGCGGCCCTGCAGAGCGCCCGCCGGCTCAGCTTCACCACCTCCGGCCGCACCCAGACCTACGCCCTCACCCTGCTGATCGGTGTGGTGCTGATGGCCGCCTGGCTGCTCACGATCGTGCCCCCCTCCCTGCTCCGCTGATGGCCCTGCTTCTCCTGCTGCTGCTGCCGGCCTTCGGGGCCGTGCTCCTGCCCCTGCTTCCCGAGCGCCAGATCCTGCTGCGGCGGGTCTGCCTGGTGCCCCTGGTGTTTCAGTTCGCCCTCGGCCTCGGCCAGCTGGGCCAGGCCCCCAGCGAGCTCCACCAGGTGTGGCTGCCCCGCATCGGCCTTGCCCTCGATCTGGGCCTCGATGGCCTGTCCGCCCCCCTGGCCGCCCTGATCGCCCTGATCGTGCTGGTCACGGTGCTGGCCACCCCTGCCGATCAGGCCCGGCCGCGGCTGTTCCTCAGCCTGCTGCTCGCCACCGACCTGGGCCTGATGGGTGCCGTGCTGGCTCGCAACGGCCTGCTGTTCCTGCTGGCCTTCGAGTTGGTGCTGATTCCCACCACCCTGCTGCTGGCCATCTGGGGCGGCCCGCGCCGGGCCCAGGCCGCCATCCAGTACGTCATGTACGGGGCCGTGTCGGGGCTTTCGCTGCTGGGGGCGGTGCTGGCCCTGGGCTGGCTGAGTGGCAACGGTTTCAGCTTCGCCTACACCGACCTGGCCGCCTTGGAGCTCTCCCCCCAGAGCAGCCGCTGGATCCTGGCCCTCTTTCTGCTCGCCTTCGGCCTCAAGCTGCCCGTGGTGCCCCTGCATGGCTGGCAGCCCCTGGCCTACAGCCAGGCCTCCAGCCCCGTGGCCATGCTGCTCAGCGGTGGAGTCTCCATCCTCGGCGGCTACGGTCTGCTCCGGTTCGCGATCGGCTTCCTGCCGGAGGAATGGATCCTCTGGTCGCCCTGGATCGCCGGAGTGGGTGCCCTCACCGCGGCCTACGGCGCCCTCAATGCCCTCGCCCAGAGCGACATCCGCCGCCTGGTGGCCTACGGCTCCCTCGGCCACATGGGCCTGCTGGTGGTGGCCCTGGCCGCCGCCACCCCCCTGAGCCTGCAGGGTGTGGAGGCCCAGCTGCTGGCCCACGGCCTGATCTCGGCCCTGCTGTTCCATCTGGTGGGCCTGATCGAGAGCAAGACGGGCTCCACCCTGATCCCCGATCTGGCCGGCCTGCTCAACCCCTACCGGGGCCTGCCCTTCACCCTGGGCCTGTTCCTGCTGGCCCTGATGGCCAGCGCCGGCATCCCCGGCCTGGCGGGCTTCGTGCCGGAGTTCCTGATGTTCGAGGCCAGCTGGACCCCCTTCCCGGTGCCCACGATCCTCTGTCTGATCGCCTCCGGCTTCACCGCCGTCTACGCGGTGCGTCTGTTCAACCGGGTCGGTTTCGGTCGCCTCGACAACGACCGGGTCGATTACCCCGCCACCGTCTGGAGTGAACGGTTCCCCGCCGTTCTGCTTGCCGCCCTGGTGGTGGTGGGCGGCATCTGGCCGGGTCTGCTGGTGGGCTGGAGCGAATCCAGCACATCCGCCCTGGCCTTGCGCCGCGAACCGTTCCCGCCCCTGGTCGCCACCGCCACCTCCGCCTCCCCTCGCCAGCTCCCCTCATGACGTCCCCCACCGCCAGCCTGGCCGAAGCGGCGAGCCAGCCCCTGATCCCCCCCTCCCAGCACCGCTACGCCGACGTGATCCACCGGCTCGAGGCCGGCGGCTCGATGCTGCCGGACACGCCGGAAAACCTGATGCAGATCATCGGCATCTACAAGGCCTATGCCGTGCCGATGGACTTCTACTGGCGCGACCTTCTCTACATCGCCGAGCGGGTGTTCCTCGACCCGCTGCCGGCCTTCAAGTACTTCCCCTCCCAGGAGTACCTGGACCTGCCCAACTCCTACGCCGGCGACGACTCCAGGCTGCGCATCTGGCGCGGGCCTGCCACGGCCCATCCGGAGCTGCTGGAGTTTATGGCCAAGGGTGAAACCCGGGCCATGCCGAAGCTGCTGCATCACCTGTGGCACGACCGCATCAACATGGAGTTCGCCGAGGCCTGCATGGATGCCATGTTCTGGCACCAGGGCATGGGCGGCCGCTTCTACGACTACCTGGAGTGCGACGCCTACAAGGCCAGTGCCGACAAGGCCATCAAGGCCTACTTCAAGGGCAATCCCCTGATGCTCGGCCTCTACGCCCTGTTCCCGGAGATGTTCCTGGAGCAGGTGCGCAAGATGAGCTACTACGCCAACCTCGGCCTGTTCTGGGAGGTGATGGCGCCGGTGTTCTTCGAGATGAGCGACATCTACGACGAAGGCGGCTTCAAGGGCGTGCCCGATGCCATGAATTTCCTGGTCAACGGTATCTTCGCCGTCGCGGGCCGGCCCATCTACCACCACGTCTACATCGGTGGGGAATGCCTGGAGATCATTCCCAAGTCGGAGGGGTTCACCTGGCTCTATGAGGCGGCCCTGCCCTATGTGGAGGCGGTGTTCTACCGCACGGCGCCGTTCCGCGGCACCAAGAGCTACAACGCCCAGGCCGGCCAGGTGCCCTCCGAGCAGGCCGATTTCCACTACGGCATCCTCTATGCCGATGTGTTCCCGGTGGGTTCGGCTGGCATTCCGCCCACCCTGCTGATGCAGGACATGCTGCATTTCCTGCCCCCTTACCTCACCGAGCTCTATGCCCAGCACAAGCGCGGCGAAGGCGATGTGCTCAACCAGCTGGGGGTCACCTTCCAGCGCTCCATGTACAACGTCACCTCGGCGGTGATCCAGGCCCTGCGCTGCGCCCTCCTCTATCCGCTCGATGACACCGATCCCGAGCACCTGATGGCCAACCGGCGCTTCTTCGAGGCCCAGATGGACCGCTTCCTGCGGCCCGAGGCCCGCCTGCCCCAGATCCAGACCCAGGACTACCGCTAGGAATTTCCCCATGGCCAACATCATCGAAACCGCCAGGGGCGCCGGAGTCTTCGGCACCCTGCTCACCGCCGTGGAGGTGGCCGGTCTCACCGCCGCCCTCGAAAGCCCCGGCCCCTTCACCGTCTTCGCCCCGGTCGACGACGCCTTCGCCGCCCTGCCCCCCGGCACCGTGCAGACCCTGGTGGACAACGTCCCCCAGCTGGCCCGGATCCTCAAGTTCCACGTGCTGTCCGGTGCCTACAAGCGCAGTGAGCTGGTGGATCAGCCGGAATGGGAGAGCCTGGAGGGGGCACCGGTGGCGATCCGCCGGGCCGATCCCTTCGAGGTCAAGAACGCCACCGTCGTCAGCGCCGACATCGTCTGCGACAACGGCATCGTGCATGTGATCGACCGGGTGATCCTGCCCGGTTGATGGCGCCTTCGGCAATCGGCCCGGATGATCCGCCATCCCTTTACAGGTCTGCAACAATGCGGCGTCGTTAGGAAGCTCGGTATGGCGCTCCGTCGGTCCCTTCTCTGGCCGCTCACCGCCCTGCTGGCGGCCCAGCTGGCGGGATGCGCCTCCGACAGCGGCAGCGGAGTCCAGAGCCAGAAGATGGCCACCATCAACGGCCGCGGCAAGCTGGTCTGCGGTGTGGATGGCAAGCTCCCCGGCTTCAGTTTCGTCGGCCCCGACGGCGCCTACACCGGGCTGGATGTGGACGTCTGCAAGGCCATGGCTGCCGCCCTGTTCGGGGATCCCGGCAAGGTGGAATACCGCGACCTCAACTCCAGCGAGCGCTTCGCCGCCCTGGCCAGCGGTGAGGTGGATCTGCTCTCGCGCAACACCACCATGACCCTCAGCCGCGATGCGCCCGGGGGCAACGGTCTCAGTTTCGGCCCCACCACCTTCTATGACGGCCAGGGGGTGATGACCCCGGTCACCAGTGGCATCAGGACCCTCAAGGACCTGGCCGGCAAGCCGATCTGCGTGGAGAGCGGCACCACCACCGAACTCAATCTGGCCGACCGGATGCGGGAGCTGGATGTCGCCTACACCCCGCTGAAGTTCCAGACCGGCGACCAGACCTACGCGGCTTACCTGGGGGGCCGCTGCATCGCCGTCACCAGCGACCGCTCCCAGCTGGCGGCCAAGCGCACCAGCTTCCCCAGCCCTGATCAGCACGTCCTACTGCCGGACGTGATGAGCAAGGAGCCCCTCACCCCCGCCACCGTCAACGGGGATCCCGCCTGGGCCGATGCCGTGCGCTGGACCGTCTACGGCCTGATGCAGGCCGAGGAGCTGGGCATCACCAAGGCCAACGTGGCCGAGAAGCTGGCGGAGGCCAAGGCCAATCCCAACCAGGCCGATCTGCGCCGCTTCCTTGGCGTGGAGGGCGACTTCGGCAGGCAGCTGGGCCTGCCCTCCGACTTCGTGGTGAAGTCCGTGGCGGCCGTCGGCAACTACGGCGAGATCTTTGATCGCAATGTGGGCCCCGGCTCCAAGCTCAAACTGGATCGCGGTGTGAACCGCCAGTGGACCGATGGCGGCCTGATCTATTCGCCGCCGTTCCGTTGATGGGGGCGGAGAACGAGCCCGCCGCCAAGGGCGTCCCCCCCTGGTGGCGTGACCGCCGGGTGCTGCCCTGGGTGGTGCAGGCGGTGGTGGGCCTGCTGGTGCTGCTGCTGATCGCCTTCCTGCTCGGCAACCTGGTGCGCAACCTCACCGCCGCCGGCCTGCTGCTCAGCTGGCGCTGGCTCAACCAGCCAGCCAGTTTCGGCATCGCTGAAACCATCATCCCCTTCGACGCCACCATGCCCTACTGGCGCGGCCTGGCGGCGGGGCTGGCCAACACGCTCCGGGCCGTGCTGCTGGGCCTGGTGGGGGCCACGATTCTCGGCACCCTGGCGGGGATGGCGTCCTTCAGCCGCAACGGCCTGCTGCGGGGCATCGCCCGGGTCTACGTGGAGGTGATCCGCAACATCCCCCTGCTGCTGCAGCTGGTGTTCTGGTACTTCGTGGTGTTCCTGGCCCTCCCCAACGGCGCCGCGGCCGTGCAGATCCCGGGCGTGGTGCTGGCCAAGTCCGGGCTCTATCTGGCCGGTTTCGAAGAGGGAGTCCGCTGGACGGTGCCCCACCTGGTCAACAACGTCTGGCAGGCGCCGCTGCGGGTGTCGGTGGAGTTCGGGGCCCTGCTCACCGGCCTGATCATCTATTCGGGGGCCTTCATCGCCGAAGTGGTGCGCGGTGGCATCGCCGCGGTGCCCCGGGGGCAGTGGGAGGCGGCCTCCTCCCTGGGGATCGGCTGGCTGGCCACCCTGCGCTGGATCGTGCTGCCCCAGGCCCTGCGGGTGATCGTTCCCGGCCTCAACACCCAGTACATCTCCCTGGCCAAGAACTCCTCCCTGGCGGTGGCCGTGGGCTACACCGATCTCTATTCGGTGGCCGAAACCACCCTCAACCAGACCGGCCGGGCGGTGGAGGTGTATCTGATCCTGCTCGGGGCCTACCTGGGGCTGGATCTGCTGATCTCCCTGCTGATGAACGGTCTCAACCGATTCGTGCAGATCCGGGAGCGCTGAGATGGCCGCCCTTCTGCGCCGGATCCGCCGCGAGCTGTTCCCCACCCGTGGGGATGCCGTTCTCAGCGTCGCGCTGCTGGGGCTGATCACCCTGGCTGGTTTCGGTTTCCTGCACTGGGCCCTCTTCCAGGCCCGGTGGCTGGTGATCCAGGCCAACGCCACCCTGTTCGCCGTGGGCCGCTATCCCATCGAGCAGCAGTGGCGACTGTGGTTGCTGCTCTGGCTGCTGGTCGCTGCCACCGGCCTCAGCTGGGGGGTGCTGCGCAGCCATCCCCGCCGCGACCGGACCGGCGCTCTCTGGCCCCGCAACGACCGACTGGCTGCGGTGCTGCTGGGGGTCGTGGGGCTCTGGGTGCCCTGGGCCCTCGGGCTCGATCTCTCCCTGCAGTCCCGCTGGTGGGGCCTGGTGATCCTGCTGCTGCTGGTCCGCTGGCTGGCCGGACGCTTCGGCCGCCGCTTCGGCTCCCTCGGGCCGCGCCTGGTGGCCCTGACCTGGCCCGTCCTCTACCTGTTGGGGATGGTGCTGATCAGCGGTGGCCTGGGCCTGGTCAGCGTTTCGCCCTCCGAGTGGGGCGGCCTGCTGCTCACCCTGCTGGAGGCCAGCTTCGCCATCCTGCTCTGCTTCCCCCTCGGGGTGCTGCTGGCCCTGGGCCGGCGCAGCGAGCTGCCCCTGCTGCGCTGGGGATCGGTGCTCTACATCGAGTTCATCAGGGGGGCCCCCCTGATCACCCTGCTGTTCCTGGGCCAGAACATCCTCGGTTTCCTGCTGCCGGGCGGCCTGGCGCCCGAGCGGGTGTGGCGGGCGGCCTGGGTGCTCACCTTCTTCGCCGCCGCCTATCTGGCCGAAGCGGTGCGTGCAGGCCTGGCGGCCGTGCCCGGCGGTCAGTTCGAGGCGGCCCGCTCCCTCGGGCTGTCCTATCCCCAGACCCTGGCGAAGGTGGTGTTGCCCCAGGCCATGCGGGTGGCGCTCCCTGCCATGGTGGGGCAGTTCATCTCCCTGCTGCAGGACACCACCCTGCTCTCCCTGATCGGGCTGATGGAACTGCTCGGCACGGCCCGCACCGTGATGGCGAATCCGGCTTTCCTGGGCAAGAACGCTGAGGTGTACCTCACCCTGGCGGTGCTGTTCTGGTGCTGCTGCGCCGCCCTCGGCCTGGGCAGCCGGGCCCTCGAACGCCGCCTGGATCCCCAGACCGTTCCCTCCTCGACCTGATCCCCTTCCGCCCTGCCATGAGCCAACCCAGCACCGAACCGATGATCGAGGCCAGGGCCGTGGAGAAGTGGTACCCCAACGGTTTCCATGCGCTGCGGGGTGCCGATCTCACCGTGAACCGGGGCGAGGTGGTGGTGATCATGGGGCCCTCCGGTTCCGGGAAGAGCACCTTCATCCGCACCTTCAATGCCCTGGAGGATTTTCAGAAGGGGCAGATCAGCGTCGATGGCATCGCCCTGTCCAACGACCTGCGCAACATCGATGCGGTGCGCCGGGAGGTGGGAATGGTGTTTCAGCAGTTCAACCTCTTTCCCCACCTGTCGGTGCTGGAGAACCTCACCCTGGCGCCGGTGCTGGTGCGGGGCCGGCCCAGGGCCGAGGTGGAGGGTCAGGCGCGCCGGCTGCTGGAGCGGGTGGGCATCGCCGAGCAGGCCGAGAAGTTCCCCGGCCAGCTCTCCGGTGGGCAGCAGCAGCGGGTGGCCATCGCCCGGGCGCTCTGCATGGAGCCCCGCATCCTCCTGTTCGACGAACCCACCAGCGCCCTTGATCCGGAGATGGTGCGGGAGGTGCTGGAGGTGATGCAGGCCCTGGCCAACGAGGACATCACCATGGTGGTGGTGACCCACGAGGTGAAGTTCGCCCGCCACGTGGCCCACCGGGTGGTGCTGATGAGCGAGGGGGTGGTCGTGGAGGAGGCCGCACCGGAGGTGTTCTTCACCAACCCCTCCCACCAGCGCACCCGCAGGTTTCTCGATCAGATTCTCTGAGAACCGATGGCTCAGCATTGAAACCATTTTCTGGCGAGTTTTGATGTGCTCTTGGCATACTCCTGAAAAGATGGTCTGGGTAGCTGATAGACGGATCCGTCGGGTTGATAATGCCTCCCTGTTCGCCTGCGAGGTAGGGTGATCGGTGGGGATATCAAGTCTTTGATGCTTACTTTGCCGATTCTGCTGCTGGGATTGTTGGCGTAGTTGTTGGGAGTGTGGTGAATTAGGCTACGCTCATCGACTCTTTGAGCGTCAACTCGATAGCCCACGACATTTCTTGAATCAAATCCATATGGAACCCTGTGAAAAGTAACGCCCAAGGCGGCCTTCTCCCTGGTGTATTTCCATTCATCTGGAGCTGGTGCTTCAGGGCCATACGTATAGATGCTTTCAAAGTGTTCTGCCAGAAGTTCGCCGTCGAACAGGTACGTTCCCTGGTAGGGGTTGGGCAGGCCAACATAGGCATACTTGAGATCAGGGAACAGAATCTTGGCCGCCTTGGCCGGATCGACCTGAACTTCCAAGTCAGCGCTTACTCTCAGTTGGCTGGAATGATTAATTTCATAACGAACGAAAGACGGGATCAGCCCGGATGGTTTCAGGCGCTCTCGCGCCTCCATCCAATAGGAGATGTTCTTGTCGTCGATGAGAATGTCGTCTTCCAGGTAAAGATAGTGACTAAACTTATGGCTCTGCAGCTCAAGCTCTCTTCGAAACACATCTTTATGGCACCATGCCAATAGGTATGGGTGTCCCAGTAAAGATGGCGTCAAGATCTCCAGATCCAGTGGCAGGGCGTCAAGGGAGCTTGAAATCCGATCATGTGCATCTCCGTCATTGGTGATGATGACAGTCTTTACGCTATCAGCCAGATTGGGAAACTCTGCCGCTATTTGTTTTAGATAAATAAGCCTCGACGGCATGAAGTGAAAGGTAACGCAGATCAGAAGTCTGCGAGGCTTGTTGCTCATGGCCGGTTTCGGATCGAATCGAACACTGGGATGGGAGAGTCCGGAATATGAAAAATCATTGCCTTCGCTGGTCCCTCAGGGGAGGATCAGCCTGACTTCGGCATTGGGTCGATCAGATGATTGGAATAAGGTGCTGACGACATGATCCGTTTGGTTGTCTACTGTTATTTCGATGAGTCATGACCCATCGGCTTCTGGAAACCATCGTACTTCCTTAAGCGGGACTTGTCATTAACGTTTATGTTGCTTGCGGGCGGCAGCATCGGCGGAAGCGTTCCTGTCGAAATTGTTTTGGCAACTTCGTCACAGTGATTGCCTTCTCCTTGGCCAGAGATCCGGCTGGGTGGAAGGGTTTCCTCCGGCTTGGAGCCTCTGATGATGGCGGTAGCCGATGAATGGATTCAGCCTTCTGGTAGCGGCCGCTTATCTGAGCATGCCATCGCGGCGTTATGGGCATGGACGGCCCGGGAACGGCGTTGGACTCCCCGAAGCCCGTCGGCGCGGATGGCGCCATGTTGCGCCCCGCGATCCATCAGCCCATGGACCTTGGGGGGTTCATGAAGTGCGTGGGCCATGGCCCTCATGGAGAACCGGATGGCATCAGAGGTGGACCAGGTGCTTCAATCCCGGGAGTCTATGGAAGCGGAAGGAGCCGAAGTCTGGTTGATCAGTGGCGGGCTGGCAGCCTGGCCGGTCTCGGGCAATTCAAGTTCGGATGATTGTCCGGATAGGCTTCATATGCAAAGCAATGGCGGCAAACACCGCATCAGGAGCGGACATCCATTCACCCTAAGATCTTGTCGACAGCCAACAGCTTCACAACCCTCCTAGTGCCCCGTCCCGGAGATTTGCGCGCAACGTCGCTGGAGCTGCTCGAGGATTGAATCCGCTGTGGCGGTCCAGTTGAACGGGGCCTCTCTCTGGTTGCAGGCCGCCACGAACTCTTTAATCCTGGTGATCAGTTTTTTGACGCTCGAGAAGCTGCCCCGCCGCATGGCCCGCTGGGTGATGATCCCAAACCAGCGCTCCATCCGGTATGGCATCCGGCCGACTTCGTCTACAGCCAGGAGGCGTCGGTGGGTGAGTAGTGGACGTGGAAGCGAGGCCCCTGCGCCAGCCAGGTACGGACCTTGGCGTGCTTGTGGGTGCAGTCGTTGTCCGCGATCAGGTGAACGTCCAGATCCTGCGGCACAGAGTTCTCGATCTGGCGCAGGAAGCCCAGGAACTCTTGGTCTCTGTGACGAAGCCTGCACTGGGTCAGCACCTCACCGCGGGTCACATCCAGCGCAGCGAACAGGGTGGTGGTGCCGTGGCGGATGTCGTCGTGGGTGACGCCCTCGGCGTCGTCCAGGCCCATGGGCAACAGCGGTTGTGTGCGGTCCAGCGCCTGGATCTGCGTCTTCTCATCGACGCAGCGCCCCATCGCCTTGTCGGGCGGGTTCAGGTACAGGCCGACGGTCATGCCGCTCAGGCCAATCCGCTCGGCGATCGATGTGTTGGTTTCGCCCCCGCCGCAGGCCAGGACGATCTGGGCGCGTTGCACGTTCGAATGCGGCAGCGAGCGAGAGCTGGCGATGCCCTGCAGCTGCTGAACCTCGCCATCGCTGAGGACCAGCGGTGGCATCGGACGACCAAGCGCTGCGGAGCACCGCGGGAGACACTCCGCGTTCCAGAGGTCATTTGCGGGACGACACACTATTCATTTGAACTTGGCACGGTCGCCCAGTCGGCGGCGTTCAGCTCCGGGAACAGGCCGTCCTCTCGGCGCACCCCCGCCAGCCATTCCCGCGGCAGCTCCGTGCTGTGTTCGATCGCGTCCATCAGCCGCCAGAAGCGGTCCAGGTGGCGGTGGATCCGCTCCCGGGCCAGGCCGGTGGTGGTGCCGGCCCGCAGGATGAAGCTCCAGTCGGAGCTCTGGGCCAGCAGCAGTTCCCGCCCCGCCTGGGTCAGCAGACGTCGCTGATCCGCGCTGCCCACGCCCCGGTTCACGCGCCGCACCATGGCCCGGGAGGCTCGCTGCCACTCGGCCACCACCCAGGCGTTCGTTTCGTTCAGCCAGTAGTCGTGGTAGCCCCCCTGCCCCCAGCTGGAGGGGGAGGGGCGGCAGACCTGCAGGGTCCGCTCCTGGCGGAGCACATCCCGCAGATGGGTGAAGCGCACCTCCATCGCGGGGGCCTGGAGGAAGAGGGCTGCCAGGAACTGGGGGCCCTCAAACCACCAGTGACCGAACAGCTCGGCGTCGAACGGAGCCACCAGCAGCGGCGGCTGCTCGATCGTCGTGGCCAGCTGCTGCATCTGATCAGCCCGCCCCCGCAGGAAGGCTTCGGCGTGCTCCTTCACCCTCTCTGCGGCGCGGGAAGGGTCGTAGGGCTGTTTCTGGTCGAGGGGGCAGCCCTGGGCGGTGACCCGGTGCAATTTCAGCCCCAGGGGGCGGCGGTCGAGAATGCCCTGGGCGCTCAGGGAGGCTTCCGGCAGATCCCAGCCCAGATCGCGATGGAACTCCCGGTAGACGCCATCGCCGGGATAGCCCTGGCTGGCGCTCCACACGGGCAGGGTGGATTCGCTGTCGCGGCCGAAGAAGGCCACCCCTGCCGGAGAGCAGATGGGCGCGTAGACCCCGAAGCGGGGCCGGGGCAGGGCATGGAGCAGACCGTGGCCATCGAGCAGGGAATAGCGCAGGCCGCACTGGGCCAGACTGTGATCGAGATCTTCGTAATAGGCGCATTCCGGCAGCCAGATGCCCAGCGGACGCTGGCCCAGCAGCCGCTGGTGCTCCCGCACGGCGGTGAGCAGCTGGGCTCGCACCGCCTCGGGAGAATCCCGCAGCAGGGGCAGGTAGCCATGGGTGGCCCCGCAGGTGATCAGATCCAGGACTCCCTTGTCCTGAAGGCTCCGGAATCGCGGCAGGAGCACCCCGCCCATTCCCCGCCACTGGGCCTCGATGGTTCCGAGCGTTGCCTGCAGCTGGCGGGCCGGCGCCTCCAGGTCCGGGGGCGCCTCGTCGAGCAGGGCCCGGCGCTGGGCCAGCCAGCCGGGGAAGCGGCCGTTCAGGGCCTTGTCACACAGCAGTGACAGCAGGGTGGGCGACAGGCCGAGGGTGAGTTTCGGCCGCTGACGGGGATCGGCGGCCGCCCGTTCGAGCACGCCCAGCAACGGCAGATAGCACTCCTGCAGGGCCTGGAAGTACCAGTCCTCCTCGAGCGAGCCCGGCTCCCCCGATCGAACGTAGGGAAGGTGGGCATGCAGCACCAGGGCCAGATCGCCTGCGGCCATGGAGCCCCCTCTGTGCCGGCACTCTACGTTCCGCCTCCGGCCTGGATTCCCGGCCCTTCTGCCCCACACCCACCTGGGGATCGCGGCGCTGGGTGGCCCCTTCCTGGCCGCCGCGGTGCCGGGACAGCCGGCCCCTAGAGTGCGCCTAACTCATACCAGTTCCGCCTAGACCCCATGGCCCGCGATCCCGGCCGGGTATTGATCTTCGATACCACCCTCCGCGACGGGGAACAGTCCCCCGGCGCCAGCCTCAATCTCGAGGAGAAACTGGCGATCGCCCAGCAGCTGGCCCGCCTGGGGGTGGACATCATCGAGGCCGGATTCCCCTTCGCGAGCAGCGGCGATTTCCACGCCGTCCAGCGCATCGCCGCCAGCGTGGGCACCCCCGACGGACCGGTCATCTGCGGCCTGGCCCGCGCCGCGAGGGGCGACATCAAGGCCTGCGCCGAGGCCGTGGCCCCCGCCGCCCGGCGCCGCATCCACACCTTCATCGCCACCAGCGACATCCATCTGGAGCACAAGCTGCGCAAGACCCGCGCCGAAGTGCTCGCCATCACCGCCGAGATGGTGGCCTACGCCCGCTCCCTGGTCGACGACGTCGAGTTCTCCTGCGAGGACGCCGGCCGCAGTGATCCGGAGTTCATGCATCAGGTGATCGAGGCGGCCATCGCCGCCGGTGCCACCACGATCAACATTCCTGACACGGTGGGTTACACCACCCCGGCCGAATTCGGTGAACTGATCGCCGGCATCGACCGCTCGGTGCCCAACATCGACCAGGCGGTGATTTCGGTGCACGGCCACAACGATCTGGGCCTGGCGGTGGCCAACTTCCTCGAGGCCGTGAAGCACGGTGCCCGCCAGCTGGAGTGCACCATCAACGGCATCGGCGAACGGGCCGGCAACGCCTCCCTGGAGGAGCTGGTGATGGCCCTGCACGTGCGCCGCAGCTACTTCAATCCCTTCCTCGGCCGGCCCGCCGACCGGCGCGATCCGCTCACCAACGTGCGCACCGAGGAGATCACCAAGACCTCGCGGCTGGTGTCGAACCTCACCGGCATGGCCGTGCAGCCCAACAAGGCGATCGTGGGGGCCAATGCCTTCGCCCACGAGTCCGGCATCCACCAGGACGGGGTGCTCAAGCACCGACTCACCTACGAGATCATCGATGCCCGCACCGTCGGCCTGGCCGACAACCGGCTCTCCCTGGGCAAGCTTTCGGGCCGAAGCGCTTTCCGGGCCCGGCTGGAGGAACTGGGCTACACCCTCGAGCGCCACGACCTCGACGACGCCTTCGCCCGCTTCAAGGAGCTGGCCGACCGCAAGCGGGAGATCACCGACCGGGATCTGGAGGCGATCGTCAGCGAGCAGGTGCAGCAGCAGGACGAGGCCCGCTATGCCCTGCAGTCGGTGCAGGTGAGCTGCGGCACCAACCTCCAGCCCACCGCCACGGTCACTCTGCGGGACGGCGACGGCGTCGACCTCACCGAGGCGGCGATCGGCACCGGACCGGTGGATGCGGTCTGCCAGGCCCTCAACCGCCTGGCCCAGGTGCCCAACGAGCTGGTGGAGTTCAGCGTCAAGTCGGTCACCGAGGGCATCGACGCCATGGGCGAGGTGACCATCCGCCTGCGCCACCAGGGGGTGCTCTACTCCGGCCATGCCGCCGACACCGACATCGTCGTGGCGGCGGCCCATGCCTTCGTCAACGCCCTCAACCGGCTGGTGTCGGGCAGCCAGCGGGCGCCCCTGCACCCCCAGAAGACCCCCCTGCCCGTGGCGGAACTGCCGCGCCTGTGAGTCCCGCCAGCCGCTCCCCCCTGGCCACGGGCCTGCAGCTGGCCGTGCTGCTGCTGGTGGCGGTGCTGCTGCTACTGCCCCTGTTCTGGCTGGTCAGCACCTCCCTGAAGGGGCCGGCGGAGAACATCTTCACCAGCCCCCCCGCCCTGCTGCCGGTCCAGCCCAGCCTGGAGGCCTACGGGCGGCTGTTCGCCGCCAACCCCATGGGCACCTACCTGCTCAACAGCACCATCGTCAGCGCCCTGGCGGTGCTGGCCAACCTGCTGTTCTGCTCCCTGGCGGCCTACCCCCTGGCGCGGATGCGCTTCCGCGGCCGGGGGCTGGTGCTGGCCCTGGTGGTGGCCACGATCCTGATCCCCTTCCAGGTGGTGATGATCCCCCTCTACCTGCTGATGGTGCAGATCGGCCTGCGCAACAGCCTCTGGGCTCTGATCGTGCCCCAGGCGGCCACCGCCTTCGGCATCTTCCTGCTGCGCCAGAGCTTCCTGGGCGTGCCGGTGGAGCTGGAGGAGGCGGCCCGCATCGACGGCTGCACGCCCCTGGGGGAATGGTGGAACGTGATGCTGCCGGCCGCCCGGGCCGACCTGATCACCCTGGCGATGTTCGTGTTCATCGGCACCTGGAGTGATTTCCTCTGGCCCCTGATCATTCTCGACGACCCCACCCTTTACACCCTGCCCCTGGGCCTGCAGCAGCTGGCCAGCAGCTTCTCCCTCGACTGGCGCCTGGTGGCCGCCGGTTCGGTGGTGTCGATCCTGCCGGTGCTGCTGCTGTTCGTGCTGCTGCAGCGCTACATCCTGCCCAGCGCCAGCGGTGATGCGGTGAAGGGCTGATCAGGTGTCAGGAGGCCCTCAGGGGCTGGCGGGGCCAGGAGGACGGAGCACTCCCCCGTCGCTGGGTGGGGTCGGGGGGGCCGGTGGCGGCGGCGGGGAGGGAAAGCGGTCGGCAGACGGGGCCGGCCGCCGCTGGCGGCGGCTCTGCAGATCGGTCAGGGCCTGCCGCCACTGTTCCTGCTGCTCCTCGATGGCCTCCAGCTGTTTGGCTCCGGCCTCAAGCGACTGAAGCCGTTCCACCATCGCCCGCTGCTGCTCCTCCAGCACGGAGGTGCGATCGAGAGCCCGGCTGTTCTCCAGTCCCTGCACCCGCTCCTCCAGCTGCCGCAGCAGCTGGTTCTGCTCCCGGGTCTTGGCGAGCATCACCAGGAACAGCACGCCGAGCATGGTGCTCAGGCCGATCTGCAGCCAGCCGGTCCAGGGCGGCGGTCCCGCCGGCAGCTGGGGGCGACGGCGGGACCTGTCGTCATCGAGGTCGGTGATGGAGACCATGGTGTCGTCGCGCTGCCCCATCCTGCCCCGATCCGGCCGGGCCGTCAGCGGTCGGCGCGGGGGAGGGTGTCGTTGCTGCGGGCCGCGGCTCCCGCCAGGAGCTCCGCCACCGTGGAGCGGTAGACGGCGGCGGCCTGCTCCGGATCCCGGCCGATGCAGGTCATTCCCAGCTTGCCGAATTCCGAGAGGCAGCCCAGCAGGTGGAACACGCTGCCCTGCAGACGGGCAGGGTCATAGTGCAGGCCGGCCTCGGCCACGATGTCCACCAGGTCGACCGGCATCAGGCCCCGCAGGCGGGGGTCGCTGAGGTTGTCGGTGGCGCGGTAGTGCAGCGGTTGGCCGGTGGGGGAGAGGAAGCGGCCGCTGCCGGGCTCGAGGCTGCCGGCGGTGATGGCCCGCAGGGCCATGAAGGGGTGGGTGGTTCCCCCCTGTCGCAGGTTGACCTCGATGGCCTGGAGATCCCAGTGCTCACCGAACCGGCGAGCCATGAAGTCGACCCCGTAGCGCTCCAGGGCGCCTTCGGCGGCCAGGGCCCGGCCGACGGCCAGACCATGCTCCATCAGCCGGGCGCGGTAGGGCTCCGCGGCGGGGAAACAGCAGCCCAGGTAGGTCTGGCCACCGGCGCCACCGAGGATCTGCTCGTGGGTGGAGAGCATCTCCACCTCCCCTCCCGGATGGATGGTGCCCTGAACACTCGGCGAGCGGATCGCGTCACCGCCCTCCAGCCAGGCCTCCGCCAGGGCCCCCTGGCGTTTCAGCCGCGCCTGCCATCCGGCCGCGGGCATCGGCAGGGCCGCCAGGGCCTGGCCCAGCCTCCCCAGCCGCTCCTTCCTGCTCAGCCCCGCCAGCGCCAGCGGCCCGAAGACCAGCCGGGCATTGCCTTCACCGCTGAAGCCCTCGTTGAGCTTGACGACGCAGCCCCCCAGATCCGGGTGCGTCTCCCACAGATCGTCGATGGCCTCGGCCAGGTCCTCCAGGCTGTGGGCGAGGCCGGTTCCCGGGGGATGGGGCACCCCGCAGCGCTCGAAGAGGTCCCGGCTGCCGGCCTTGGTGCCCCAGTAGCCCAGGGCCGGATCGGTGCCCAGCAGCGGCACCTGCAACCGCTCCGAGAGCGCTTTCTCCAGCTCCGTCACCACATAGCAGTTGATGAAACTGCGACCGGGCCTGAGCCGCTCCCTGATGCGCCCCAGCAGGGCCGGACGCTCCAGCAGTTTCAGGGTGAGCGGTCGGGCGGAGCCGTCGTCGGTGTCGAACAGGTGCAGCCGGCGGCGGGCATGGGAGGTGGGCACGCCGGGCATCAGCTCCAGCACAGCGTCCACCACCAGCTCCGGCAGCAGTTTGCTGGTCACGTAGACCACCTGGACGGCGGGATGGCGCAGCCGCATCAGCGAGAACAGCTGGCGTTCCTCGTAGTGGTGGGCCCCCGTGACCAGTTCCAGCTGGGCCTGATCCATGGTGAGGGAGGGCACCATCAGCAGATCGAAATCACCGCAGCCTTCGCCGTGCTCGCGGCCCCATGCGGCCTGCAGTTGCTGCTGCAGTTCGCGGAAGCTGAGCGCCATGGCGGCAGGGGCGGAATGCCTTCATGCTGACCAGGTCAGCGACCAACGCCCATGGAGCCCTTCACGGTGAGCGCCCTCGGGCACGGCGCCGCATCGCGCACCACCCTCAGCCTCTGTCCCCAGGCGGTCAAGACCGTTCGCAGCGGTGACACCAGCGCCATTTCGCTGCCGATGGACGGGCTGTTCACGCTCGAGGTGTTGCTCAGAGCTCTCCATGGTCTGCTCAAGGCCGACGGACCGCTGATCGCCGCCAATCTGATCATTCCGGTGCCGGCGTCGGCGGTGCTGGAACGCAAGCTGAGGGTCTCGCTGGGGAGCCGGCCTGGCCAGCGCCATCCTCCCGGTGGTGCGGGCTGACGTGGGGCCCCCTTTGGGCAACGACGCCCTGCTCGTGGCGGTCGGAGCGGTGCCGGGAGCCTGGCTCCGCTTCCGCGTGGTCAACCATTTCGAGCCGATGCTGCCCCGCAGGCACTGGGGCACCTTCGGCGTCAACCTGATCGCCTGCTTCGCCCTGGGCCTGCTGGTGTCCCTGGAGGCCAGCTGCGGGGCGGCTGCAGGCCGCCTGATGCTGCTGCTGGCAACGGGATTCCTGGGCAGTTTCAGCACCTTCTCCACCTGGGTGGCGGAACTGCAGGACACCCTCCACCGTCGTCATCACGTCGAGGCCCTGCTGCTCTGCGGCGGTTCGGTGCTGGGGGGACTGCTGGCCATGACGGCCGGCCTCGCCCTGGGCGGCGCCTAGGAGGCTGCTGAAAAACCAGCTCAGCCGCGGGAGAATGGCCTAACGGCACTGAGCGAATGCGCGGCCAGCAGGAACGCACCGGCCCCCTGT
>NZ_JAFKRG010000048.1 GCF_019038415.1 Synechococcus sp. CCY 9618 | reverse complement strand
ACTCGTCGAGGCTGGCGGCTTCCCAGATG
Organism: Synechococcus sp. CCY 9618; assembly: GCF_019038415.1. GTDB lineage: Bacteria > Cyanobacteriota > Cyanobacteriia > PCC-6307 > Cyanobiaceae > Cyanobium. Next base: position 222,817 of record NZ_JAFKRG010000048.1, on the reverse strand, counting down.
GGGTAGAAGTGCAGGCCGATGGCGTTGCTCGAAGGAACAACGGCGCCGGAGATGATGTTGTTGCCGTAGATCAGCGAGCCGGCGACGGGCTCACGGATGCCGTCGATGTCGACGGGGGGTGCCGCGATGAAGGCGACGATGAAGCAGATGGTGGCGGCCAGCAGGCAGGGGATCATCAGCACACCGAACCAACCGACATAAATGCGGTTGTTGGTGGAGGTGACCCAGGCGCAGAAGCTGTCCCAGCTTCCGGCGCGGCCGCTGCGAAGGGCGGTGGTCATGGAAGTAAGTGAGGAAGTAAGAGAGGAAAGACGACGGAAGAGACCGGAAGGCCTCGGGGATGCCCCACGAGGGGGTCTAATGACGATAGGTAACAAATTCCCGTGGTCCCACTGACCGCAAAGATCCTTCAAGCAAATCAGCGTCAGCTCAATAACTCTTCATGAAGCGATGTCATGAACCTGCGTCCATCCAAGGCACCGGTGATCAGGGAGACGCCGGCTGGGCGCCTCGGTCCCCCGAGCTGAGCTGCTGGCCGATCCAGGTCCGGGCCTGCTGCAGGAACCCGGCCCAGTCGAGTTTCTCCGCTTCGGCCGCCCGCGCCACCAGCAGGGGAGCCTCCCGTTTGATCGCCTCCAGATCCGGGGCGTCCACCCCCACGGAAAGGGCCAGCACATCGGCCATGGCGCGGCTCACCACCCGGGTGAGGTAAGCAGCGCTCAGGGCCTGGAGGGCACCGCCCACCAGCCAGGTGGCGCCATGGAGCCGCACGGCGGCCGACAGGGCCTGGCTGCTCCACTCCACAACCCCCAGCAGCAGGGAGGCCCGTCCCAGCTCCACGGCGGCGGCCTTGAGTTGCTCCGTGCTCCATGGGCAGTCCCACAGCCGGGCCATCTCCTGGAGCATCAAGCCGTTGGCCGCCGCCAGCACCAGCAGGTCGACGCTCGGCAGCGGCGCAGCGAACACCCCGGCGGCCACCAGCCACTGGGTGCGCTGCTGCAGCTGCACCAGCCGCTGGCGCCGCAGCCGTTCCAGATCGGCCTGCCAGCGGCGATGCAGGGTCTCGATGCGTCGCAGGGGGGTGAGGCTGCGCAGGGACGACCCCTCCCTGGCCAGCCAGCGGGCCAGAGGCTCCAGGCTGGCTGTCAGCCGCTCGGGGCCGCCCTCCCAGAGCAGCACCCGGCTGGGGTCGGCAGCGGGCCACTGGCTCGCCAGTTCGGCTGCCAGGGCCTGGGGATCGCAGGAGACGTCCGGCCGCACCAGCAGCCACAGGGGCTGGGCGGCCGGCACCGTCTCCAGCCAACGCAGATCGGCCGCCCGCAGGGGCGTGGCCAGATGGAAGAGAACCACATCGGCAGCGGCAAAGCCTTCGGGCCAGCGGCGCTCGGTACTCACTGCCGGCAGGGCTTCCCCCCACTGCAGCCGCAGGGCCAGGGGCCCCCGCAGGCCCTGCTGGAACGGGGGACCCCAGCCGGCCTCGGGGGTGCTGCAGCCGACGACGGCCAGATGGAGCCCGGCGCGGGCCCCCTCCTCCCGCAGGGCGGTGAGGGTCCGGCAGCGGCGGGCACGGTTCTCTGGGCCCTCCCCCTCCAGTCGCTCGAACTGGACCAGCAGGTCCTGGCAGCGCCGCACCCAGCCATCGAAACTGCGCGGCAGCCGCGGCTGCAGGGGTGTCCTGGAGCGACGGCCCAGCCACCACCAGCCCCCGGCAAGCACCCCGAGCCCGACCAGACCGAAGCCCTCGCCGGGCAGGGCCCGCAGGATCAGTTCACCTCCGAGGACCCCGCCGGCCAGCAACAGGGCCGGTCGTCCCCAACCGGTGGAGAGCAGGGAGGCGAGGGCGGCAGGGCGCAGGGGGTCCGGGGGCGTCACGGGGGAGGGCCGGCGGCGAAGCCTCTCTAGCTCAGAAGTGCCGGCGGTCACACCCCCGACCGTGGGCCGTAAGGAGCCATACCTGCAGAAGTGGGCCAGGCGAAGCATGATTCAACTGTCTTCCCTGCCCGATCTGTGCCGTCTTCCGAAGCCCGATCCGGCCCGGCGGCGACAACCGAGGACCTGTATCTGCTGGCGGAGCAGTGGTGCCGGGTGCGCCAGGCCCATGACGAGCTGCGCCGCAGCGACCGCTGGCACGGGGGACTGCCGGTGCTGCTGCTGGAGCGCTGCTGGCTGCGGCTGAGCCGGGTGGCGGTGGCGGATCTCGCCAACCGCCTGCCACCGGACTGCAGCCAGGAGGCGCCCGAGCTGCAGCGCTACCGGGAGCTGGTGGCGGCCGGCCGGCCGGCCTGGGAGGCCGAACGTCTCTGTTGGGAGGATTTCGGTGCCGAGGCCTGTCGGCAGGCCCTGCGGAACTTCTGGGAGGCCCGGGAACGGGGCACCCAGGGCTGGACCCTGGAGACCTACCTCGACCTGCTCAGGGGCTACCGGCACCGCTTCGAACAGGCGTCTCCCCGGCCCCTGCCGCTGCTGGTACTGGCCCGCCGCGAAGGCAGCTCCCGCCGGGGCAGGCACCGGCTGGTCTGGCTGGAACCCGACGGCAACGGACTCCGACCACCGATGCGCGACACTTGCCCCTGATTGCAGGCTGCGGCGATGGCCGACGACACCAACACTCCACTTCCCGTGGGCTCCGGAAGGCGGGAATCCCCCGAGCGGAGCGGCCGTTCCGGACCGAACCGGGAGCCGGGCGGCTTCCGCATCCGCCTGAGCGACAACGAGATGCAGGCGGCCCGCGCCTTGCAGGAGGCCTTCGGTCTGCGCTCCACGGTGGCCGTGCTGGGCTTCGCCCTGCGCACCCTGGCCGACCAGCTGGAGAAGGGTCAGCTCGAGGGCCTGGCGGCCGAACACCGGGCCCAGGCCGGCTCCCGCAGCCCGGCACCCCGGGGCGGCGAACCCCGTCGCGGCGGGGAGGGCGAGTCCCGCTCCGAGGGCCGCGGCGGCCGTGGCGGCGCCCGGGTCGATCCCTTCGCCCGGCCCAGCAAGCCCCCCGCCCCCGTCGAGCCGAGCGAGCCCGAGCCAGCCGAGGCGGAGCCGCAAGCGGAACCTGGCGAGGAGCCGAACGCATCAGCCGAACCGATCGAGGCCGAGGGCGACGTCACCACCAGCCCAGAGGCGTGACTGAAGCCGCCACGACGCCGGCGCGCCCCCGGGTGCTGTCCGGCGTGCAGCCCACAGGAGCGCTGCACCTGGGCAACTGGCTGGGGGCGATCCGCAACTGGGTGGACCTGCAGGACAGCCACGACACCTTCTTCTGCGTGGTCGACCTGCACGCCATCACCGTGCCCCACGACCCCCGGCGCCTGGCGGAGGACACCCTCAGCACCGCTGCGCTCTACTTGGCCTGCGGCATCGATCCGCAACGCTCCACCGTGTTTGTCCAGAGCCATGTGAGCGCCCACAGCGAGCTGTGCTGGCTGCTCAACTGCGTCACGCCGCTCAACTGGCTGGAGCGCATGATCCAGTTCAGGGAGAAGGCGCTGAAGCAGGGCGACAACGTGTCGGCGGGCCTGCTGGATTACCCGGTGCTGATGGCGGCCGACATCCTTCTCTATGACGCCGACCGGGTGCCGGTGGGGGAGGACCAGAAGCAGCACCTGGAACTCGCCCGTGACATCGCCCAGCAGCGGATCAATGCCCGCTTCGCCCCCGACGGGGAGCACCCCATCCTCAAGGTGCCCGAACCCCTGATCCTCAAGGAGGGGGCTCGGGTGATGAGCCTCACCGACGGCACCAGCAAGATGAGCAAGAGCGATCCCAACGAGGGCTCCCGCATCACTCTGCTGGATCCGCCGGAGGTGATCACACGCAAGATCAAGCGGGCCAAGACCGATCCGGTGATGGGGCTGGAATTCGGCAATCCGGAACGGCCCGAGGCCGACAACCTGCTCGGCCTCTACGCCCTGCTGGCCGGCCGCAGCCGCGAGCATGCGGCTGCCGAATGCGCCTCCATGGGCTGGGGAAGCTTCAAGCCGCTGCTGGCGGAGGCCACGGTGGAGGCCCTGCGGCCCCTCCAGACCCGTTACCTGGAACTGCGCAGTGATCCCGCCACTCTCCAGCAGGTGCTGCGCGCCGGCAGGGAGCGGGCTGCCGGCGTCGCCACGGCCACGCTGGAGCGGGTGCGCGCCGCCCTCGGGTTCCTGGAGCGGGGCTGAACCAACGGGGTCCTGAGCCCGGGACAGCGGCGGGGGCCGGACACCGGAGCACAGGGCAATGTCATGGAATGCCTGGTGAAAGCCGGCTTGGAATTTGCTGGGAGATCAGGGTGTAGATTTCTGCAATCCTGCTGCGGTCGGACCCGCGTTCTGCATCCCACTCCCCATGAGGCTCTCCGCACGCAGGCATGTTCATCGTTGGCTTGTCCTCACAGGACTCACCAGCCTGGCAATGGGTCCCTCGGCCGCCCATGCCGCCTCCGCCATCTTCGAGTACGGCGGCCTCGTCCCCGGTGCCGGTGCCACCCCCGGCAGTGTCAGCACCCCCGGCCCCTGGGCCAGGGTCACGCTCAGTGACACCATCGCCAACACGGTGACCCTGCTGGTGGAGAACCTGGTGCCGGCTCCGTACGGCGACACCCTCACCGCTCTGGTCTTCAACCTGAGCCCGAGCAGCAACTTTTTGCTTTCTGCCACCTGCAGCACCGGGGGTACGGCCTACGTCGCCACCACCGCCGGATCCGCCTGTGGAACCCTCAGTGGCCAGGGGACGAACAACCAGTCCCTGAGTGGCGGCGGACAGGCCACCAAGCGCTTTGATCTGCTCTTTGATCTCAAGCCCCAGGACAACAACCCGAACAAGGCGCTGAATGGGGGCGAGACGATGACCTTCCAGGTCACCAACACGGGCGCGGGCCCCTTCAGCGTCAGTTCGCTGCTGGCCACCAACCCAGTGTTCAAATCCGATCAACCCTCCACCGGCGGCTACTACAGCTTCGCCAAATTCCAGAGCGTGGGGAACGGGTCCGGCAGCGTCGAGGTGTACGGCACCCCCCGTCCCGTAGGTGGGCCCGGAGATGCTCCCGGTGACCCTCCTGGCACTGCGGTGCCCGGTCCGGTGCCTCTTCTGGGCGCCGCTGCCGGCTTCGGCTGGAGCCGGAAGCTGCGCCGGCGCCTGCGGGACTCGCGAAATGGAATCACTCCAGCCGGACGGGGCCGCCGCGAAGGGTGAACAAAGACTTAAGGATTGATCACAACACCTGATCATTCGCCGCAGATGGGGCAAGCCCCCAGCGTCCCGATCCGGTGACACCCGCATGCTGGACATCGGCGGACAATTCCTTGGTCCTGACTAGATTCTGTGCGAAACCTCCCAGCTCGGTGAGGAATCCAGAGCACGGTGTGGGTGGTTCTGTCCAGTACGGGCAGCGGGGTATCGCCCGGAGGCCTCGGATCTGAGCAAGGTCATGGCTCCCTTGCCTCCGGACCGCCCTTGCGTCTTGCTTCCCAGTTTCCGTCGGTGTCGCGGCAGCACGGGCCACTAGCCCTGGTCGTGGCGCTGCTGATGCTGCCGATGGGCGCCCGGCCAGCGCCACCCGCCCCGACCATCGCCCCAGCGGTGGTCAAGCCGCCGGTGGTGGTCGCCGCAGCGGGCCCCTTCAGCATCACCCCGGAGCGGCGGGCCCTGCTGAACACGATCCGCTACGCCGAAGGCACCTGGAAGGGCGGCAGCGTCGCCGGATACCAGGTGCTCTACGGGGGCGGCCGCTTCGGCGACCTCAGCCGTCATCCGGAGATCACCGTGCGACGCCGTTACATCAGCGCCGCCGCCGGCGCCTACCAGTTCCTGCCCACCACCTGGAAGCGGGCGGCCCAGCGGCTGCGGCTCAGGGATTTCCGTCCGGAAAGCCAGGATCAGGCGGCCCTGCATCTGGTGCAGCAGCGCGGCGCCCTGAAGCGCTTCGACCGCCAGGGCCTCAGCGCCGACGTCCTGGCGCGTCTGGCGCCGGAGTGGGCGTCCCTGCCGACGCTTCAGGGCGCCAGCCACTACGGACAACCGGTGAAGAGCCGCGAGGAACTGCAGCGCTTCTACGACCGGGAGCTCGACCGGCAGCGGCGGCTGGTCAGCGCCTGAGCCTGATCAGGGTTCGCGGTAGACCACCCGGCCCCGCTCGTCATTGCCCACATCCAGCAGGTGATCGAGCAGCAGCCGCTCGATCTCCGCGGTCACCACGGCGCTGTTGGCCTCCGGAGGCAGTTCCATCTCCAGCAGGGCGTCGTTGAGGGTGAAGCCGGTGGGACCGGTGCGCCTGGCCAGTTGCAGCAACTGGCGCTCGATCGGTGGGTAGGCCACCGCAGCAGTCCCTGCCAGGGTCTCCTCCAGCAGCAGGGCCTGGTTGGCCTGGCGCACCATGTCGGGCACCAGGATCAGATCCAGCAGCTGGCCGATGCCGCAGAGCCCGAAGGTGAGCAGCCAGAGCACGCCACTGGCGGGTTTGCGGTTGTAGAAGCGCTGGAGCCCGCACACCCCCACGAAGCAGGTGCACCAGAACAGATAGCTGAGGGCGACACTGCGCTTCTCCGCCGGGCGATCCAGGGCCGTCAGGCCAGCGGGGGACGCTGATCCTGGGACCGGTCTCGGCGCGGGTCGGGGGGCCATCACTGGATTCAGCCGATTCAACCTACGTCCGTCCGGCCCGGGCGCCAGGTGGAGCCTCGATACCATGCCATCAACAGATGCCCTCCATGACGTCCGCGCCCCCCTCGCCGGTGCCACCGGCCTCCAGCCCCGCCACGGCCGATGGGGCGACCCTCGCGCTGCCGAAGACCAGCGAGAGCCCCCGGCTGCTGAAGATCCGCCATTCCATGAGCCACGTGCTGGCGATGGCGGTGCAGAAGCTGTTCCCGAAGGCCCAGGTGACCATCGGCCCCTGGACCGAGACGGGCTTCTATTACGACTTCGACAACCCGGAGCCCTTCACCGAAGCCGATCTCAAGGCCATCCAGAAGGAGATGGGCAAGATCATCGGCCGCCGGCTGCCCCTGGAACGCATCGAGGTGAGCCGCGAGGAGGCGGAACGGCGCATCCGGGCCCAGAACGAGCCCTACAAACTCGAAATCCTCGCGGGCCTGAACGAGCCCATCACCCTCTACACCCTGGGCGACCAGTGGTGGGACCTCTGTGCCGGCCCCCACGTGGAGCACACCGGCGAGCTCAACCCCAAGGCCTTCGCCCTCGAGAGCGTGGCCGGGGCCTACTGGCGCGGCGATGAGAAGCGCGCCCAGCTGCAGCGCATCTACGGCACGGCCTGGGAAACGCCGGAGCAGCTGGCGGAATACAGACGGCGCAAGGAGGAAGCCCTGCGCCGCGACCACCGGCGCCTGGGCACCGACCTGGATCTGTTCTCGATCGAGGAGGAGGCGGGCGCCGGCCTGGTGTTCTGGCATCCCCGCGGCGCCCGCATGCGGCTGCTGATCGAGGACTTCTGGCGTCAGGCCCACTTCGAGGACGGCTACGAGCTCCTCTACACCCCCCACGTGGCCGACCTGAGCCTGTGGAAGACCTCGGGCCACCTCGACTTCTACAGCGAGAGCATGTTCGGCCCGATGGCGGTGGACGAGCGGCAGTACCAGCTCAAGCCGATGAACTGCCCCTTCCATGTGCTCACCTTCGCCAGCCGGATGCGTTCCTACCGGGAGCTGCCGATCCGCTGGGCCGAGCTGGGGACGGTGTACCGCTACGAGCGGCCCGGGGTGATGCACGGGTTGATGCGGGTGCGGGGCTTCACCCAGGACGACGCCCATATCTTCTGCCTGCCGGAGCAGATCTCCGATGAGATCCTGCGGGTGCTGAACCTCACCGAGCGGATCCTCTCCACCTTCGATTTCCGCAGCTACGAGATCCACCTCTCCACCCGGCCGGAGAAGTCGATCGGCGACGACGCCGTCTGGGAGCTGGCCACCGCCGGCCTGGTGGAGGCCCTGGAACGCAAGGGCTGGGCCTACCGGGTGGACGAGGGCGGCGGTGCCTTCTACGGCCCCAAGATCGACCTCAAGATCGAGGATGCGATCGGCCGGCTGTGGCAGTGCTCCACCATCCAGCTCGACTTCAACCTGCCGGAACGCTTCAACCTGGAGTACGTGGCGGCCGACGGCAGCCGCTCGCGGCCGATCATGATCCACCGCGCCATCTTCGGCTCCCTGGAGCGCTTCTACGGAGTGATGGTGGAGAACTATGCCGGCGACTTCCCCTTCTGGCTGGCGCCGGAGCAGCTGCGGCTTCTGCCGGTCACCGATGAGGCCCTGCCCTGGGCTGAGGAACTCAGGGGTCTGCTGATGGCCGCCGGCATCCGGGCCGCCATCGACCACAGCGGCGAGCGGCTGGGCAAGCTGATCCGCAACGGCGAGCAGATGAAGATCCCCGTGCTGGGCGTGATCGGCGCCCGCGAGGCCGAGACCCGCAGCGTCAGCCTGCGCAGCCGCCGCCAGGGGGATCTGGGCAGCGTGGCGGCCGACGCTCTGCTGGCCGCCGCCGCCGCCGCCAATGCCGGCCGGCTGGCCACCCTGGAGCTGGCATGAGCCTCCTGCTGGCCGGCGACATCGGCGGCACCAAGACCCTGCTCAGCCTCTGGCGGCAGGGCGGGGAGCGGCCGGAGCTGCTGCTCGAGGAGCGCTACCCCTCGGCCGCCTGGGACGACCTGGCCCCGATGGTGCGCCATTTCCTCGAGGGTCCCGGGGCGCAGGCCGGGGGGCCGGTGGCCGCCGCCTGCTTCGCGGTGGCCGGGCCGGTGCAGGGAGGCCGGGCCCGGCTCACCAACCTGCCCTGGCAGCTGGATGCCGGCGCCCTGGCCAGCGGCTGCGGCCTGCCCCGGGTGGAGCTGGTGAACGACTTCGCCGTGCTGATCTATGGCCTCCCCCACCTCTCCCCCGACCAGACGGCGAGGGTGAAGGAGGGCTCGCGGGATCCCCTGGCGCCGGTGCTGATCCTGGGGGCCGGCACGGGCCTGGGGGTGGCCATGGGCCTCCCCACCAGCGAGGGGCTGCAGGCGATCCCCAGCGAAGCCGCCCATGGGGAGTTCGCCCCCCGCGACCAGCAGGAATGGGAGCTCAAGCAATGGCTGCGGGCCGACCTGGCCCTGGAGCGGGTCTCGATCGAGCGCGTGGTGAGCGGCACGGGCCTGGGCCACGTGGCCCGCTGGCTGCTCAGCCTGCGCCATCCCGACGGCGACCATCCGCTCAGTCGCAGCGCCCGGCTCTGGAGCACCTCCGGCGATGGTCCGGCGGTGGCCGACCTGCCGGCGGAGGTGGCCATGGCCGCCGCCGCCGGCGACCGTCTGGCAGCGGCGGCCATGGATCTGTGGCTGGGGGCCTACGGCAGTGTCTGCGGCGACCTGGCCCTGGCCTGCCTGAGCCGCGGCGGGGTGTGGCTGGCCGGCGGCACCGCCGCCAAGCTGCTCGACGGCCTGCGCAGCGATGCCTTCCTGGAGCCATTGCTCACCAAGGGGCGTCTGCGGTCGGCCCTGGAGCCGATGGCCATCACGGCCCTGGTGGATCCGGGGGTGGGCACCTTCAGTGCCGCCTGCCGCGCCGGCATGCTGCTGGCCTCAGCCTGAGCGGACATGGGCCGGCTGCAACACTGAGCCCAACGACGCTGCACTTATGGTCCGGCCCCAGATCGGCCACGGGGTGCTGGTGGTGGTCCCCGCCACCACCGCCAACATCGGCCCTGGATTCGACTGCCTCGGCGCCGCCCTGGCGCTCGACAACCGCTTCGAGCTGCGCGTGATCGAGGGCGGCGGCGAGCGCTTCGAACTGATCATCGAAGGGCCCGAAGGGTCCCACCTGCGCGGTGGCCCCGACAATCTGGTGTATCGCTCGGCCCAGCGGGTGTGGCGGGAGGCCGGACTGGAGGCGGTGGCCCTGGAGGCCCGGGTGCAGCTGGCCGTGCCGCCCGCCCGGGGCCTGGGCAGCAGCGCCACCGCCATCGTGGCGGGCCTGATCGGTGCCAATGCCCTGGTGGGCGAACCGCTCAGCCGCGAAAAACTGCTGGAGCTGGCCATCGACATCGAAGGCCATCCCGACAACGTGGTGCCTTCCCTGCTGGGGGGGCTGTGCCTGACGGCCCGGGCCGCCTCCCACCGCTGGCGGGTGGTGCGATGCGAGTGGAACCAGGCCGTGAAGGCGGTGGTGGCCATACCCACCATCCGGCTGAGCACCAGCGAGGCACGCCGGGCCATGCCCCGCAGCATTCCGATCAGCGATGCGGTGCTGAACCTGGGGGCTCTCACCCTGCTGCTGCAGGGGCTGCGCACGGGCAATGGCGATCTGATCGCCGACGGCATGCATGACCGCATCCACGAGCCCTACCGCTGGGGCCTGATCCAGGGGGGACGGGCGGTGCGGGAGGCGGCCCTGGAGGCCGGGGCCTGGGGCTGCGTGATCAGCGGCGCCGGCCCCAGCCTGCTGGCCCTGGCTGCCGAGGACCGGGCCGCAGCGGTGGGAGCGGCCATGACCCGGGCCTGGGAGGGGGAGGGGGTGGGCAGCCACAGCGCCGTTCTCGATCTTCAGGAAGCCGGCAGCACCTGGAAGGCCCTGGCCACGGCCCAACCCCATCAAGCCGCCGGCCGTGAGTAGAACTACCCAGCTGGTAGGCTCCCGGCTTCCGGGATGTCCTGCCGCTGGGACCGAGCCTCCCGCCATACTTCCTGCCTGGAGCATTGCACCGTGATGGACGCCAGCCTGCCGCTTTCGCTCGCGTCCTCCCCGATCACAGATGTCCTTCCGGAATCCACAGCCTTTCCCTGGCTCAGCCTGATCGTGCTGCTGCCGGCCATGGCGGCCCTGCTGATGCCGCTGCTGCCCGGTGACGGCAGTGACCCTCGCCTGCCCCGCACCGTGGCCCTGGGGGTGCTGGGGGTCGACCTGGCCCTGATCCTGTGGGTGTTCTCCCGACACTTCGATGGCGGCCTGGCCGAGCTGCAGCTCGTGGAGCGGGTGCCCTGGGTGCCGGCCCTGGGACTGGAGTGGTCCCTGGCGGCCGACGGCCTCTCGGCCCCCCTGGTGGTGCTGAGCGGCCTGGTCACCCTGCTGGCGGTGGCCGCCAGCTGGAACATCCGCCTCAAGACGCGCCTCTATTTCGCCCTGATCCTGCTCCAGGCCACGGCCCAGAGCCTGGTGTTCCTGTCCCAGGATTTCCTGCTCTTCTTCCTGGCCTGGGAGCTGGAGCTGGTGCCGGTGTATCTGCTGATCGCCATCTGGGGCGGCAAGCAACGCCAGTACGCCGCCACCAAATTCATCCTCTACACCGCCACCGCCTCGCTGCTGATCCTGATCAGCGGCCTGGCCCTGGCCCTCTCCGGTGACAGCTTCACCCTCAACCTGAGCGAGCTGGCGACCCGCTCCCCCGGCGGCAGCTTCGGCCTGCTCTGTTACCTGGGCTTCCTGGTGGGCTTCGGTGTGAAATTACCGATGTTTCCTCTGCACACCTGGCTTCCCGATGCCCATGGGGAGGCCAATGCGCCGGTGTCGATGCTGCTGGCGGGGGTGCTGCTGAAGATGGGCGGTTACGCCCTGCTGCGCTTCAACGTCCAGATGCTGCCCGAGGAGCACCTGCGCCTGGCCCCGGCCCTGATCGTGCTGGGCATCATCAACATCGTCTATGGCGCCCTCAACGCCTTCGCCCAGGACAACGTCAAACGGCGCATCGCCTGCAGCTCGGTGAGCCACATGGGCTTCGTGCTGCTGGGCATCGGCGCCATCGATGCCCTGGGAATGAGCGGGGCCATGCTGCAGATGATCAGCCACGGTCTGATCGCCGCGGCGATGTTCTTCGTCACCGGCGTGTTCTACGAGCGCACCGGGACCCTCTCGATCCCCAACATGGGGGGCCTGGCCAAGGTGCTGCCGATCACCTTCGCCTTCTTCCTGGCCAGCTCGCTCGCCTCCCTCGCCCTGCCCGGCATGAGCGGCTTCATCAGCGAGATCACCGTGTTCCTTGGGGTCACCTCCTACGACGGCTTCACCATCGGCTTCCGGGTGATCACCATCGTGCTGGCCGCCATCGGCCTGGTGCTCACCCCCGTCTACCTGCTGTCGCTCTGCCGGAGGGTGTTCTTCGGTCCCCGGATCCCGGCCCTGGCCGTGGTGGGTGACATGAAGTCCCGCGAACTGGTGATCGGCCTGACCCTGCTGGTGCCCACCCTGGTGATCGGCTTCTGGCCCCGGGTGGCCATCGGGGTGTACGAGGGCAGCACCAACGCCCTGGCCGCGGCGCTGGCCAGCCAGGGTGCGGTGGCCATGGGGCGGTTCGCCGCCCTCGGCTGAGCCACATCCAGGCGAAAGGGTGGGCTGAAATGGTTCATCCCCATCAAGCGGCCCCCTGGCGATGACCTCCACCCTGAAGAGTCCTCCCGCCCTGCTGGCCGGCGAGGGCCTGCCCCGCTTCGAGGCCATCACGCCCGACCAGGTGGTGGAGCACATGCCCGAACTGCTCCAACGCCTGGGGGCTGAGCTCGACGGGCTGGAGACGGTCCTGGCGGCGGCGGCAGGCGAAGGCCGCCAACTCAGCTGGTCGGAGGTGATGGACCCCCTGCACCGGCTGGGGGAGCGGCTGCGCTGGAGCTGGGGGGTGGTGAGCCATCTGAACGGCGTGTGCAACACCCCCGCGCTGCGGGAGGCCCACGCCAGCCAGCAGTCGGCGGTGGTGGCCTTCGGCAACCGGGCCGGCCAGAGCCGGGTCCTGTTCGAGGCCCTGCGCAGCCTGCAGGCCCGGGAGGACCTCGATGCCACCCAGGAGCGGATCCTCAGCGCCGAAATCCGTGAGATGGAACTGCGCGGCGTCGGGCTCGACGGCCCGGCCCAGGAGGCTTTCAACGCCGCGAGCCAGGAACTGGCTGAGCTGGCCACCGGCTTCGGCAACCGGGTGCTGGATGCCACCAACGCCTGGAGCCTGAAGCTCACCGACCCCGCCGAGGTGGACGGGCTGCCCGAAAGCCTCAGGGAGCAGCTGGCCCAGGCCGCCCGCCAGGAGGAGGACAGCGAGGCCACCGCGGAGGCAGGGCCCTGGCTGCTGGGGCTCGACTTCCCCCGCTTCGGCCCGTTCCTGAAGTACAGCCGTCGCCGCGACCTGCGCGAAAGGGCGTACAAGGCCCACGTGAGCCGGGCGTCGGGTGAAAGCGACAGCAACTGGCCGACCATCGAGCGGATCCTCACCCTGCGCCGGGAGCAGGCCCAGCGGCTGGGCTACGCCAACTGGGCCGAGGTGAGCCTGGCCTCGAAGATGGCCGGCTCGGTGGACGAGGTGGAGGCCCTGCTGGAGGACCTCCGTGCCGCCGCCTACCCGGTGGCCGAGAAGGAACTGGCGGTGCTGCGGGCCTGCGCGGAGCGGGAGGGAGCCCAGGAGGCGGCCGACTTCAGGCCCTGGGACGTGAGCTTCTGGGCTGAGGTGCGACGCCGGCAGGCCTTCGAACTCGACAGCGAGGCCCTGCGCCCCTGGTTCCCCCTGCCCCGGGTGCTGAACGGTCTGTTCGGCCTCTGCGACCGGCTGTTCGGCATCCATATCCGCCCGGCCGATGGGGAGGCGCCGGTGTGGCATCCCGACGTGCGCTTCTTCCGCGTCAACGACGGCGCCAGCGGCGAGCCGATCGCCGCCTTGTACCTGGATCCATACAGCCGGCCGGGGAGCAAGCGCGGCGGGGCCTGGATGGACGAATGCCTGACGCGTTCCCTCGATGAGGACGGCCGTCCCGTGCTGCCGGTGGCCTACCTGGTGTGCAACCAGAGCCCGCCGGTGGGGAACACCCCCAGCCTGATGACCTTCGAAGAGGTGGAGACCCTGTTCCACGAGTTCGGTCATGGCCTCCAGCACATGCTGACCACGGTGGACCGCCCCCAGGCGGCGGGCATCAACAACGTGGAATGGGATGCGGTGGAGCTGCCCAGTCAGTTCATGGAGAACTGGTGCTACGACCACGCCACCCTGATGGGCATGGCCCGCCACTGGCAGAGCGGCGAGCCGCTGCCGGAGGCGGAATTCGCCAAGCTCCAGGCCGCCCGCACCTTCATGGGCGGCGCCGCCACCCTGCGCCAGGTGCACTTCGCCCTCACCGACCTGCGGCTGCACAGCCAGTGGAGCCCGGAGTGCGGCAGGACACCGGAGCAGCTGCGCCGGGAGATCGCCGCAACCACCACGGTGCTGGAGCCGATCGAGGAGGATGCCTTCCTCTGCTCCTTCGGCCACATCTTCGCCGGGGGCTATTCGGCCGGGTACTACTCCTACAAGTGGGCGGAAGTGCTCAGCGCTGATGCCTTCAGCGCCTTCGAGGAGGTGGGGCTGGAGAACGAGAACGCCATCCGGGCCACGGGCCGTCGCTTCCGCGACACTGTGCTCAGCCTCGGCGGCAGCCGCCATCCCGGCGAGGTGTTCGAGACCTTCCGCGGCCGGCCCCCCAGCCCCGAGGCCCTGATCCGGCACACGGGGCTGGCCGGCGACTGAGATCCGGCCGGGGCCCTCCCCTCCCGGCTCAGGGTCGCAGCAGATCCTGCACCAGCACGTCGAGGGCCCGCCTGTCGCGGATCAGGTTCCGGTGGTTCCACACCGGCAGACGGGTGCTGGATCCCAGGGGCAGCACGCCGCTGCCTGGGGGGATCACCATGTGGTCGAACCGGCCGACGTAGCTGTGGCACTCCACTTCCTCGAGGCTGGAGAGGTCGTCGTTGAGCCGGCGCAGCAGCGGACTGCCACGCTTCATGTCAGCGATTCCGGCCACCAGCCAGCCGGGCCAGGGCTGGGCGGTGAGCGTGCCGTTCTGAGGGGAGCCGACGCTGAAGAAGCGTCGGGTGCGGCGGTGCCCTCCCAACCGCTGCAACCACTGACGGGCGATCACCCCGCCCATGGAGAAACCGAGCAGGTCGATCGGCCTGCCCGGCCCATAGCGCTCCTCCACCAGGGTGCCGAGCCGATCGGCCAGCACCGGCAGCGGCGTGGCCCCGCAGCGATGGCTCAGATGGGGCGCGTACAGGTCCGGCAGCCGGCCGGCGAGCCGTTCCTGGAGCCGGCGGAACAGGCGCGGATCGTCCCACAGCCCGTGAACGAGCACCAGCGGAATCGTCAAGGCACCCTTCTCTCCTGCAGGCAGGGATCAGCCCGGCCAGGCGGCGCCAGGGAGGCCTGGGTGGCGGTCACTCCCAGCGACGCGTCCGGCGCACCGTCACCGAGCCGCCGAAACCTGGAATCGGAGGCCGGCACTTGGTGAGCTCCAGCGCCAGAGGAATCGGCCCGTAGCACTCCTCCAGCACATCGAGAATCCGTTCGCTGTAGTGCTCCAGGGTGTTGCAGCAGATCACCCGGGACCGGGCGCGCAGGGCTTCGATGCCGATGGCGTAGTCGGAACCGTCGCTCAGATCGTCGCGACAGGCCGTTTCGGAGAGATCGGTGCCCAGGGAGAAGGCCAGCTCGAACCACTGGCCGTGCAGCCGCTCTCGCTCCAGCACCCCCACATGGGCCCAGAGGCGCAGACCGCGAACGTGAATCACATCGCTGGTCACGGCAGCCGGCGGTGGGTGAACTGGCGGCGGCCGTCGGCATAGTCGGCGGCGATGTGGCCCTCGCCCCGCAGCCGGTAGCGGTAGGTGACGAGTCCCTCCAGACCCACCGGGCCCCGGGGGGGCAGGGTCTGGGTGCTGATGCCCACCTCGGCGCCGAAGCCGTAGCGGTTGCCGTCGGCGAAGCGGGTGGAGCAGTTGAGGAACACCCCGGCGCTGTCCACGGCGGCCAGGAAGCGGTCGGCAGCCACCGGATCGGTGGTGGCGATGGCATCGGTGTGGCGGGAGCTGTGGCGGCGCACATGCTCAAGGGCCTCCTCCAGATCGCTCACCAGCTTGACGTTGAGGATCAGATCCGAATATTCCGTGTCCCAGGCGCCGGGGCCGGCGGCATGGGCCACCCCGAGGGCGCAGGCACCGGGATCGCCGCGCAGCTCCACCCCCGCCGCCGCAAAGGCAGGAATCGCCTCCTCCAGAAAGGCGGGGGCGATGGCCTGGTGCACCAGCAGGGTCTCGATGGCGTTGCAGGCCGCCGGGTACTGGGTCTTGCTGTCGAGGGCGATGCGCAGCGCCAGGGCCGGATCGGCGGCCCGATCCACATAGAGATGGCAGATGCCGTCGGCGTGGCCGAGCACCGGAATGCGGGTGTGGTCCTGGATGAAGCGCACCAGGGCATTGGAGCCCCGGGGGATGATCAGATCCACCAGCCCATCCAGCCGCAGCAGGCCCAGGCTCTCCTGGCGGCTGGTGAGCAGCTCCAGGCAGCCCGGATCCACCGCGGAGCCGGCCAGGCCCCGCTGCAGGGCCGCCACGATTGCCCGGCAGCTGCGGCCGGCCTCCCGGCCCCCCTTGAGCAGGGCGCCGTTGCCGGAACGGATCGCTAGCGAGGCGATCTGCATCACCGCGTCGGGGCGGGCCTCGAAGATCACCCCCAGCACCCCGAGGGGCACACTCAGCCGCTCCAGCACCAGGCCCGCGTCCAGTTCGGTGTGCAGCTGACGGCGGCCCAGGGGATCCGGCAGGGCCGCCACCTGGCGCACCCCGGCGAAGGCGCCGGCCAGCTTGGGGCCATCCAGCTTCAGCCGCGCCACCAGGGCCGGGGCCAGCCCCTCCCCGTCGGCGGCGGCCAGGTCAGCCCGGTTGGCCTCAAGGATCTCCTCGGCGGCGGCCGCCAGGGCGTCGGCCATCGCTTCCACCGCAGCACGCCGCTCGGCGTCACTCGTCTGACCCAGGGCCATGGCGGCGCGGCGCACGACGGCGGCCCGCTGCAGCAGCTGGGCATCGGGTTCGGGGACGACGCCCGCGGGGGGGGTGATGGTCTGGCTCATGGCCCCCATCATCCCAAGCGATCGAGAGCCAGCCGCACCGCTCCCAGCCGGCCGGCTCCATTGCCCAGGGCACAGCGGCGGATCACCAGCCCCTCCCGGCTCACGGCCAGCACCCGCCGCTCCACCTCCTGCCACACCGCCGGCAGGAAGTGGTGGCAAGCGCCGCTGAGGCCGCCGCCGATCAGCACCAGTTCCGGGGTGAGTACATAGAGCAGCGAACTCAGCCCCACCCCCAGGGGCCGGCCGTAGGCCGCCCAGACCGCCCGGGCCTGGGCGTCACCGCCGTCGGCCCGGCGGCAGAGCTCCAGAGGGTCCACCGGGCTGAGGCGGTGCAGGGCCTCGATGCTGCAGAACTGCTCCAGGGAGCCCCGGTTGCCGCTGCGGCAGGGGGGGCCGTCGGGATCCACCACGATCAGGCCGGGTTCGGCCGCCGCGCCGCCATGGCCGGTGAACAGCCGGCCCTCCAGCAGCACCGCCCCGCCCACGCCGGTGCCCAGGGTGAGCAGCAGCACATCAGCCACCCCCCGGGCCGCCCCCTGCCAGGCTTCCCCCAGCAGGGCGCAGTTGGCATCGTTGCCCAGCACCACCCGTCGCCCCAGCCGGGGTTCGAGCCAGTCGGCCAGGGGCACGTCGTGCCAGCCCGGCAGGTTGATGGAGATCCGGGCCACCCGTCCGGCCCCGTCGCAGGGGCCCGGCAGGCCGATGCCGAGCCGATCCGCCAGGTGATCGGGGTCCAGCTGCTCGACGGCCTCCGCCAGGGCCATGGACACCGCCCCCGGTACGGCCGGCTGGGGGGTGGGGTGCTCGGCTTCGGCCAGCACGGTGCCGTGGCGATCGCAGCGGGCCAGCTTGATGGCGGTGCCCCCCAGATCGATGCCGATCAGCTGCCCCTCTGAGGGAGGCCGTGCGAAGGACGACGCCATCGGCGAACCTTACCGAGGGGCCTGAGGCCGGTCGGCAACCAGGGCGATCAGAACCGCAGGAACACCTGCAGCAGGGACTGCCAGGCCCCATCGGTGTCGATCGAGGTCTGCAGGTTGAAGGTGTCGGAGGCCTTGTAGGTGAGGGTCAGCTGGGGAGGCACGTCGGAGCGGTTCGGAGCCGCCAGCACCGAGGCGCTGAAGCGGTTGGTGATGTCGACCCCGATCTCCGCCCCCAGCACCAGCTGGGGCGGCACCCGCGTGGAGGTGAGCTCCTGATCGTTCCTGACCGACTGGTTCACGTAGGTGGGATAGAGGGCGAGGCTCACCCGCTGGCCGAAGGCGTCGCTGAGCGATGACAGCAACGGCGAGAGCAGGGTCTGGCCCACCACCGTCGCCAGGGCCGCCCCCGCCCCGCCGCCGCTCAGTCCCGCCAGGGAGTTGCCGCCGATCAGGGCCACCAGTCGTTCCTGGGGCAGGGGCGGACTGCTGCGCAGCTCGAGGTTTTCGGCGATGCGATCGGCCGGTCCGCTCACCGACACCGTCACCAGGATCAGATTCAGCTGGTTGAGTGCCGAGAAGCCCGTCTGGTTGGGCGCGTTCTGCACCGAGGGGCCGATCTCCCCCACCCCGGCGGGATTGAGGACACTGAGGCTGTCGGAGATGCGCGTGCGCAGGGCGATGTCGAGGAAGGGCACCAGCCCCAGGGAGGGGGTGAAGATCGCCACGTTGGGGGCATCGGGATCCAGGCTGAAGCTGGTGGTGAACAGGTTGAGCCGTCCCCCCAGCAGCCGCACCACACCGGAGGCCCGCAGGGAGGGATCCAGCCGGCCGGCGATCCGCAGCTGCCCGGCGGCGTTGAAGTTGGCGATGTTGGGGATCACCACGCGCAGATCCGGGCCCAGCCGCAGGATGAGGTTCTGGAAGGCCAGATAGGGGAAGCGGGGCACCGCCTCCCGCAGGGACTCGGCGGTGGTGGACTCCACGTCCGGGCCCAGCAGCACCAGAGGCTTGTCGAAGTTCCACTTCGACTCCAGCAGCTCGGGCATGGTGCGGGGCTGCACCGGCTGGTCGGACACCGGTTCGCTGATCGCCAGCTGGCCCGGCTGCACGTTGATGGTGCCGCGGCTGATGGCCACCTCACCCCCGAGCACCGGAGACACCAGGCTGCCGCTCAGGTCCAGCTGGCCATCCCCGACCGCCGCCAGCCGCGGCACCGAGAAGGGGATCTGATCCAGCTTCACGGTCAGGGTGCGGTCCTCGGCCAGGGGGCGGAACAGGCCCAGGCGGCCCTCACCGGCCACCTGGCCCTTCTCTCCCACCCGGGCACGGAACTCCTGCACCACCAGCTGCTCGAAGTCGAACAGGACCGTGGCGTCCACATCGCGCACGTCCTGGCCGACGAAGCGGCAGCGCAGATCCCGGAGCCGCAGGAAGCCGTTGGCGATCGGGTCGTCGAGGCTGCCGCGCACCAGCAGCTGCAGATCGGCGCCGCCCTCCTGCCACTCGAACGCCTGGCCGGCCAGCCGGGTGAGGAACTTCAGGCCATCGCCCCGGGTGGCGAGCCGCAGCTCCAGTCCCTGCTCGGACGCCACCAGCGGAACGGTGCCCGACAGGTCGACGCTGCGGGATGCCCCCTCGGCCCGCAGGGCCAGATCGAGGCCCAGTCCCTCCTCCTTCAGATCCACCCGGCCCCGCTCCAGCCGCAGGGGCTGGTCGCCGAGGCGACCATCCGCCAGGCTCAGATCCAGGCTGAGCTCGGGCCGGGCACCACCCAGCCGGTACCGGCCCTTCATGGCCAGGCTGCCTCGCAGGTTTTCGGGCAGGGGGGTCAGCAGGGCCAGAAGGGAGAGGGGCAGGTTCTCCAGGCTGAAGCTGCCGGCACCGCCGGTGAGCGGTCCCTCCAGCCGCACCACGAAGGGCTGGCCGGCCAGGGCCTCGGCCCGGTCACCCTGGTCGTACCAGAGATGGCCGGTGGCCTTGAGAACGGCCCGGGTGCGGGCAAACTCCGGGCCGCTGAGCTGCAGATCGGCGTCGATCAGGGCCTGCAGGCGGTTGAGCCGCTCCGCCCGGCTGACCTGGCTGGCCGCCTGGGTCCGGGCGGCCAGCCGTTGCTCGGCCTGCTCCAGGGCCCGCAGCTGCTCATTGACCGTGCCGCCCATGGTGTCGATCGCCAGGCTGCCCAGATCACTGGCCTGGCCGCGGGGTGGGGCCGGCGCCCCACGCCAGATGGGCCAGGCATCGTTGAGCTGCCGGAACAGGAGGGTGGACAGCTGACTGGCCTGGAAGCGGGCCCGGAAGGGTCCGTTCCAGCTGCCGCTCAGCGTGGCGGCGATGGTTCCCCGGCCCAGGGGCTCGATCCGCCCCTTCAGCTGGTAGCGGCGGTCGTCGTACTGCACGTCGGCCAGGATCCGGCGCCCCCCGACTCCCAGGAACTGGGGGGAGCGCAGATCCACCCGGCCCTCAAACCCGAGCGGCTGGAGCCCCAGTCGGCCACTGCCGCTGAGGGCCCCCTCCAGGGGGCGCAGCCGTCGCTGGGGTCCGGTGGTCACCGCCAGCCCGCGCAGGGGAAAGGCGCGCGCCGTCCAGCGGTAGTCCGCCGGACGCCCCTCCAGGGACAGCAGGCCACCGCCCCGCTCGATGCTGGCCCGCACCGGCTGCCAGCGCCGGTCCAGCAGGGCTGTGATACGGCCCTCGGGGGTCGGCGCCACCGCCGTCAGGTTGAGGCTGCGGTCCCGCAGGCTGCCGCGCCAGGTCTCGCTCAGCAGCAGGGGGCCCGCACCGGGCCTGGCGACCCGCAGCTGCAGATCGGGGCGCAGCTCGGCCAGGGGACCGGCGATGGCCCCCTCCGCGTCCAGCCGGCCCTGCAGGGAGGTGCCCAGCAGGGGTTCGAGGCGGGCGAGGGGATAGTCCCGGATGGCCAGGCGGGACTGGAGAGGACCGGCCACCAGGCCCTTGCCGGCCTGGATGGCCAGCGGCATGCGGGCCGTGGCATCGACGTGATCGGAGCGGAAGCGTTCCAGCCGCAGGGTGCGATCGCTCCACACCAGCGCCGCCTGCCAGGGCCCCAGCAGGAGCTGGGAGGGCTGTCCCGTCTCCAGCCGCAGGCGTGGAGTGGCCAGGCGGCCATCAGCCCGCAGCCGGCCCGCCAGGGGCAGGCGCAGCCACTCGGGCAGCTGGGAGGCCACCGGGAAATCCCTGGGATCCACCCGCCAGCGGGCGTCGAGGGCCAGGGAGCGCCCCACCGAACCGCGGGCGTTGAGCGTGGAGCGGCCCAGGCCGGCATCGAGCCGGGCGATGCGCAGCGCGCCGGCCCCCCAGCGGCCCTCCAGCTGGGCCTTGAGGGGCCGGCGACCGAGGGGATGGCGGGGCGGGGGCTGGGCTTCGAACTGCACGGACAGCCGGCGGTCCGCATCGGCCCGGGCCGCCAGACGACCGCCCCAGGGGCCGAAACGCCAGGGGCTGGCGGGCAGGGTCAGCGCCCGGTCGCGGCAGGTGAGGGGCAGCCGTTCCGCCGTCAGCGGGGCCGTGTTGCCATCCAGCTGCCAGCGCAGGGCCCGCAGCTCCAGGCCACCGTCACAGCGGCCCTTGCCGCGCTCCAGTGTCAGCCCCAGGCGGCCGTCGGCTTCGCCGGCCAGGATCCCTCCGGCCCGATCCCCGTAGGGAAGCAGGGGACGCAGCAGGGCCAGCGGAAAGCGGCGGGCCGTGAGCCGGCCCCGCCAGACATGCTGCTGCCACTGGCCGTCCAGGCTGACCAGCACCGACCCGCCGCCGCTGGCTGCGGGGGGTTGCAGCCGCAGGCCCAGATCGATCTCCCGCCGATGCAGGCGCAGGGACACCCGGCCCGCCGCCGTCAGCGCGAGGGGGCGGCTGGTCGCCCCCGCGCCCGAGAGACGCACGGCGGCGGGCTGGAGCAGGCTCAGGCGCAGGTCGAGCCGGGGGGGCTCCTGATCGGCGGGGATGGTGCCCAGCACCCAGAACTGCCCACGGGAATTGCGGTGCAGATCGGCCCGGGCCCGATTCAGCCCGATGTCCAGCACGGCACCGCGCAGCCACAGACTGGCCAGGGGGTCGACCCGCAGCCGCACCCCTTCCACCCCGGCGGTGGAGCGATCCTCTGGGCCGGGCAGGAAGCGGGTGGGGCCGATCCAGAGCCCGTCGGGCCTGAGACCCCGGTAGGGCCCCAGCAGCATCGGCCGGCCCATGGCCGCACCGATCTGGCGCTCCAGGGAGGGCTTGAGGCGGTGGTAGATCCCGGCGACGATCCGGTCGAACCAGAACACGCCACCCGCCAGGCCCAGCCCCAGGAATCCGGCTGCCATGAGCCCTCGACGCGCACGCCGGCGCGTCGAGGGGGACCATCGCCGGGGCAGCCAACGCATCACTGGGGGTCTACCGCCATACCCGCGCGGCCGCAAGATAGGAGGCCTGTTGCGTCCACCCGAGCCCGATGGCCCCTGATCCGATCCTGCTCGTGGCCGGAACCTGGCTCGGGGCCGCCAGCGGGGTGCTGGCCGTGCTGACCGTCGCCGGGTTCCTCTCCCGCTGGGGCATCCGCTTCCGCCTGGTGGGGATCACCAGCTTCACCGCCCTGCTGTCCCTGTCCTGCCTGGCCTTCTCCATCAGCTACAGCCCGCGGGTGAGCGTGCCGGGAGCCGTCCGGGCGCCCGTGGTGTTCGACAACGGCACCGACCTGGTGATCGCTGCCGCCTCCGCGGATCTGGCGGAAGAGGCCGTCGCCCCGACCCTGGAGGAGGTCGCCCGCAACCTGCGCGGCGGCGGCCGCAGCAGCAGCGTCGGCGAGGTGAGGGTGCGGCTGCGTCGGGTGGAGCCGGTGGAGCCGGGCCTGGGCCGGCCGGTGGTGCTGGCGGAAACCACCCGCGAACTGGCGACGGGCACCGTGGCCGGAGCCTCCTGAGCCCATGCAGCAGCCCCTGCAACCGGGCGACGATGCCCCCCCACCCTTCCGGCCCCCGGCCCACATGGAACGGGAACAGCGGCGGCTGCGCCAGGTGGGGATCGACAGCTGGGCCGGGCTGGCAGGGCTGGACGACCGTCGTCTCAGGCAGCTGGCAGCCTCCGGTGAGGCCAGCGAAGCCCGGCTGATCCGGCTGCGGGGCCAGGCGCGGCTGGTCACGGAGGTGGGACTGGCCCCGGAGGAAGCGGCCCTGCTGCTCCATGGGGGCATCGCCAGTGCCGCCGGCCTCGCCGAGGCCGATCCCCAGCGGCTGCTGCTGCAGCTGGGCCGGCTGCAGCGCCGTCTGACCGGGAGCACGGTGCCGCCGCTGGAGCTGCCCCGCGTCCTGGCCTGGATCCGCCGTGCCCGTCAGGGCTCCGGTCGCTCCCCGAACTGACCCCTCAGGCCTGCGCTTCCTCACCGGGCTTGACTGGAATGGAAACAACAGACGGAGGCAGTCATGCCCCGATCAGCCCCATCCCGTCGCAACAGAGCCACGAACCATCCCTTTCGCCTTCGCCGCAGCCTTGCCGCCCTCTGTGTCACGGCCTGCCTCGCCGCCGTGGCGGCGCCCCAGGTCCGGGCCCAGTCGGCCCTGCTGGAGTCGGTGAAGCAGAACCCGGCCCTGGCCAAGAGCATGTGTCAGCAGTTCCGCCAGCTGAATGCCCAGGGCATCTCAGCCACCTCGAAGGCCTCGATCACCAGCCTGGCCGGCAGCAGGGGGCTGAGCACCATGGATGCTGAGGTGCTGGCCACCTACGTGATCGGACTGCACTGCTCCAGCGTGTTCTGAACCGTGGCCCGAGCGGTCCGGATCCGGGACGCCTCGCTCACCTGTGCCGATGGCGTGCAGCTGGTCAGCCGCCTCTGGCAGCCCGATGGGGAAGGCCCCTGGCCGGTGCTGGTGATGCGCCAGCCCTATGGCCGGGCCATCGCCTCCACCGTCACCTACGCCCACCCCAGCTGGTACGCCGCCCGAGGCTTCCTGGTGGTAGTGCAGGACGTGCGCGGCCGCGGTGATTCGCAGGGCCGCTTCGCCGGCTTCGCCCAGGAGGCCAGCGACGGCGCCGCCACCATCCGCTGGGCCCGTCAGCTCCAGGGCAGCAACGGTCGGGTGGGCACCTACGGGTTTTCCTACCAGGGCCTGACCCAGCTGCTCAACGACGGTGGGGGGTCCGGCGATGGGACCGCCCTGCCCGACTGCCTCGCCCCGGCCATGTGCGGCCTCGATGAACGGCTCCACTGGGCGAGCGAGGGAGGGGCGCACTGGTGGGCACTGGGCCTGGCCTGGGCACTGCAGCTGGCGGCCGAGGGCTGCCGGCGCCGCGGCGATCTGCCCGCCTGGCAGGAGATCCGCCGCAGCCTCCGGCAGGGCACCTACAGCGAGGAGGGCCCGGCCCTGCTGGAGCGCCACGACCCCGGGGGCATGGGGTCCCACTGGCTG
Organism: Synechococcus sp. CCY 9618; assembly: GCF_019038415.1. Classification (GTDB taxonomy): domain Bacteria; phylum Cyanobacteriota; class Cyanobacteriia; order PCC-6307; family Cyanobiaceae; genus Cyanobium. The sequence continues at coordinate 198,698 of NZ_JAFKRG010000048.1, read as the reverse complement.
CGCCGGGATCCCGGCGAGCCGGCCCAGTGGACCGTCCACCCGGTGGCCAGCGAGCTGCTGAGGCGACCGATGCTGCTGATCGGCGGCTGGCACGATCCCCACCTGGGCGGCGTGCTGGATCTCTGGCAACGGGCGAGGGCCGCCGGCGGTGAGCCCGGCCTGCTGATCGGTGCCTGGACCCATCTCGACTGGGGCGGGGGGGTCGACGCGGAGCTGCTCGCCTTCTTCCGCCGCCATCTGCAGGAGCCGGCGAGCAGCGGGCCCGCGGAGTCGTTGCGGCTCCAGTGCAGCAGCACGGGCGCCTGGCACGACCTGCCGGGGCCCTGGAGCCTGGCGCAGCCGGAACCGCGGGCAGCGGCCTGGTCGCTCCACTCCAGCGGCCTGGCGGCGATCCGCTGCGATGAAGGGGAACTGCTGCCTGCGGCCCCGGAAGCGGGCGGATCAGCGGCGCACCCCGGCGGGGCCGGGCTGGGACCGGTGGTGCTGGTGCACGATCCCTGGCGGCCCGTGCCCGGCCGCGGCGGCCACCTCGGCACCGATGCCGGTCCGCTGGAGCGGGCCGATCTGGACCGGCGCACCGATGTGGCCTGTTTCAGCACGCCGCCCCTGGAGGAGGCCCTGCCCCTGCGGGGCACCTTCCTGCTGCAGCTGCGGGTCAGCGCCGACCAGCCGAGCTTCGATCTCTGCGGGACCCTCTCGAGCGTGGACAGCGGAGGCGGCCGGGTGGTGCTGCTCGCCACCGGGGTGGCCCGCTTCGGGGCTGCAAGCAGGGCCGCGAGCGGGGCCGGCGATGGTCTGCGGGACCTGCGCTTCCAGCCCCTGGCCGTCCAGCTGGCCGCCGGGCAGCGACTGCGGCTCTCGCTGGCGGCGGCGGCCTGGCCCCAGATCGCCGTCAACCCCGGCGACGGGCGACCGCCGATGGGGGGCAGCAGCCCCAGCCATCGGGTGATCACCCTGAGCCTGGACCTGGAGGGCGGCCTGCTCCGCCTGGAGCCCCTCTGTCCGATGCGGACGGTTCGGGCACACTGATACACACCCACCCCACCGCCCATGCCGCGTCTCCCCCTGCGTCCCGCCCTGATCGGACTGACGCTGCTGCTGAGCGGCCCGGCGCTGCTGGCCCCCCGTGGAGCCGGCGCCCAGGGCGCCCCGACTCCGGTCGCCAGCGGCCAGCCCAGCGCGGCCCTCAGCCAGGCCCAGGCGCGGGCGGCGGCCAACCGCATCCTGCGCACCCTCCAGAACGGCGACGCCCAGGAGCGTTTCGACCAGTTCTCCCCGGCCCTGCAGAGCGTCAGCAGTCCCGGCATGGTGGCCACCACCATGAAGACCCAGCCGCGGCTGCTGCGCTGGACCATCCGCAGCATCCAGCCCGGCTACGACTCCAGCACGGTGGAGGCGACGCTCTACACCAGTGCCGGGCAGCGGGATCTGCTGATGGTGATCGACGCCAACGGCAAGATCGACGGCTACCACTTCGACGTCACCGATGTGCCCGCCGAGAAGGTCGTGCGCGACTTCATCGCGGCGCTCTCCAGCGGTCACTTCATCTCCGCCAGCAGCTTCCTGTCGCCGGAGATGCAGGAGCAGATCCCCCAGGCCCAGCTGCAGCAGAAATGGCTCGGCCTGCAGCGCATCACCGGCAACTTCGTGGGGGTGAAGCGGGTCAGCCGGGCCGAGAGCACCCCGGACATGCGCCTGGTGATCGTGACCACGGAGTTCAACCGCCTCACCGACAACCTGTTCGTGACCCTGGACGCCAGCAACCAGATCATCGGCGTGGATTTCCCCACCGATCCGGCGTCTCCCTCAGCGCCGCGGTGAGGCTGGGACACCAAGCGACCTAAGCTCCCGGCGCGTGTCCCATCGATCTTCCATGGCCCTGCCCAGCCTCGAATGGATGGTCGATGACGCCCAGCGGCTGGCGGAATGCCGCCACGACCACCCCTTCGCCGTGCTCGGGCCCCAGCTCCTCGATAACGGCGGCTGGGTGGTGCGGGCCTGGATGCCGGAGGCCGAGAGCGTCGAGCTGATCGTGGGCGGCCAGCGGCTGGCCATGGCCACCCCCCATCACCCCTGGATCTTCGAGGCGGCCGTGGGTGACGACCCCGGCTGCACCTACCGGCTGCACGTGCGCCGCGGCGGCATCGAGCACGAGCAGCACGACCCCTGGGCCTTCCGGCACGAGTGGATGGGCGAACTGGATCGCCACCTGTTCTCCGAAGGCAACCACCACCACATCTGGCGGCGCATGGGCGCCCACGTGGTGGAGCGCGACGGGATCCACGGCGTCCAGTTCTGTCTGTGGGCCCCGAATGCCCGCAGCGTGGCCCTGCTGGGTGACTTCAACGGCTGGGACGGGCGCCTCCATCCCATGCAGCAGCGGGTGGGGGGCAGCTGGGAGCTGTTCGTCCCGGGCCTGGCCGCCGGCCAGATCTACAAGTACGAGGTGCGGGCCCAGAACGGGCACTGCTACCAGAAGGCCGATCCCTACGGCTTCCGCCATGAGATCCGCCCCAACACCGGTTCGGTGGTGGCCGAACTGGGCACCTACCACTGGAACGACGGCAGCTGGATCGACGAGCGGGACGGGCGGGACCCCCTGCCCCAGCCGATCTCCGTCTACGAGATGCATCTGGGCAGCTGGATGCATGCCGCCGCCGACCAGCCCTTCCTCGAAGCCGACGGCAGCCCCAGAGCGCCGGTGGCGGCCGCCGATCTGAAGCCGGGGGCCCGGATGATGACCTACCCCGAACTGGCAGACCGGGTGATCCCCTACGTCAAGGCCCGGGGCTTCACCCACATCGAGCTGATGCCCGTCGCGGAGCATCCCTTCGATGGCTCCTGGGGCTACCAGGTCACCGGCTGGTACGCCCCCACCAGCCGCTTCGGCACCCCGGACGAATTCCGGGCCTTCGTGGACCGCTGCCACGGCGAGGGCATCGGCGTGATCCTCGACTGGGTGCCGGGCCACTTCCCCAAGGACGGCCACGGCCTGGCCTTCTTCGATGGCGCCCACCTCTACGAGCACGCCGATCCCCGCATCGGCGAGCACAAGGAGTGGGGCACACTTATTTTCAATTACAGCCGCAACGAGGTGCGCAACTTCCTCGTCGCCAACCTCATCTACTGGTTCGAGGAGTTCCACATCGACGGCATCCGGGTGGATGCGGTGGCCTCCATGCTCTACCGCGACTATCTCCGCCCCGACGGCGAGTGGCTGCCCAACGAACACGGCGGCCGGGAGAACCTGGAGGCGGTGCGCTTCCTGCAGCAGGCCAACCACGTGCTGTTTGAGCACTTCCCCGGGGCCCTGTCGATCGCGGAGGAATCCACCACCTGGCCGATGGTGACCCAGCCCACCGACATGGGAGGCCTGGGCTTCAACCTCAAGTGGAACATGGGCTGGATGCACGACATGCTCGATTACTTCGAGCTCGATCCCTGGTTCCGCCAGTTCCACCAGAACCACGTCACCTTCTCGATCTGGTATGCCTTCACCGAGAACTTCATGCTGGCCCTGAGCCACGATGAAGTGGTGCACGGCAAAAGCAACCTGCTGCACAAGATGCCGGGCGACGACTGGCAGAAGTTCGCCAACGTGCGTGCCCTGCTGGCCTACATGTGGACCCACCCGGGCAAGAAGACGATCTTCATGGGCATGGAGTTCGGCCAGCGGGCCGAGTGGAATGTCTGGGGGGATCTGCAGTGGGAACTGCTGCAGTACGAGGCCCATCAGGGGCTGCTGAATCTGGTCGACGATCTCAACGTCTTCTACAAGTCCGAACCGGCGCTGTGGGGCGAGGACTTCGACCAGTACGGCTTCCAGTGGATCGACTGCAACGACAACCGCCACTCGGTGATCAGCTTCATGCGCCGCGACAGCGGCAGTGGCAACTGGCTGGTGGTGGTGGCCAACTTCACCCCCCAGAGCCATTCCCACTACCGGGTGGGAGTGCCGATGGAAGGCTTCTACGCGGAGGTGTTCAACACCGACAGCAGCCGCTACGGCGGCAGCAACCTGGGCAACCTGGGCGGCAAGTTCACCGACCCCTGGGCGATCCACGACTACGAGAATTCCCTTGATCTCTGCCTGCCGCCCCTGGGGGTGCTGGTGCTGCGCCTCGATCCCACCCGGCTGCGGCCGGAGAACGACGCTCCGGCCGGCTGACAGCGGACGGGAGGGATCCGCGAAGGATGAAGAAAAGCGTCCCTGCGCCGGCGGCCCCGGTGGGCCGACCCAGCCGCACAGGGGCAGAATCCTGACCAGCAGAGGGATCAGCGCCCCAGCCCGGGCCCTGATCGTCGGCTAGGTTGCCGAACGCTGAGAGCATCCTCCCCATGGCCGACACCGCCCCCCTGCTGCTGCGCGCCGCCCGAGGGGAGCAGGTGGAGCGGCCGCCGGTGTGGATGATGCGCCAGGCGGGCCGCTACATGAAGGTCTACCGCGACCTGCGCGACCGCCATCCGGGCTTCCGCGAGCGCTCGGAGAACCCCGATCTCTCCTACGAGATCTCGATGCAGCCCTTCCACGCCTTCCGGCCGGACGGGGTGATTCTCTTCTCCGACATCCTCACGCCCCTGCCGGGCATGGGCATCGACTTCGACATCATCGAGAGCAAGGGGCCGATCATCGAGCCCGCCATCCGCAGCCAGGCCCAGGTGGAGGCCCTGCGGCCCCTGGATCCGGCGGCGGCCCTGCCCTTCGTGGGTGAGGTGCTGGGCCGGCTGCGGGCCGATGTGGGCAACCAGGCCGCCGTGCTCGGTTTCGTCGGCGCCCCCTGGACCCTGGCCGCCTATGCGGTGGAGGGCAGGAGCTCCAAGACCTATTCGGTGATCAAGGCGATGGCCTTCCAGGAGCCCGCCCTGCTGCACCGGCTGCTGGGCCACCTGGCCGATGCGATCGCCACCTACGTGCGCTACCAGATCGATTCCGGCGCCCAGGTGGTGCAGCTGTTCGACTCCTGGGCCGGCCAGCTCAGCCCGATCGACTACGACGTCTTCGCCGCCCCGTACCAGAAGCGGGTGATCGACCAGGTGAAGGCCACCCACCCCGACACCCCCCTGATCCTCTACATCTCCGGCAGCGCCGGGGTGCTGGAGCGCATGGCCAACACCGGGGTCGACTTCATCTCCCTCGACTGGACCGTGGACATGGCCGACGGCTGCGCCCGCCTGCCCCAGCACCTTGGGGTGCAGGGCAACGTGGATCCGGGTCTGCTGTTCGGCACCCCCGAGGCGATCCGCGAGCGGATCCTGGACACCGTGCGCAAGGCCCGCGGCCGCCGCCACATCCTCAACCTGGGCCACGGCATCCTGCCCGGCACCCCGGAAGACAACGCCCGGGTGTTCTTTGAGACCGGCAAGGCCGTCAATGAGCTGCTGGGGGCCGCTGTTTGAGCGCCGCCACCACCGGGCCGCAGCGGATCCTGATCACCGGCGCCAGCGGTTGTGTCGGCCAGTACATCGCCGAGAACCTGCTGGCCAACAGCGACGCCCAGCTGCTGCTGCTGCTGCGCGATCCGGCCAAGCTCAGCGCCGTGCCCGCCGACCACCCGCGCATCACGGTGCTGGTGGGTGATCTGCGCGAGCTGGGCCCCCACGCCGCGGCGATCGCCAGCGCCGACCGGATCATCCACACGGCCACGGCCTGGGGCGACCCGGAGCGGGCCCAGGCGGTGAACGTGGTGGCGGTGAAGGAACTGCTGCGGCTCAGCGATCCGGAGCGGCTGCAGCAGGTGATCTACTTCTCCACCGCCAGCATCCTCGACCGGCAGCTGCAGCTGCTGCCGGAAGCGATGGCCTACGGCACCGAGTACATCCAGACCAAGGCCACCTGCCTGCAGGACCTGGAGCGCCACCCCCTGGCGCCGAGGATCGTGGCGGTGTTCCCCACCCTGGTGTTCGGTGGCTCGGTGGGCACGGCCGATCCCCACCCCACCAGCTATCTCACGGCCGGGCTGAAGGAGGCCTTCGGCTGGCTGTGGCTGGCCCGCTGGCTGCGCACCGACGCCAGCTTCCACTTCATCCATGCCGCCGACATCGCCACGGTCTGCGCCCACCTGGCCACCACCCCCCACGGCCCCAACCCGGAGCCGGGCCAGGGGGCGGTGCGGCGACTGGTGCTGGGCCAGGCGCCGATCACGATCAACACGGCGGTGGCCAGCCTGTGCCGCTGGCGGCGGGTGTGGCTGCCGCCGGTGGGGATCGATCTACGGGGCTGGCTGATCGAGGGCCTGATCAAGCTGCTGCGGATCGAGGTGAACGCCTGGGATCGCTTCTCGATCCGCCAGCGCCACTTCGTGCACCAGCCGGTGAGTCCGCCCGAGCGCTTCGGCCTGGTGAGCCTGGCTCCCACCCTGGACGCGGTGCTGGAGACGGCGGGGGTTCCCCACCGGGGGCGGCTGGGATCGGGCCGCACCCCCTGACGCGGCAATTGTTGCGAATGTGTCGGAGGGCCGCATGGGCAGCCGGCCATTGCCTAATTTGGGCCGGTTGCACGTGCTTTCGGGCACCTTCCTTCGCACCTTCCCATGCGTCGTCTTCTTTCCTTCTTCGCTCTCTGCCTGGCGCTGGTGCTCGGTGCCGCCCCGAGCTTCGCGGCCGATGCGGCCCACGGTGGCCAGATCTTCTCGGCCAACTGCGCCGCCTGCCACATGGGTGGCGGCAACGTGGTCAACGCCGAGCGCACCCTCAAGGCGGATGCCCTGAGTGCCTATCTGGCCAACTATGAGTCCGACCATCAGGCCGCCATCGCCTACCAGGTGACCAACGGCAAGAACGCCATGCCCGCCTTCGGCGGCAAGCTCACGGAGGCCGACATCGCCGACGTGGCCGCCTACGTCGACGACATGGCTTCCAAGGGCTGGGCCTGATTCCCGGCGATCCACCGAACGGCACGGATCGACCCCTTCCGATGAGCCCCGGCCCCGCCGGGGCTTTTTCATGGGCTCAGGGGAGGGCGCGACGGGCGGCCAGCACCGCCAGGTAGAGCTCCTCCGGCACCTCGCGGATGTCGTACTCGGAGGGAAGCATGCCGTGGACGTGGCGATGCACGGCCCGCCAGCAGTCGCGCTCCGGCTCGGCGCCGCTGCCGTCGAGGGCGAGGGACTGGCAGGCCAGCTCAGCCACCAGGGCCGGATCGGCGGCGGGGGAGGACATCGGCACGGGCGGAGCACTGGTGCAGAACCCTAGGTGCTGGCTGAAAGCCGTTGCGGAAGCGAGAATGGGGCCCAGCAGACTGCACCCGATGGCGATCCCCGCCGCCTCCCTGGCTTCGGCCGTCACGGTGCTCCTGGCAGGGGTCCTGCCGATGGCGGCCGCCCCCTCTTGGGCCCAGGCCGTCTCCCCCAACCAGCCGCTGGCGATCCAGGTGAGCCCCGGGCTGCCGCCCGATGCCTGCCGGCTGGTGGTGCCGCTCCAGGAGCAGGTGCTCCAGCCCCTGCGCATCGCCCCGGCCCAGGTGGCCCAGAAGAACGCCATGGGCTGCCTGTCGGCGGCCGATGCGTTCTACGGCCCCGACGGCTGCCCCACCAGGCTGTGCGGCAAGACACACGGCCAGCGGCTGCCCCTGCCCTGAGCGGCCGGGGCGCGGCCGGGACGGTTCTCCCACCCCTTCGGTTCGGCCTGCACGGCGCCGGGGAGGAGGGCCGAACGGGGCGGTTCGGTCCTCCCTCTCGGCCGATCCGGCGAGGATTCATACGTTGGCTTCAGCGATCGTCCCGAGGGAGGAGTCCACCCATGCATCCCACCGCCGAACTGTTCACCGAAAAGGCCTGGGGCGCCGTGGTGGCCTCCCAGCAGCTGGCCCAGCAGAAGCGCCAGCAGCAGATGGAGAGCGAGCACCTGTTCGCCGCCCTGCTGGCCCAGCAGGATCTGGCCACCCGGATCCTGGAGAAGGCGGGGGTCGACCTGGGCGTCCTGGGCCAGAAGCTGGAGGCCTTCATCGCCTCCCAGCCCAGCCTGGCCAGCAGCCCCGACAACGTGTATCTGGGCAAGGGCCTGAACGCGGTGCTGGACGGGGCCGACGCCCTCAAGAAGGAATTCGAGGACAGCTACATCGCCGTGGAGCACCTGCTCCTGGCCCTGGCCGGTGATGACCGCTGCGGCCGCCAGCTGCTCTCCCAGTGCGGCACCGATGGCCGCAAGCTCAAGGAGGCGGTGCAGGCGGTGCGGGGCAGCCAGCGGGTGAATGACCAGAACCCCGAGGGCACCTACGAATCGCTGGAGAAATACGGCCGCGACCTCACCGCCGCCGCCCGCGAGGGCAAGCTGGATCCGGTGATCGGGCGGGATGAGGAGATCCGCCGCACGATCCAGATCCTCAGCCGCCGCACCAAGAACAACCCGGTGCTGATCGGTGAACCCGGCGTCGGCAAGACGGCGATCGTGGAAGGTCTGGCCCAGCGGATCGTCAACGGCGACGTGCCCAGCGCCCTGCAGAACCGCCAGCTGATCGCCCTCGACATGGGCGCCCTGATCGCCGGTGCCAAGTACCGGGGCGAGTTCGAGGAACGGCTCAAGGCCGTGCTCAAGGAGGTCACCTCCAGCGAGGGTCAGATCGTCCTGTTCATCGACGAGATCCACACGGTGGTGGGAGCCGGCGCCACCGGCGGCGCCATGGATGCCAGCAACCTGCTCAAACCGATGCTGGCCCGCGGCGAACTGCGCTGCATCGGTGCCACCACCCTGGATGAGCACCGCCAGCACATCGAGAAGGATCCGGCCCTGGAGCGCCGCTTCCAGCAGGTGTTCGTGGATCAGCCCACGGTGGAGGACACGATCTCGATCCTGCGGGGCCTGAAGGAGCGCTACGAGGTGCACCACGGCGTGCGCATCGCCGACAACGCCCTGGTGGCCGCCGCCGTGCTGTCCAGCCGCTACATCGCCGATCGCTTCCTGCCCGACAAGGCCATCGACCTGATGGACGAATCGGCGGCCCGCCTGAAGATGGAGATCACCTCCAAGCCCGAGGAGATCGACGAACTCGACCGCCGCATCCTGCAGCTGGAGATGGAGAAGCTCTCCCTGGGGCGGGAATCGGATCCGGCCAGCCGCGACCGGCTGGAGCGGCTGGAGAAAGAACTGGCCGAGCTGGGCGAACAGCAGAGCAACCTCAACGCCCAGTGGCAGAAGGAGAAGGGCTCGATCGACGAACTCTCCGCCCTCAAGGAGGAGATCGAGCAGGTGCAGCTGCAGGTGGAGCAGGCCAAGCGCAACTACGACCTCAACAAGGCGGCCGAGCTGGAGTACGGCACCCTGGCCGGGCTGAACAAGAAGCTGGCCGCCCGCGAGGCGGAGCTGAGCGCCCACGCCGGTGAGAAGAACCTGCTGCGGGAGGAGGTCACCGAGGACGACATCGCCGAGGTGATCGCCAAGTGGACGGGCATCCCGGTGAGCAAGCTGGTGCAGTCGGAGATGGAGAAACTGCTCCACCTCGAAGACGAGCTGCACACCCGGGTGATCGGCCAAGAGCAGGCCGTGACGGCGGTGGCCGATGCGATCCAGCGCTCCCGGGCCGGCCTCTCCGACCCCAACCGCCCGATCGCCAGCTTCCTGTTCCTGGGCCCCACCGGCGTCGGCAAGACCGAGCTCTCCAAGGCCCTGGCGGCCCAGCTGTTCGACAGCGAGCAGGCCATGGTGCGCATCGACATGAGCGAATACATGGAGAAGCACGCCGTGTCGCGGCTGATCGGAGCGCCTCCGGGCTACGTGGGCTACGAGGAGGGCGGCCAGCTCACCGAAGCGGTGCGGCGGCGGCCCTACGCCGTGATCCTGTTCGACGAGGTGGAGAAGGCCCACCCCGATGTGTTCAACGTGATGCTGCAGATCCTCGATGACGGCCGCGTCACCGACGGCCAGGGCCGCACGGTGGATTTCACCAACACGGTGCTGATCCTCACCAGCAACATCGGCAGCGCCTCGATCCTGGATCTGGCCGGCGATCCGGCCCGCTTCGGCGAGATGGAGAAACGGGTCAACGAGGCCCTGCGCGCCCACTTCCGCCCGGAATTCCTCAACCGGCTCGACGAGTCGATCATCTTCCGCAGCCTGCGGGAGGAGGAGCTGCGCCAGATCGTGGTGCTGCAGGTGCAGCGGCTGCAGCAACGGCTGGAAGACCGCAAGCTCAGCCTGCGCCTGGAGGAGGAGGCCCTCGACTGGCTCGCCGGCGTCGGCTACGACCCGGTCTACGGGGCCCGGCCGCTGAAGCGGGCGATCCAGCGGGAGCTGGAGACCCCGATCGCCAAGGCGATCCTGGCGGGGCGCTTCCCCGCCGGCAGCACCATCGCGGTGGATGTGCAGGACGAGCGCCTGCGCTTCCGCCAGGCCGAACCGGCCGAGATCCAGCGGGTGGAGCCGGCGCTGGTGGGATGAGCACTTGTTGATCGGCGCAGGGCCACCTGGCTGATGGGGAAACGGCTGAAGCGGCTGGTGGCCTGGCTACGCCTCTACTGGCTGGCGGCGAGTCTGTATGGCATCTATCTACTGCTGTCCCGGCCCCACAACCACGGCGCCCTGGTGGCGATCTGGCACCGGGGGCGGCTGCTGCTGGTGCAGACCAGCTACCGCCACGGCCTGGGGCTGCCGGGAGGGGGACTGGAGCGAGGGGAAACGGCGCGGCAGGCGGCGGTGCGGGAGCTGGCCGAAGAGCTGGGGCTACGGGTGTCGGCAGAGGAGCTGCTGGATCCCTGGCAGATCACCGAAACCTCAGCGCGGGGGAAGAACAGCGTGACGATCTTCACGCTGCAGGCGGCGCGGGAGCCCGCGATCCGCCTAGACGGCCTCGAGCTGGTGGCAAGCCACTGGCTGACTACGGGAGCGGCGCTGGGCCGGCCCCTGGTCAGCCATGTGCGGACGTATCTGATCGAGAGGGGTTGAGTTCAGCCCGCCCACACCTCGGCCAGCTCGATCTGCAAACCGGGGAACAGCTGTGCGGCATCCAGGACCTGGGCCGGGGCGAGGCGTTGCGGTGCGGCCTCGGCGGCGGTCCAGATCTCCACGGCCAGCTCCTCGGGAATCAACAGCCAGCCGAGTTGGGCGCCATTGGCGCGGTAGCGCTTCATCTTCTGTCGCAGGGCCGTCAGCCCGCGGGGGCCTTCCTCCGACGGGCTGGCCAGGTCCACCACCACATCGGGGCAGAGGGGGACGAAACCCCGGCGTTGCTCGGCCGTGAGGGCTGTCCAGCGCTCCTGGCGCACCACGGAGACGTCGGGGCTCAGCACAGAGCCATCGGGCAGGCGAAAACCGGTGGAGCTGTCAAACACCTCCAGGGCAAGACCCGTGCGGCGGACGGCCAGCCAGATCAGCGCACCCAGCGCCTGATTGCGGGCGCCGGTTTCGCTGCCGGTGGGCGTCGTGGCGATCAACTGACCATCGGCGGCGAGTTCGAGCACAGCCTCAGGGTTCGCCTGACACACCCGCTCAAACTGCTCCGGGCTGAGGCGCAGATCCCAGGGCAAGGCCAACGGCTCCAGCGTCGGAGCGGCTGGACGGTGGGGAGGTGCCGGGGTCATGCGGCGTGCGGCACACCTGCGGAGGTAGCGCGATCCCGTGGGGGCGGCCTCAGCTCACCAGCCCATCGATCCGCTTGGCCAGCTCCAGATCCAGGTCCGACAGCCCACCGGTGTCGTGGGTGGTGAGGTTGATCGTCACCCGGTTCCAGACGTTGCACCATTCCGGATGGTGGCCCATCGCCTCAGCGGCCAGGGCCACCCGGGCCATGAAGCCGAAGGCGGCGGAGAAGTCGGCGAAGCGCAGCTCGCGGTGCAGCTTGCCCTCGCGCACGGTCCACTCCGGCAGCTCCCGGGGCAGGGAATCGATCTGGGCGGGGGTGAGGGGTTGGGCGGCCATGGTGGAACAGAGCGAAGAACAGTGGGGACGGACGGGGGCTACCGGTCAGGCGAACCGGTAGTGCTTGCGCACCGGCGCGTGCACCTGCCAGCGGCAGCGGAGCCCCTCGGGGAACACCACCAGATCGCCGGCCCCGAAGCGCACCGGCTCTCCCCCCTCCGGCGTCACCGTCACCTCCCCCTCCAGCAGCAGGCAGGTCTCCTCGGCGTCGTAGGTCCAGGTGAAGCTGCTGGGCTCACAGGTCCAGATGGGCCAGGAGTGGATCTCCAGCCGCTCGATGGTGGCGTCCGGACAGGGGGAGGTGACGGAGATGGCCATGGCGGGGAAGCGGGGGTCATTCCCCCACCAGATGCAGGCTGAGCCGGCGCTGATGGGGAAGGGTGCGGTGTTCCCAGAGATAGACGGCCTGCCAGGTGCCGAGCAGAAGCCGGCCGGACTGGAAGGGCAGGGAGAGGCTGGTGCAGGTCAGGGCGGTGCGGATGTGGGCGGGCATGTCGTCCGGCCCTTCCTCATCGTGCACCCAGGCACGCCGCTCTCCAAGCCCGCTCAGGGAGCGCACACCGTCCTGGGGCACGAGCGCCCGCAGATAGGCGGCCAGATCCACCAGCACCCGGGGGTCGGCGTTCTCGTTCACCGTCAGGCTGCAGCTGGTGTGCAGGCAGGCGATGGTGGCCGTGCCGAGCTGCAGGCCGCTGGCGGCGATCTGCCGGTTCAGCGCCTCGGTGATGTCGTCGAAGCCCTCCCCCGCCGTGGACACGCTCAGCTGCAGCAGGCTCTGGCGCAGCATCGCCGGACTCAGGCCGCCGCCGGATCCGCCGCAACCCCGCCGGCGTCGATGGTGGTCAGCCGGCAGGCCAGGGGATCCCAGAGGATGTAGCTGAAGCAGGTGGGAATGTCGGCCAACGACAGCCGGCGCACGCCTCCGAGCAGGTGAGCATTGCGCTCCTGGGCGGCCCGCAGCCGGTAGTTGGGAATCCGGGACGAGAGGTGGTGGATGGCATGGCAGCCGATGTCGGCGGAGAACCAGTTCAGCAGCGGCGGCAGATCCAGGTCGCTGGTGCCCTCCAGCACCCCGGCCATCTCGCTCCAGCCCTCGGTGCGGTGGGCATAGGAGCCCGGAAAGTTGTGCTGCACAAAGAAGATGCAGATGAAGATCGCCGCCGCGCAGGCCATCACCGGGGCATAGATCGACCAGAACACGCCGGCCCCGAGCCAGCGGGACATCAGCCACCAGGAGCTGATCACGGCGATGTTGTTGCCGAGCAGATCCCAGAATTCCGTGGGTGTATACCAGCCCTTCGAGCGATAGCTGGCCAGGATCTGGCGCAGCCCCATGGGCTCGTCGGTGCTGCGCAGGCAGCGCACCAGGTGGGGGAAGAACCCGGCCGCACCCAGCAGCAGGGCCAGGCGGGGCTTGATCACCAGGTAGAAGAAGCCGCCAGGGAACAGCATGGCCGGGTGGCGCAGCCAGCGGTAGAACCTCTGGCCACCCGGGCTGAGGGCGGCGAAGGCGCTGGTGGTGACAAGGGCCGAAGGTCCCTGGTACTTCTCCCAGTCGCCATTGTGGCGGTGGTGGTAGGCGTGGCCCCGCGACCAGGGGTACTGGGGGATGGCGCTGAGCACCCCGAGCAGGAAGCCGAACAGTCGGTTCAGGCGCCGCTGGCGGAACAGGGAATAGTGGCCGCAGTCGTGCATCAGCGAGAAGCAGCGGGCCAGCAGCAGCACCATCAGGGCCATGGCTGGCACCAGCAGCAGCGGCGCATGCAACCGGCTCCAGGCCACCACCAGCCACAGCGCCCCATAGGGAATCACCGTGTTGGCGATCTGCCAGGACGCCCGCAGATTGGAGCTGTCCATGAAGGAGGTCAGCTCGAAATCGTTGCGCGAGAGACCACGAAGTCCGGACGGCTGGGCTGGAACTGCGGCCGGCCAGGAATCGTGCAGGGTGGCGGAAGAGAAGCCCTGCGACAACACATTTCCTTCAACGAGGTTTGAACCATAGCCATCCGCAGCAGCAATGAACGGACGGCAATCCGAAGCAAATCTGCATAGCATCGCTGCGGCGGAGGCAAGCGTGGACGCGGATCTGATCGTCGTGGGCAGCGGGCTCGGCGGCCTCTGCGCCGCAGCCATCGCCGCCCGCCACGGGCTGCAGGTGCTGGTGCTCGAGGCCCACACGGCCCCCGGTGGCGCCGCCCACGGCTTCCGGCGCGGCCCCTACCACTTCGAATCCGGTCCGTCGCTCTGGAGCGGCCTGGGCCGCTGGCCGAGCACCAACCCCCTGGCCCAGGTGCTGCGGGCCGTGGGTGAGACCGTGCCGGTGGCCCAGTACCGCGACTGGGGGCTGCTGCTCCCCGAGGGCAACCTGCGGGTGGAGGTGGGCACCGGGCCCTTCCTGGCCCTGGTGCGCGACCTGCGCGGACCGGCCGCCGCCCTGGAATGGAGCCGCTTCCTGGAGGCGCTGCGGCCCAGCTGCGAGGCGGCCCGCTGCCTGCCCCTGCTGGCCCTGCGCCCCGGGGCGGGGATGGCCACCACCCTGGGCGGCGGCCAGGCCCTGCGCCTGCTCGGCCAGGCGGGCCGGCTGGCCGGCCTGGGCGGCGCCTTCGGTCCGATCGCCCGCCGCCACCTGCGCGATCCCTTCCTGCTCCACTGGGTCGACCTGCTCTGCTTCCTGATCTCCGGCCTGGCCATGGACCAGACCAGTGCCGCCGCCATGGCGACCCTGTTCGGCGAATGGTTCGAGCCCGACGCCTGCCTCGACTACCCCATCGGCGGCAGCGCCGCGGTGGCCGAAGCCCTGGTGCGCGGTCTGGAGCGCCATGGCGGTCGGCTGCGCACCGGCGCGCCGGTGGCGGAGATCCTTGTGGAGCAGGGCCGGGCCGCCGGGGTGCGCCTGGCCGGCGGCGAGGCCCTGACGGCCCGGCGGGGGGTGATCGCCAACACCAGTCCCTGGGATCTGCTGGCCCTGCTGCCCGACGCTGCCGTGCCGGCCCGCTGGCGGCGGCGTCAGGCGGCCACCCCGGCCTGCGCCAGCTTCCTGCACTGGCACCTGGCCCTGCGCGGGGCGGATCTGGAACACCTGCCGATCCACCACGTCTGGGTGGGCGACTGGCAGCGGGGGATCGGGGCGGAGCGCAACATGGTGGTGCTGTCGATGCCGTCCCTGCTCGATTCCTCCCTCGCGCCGGAGGGCCATCAGGTGCTGCACGGCTACACCCCGGCCAATGAACCCTGGGCGCTGTGGCAGGGGCTGGAGCGGGGCAGCGCCGCCTACGAGGCCCTGAAGGCGGAGCGCTGCAGCGTCTTCGGCGACGCCCTGGAGCGGGTGCTGCCCGACTGGCGCGAGCGGCTGGTGCTCGAGCTGCAGGGCACCCCCCTCAGCCACCGCCACTACCTGCGCACCCACCGGGGCAGCTACGGGCCGGCCTGGCCCGCCGACAGGGGCCCCTTCCCGGGCGGCGCCACCCCGATCGAGGGCCTGGTGCTCTGCGGCGCCGGCGTGTTCCCCGGCATCGGCGTGCCGCCGGTGGCCGTGAGCGGCGCCATGGCCGCCCATCGCTTCGTGGGCGCCCGCCAGCAGAAGCATCTGCTGGAGGAGATCGGCCTCAGAAGCGCCTGAGGGCCTGGTTGCCGAGCCGCACCTCCCGCAGCAGCAGGGTCACCGCCGCCATCAGCGAGCCCATGGCCAGCACGAACAGCGAGGCCACCAGGGGGGTGAGATCGATCGCGGCCAGGGTGCTGAGGAACAGCACCATCACCACCGTCGCCACCAGCAGGAAGCTGGTGGCGGCACAGGTGAAGGCCCCGGAGGCCAGGGCCATGCGCCGCCGGTGCGTCGCCAGTTCCCCCGCCAGCTCCCGCTCCTGCAGCAGGCTGGCGGCGGCCTCCCGGGTCTTGATCACCCGGGCCCGGTCGACGATGCGGGAGAGGCGGGTGGTGATCACCCCCAGCAGCCCGCTGATGCCCGCCAGCAGGAACACCGGCGTCACCGCCAGCCGGATCGTCTCGGCCAGGGACTGCACCGGCGGGCTGGCCACGAGCAGGATCGGCGTCAAGGCCCCGGCACAGGGAGCGCCCAACCTAGGTCGATGGCCCCTGCCAGCCTGGGCCCGCGTCCGACGCCCCGCCTGCCATGCCCACCACCATCACCTGCCGCTACGAGGGCGCCCTGCGCTGCACGGCCACCCATGCCGCCTCCGGCGCGGCGCTGATCACTGACGCCCCGCTCGACAACCAGGGCAAGGGGGAGTCCTTCTCCCCCACCGATCTGGTGGGAACGGCCCTGGCCACCTGCGTGCTGACGGTGATGGGCATCGTGGCCGAACGCCACGGCATCGCCCTGGAGGGAACCACAGTGCGGGTGGAGAAGACCATGACCAGCGGCGGCCTGCGCCGCATCGCCCTGCTGGAGGCCTGGATCGAGCTGCCGGCGGGGCTGGCGCCCGATCAGCACCAGCTGCTGGTGCGCGCCGGCGAGACCTGCCCGGTGAAGGTGAGCCTGGAGGGCAACGTGCCGATGCAGCTGCACTGGAGCCCGCAGGGTTGAGCGCCGTTCAGGTGCCGGCCCCCGGGCTGAGGGTGACACCCACCTCGAGCTGCTCCAGCGGAGCTTCGGGGTCCTCGGGCACCAGCAGCACCATGGTGCTGGCGGTGGGGCGGGTGCCGGGCTGCTCCTGGAGGATCTCCAGCGCCACCATGGTCTTGCGCCACTGCAGGATCTTGCCCTCCAGCAGGGCCACGAAGTCGTCGCAGTTCCAGCGGGCCGCCTCGCCGCGGCAGGGGTAACGCTCCAGCACATCGAGGATCTCCATCTCCCGCAGCGGGGAGGCGTCGGCCGGATCCCACACCAGCAGGTAGTTGCCGTCGAGGGCATTGGCCTCCAGCAGGCTGGCCTCGCTGGCCAGCAGGCTGTCGAGGGCCATCTCGTCGTCGTCCCGCTCGATGGCGGTGAGCAGGGCCTCCAGCACCAGCTGGGTGTCGTCGTCGAGGCGATCGCAGTGGGTCGCGAGCAGCCCGGTCACCGCCAGCTCGATCTCCTCGATCGGCAGCACCATGGTGAGGGCGCGCAGGATCGCGCCGAGCACATCGCCGGATTCGGCGGCGTCGGCGTCAGCGCCCGACTCCTCGCCCTGCCCCTCCAGGGCCAGATCGGGGTCGGCCATGAACCGTTCGATGGCCGCGAGCACCAGGGCCTGCTCCGGTGAGGGGGGATGCATCGATCCGGGGGCGGGAGAGGAGATCTCCACCATGGCGCCGGTGGCGGCGGGGTGGTGCCTGCCAGAAGCGATCGGCCGGGGATCCAGCCATCACCAGAGCAGGCGGCAGGGAAAGGAGGCCAGCGCAGGGTCGATGCTCACCAGTTGCAGGCCCTCCAGCTCGGCCTGGGCGGCCAGCAGTCGGTCGAACGGATCACGATGGGTCTGTTGGTAAGAGCCGGCGCGAACGCCGTGATGCAACAGCACGGCCAGCGGCTGAAACCCCTGCTGTTGCAGGAGGGACGGTAAATCCTCCAAAAGCCCTTCGGCGCCGGGGAGTTTGCCCAGGCGAGCTTTGGTGGCGATTTCCCAGCCGGAGGCGGCGCTCACGAAAACGGCCGCCGCTGGATTGCCGATGGCCTTCTGGGCGGGTGAAGAGAGCCTTTCGGGTTCCACCAGCCACCAGAGCAGGGCGTGGGTATCCAGGAGCAGGGACGGGCTCGTCAAGACGGCAGAGGAGCGTCCAGAGCTTCGAGCTCCTCGGCAGGCAGCGGGGCGAGCAACTCCTCGGTGCTGGGAAGCTGCAACTGCCCTCGCAGCACTCCTGGCTGGCGACGGGGCCGCTCGGGTTCCAGCGGCACCAACCGCGCCCAGGGCTTGCCGTCCTTGGCCACAAGGATGGTTTCGCCCGCATGGGCGGCGTCGATCAGCCGAGAGAACTGGGTCTTGGCCTGATGAACGTTCACGGTGCGCATGATCGATGCCTGACCCAGCAGCCCCAGCGATGGAGCGAGCCTAGTCCAGATCTGAGTCCATGCCTGCGCTCGCCCCCCGGCTTTCCACGGGCGCCATGCTGGCCCCATTGGCTCCACCGTTCCCATGGGTTCCGCGGCCCCGGCCCTCGAAGCGCTCCACCGGCACCTGCACACGACCCGCCTGCTGGGCTCGATCAGCAGCACCCTCTATTACGACCAGAACACGGTGATGCCCGCCGCCGGCGCCGCCTGGCGCGGCGAGCAGCTGGCCCTGCTGGCCGGCCAGCTGCACGAACGCCAGAGCAGCGACGCCTACGCCGACCTGGTGGCCGCCGCCGAAGCCGATCTCCAGCCCGCATCCCCGCCCCAGCAGCGCCGCAACCTGGAGCTGCTGCAGCTGGAGCTGAACCGCCAGCGCTGCCTCGATCCGGCCCTGGTGGGCGCCATCGCCCGGGCCCAGTCGAAGGGCAATGCCATCTGGCAGCAGGCCCGGGCGGCCAAGGATTTCGGCGCCTTCGCACCGGCGCTGCGGGAGCTGATCCGCCTGCGCCGTGAGCAGGCCGGCCAGCTGGCGGCAGCCGAGCCGGTGGCCCGCAGCCCCTGGGAGATCCTCGCCCAGCCCTTCGAGCCCGACATCAGCAAGGCGCGGCTGGCCCAGCTGTTCGCCCCCCTCGAGGCCGGCATCCCGCCGCTGCTGGAGCAGGTCGCCAGCACCGGCCCGGCCGGCGTCGATCTGCCGGAGGCCCTGCAGGAGCGCCTCTGCAGCGAGCTGCTCGACAGCTGGGGCTACGACAGCCGCCGCTGCCAGCGTTCCCGCTCGCCCCATCCCTTCTCCTGCACCGTCGGCCCCGACGACTTCCGCATCACCACCCGGGTGGTGGCCGGTCAGCCGTTCTCGGCCTTCCTGGCCACCGCCCACGAATGGGGCCACTCCCTCTACGAGCAGGGCCTGCCCCGCAGCGACGACCATTACTTCCCCTGGCCCCTGGGGGAGGCCACCTCGATGGGGGTGCACGAAAGCCAGAGCCTGTTCTGGGAATGCCGGGTGGCCCGCGGCCGGGCCTTCGCCGAACGCTGGCAGCCCCGCTTCTGCCGGGGGCTCGGCGCCGACCCCTGGCGCGGTGCCGCCGGCTTCTGGCGCGCCCTCAACCCGCTGCGGCCCGGCCTGATCCGGGTGGAGGCCGACGAGCTCAGCTACACCCTCCACATCGTGCTGCGCTTCGAGCTGGAGCTGGCCCTGCTGGAGCAGGAGATGCCGGTGGAGGAGCTGCCGGAGCGCTGGAACCGGCGCATGGGCGAACTGCTTGGCCTCCAGCCCCGCACCGACGCCGAGGGCTGCCTGCAGGACATCCACTGGGCGGAGGGGCTGTTCGGCTACTTCCCCTCCTATGCCCTGGGCCATCTGATCAGCGCCCAGATCGCCGAGGCCCTGGAGGCGCAGATCGGTCCGATCGAGACGCTGGTGGGGGCAGGCCAGGAGGCTGCCCTGCAGGCCTGGCTGGCGGAGCAGGTCTGGCCCCTGGGCCGGATGGTGAACGCCGAAGAGCTGGTGGAGCGGGTGACGGGGCGGCCCCTGGGCGCCGAGCCCTTCCTGGCCTATCTGCGCACCAAGCTCAGCGGCCTGGCCGCCGCCCGCTGAGCCGGCCGGGCCTGGCTGCGTAAGATGCCGCCGCAGAAAATCAGGCCCCCATGGCGAACATCGACCACGCCCCCAGCCGCACCATGTTGAATCTGCTGCATGTGCTGCCGGCCTTCGCCGATGAGGCCGAACTGCGGCTGAACGCCATCGTGGAGCTCAACTCCAGCACGATCAACAAATACGAGCTGATCACCGAGACCGGCCACCTGAAGCTGGACCGGGTCGGCTATTCCTCCCTCGCCTATCCCTTCGCCTACGGCTGCATCCCCCGCACCTGGGACGAGGACGGCGATCCCCTCGACATCGAGATCGTCGGCGTCACCGAACCCCTGGTGCCGGGCAGCCTGGTGGAGGCCCGCATCATCGGCATCATGTGCTTCGACGACGGCGGTGAGGTGGACGACAAGGTGATCGCCGTGCTGGCCGACGACAAGCGCATGGATCACATCGCCAGCTACACCCAACTCGGCGACCACTGGCTCACCGAGACCCAGTACTACTGGGAGCACTACAAGGATCTCAAGAAACCCGGCACCTGCAAGGTCAACGGATTCCACGACGTCGGCGAGGCGGTTCGCATCATCAAGGAGTGCGAAGATCGCTATGTTTCAGTGATTGCGCCCCGTCTGGTCGGCTGACGTCCACCCCGGCGGTGCGGCATCTCTGCTGTTGATCCGCCTCCCATGTCGCGCCCCCCGGCCCTGTTTCTGCTTCTGGCCGCCGCCTGGGGGGCGACCGCCGGAACCGGCGCCCTGGCCGCCAACCAGCCTGATCTCCAGCCTGCGCCCCAGCCTGATCCCCGTCCCGTGCTGCAGCCGGCGGCTCAGCCAGCGCCGGAGGCCGCCGCTCCCACCCCGGCCGCCGCAGTGATCACCCGGGAGATCGTGCTCGAGCTGGGCAAGCGCACCATCAGCCTGCGCGACAACGGCAGGGTGCTGGGCAGCTGGCCCGTGGCCATCGGCGACGCCGCCACCCCCACCCCCAAGGGACGCTTCCAGGTGGAGGTGAAGGTGGTCAATCCCCAGTACCAGAGCACCAAGAGCGGCAGGATCAACCCCACCAAAGGGCCCAACGGGCCCCTCGGCGACCGCTGGATCGGCTTCAAGCAGAGCGGCCTCAATCAGTACGGCATCCACGGCACCCCCAGCGCCTGGGCCTGGACCGTCACCTCCCGCTCTGCCGTGACCAACGGCTGTGTCCGGATGCTCACACCCCATGTGCGGGCCTTGTTCGATCAGGTGGAGGTGGGCACGCCGGTGGTGGTCAAACCCTGAGCCACCGGAAGCGTTTCCGGGCAACGGGGCAGCAGACCGAAGAGATTCTGGAGATCGACCAGGAAGGCTTTGAGGTATGGGTTAGAACACCTAATCTCACGCATCAGCCTTCTTGCGGCACCCTGTTCCGCGAACCAACACCCATGGTCGACTCCGGCACCCAACCCACCACCGATCAGCTGAACAGCACGTCGCTGAAGTGGGGCAACGACGGTGAGCTGTCCGAACTGGATCTCCAGCGGATCCTCGGCCTCCTCTCTCAGGTCGATCCTGTGGCCGAGGCCCTGATGGAGGGCCGCTCCGAAGCGGCCTGAAGCCTCCGGGCCAGGGCCCTGGCCATGCCGTCGCGGCTGGCCAGGCCCCGCAGCAGACCGACGGAAAGGCCCCCCGTCGGCAGACCATGGGGCAGATGGCCGCCAGTGCCCTCCGGCACCGCGAAGACGGGCACCTGGCGCAGACCGTTCGGGCCCAGCTGATCCTCCAGCCGGTCGAGATGGGCTCCGCTCGGCAGCCAGACCAGTTCGGTCCGCAGACAATCCCTCAGGATCCGGGGCTCGCCGCGGTTCAGCTCCGATGAGAGGGCCCGCTGCAGGTCGGCCAGGGTGACCAGCCCCAGGGTGGTCCCGGCCTCCTCCACCAGCAGGCAGTGGCCGTGGCTGTCGATCAGCCGGGCCAGGGCCATCGGGGCCCCCATGGCCGCCGGCAGCACCAGCGGCGCCTCCGGCTCGAAGGCCTCCTCCACGGCGATGGCCGCCAGCTGGCTCCGGCGGCGTTCCTCGACCGGATCGGGTCCCATCAGGCCGGGGTCATGGATGCCCTGCCAGCGCTCCACCAGGGCGGCGCTCAGCCCGGCGGCCGCCATCAGCGGCAGCACGATGCGGATGTCTCGGGTGAGCTCGAACAGCAGCAGCAGCGCCGTGAGCGGGGCCCGGGCGCTGCCCGCCAGCACCGCCGCCATGCCCACCATGGCGTAGGCGGGCGGTTCGGCCACCGGCAGATTCAGGCCGCCGCTGCCCAGCACCTGGCCGTAGCAGTTGCCGAGCACGGCCCCCAGGAACAGGGACGGGGCAAAGCCACCGCCCACGAATCCGGTGGCATTGCTCACGGTGGTGGCAACCAGCTTCACGCCGATCAGCGCCACCAGGGTGAGCAGGGGGATGCCCCCGTCACGGCCCAGCAGGGCCTCGATCGTGTCGTAGCCCACCCCCAGCACCTGGGGAAACACCAGGGCCATGCCCCCCAGGGCCGCCCCGCCCAGGGCCGTGGGCAGTCCCGGCGGCAGGCGCCCGATCCAGCTCTGGACGCGCTCCTGCCGACCGGCCGCCAGCAGACGGATCAGCAGCCAGGACATCAGGCTGGCCACCAGCCCCAGGCCCAGATACAGGGGCAGTTCCAGGGGTGAGCGCACCTCGTAGGCGGGCAGCCGCAGGATGGGCGTGTCGCCGAGGCAGAGCTGGGTGACCAGGGTGGAGGCCACCGCCGCCACCAGCACCGCCCGCAGGCTGGGTCGCCCCGGGATGGTGCTGTAGCTGCCCTCGAAGGCGAAGAACACCCCGGCGATCGGGGCCTTGAAGCCCGCGGCCAGACCCGCCGCCACGCCCGCGGCCACCAGGGCCTTCTGGGCCTGGGGGGAGAGGCGGCCCCGCAGGGCCACCCAGAGGCCGATGTTGCCGCCCCCTTCCACACTCGGGCCCTCCGGTCCCAGGGACGCGCCGCTGCCCAGGCTGAGGGAGGCGGCCACCAGGCGCAGCAGGGGCAGCCGCGGCTCGCCCCCCTGGCTGCCGTCGGCGATGGCCATCAGGCTGGAGAGGCCCGGGCCGATGCTGCCGGCCAGGTGGCGCAGCAGGCCCACCGCCAGGCCACCGAGGGTGGGCACCACCACCACCGGCCAGAGGGCCAGCCAGTCGGGGGTGGCGGGCAGGCTGATCGGCGGGGGTTCGGGCGCCGCCGGGGCCGCCGCCATCAGGCCGATGCCATCGAGACCGAGCTGCAGCAGGGCCTTCAGGGGGGTGCCGCCGTCGGCCGCCAGGGGCGGCAGGTCGATCGGCAGCGGAGCGGAGGCCGCAGGGGTGGAGCGGCCGATGACCAGCAGGCCCTCCACGAACGGGCCGAACAGGAAATTGTTGATGAACCCGTAGAGCTCATGGAAGGCCACCACCGCCAGTCCGGTCATGGTGCCCACCAGGGCCGCCCAGGCCAGCAGATTCCACTGGAAGGGCAGGCCCCTCAGATCGGCATCGGGTGCACCGGAAGGCTCCCCGGGGACCGCCCTGCCGCCGGCCTCAGCGCTCGGGGCGGACGCTGGCAAAGATCTCCTCCAGGATCTCCCCGGCGCCCTGGGAGCGCAGGATGCCCGCCAGGGCCACACCGATCGCCTCCGGATCACTTGCCGGCCCGCGCTGGCTGTCGCGCAGCAGCCGCTGGCCATCGATGCTCGCCACCATGCCGGTCAGCACGAGCTCATCGCCCTCGAAGCGGGTGTTGACGCCGATGGGCACCTGGCAGCCGCCTTCCAGGCTGCGCAGGAAGGCCCGTTCCGCCAGGCAGCGGCGGGCGGTGGGCTGATGCTCCAGCACGCCGATGGTGGCCAGCACGGCGGTGTCGCCCTCGCGGCACTCGATCCCCAGGGCCCCCTGTCCCACGGCGTGGAGGGAGATCGAGGGATCGATCAGCTCGTGGATGCGGTCCCCCAGCCCCAGCCGGCTGAGGCCCGCCGCCGCCAGGATCAGGCAGTCGTAGACGCCGGCGTCGAGCTTCTCGAGCCGGGTGATCACGTTGCCCCGCACATCCTTGAACACCAGGTGGGGGTAGTGGTGGCGCAGCTGGGCCAGACGCCGCAGGGAGCTGGTGCCCACCACGCTGCCCTCCGGCAGGGTGGCCAGGCTCTTCTCCCGGTGCTTCTGGTGCACCACCACGGCATCGGCGGGGTCCTCCCGCTCGGTGATGCAGCCCAGCACCAGTCCCTCGGGCAGGTTAGTGGGCAGATCCTTGAGGCTGTGCACGGCGATGTCAGCCCGGTCCACCAGCATCTGGGCCTCCAGTTCCTTGGTGAACAGACCCTTGTCGCCGATCTTGGCCAGGGCCACGTCGAGGATCTTGTCGCCCTGGGTGGCCATGGCCTCGATCGAGATCGCCAGGCCGGGATGGGCAGCGGCCAGTTCATCCCGCACCCAGTGGGTCTGGACCATGGCCAGCTGGCTGCGGCGGGAGGCGATGCGCAGGGTGGAGCTGGTCATCGGGCGCTTCGGGCGGCAGCGACGGCTGCCAGGCAACAGCCGCCCAGCCTAGGGACTGGCCGTCCGGCGCTCCCCTGGCGGCGGCGGGAACGTGATCAGCTGATGGGATCAGGCGAACAGGTCCAGGGGCAGGGGGCCCCAGGTGTCCTCGGCGGCAGGATCGGTCGCCTCATGCCCGGTGATCAGCACCCCCTCGCCCAGGCCGTCCTCCCGGCGCAGGCGGAAGAGGCCGTTGCGCTGGTTGCCCTTCAGGAACACGGGCCCCACAGCGTCGTCGGCCGTGCTCCCGGCCCCTTCTGCCTCCTCCGCCGGCCCCAGGGCCGGCCAGCCCAGGGCTGACTCGTACGCCCGCAGGGCGTCCAGCGCCGCCGCAGAGGACGGGGCCATGATGCCCACCGTGCACCAGCCGCAGGCCGCCAGCAGGGGCAGGAGCTCCTGGCGCAGCTGGCGTCGCTGCTCGTCCTCCAGCGCCGGGGCGGTGCGGAGCCCGCGCAGGCCGGCCAGACCGGTGAAGGGATGGGGGGCGGTCAAGGGGAGGGGGGCGCAGGGGTGGACCCACTCTGGAGGTCGGACGGCGGGGGCTCACGCCAGAAGCCCAGGCACACGCTCAGCCAGGCCAGACCGACAGCTCCCCCCGCCAGCAGGTCCGTGGGCCAGTGGGCACGGACGTAGAGGGTGCTCAGCCAGACCAGCCCCACCCAGAGGCAGGCGCCGAGCGCCAGGGGGCGCCGCAAGCGGGGATGGTGGGACGCCAGGATCACCACCATGGCGAAATAGAAGGCCACCGCCCCGGCCGCATGGCCACTGGGAAAGCTGTGTCCATCCACCGGCAGGAGCTTGCCGGGGGGGCGACTGCGGCTAAACAGGGGTTTGAAGACCAGATCCACCAGGATCAGGATGCCGCCGCTGGCCATCACCAGCAGGCGCAGATCCCGCCACCAGCGGCGCCGCACCACATGGATCAGGGCCATCACCACTAGGACGGCCGTGAAGCCGACGCCACTCAGCCGGTACACCTGAGCCAGGCCATCGCCCACCGGACCGCGGAGCTGATCACCGAGCCAGGCAAGGACCCTGGTGTCCAGCGGCTGCAGCGGACGGTCCGGGCCCACCGCAAGGCTGAGACCCACCAGGAGGGCCAGACAGAGGGGAATCAGAACCTTGTCCCTCGGCAGCGGAACGAAGCGCATCACGGTTGAAGCAAGCGAGCCTGCACCCGCCAGAGGGCCAGTTCCCCCCGCTGGGCCAGCCGTTCGACGCCGGCCTCCGGCAGGTCCAGCTCCTCGAGGTCCCGGCGATCCCCCAGCAGACGCACGGTCGGGCTGGCCGGTGTGCCGTCGGAACCGGCCTGCTGGCGGAGCGCCAGCCGGGCGATGCGGCGCCGGTCGGAGATGAAGAACGCCTCGGGCTCTCCGTAGAAAAGGATGCTGTAGCGCTTGGTGCCGACGATGAACAGGGGCTCGGCTGGCCGGCCCTCGGCCTGGGCCACCCGGGCCAGCTCACGCAGAGGCAGCTGGCGTTCGCGGTCGAGCAGCGGAGCGAGGGGGGCGATCACCAGGGCCAGGACGGCCAGAAACCCGGCCAGGCTGGGAACCCAGAGCCAGGCCGCCCACACCGGCCCCAACACCATCACCAGCAGGGCCAGGGCGCTCAGCCCCAGGCAGAGGCAGAGCACGAGCGGCAGGCCCGAGTCCTGCAGGGCCGCTGCGAAGGCCGGATAGGCCGGATCACGGGCCACCCAGCCCGGAGCGAGGGCGGCCGCCACCGCCATGGCGGCCAGCAACACCACCTCCACGCCGGCGGCGATCCTGGCGCCGGTGGGGCCCCGGCCCGCGGGCCGGCCATCGGCGACGGCCGGCAGGGGGCGCCAGAACAGAGCCACCAGCAGGCTTCCCGCCGGCAGGGCCGGCAGGATGTATCCCGGCAGCTTGGTGGCGGCGGCGGAGAAGAAGGCCACCATCAGCCCCAGCCAGAGCACCAGAAACAGACCCAGCCCTCCCCCAGGCCCTGCCTCAGCGCGCCAGCTCCGGAGCCTCCAGAACCGTTGCTCCGCCATGGCAGCGGGCAGGAACAGGGACCAGGGCAGCAGGAGAACCACCACCCAGGGCAGATAGAACCAGGGGGGCCCGGGGTGGTCGTAGAGGACCGTGGTGAACCGCTGCAGGTTGCTGAAACCGAGGAAGCCGCCCAGGAAATCGGCGCCGTTGACCGCCGCCGCCGCCCCGTACCAGGGCATGGTCACACCCAGGAACAGGGCCGCCATCGCCAGCAGCGGCCGCCAGCGCAGCCAGGCCCGCCAGCCGGCCGTGAGCAGCAGGAACAGCACCACCACCAGGCCGGGCAGCAGCAGCCCCACCGGTCCCTTGGCGAGAACGGCGATCCCGGCGAACATGGCCAGGGCCGCCCGGCCCAGGGGCGCCAGCCACCGATGGTGGGGATGGCGATGGGCGAGCAGGAAGCCGAACAGCGCCAGGGTGATGGCGCTGGAGAGGAACATGTCGGTGGTGGAGGTGCGGCCCCAGCCGACCCAGCCCGGGGTCGTCGCCAGCACCCCCGCCGCCAGGGCAGCCCGCAGGATCCGGGGCCGGCCCGCCTCCCCCGCCGGAGACCAGGCCAGCATCAGCCCAAAGGCCGCCACAACCACCGCACTGGCCGCCAGGGCCACCGGCAGTCGGGCAGCCCATTCGGAAACGCCGAACAGACGGAAACTCAGCCCCACCATCCAGTACCCCCAGACGGGGTAATCGAAGAAGCGCTCGCCGTTCCACCAGGGGGTGACCCAGTCACCCCGCTCCAGCATCTGGTGGCCCACCTCCACGAACAGGGCCTCGGTCTTGTCCATCAGACCGAGGCTGCCCAGACCCTGGAAGAAGGCCAGCCAGCAGATCAGGAGCAACCAGAGCCCGCTCAGCACCCAGATCAGACGCCCGTGGGCCCGGCTGCGGCGGCCTGCCGCCCATGCCCCTGGAGGAGCGACCACCATTCAGAACCCGGTCAAGAAAGTCAAGGAGAAGTTAAGGCCCGGGCCCCCCCATCCCGGCAGGCCCCTGGGACGCCGGTGGCAGGGGCTGCCGTCGCCAATCAGATGTGGTCAGCAGGCCCATGGCGCAGCCAGGATGCGCGCAACGGGCAAGGCATACGGGGGGTCGGCATGGCTGGTGACGGGCTGAGCGATGGGGGCATTCAGGCGCGGAAACGCTGGTCGATTCTCTATTTCCTGGTGCTGGCGGTCCTGATCGCGGCCTCCTTCCTGCTGATCCTCAACGACAGCGGATCGCCGCCCGCGTGGCCGATGGATCAATCCTTCATCAGCACCGTGGATCTGCGGATCTATAGAGAATCCGGTCACTGGATCTTCCAGTATCCGCAACTCCAGAACTCCGGAGGCATCAGCTCGAGCCTGCTGGTGGGTCTGTACAAGCTGATCATTCCCACCAGCCCCGCTTCCCTCAACTGGCACATCCGAACCCTGGCGATGCTCGGGTATCTGCTCTCCACCGACCTGCTGCTGAAAACCTTCGTGAAGCCTGTCGCCGTGAGGATCGCGGGACTGCTTCTGGTGGCCACATCCGGTTTCGCCCTGGTTCAACCCTCCAGCGAGATCCTGGCCGGCAGCCTGTTCACGCTCTTCGTGGTGGCCGCCACTTGCCGATGGCCGCTGCTGCTCAGCTCGCTGCTCCTGGGAGGTTTTGCCCTCTGCAAGGTGGAATTCCTGCTCGCGGCCCCCTTCCTGGCCCTGCTCTGGTGGTGGCGGGAGCAGGGAACCATCAAGAATTCCTGGCGCATTCCCTGCCTGGTGGGGCTGTGGATTCTGCTCTTCCTGGCCCCTGGATTTGCCGTCTATGGATGGGGGGTGATCGCAGGCAACCGCAGTTTCGATGCCTTCGCGGTGCACTATTCCACGCTGTTCCTGGCCCACCAGTACCAGGCCTATCCGTTCGATCCCTGGATGACGGCATCGTCGATCATGAAACAGGTGTTCCCAGGGGCGGCCAGCGTCTTGGATGTGGTCTCAGGCCATCCCCGGGCCTACATCGATTTTCTGGCCCTGTCGGCCATCGAGAGCATCAGGAACATCGTGTTTTCTCTGAAGCTGATGCTGATCCCCGCCGGCTTCACGCTCTATCACTTCAGGCATCTGGGTGTGCTTCGTTTCCCCGTCCTGCTCCTCGCCTTGGCCATGGTCTGCACCCTGGTGCCCGGCTGGCTGTTCGCCTTCGTCCATATCCGTTATCTGGCGAAGTTCTATCCCGTCTTCATCGGCCTCACCCTGGCTGGTGTGCTGGAACTCCAGTCGATGCTGCGGCCGGCAGGGCGTACGGTGATCCTCGCCGCGGGACTGATCACCCTGCTGTGGCAAGGGCTGAATCTCCCCACCATGGTGAGTCTGTCGCACCACCTCTAGCCACCTCGGATCCCGCTCCTAGGGGGTGTTCCAGACGAAGCGTGAGGACGCCGCATACTTCCAGACGAAATCGACGGCGATACCGGCCAGCAGGGCCAGCAACGGCTGGGGGGTGACCTGGCGGTAGAACGCGGAGGAGACGCCCACATTCGCCGCCATGCCCAGGGAGGTGACGAGCAGAAAGCGGATCAGGCCGAACAGCAGGGCGATCCCGCTGAGCTGCTGG
The DNA here is from genome assembly GCF_019038415.1 of Synechococcus sp. CCY 9618. Lineage (GTDB taxonomy): Bacteria > Cyanobacteriota > Cyanobacteriia > PCC-6307 > Cyanobiaceae > Cyanobium. The sequence continues at coordinate 170,121 of NZ_JAFKRG010000048.1, read as the reverse complement.
GAGCGGAAGGTCAGCACGTTATTGATCAGGTAGTTGGAACATCCCGCGCTCACCACCGCCAGCACCTGGGCCTGCTCAAAACTGAAACCCAGCAGCTCCTGGGCCAGGCCGAACACCGTCAGGTGGATCCCGATCCCCGTGGCGCCGACCAGGGCGAAACTGACCGCTCGCCGGGGCACCATCCGCAGCAGCAGGGTATGCAGGATCGAGACGCCGAGATCCCAGACCACCGCCAGGTTGAGCTTGGATTCTCCGGTGCTGCGGGGCTGAAAACTGAGCGGCACCTCGACCACCGCCAGGTGACCATGGCTGAGGGCCAGCAGTTCATAGAGAAACTTGAACCCGTTCACATCCACCTGGCGCACATAGGGGAGACAGCGCTCCGGGCGCAGGGCGAAGAAGCCACTCATGTAGTCGCTCAGATGGCGATAGCGGGGCAGGCTGAAACGGGCCACCGCGTTCGCCCAGGTGGAATTGCGCTCCCGCCGCTCACTGAGTCCCTGGATGCTGGCACTGGGGTGAAAGCGGCTGCCGATCACCAGGTCGGCGCCGCTCTCCAGCAGGGTGGCGACCGTCCGGGCCACGGCAGCGGGCTCATGCTGCCCGTCGCTGTCCATGACCACCACCACATCCCCGGTGGCATCGAGAATGCCCTCCTTGATGGCACTGGACAGGCCGAAGCGACCGACGCGCCGAATCAACCGGACACAGCCATGCTGATGGGCGAGAAGACGGACTTTCTCTGATGTTCCGTCGCTGGAATCATCGTCGACAAAGAGAAGTTCCAGGTCGAAGTTCTGCTGGAGAGGCAGCAGTTCCGCAACAATGGGCTCCACATTGGCGCACTCATTATAAGTGGGCAATACCACCGTCAGGCGCAACACTTGAAGGGGGCTACTTGATGTATTCCTTCAGGACGCCATTGCGATTGGGATGCCGAAGTTTGCGCAGGGCCTTGGCCTCGATCTGACGGATGCGTTCACGGGTCACATCGAAAATCTGGCCGATTTCCTCGAGGGTTTTCATCCGACCATCGTCGAGGCCGTAACGGAGGCGAAGCACATCCCTTTCCCGGGGGCTGAGCGTGGCCAGAACGCCTTCCAGGTCTTCACGCAGGAGATTCTTGGCCACATCCTGCTCAGGATTCTCGATGTCGGCTTCGATGAAATCACCCAGGCGGGAGTCTTCCTCCTTGCCGATGGGGGTTTCCAGGGAAATCGGCAGCTGGGCGGACTTGGCGATGAAGCGCAGCTTCTCGATGGTCATCTCCATGCTCTCGGCGATCTCCTCCTCCGTGGGCTTACGGCCGAATTCCTGGGAGAGGGTCTTGGTGGTTTTCTTGATCCGGGAGATGGTTTCGTAGAGGTGAACCGGCAGCCGGATCGTGCGGCTCTGGTCGGCAATGGCGCGGGTGATCGCCTGCCGGATCCACCAGGTGGCGTAGGTGGAGAACTTGTACCCCTTTTCGTGGTCGAACTTCTCGGCGGCGCGAATCAGGCCCAGGCTGCCTTCCTGGATCAGATCCTGGAACGACAGGCCCCGATTCATGTATTTCTTGGCGATCGAGACCACCAGGCGCAGGTTGGACTGCACCATCTTTTCCTTGGCCCGCCGGCCGAGCATCAGCCGGCGGCGGAACTTGATCAGCGGCATGTCGAAGATGGCCGCCCATTCCTTGGTGTCGGGGAAATGGCCCTTGTCAGCCTCGAACTCAGCCGCTTTCTCCTCCAGTTCCAGCAGATCGGCGATCTTGCGGGCCAGTTCGATCTCCTCATCGGGTCGCAGCAGCCGGATGCGACCGATCTCCTGGAGGTAGACCCGGATCGAATCCTCGGTGTACACCCCCTTCGGACCCACCTTGATGCTGGCGAGCGCCTTGGCGCTCTTGGCGTCCTTGCGCGCTGCCGCGCTCTCATCGGCCCCGGCCAGGTCGTCCTCGGCGTCAAGCTGGGCAGCGGGAGATGGGGCCGCCGTGGCCTTCACGGCCGACTTGGCGGTGGCCTTGGCCGGGATCTTGGCGGCCTTGGAGCGGGGGGCACGCTTCCGGGTCGTCGCAGGGGCAGCGGCGGCCGTCGGCTCGATGGGCACCACGTCGCCGCCGGTGGAGACGGTGGCCAGGATTTCGGGAGCGGCGGCTTTGGCCTTGGCGGCGACTGGGCTCATGGAAACGACGCGAAAGGAGAAGGAAACGGGGGAGATCGAAACGGAAACGCTGGGGCGGGTGGCAACCCGCCGGCTCCGGAGCTGATCAGAAACATGAACCCTCCCTCTACCGACCCGGCACTGGACCAGGGGAGAGGAACGGAGGGAGAAGCAGGTGACCGTGGAGAGGTCTGGGCCTCTCAGGCGATGCCTGGTTCTGGATCAGTGATGGAGCACTCCGGGACGATGGCGGATTGGATGAAGCGGCGGCCAGAGCCGGTGCAGGGCTGTCACGGGTGGTCTCAGACCGGAGGGCCGGGTGGGAGCGGAGTCCCTTGGCAACCTCAGCATGTCTTCCCTGTGGACGGAACTCTGCTTGGTTCCGACGGCAGCCTTTCGAACTGCCCAACCCTGACATCCTAGGAATGGGGTGAGATCTTTGCAAGATTGATGGCCTGATGCTGCCCTCCTCCCCTCGGCCCGCCGCCCCAGGCTGGCTCGAGGTCTGGCTGGAAGCCGGCCGGGAGGGGCGAACCTTCACCTACGCCAACCCCGGGCACCTCGGCATCGGCGTCGGGGATCTGGTGCGGGTACGGCTCCAGGGCAGACCCCACACCGGCCTGGTGGTCGCGACCAGCGCCGAGCGCCCTGCTGCGCTGGAGGGCAAGGGGATCCTGCCCGTGGATGAGGTGCTGCAGAGTGCGGCGATCGATCCCCTCTGGCAGGCCTTGCTGGAAGGCGTCGCCGGCCAGTGCCATGCCGGACTCTTCCGCACCCTCAAGAGCGCCCTCCCCCCGGGCTGGCTGGGACAGAGCCGTCGGGCGGCCGGGCTGGGCCGGCTCCAGTGGCAGCTGCGCCCCGACCCCGCCGGCTCCGAGGTGCCTCCCAGCGCCCGCCAGCAGGCCCTGCTGGACCATCTGGCCCGCCATGGCGGCCAGCGCCTGCTGCGGGACCTGGTGGCAGCGGACGGATTCGGACGCTCCCTGATCGCCACGATGGAGCGCCGGGGGCTGCTGCTGCGGGAGTCGATCCGGACCCCCGCACCGGGCGGCCCTGGGGGCCCCGGTGGGGAGCCGGGCTGCCTCCGGCAGGAACCTCCCCGTCCGCCCAACCCGGCCCAGGCCGCGGCGATCCGGGCGATCGCCGCGGCCCCCGCCGGCCAGTCCCTGCTGCTCTGGGGGGTGACCGGATCCGGCAAGACCGAGGTCTACCTGCAGGCCGCGGCGCAGGAGCTGGAGGCGGGCCGCAGCGTGCTGATCCTGGCGCCGGAGATCGGCCTCATCCCCCAGTTGCTGGATCGTTGCCGCAGGCGCTTCGGTCAGGACGTGATCGAGTACCACAGCGGCATGGGGGATGGGGAACGGGTCGTGGCCTGGCGACGCTGCCTCGACGCCGGCCTGCGCCGCCAGCCGTGTCTGGCCGTCGGCACCCGATCGGCGGTGTTCCTCCCCCTGGGCCAGCTGGGTCTGATCGTGCTCGATGAAGAGCACGACGGGTCCTACAAGCAGGAGAGTCCCATGCCCTGCTATCACGCCCGCGAGGTGGCCCGGCTGCGCGCCCGGCTGACGGGGGCCCGCCTGCTCCTCGGCAGCGCCACCCCCTCGCTCGAGAGCTGGTGCCGCTGCCAGCCCGCTCGCCGGGGCGAGCCCGCCGACACCCTCCTGCTGGCGCTTCCCGAGCGGATCGGCCAGCGGCCCCTGCCGCCGGTGCGGTTGGTGGACATGCGCCAGGAACTGGTCGACGGCCACCGGCGCCTGATCAGCCGCCCCCTGATGGCCCGGCTGGAAGGACTGCGGGAGAAGGGCGAGCAGGCGGTCGTGCTGGTGCCACGCCGGGGCTACCGGGCGTTCCTGAGCTGCCGCAGCTGCGGCGAGGTGGTGCTCTGTCCCCACTGCGACGTGGCCCTGACGGTGCATCACGCCCCCCGGGCCGGCGGTGATGGCCGGGAGTGGCTGCGCTGCCACTGGTGCGACCACCGCCAGGAGCTGGGCGATCGCTGCGGCCACTGTGGCTCCAGCGCCTTCAAGCCGTTCGGGGCCGGCACCCAGCGGGTGATGGAACAGCTGGCCGCCGAACTGGAGGACCTGCGGCTGCTCCGCTTCGACCGGGACAGCACCAGGGGCAGGGACGGCCACCGCCGGCTGCTGGAACGCTTTGCCGCCGGCGAGGCGGACGTGCTGGTGGGGACCCAGATGCTCGCCAAGGGCATGGATCTGCCCAGGGTGACCCTGGCGGCGGTGCTGGCGGCCGACGGTCTGCTGCACCGGCCGGATCTACGCGCCTCGGAGCAATGCCTGCAGCTGCTGCTGCAGCTCGCCGGCCGCGCCGGCCGGGGGGAGCGGCCGGGGGAGGTGCTGGTCCAGACCTACAGCCCGGAGCACCCCGTGATCCGCCATCTGGTGGACGGACGCTACGAGGCGTTCCTGGCCGAGGAACTGGAGCTGCGCCGCCAGAGCGGCATGGTGCCCTTCGGCCGCGCCTGCCTGCTGCGGCTGGCGGGACTCACCGCCAGCGGCACCGCCACCGCCGCCGCCGCCCTGGCCGAAAGGATCCGGCCCGGCCTGGAGGCGGCCGGCTGGATGCTGATCGGACCGGCGCCGGCGCCGGTGGCCCGGGTGGCGGGCCGCAGCCGCTGGCAGCTGTTGCTCCACGGCGCTGCGGCCACGCCGGCCGGATCCGAGCCTGGTGCAGGCGGGCTGCCCCTGCCGGCGGAGAGCGAACTGCGCCGGGCCCTGCCCCCGGGGGTGAGCCTGACGATCGATCCCGACCCGCTCGAGCTCTGAACCGGAACCGGATCCCTGCGGGACGATCAGGCCGGCAGTTCCGGCAGACCGAAACCCAGCCGGCGACGGATGCCCTGCAGGGTGAGCACCAGCGGCAGGGCCAGGCCCACCGCCGCCGCCCCCAGTCCCAGGCCGCTCCAGCGCCAGCAGCGCAGCTCCAGCACGTTGCGCTGGCCGGGCTGGAGCGGCCAGAGCAGCCGGGGCCCGTCGCCCTGGCCGGAAGGCGGCGCCTTCTCCACCCCCGAGGGGGCCGCCCGCCGCACGGCGGCCGGGCGCACCGGGGCGAGTCCGACCGTGAGATCCAGGCCCGGGATGGCATCAAGGGGCCCCAGATCGAGCTCCAGAACCAGCAGCTGGCGCACACCCACCAGCCAGTTGCGCTCCTCCCAGCGCAGCACCGGAGCCGCCAGGGCGACGCCACTGAGCTCGCCGGCCACCTGCAGGCTGGCGGCCAGGGCGTCGAGGGCCTGGGCGGCCGGCAGCACGGGGGTGGAGAGGACCCGTTCGCCCCTGGCTGCCTGCGAGCGGAACAGCCCGGCGTCGGGAATCAACGGGGGCGAGCCCGCTTCGAGTGCCGCTGTGAACCGCCGCTGCCAGGGACTCTCCTGGCCGGTGTCGCTGCGCAGGTGGTGGCTCAGCTGCAGCCGTCCGGGCCCCTCGAAACGGAGCTCGGTGTGCACCTCCATGCAGCCCCCCAGCAGGGTGGCCAGCAGGAGCAGCAGCACCACCACCACCGCGAATCCCACCGGCGCCCGGGTGGGCCCCACCGGCGGGGGCGGCGGCGGGTCCGGCCGGCGACGGGGGCGACGGGAGCTGGCGCCGCCGATCCCCTCGATCGGCGTGGTGCCGCCGAGGTCCGGCAGGGTGAGCGACCAGTCGCGGGGGCGGCGCAGCTCCGGGGCCTCGAGCACCATCAGAAGGGCCTTGGCCTGGGCCCGCAGAGTGGTGTCGCGGCAGCGCACCAGACTGCGGCAGCAGGCGGCCGCCCGGTCCGTCTGACCCTGGCCCATCAGGGCGGTGGCCATCAGCAGCCGCAGCTCGGCTCCGGCGGGGGTGAGCGGGGAGCGCTCCTGCTGGAGGGGCTCCAGCAGCCGCAGCACCTGGCCGTACTCACCGCGATCGAGGGCCCGCCGCGCGTCTGCCAGTGGATCCTCAGCCATGCAGGGGATCCTCAGCCATGCAAAAGGCCGGGGCTGCCCACCACCATGGTGCCGATGCCGGCGTTGGTGAACACCTCCAGCAGCAGGGAGTGGGCCACCCGGCCATCGATGATGTGGGCCGCCTTCACCCCCTGGGCAAGGGCCCGGATGCAGCATTCGGTCTTGGGGGTCATGCCCCCGTCCACCACGCCGGTGGCGATCAGCTCGCGGGCCTCGGAGAGGCTGAGCTGGCGGATCAGGCTGGAGGGTTCGTTGCGGTCGCGCAGGATGCCTGGGGTGTCGGTGAGCAGGATCAGCTTCTCCGCCTGCAGGGCCGCCGCCAGCTCCCCGGCCACCGTGTCCGCATTGATGTTGTGGGCCAGGCCTTCGGCGTTGGGGGCCACGCTGGAGATCACCGGGATGTAGCCGCTGGCGAGCAGCGGGGAGAGCACCGCCGGATTCACCCGCGCCACATCCCCCACCACCCCGAGGGTGCCGTCTCCCATGGTGCGGGCCTGGACCAGGGCGCCATCGCTGCCGGAGAGTCCCACCGCCCGGCCCCCCACCCGGTTGAGGCCGTTGACGATCTGCTTGTTGACCCGGCCCACCAGCACCATCTCCACCACGTCCATGGTGTCCGGGCAGGTGACCCGCAGGCCGTCCCGGAAGCGGGGCTCGATCGCCAGTTTCCCCAGCCACTGGTTGATCTCCGGGCCACCCCCGTGCACCACCACCGGCTGGACGCCCACACAGGCCAGCAGGGCGAGATCCCGGAACACCGCATCGCGCAGGTCCTCCTGCACCATGGCCGCGCCGCCGTACTTGATCACGATGCGTCGGCCGGCGAAGCGCTGGATGTAGGGCAGAGCCTCACTGAGAACGGACACCCGCAGGGTGTCTTCCGAACTGATGTGCCGATCGGGACTCAAGGGACGGGGGCAGCGGGGGACGGGTCGGGGGCGGACGGGTCGCTGGGAGCGGGGGCGGGCAGCAGACTCAGCTGCAGGCGGCCGGGGGCGGCCTGGTGGAGCTCGGCCGTCAGGCCCGGACCGAAGAAACGGCCCAGCCGCTCTAGGCGATCCTGCCAGCGCTCGAAGGCCACCCCGTGGCAGTCGATGCTGAGGCGCAGCCCGTAGCCGCCGCCGTGGTCGAGCTCCTCGATGGCCACCAGCTGGGGAGGGGCATCCTCATCCCACAGTTTCAGGGCCTCCAGGGAGCTCTCCAGGTGGGCCTTCTGGCCGTAGCGCCAGCGGGTGACATCGCCCAGCAGCTTGCGCAGGGGCTCGCTCTCCGGCAGCTGGCGCAGCTCGCGCAGCTGGGCCGCGGGGGTGAGACGTTCGGCCGGCGGCAGCTCGGACGACTTCAGGGCCAGGCCGCCCAGCAGGATCGGCACCCCGTAGAAGACACCCGCCAGGCTGATGTTGGGGCTGTCGGTGGCGTAGGCGATCGAACCGATCACTGTGAGCACGGCACCGGCGACCGTGACCAGACTGCCGGGGGAAAGGAACGCTTGCATCTCCCCATCCTCCAGCAGCGGGGGGCAGGATGGGGGCCCAGGCCCTGCCCCGTCCGTCCATGGTCAGCTCCCACGACGCCTCCAGCTCCAGCAGCGGGCAGGGACCCGGGCCGGAGGCCTCCCCCTGGAGCGCCGCCGTAGCACCCACCACCGCCGAGCTCCTCACCCAGCTGGGCGAGGACAGACTGTGGCTGCTGCGCCAGCTCGACAGCGGTCGCTGGAGCGCATGGCGGCTCGATCTGGCGGCCCTGGAGCGGGAACTGGGCCAGCTGCTGGAGCAGGCTGCTGAGCGCCTCTGAGCGCTCAGAACGGGATCTCGTCGTCGTCGTCCCCCAGGGGCACCAGCGGAGAGGTGTCCCAGACGGGGGCGGCGGCCTCGGTGGGAGCGGGACTGGAGGGAGCGGGACTGGAGGGGCGGGACGGGGCCGGAGCCGGGGCCCGTCGGGCTGGAGGAGGGGTGCCCCCGGGCCGTGGGCCGGCGGCCGGTGCGGCGGCGCGGGTGTGCTCCTGAGGCGCCGCACCGACCGGTCCCGGGGTGAGGGAATGGAGGCGGGCCAGGGTGAACTCCGCCCGCTTCTCCTTCATCCCGTCCTGACGGGAGACGGTGTTCATCCGCAGCCGGCCCTCGATCACCAGCCGCTGACCCACCTGCACCCGGTTCTGCAGGTCCTGGGCGAGGTTGCCCCAGCCCACCACCTTGAGCTGACCCGGGGGGTCATCGGGCCGGAGCCCCTCGATCTGGACGGCCATTTCAGCCACCGGGGTCTGGTTGTCCTGGGTGTATCGCACCTGGGGTGCCTCCAGGACCTCCACCTCAAGCAAACAGTGATTCACGCCCGGATCAACGCATGGCAGGCCCCATCCTGATGCATGGTCCCCGCAGACACCAGAGCGATCCACCCGGGGCTGCCGGCTGCGGCGGCAGGATCTGGCTGATCGCCGGCACGGGGGAAGGTCCGCCGCTGGCGTCGACGCTGCTGGCCCGGGGCTGGCGTCTGCGCGTCAGCCTGGTGAGCCGGGCCGCCGCCCTGGCCTATGGCCCCCACCCCGGCCAGGAGCTGGCGGTGGGGGCGATCGGTGGCCCGGACGGACCGGAGGCAGGGGTGGCCCAGGAGCTGGCAGGTGCCCGGGAGCGGGGCGATCCCTACCGCTGGGTGATCGACGCGACCCATCCCTTCGCCACCCGCATCAGTGCCGCCCTGGCCCGCACCTGCCAGGCCCTGGCGCAGCCCCTGCTGCGGCTGCGGCGGCCCGATCTGGCCCTCGCAGGCGCCGTGCCCCTGGCCGATCTGGACGCCCTCGGAGCCCATTGCCGGCCCGGCCTCCGGCTGCTGCTGGCCATCGGCGCCCGCCGCCTGGCCGATGCCGTGGCGGCATCGCCCGGAGCCGTTCACCACGCGCGGCTGCTGCCCAGCGGGGAGGCCCTGGGGAGGGCCCTGGCCGCGGGACTCGCCCCCCGCAGGCTGGCCCCCCTGCGGCCCACCGGCGACGGCCGCATCGAGCGGGCCCTCTGCCTGCACTGGGAGATCGAAGCGGTGCTCTGTCGTCGCTCCGGCGGCCCCAATGAAGCCCACTGGCACCGCATCTGCTCCGAGCTGGGACTGCGCCTGCTGCTGCTGGAACGTCCCCGGGAGCCCGGGGAGGTGGAGGCCCTGGCGCTGCAGGAGCTGCTGGAGCGGCTGGGCCAGAGTGATCAGCACGGCTGAGCCCGGCAGCGCCGATCCCGTCCCATGCCCCAGGACCCTGCAGCCCCGGCGACCGACCCCTGTCGCCTGAGCCTGGTGCTCAGCACCGAAGCCGACAGCGAGCGGGCCGAGGCCCTGGCCCGGGCCCTGCTGGAGCGGGGCCTGGTGGCCTGCGCCAGCCTGCACCCGGTGGTGTCCCTCTACTACTGGCAGGGGCGCCTGGAGCGCTCGGAGGAGGTGCAGCTGCTGCTCAAGACCAGCCCGGAGCGGCTGCAGGAGCTCCGCAGCGCCCTCAGGGAGCTGCACAGCTACGAGACCCCCGAATGGATCCACTGGAACGCGACCAGCGACGGGCCCTACGGCCACTGGCTGCTGGAGCCACTGACGCCGCCGCCGTCGCCGCTCAACCCAGGTGGCGGGCCACCAGCTCCGGCAGGGACGCCTGGGGGCGGGGCCCCAGCTGGGTGACCACCTGACCGGCGCAGAGGGAGCCGAGCCGGCCGCAGCGCTCCAGACTCTCCCCCCGGGTGTGGCCGTGGAGGAATCCGGCGGCATAGAGATCACCGGCGCCGGTGGTGTCCACCAGCGGACCGAGCAGGACAGGCTCGATCGCCACCGTGGTGTCCCCGCTCAGCAGCAGGGACCCCCGCTCGCTGCGGGTGAGGGCGGCGATGCGGCAGCGGCCCCGCACCCGGTCGGCCGCCGCCTCGAAGCTGGCGGTCTCGTAGAGGGAGGTGATCTCCATCTCGTTGGCGAACAGGATGTCCACGTGGCCGTCGACGAGTTCCTGGAAGCTCTGGCGGTGACGCTCGACGCAGAAGGCATCGGAAAGGGAGAGGGCGACCTCACCACCGCTGGCCCGCATCACCTCGGCGGCGGCGAGGAAGGCCTGCTTGGCCTCCTCGCTGTCCCAGAGGTAGCCCTCCAGGTAGAGCACCTTCGCCTGGCGCACCATCTCCAGGTCGAGGTCGGCGGGATCCAGCCCCACCGACGCCCCCAGGTAGGTGCACATGGTGCGCTGGGCATCGGGGGTGACCAGGATCAGGCAGCGGGCGGTGGAGGGGCCGCTGCCGGCAGGGGGCGTCTCGAAGCGCGCCCCCACGGCCCGGATGTCGTGGGTGAAGATCGCCCCGAGCTGGTCGTCGCGCACGCGGCCGATGAAGCCCGCCCGGCCCCCCAGCATGGCGATGCCCGCCAGGGTGTTGGCCGCCGAACCGCCGGAGGTTTCGAGTCCGGCGCCGACGCTGGCGTAGAGCGTCTCGGCCCGGGTCTCGTCCACCAGGGCCATGGTGCCCTTGGTGAGGCCATGGCTCTCGAGGAACGCGTCGTCGGCCTGGACGAGCACATCGACGATGGCGTTGCCGATGCCGACCACGTCGAAGGTCTTGGCGGAGAGGGTCAAACGGGAAAGGGAGCGAGGGGACGGCCCGGGGGAGCGGGGGGCGGGCTCAGGCGCGAGGGCAGGCTCAGACGCTGAGCAGGGCCCGCTTGGGCCCGTGGATGGGATCCTCGACCACGATCGTCTGATCCCGCTGGGCCCCGAGGGAGACGATGGCGATGGGGACCTCCATGAGCTCCGCCAGGAAGCGCAGGTAGGCCATGGCGGTGGGGGGCAGATCCTCCAGGCGGCGGCAGTCGGCCGTGGAGCACTGCCAGCCGGGCAGGGTCTCGTAGACAGGCCGGCAACGGGCGAATTCGTCGGAGCTGCTGGGGAAATACTCGATGCGGCGACCGTCGAGCTCGTAGGCGACGCACACCTGGATCTCGTCCAGCTCGTCGAGCACGTCGAGCTTGGTGATCGCCAGGCAGTCGAGGCCGTTGACCTGGACCGCGTAGCGTCCGATCACGCCATCGAACCAGCCGCAGCGTCGCCGGCGGCCCGTGGTGGTGCCGAACTCGCCGCCGCGGTCGCAGAGGTGGTCGTTGAGGCTGCCCTCCAGCTCGGTGGGGAAGGGCCCCTCTCCCACCCGGGTGGTGTAGGCCTTGGCCACCCCGATCACCCGGTCGATCAGGGTCGGGCCCACCCCGGCGCCGATGCACGCCCCCCCCGACACCGGGTTGGAGGAGGTGACGTAGGGATAGGTGCCGTGGTCGAGATCCAGGAGGGTGCCCTGGGCGCCTTCAAAAAGGATGTTCTTGCGGGCCCGGGCCGCCTCGTGGATGGTGCGGGTGCAATCCACCACATGGGGGGCCAGGCGCCGCCCGTAGCCGGCGTATTCCTCGATCACCCGGTCGGGATCCAGACCGGGGATGCCGTAGACCTTTTCGAGCAGGTCGTTCTTCTCCGCCAGGGGGCCGAGCAGCCGATCCCGGAGGCAGTCCGGATCGAGCAGGTCGATCACCCGGATGCCGTTGCGCTCCGACTTGTCGGCGTAGGTGGGGCCGATGCCGCGGCCGGTGGTGCCGATGCGGCGATCGCCCCGCCGCTGCTCCATCGCCTGATCCAGCAGGCGGTGGTAGGGCATGGTGACGTGGGCCGTGGAGGCGAGCTTCAGCCCCGAAACGTCAATCTCCAGATCGAGCAGGGTGTCGATCTCACCGAGCATCACCTTGGGATCCACCACCGTCCCCGAACCAATCAGGCAGGTGGTGTCTGGGTAGAGGATTCCGGAGGGAATCAGGTGCAGCTTGAGGACCCGGTCCTCGACGACGATGGTGTGACCGGCGTTGACTCCGCCCTGGTAACGGACGACGACATCGGCGGAGCGACTCAGCAGATCGGTGATCTTGCCTTTCCCTTCGTCACCCCACTGCGCACCGATGACGACAACGTTGGCCAAGGAAACAGCGGCCCGAAGCCGCTTCTGAGCACAAGGGGTGAGCTTCTCAGATCGGGTGCCCCTACGTCAAAGGATCAGGCGCCTCGTACCACGCTCGCCTCGGCCTGCTTGAACTCCTTCTCCAGGCGGGTGCGCAGGGTGTCCGGCAGGGGACGGTTGGCGTAGCCGGCGTAGTGGGCGGCCAGGGCGTTGACCGCGGTCTGCATGGTGGTGAAGGAGGCCAGGCTGTGGATGTCCTGACGGGGCCGATAAAGGGCGGTGTAGCCGTTGATCAGCCGGCGGGCCTCCACCTCGGCGTCCTGCCGTGATGGGTCGTCCTGGGGCAGGGCGATGGTGGTGAGCAGGGTCTCGGCCACGCTCACCGTGTCGTCGACGTAGTTGCCGCTGAGTCCGGCCGCGGCCTGGGTGCAGCCGCTCAGCCCCAGGCAGAGGCACAGGCCCAGGGCCAGCAGGGGACGGAGCAGGCTGCGGCGCAGGAAGGCGAGCACGGCTGGGGAGGCGTCTGGAGGAATCCTACGGGCCCTCCCCCTGGAGCCCGAGCAGGGCGTCCAGGGCGGCCTCCACCGTCAGCTCCTGCTTGCCGCTGTCGCCGCTGCGGTCCACCAGCTCCACCCGGCCCTCAGCGGCGGCACGACCCACCACCAGCCGCCAGGGGATGCCGATCAGATCGGCATCCTTGAACTTCACACCGGCCCGCTCGGGCCGGTCGTCGAGAAGGGTGTCGATCCCGGCCTGAAGCAACTGCCCGTAGAGCCGTTCGGCCAGGCCCACCTGCACCGGATCCTGGCTGCTGGCAATCACGATGATCACCGTGTACGGGGCGATGGCCACCGGCCAGCGGATGCCATCAGCGTCGTGGTGCTGTTCCACGGCCGCCTGGGCCAGGCGGGACACCCCGATCCCGTAACAGCCCATCCAGAGGGGCTCCTCGCTGCCGGCCTCGTTGGTGAAGCGGGCCTCCAGGGCCTCCGAATACTTGCGACCCAGCTGGAAGATGTGGCCGACCTCGATGCCACGGGCCGCCTCCAGCCGCTGGGTGGGGTCGTGCAGACAGCGATCCCCGGGCTGGGCCGCCCGCAGGTCCACCACCTGCGGGAGCGGGCAGAGCTCCCCCCAGCGCGCCCCCACCAGGTGCTCATCGGGGCGGTTGGCCCCGCACACGAACGCGCCCAGTTCGGCGGCGGAGGAATCGGCCAGCCGCAGCATCGGCAGCCGTTCAGCGCCCCCCAGAGGGGGATCCTCCAGGTGGGGGCCGAGGTAGCCGAAGGGCACGGCAAGCCCGTCGCCGGCCAGGTGCTCGGCGCCCAGCGGAGTGATCTCCAGCAGGGCCCCGGCCTCGGGAGAGAGGGTCGTCACCGCGTTGGCCAGCTTGACGTCGTTGAGCTGCTGATCACCCCGCAGGCTCACCAGCACGGCCCGGGGCGCGGCAACGGCGAACCGGGCCACCAGCAGCAGCACCTTCAGGGTCTGGGTGGGGTGAAAACCATGGGCGGCGCAGAGCTCCTCGATGCTCTTCTGAGCGGGGGTGGCCAGGGAACGGGCGGCATCCGCCTCCAGCGGCAGCGCCGGCGCCGGCAGGGACACCGCCCGTTCCTGGTTGGCGGCATAGCAGCCGTCGGGACTGGCAAGGATGAGGTCCTCGCCGGCCTCGGCGGTGACCATGAACTCCTGGCTGGCGGACCCGCCGATGGCGCCGCTGTCGGCTTCAACGGCCACCGCCCGCAGGCCGCAGCGCGCGAAGATGCGCCGGTAGGCCCCGTCCATGGCCGCGTAGGTGCGGCGCAGACAGGCTTCGTCGGCATGGAAGGAATAGGCGTCCTTCATGATGAATTCCCGGCCCCGCATCAGGCCGAAGCGGGGCCGGATCTCATCGCGGAACTTGGTCTGGATCTGATACAGACAGACCGGCAGCTGGCGATAGGAACGCAGCAGGTCGGCGGCCAGTTCCGTCACCACCTCCTCGTGGGTCGGACCCAGCCCCAGGGCCCGGTCCTGGCGGTCGATCAGGTGAAACATGATGCCCTCGCCGGCGGTGTACCCGTCCCAGCGGCCGCTGCGCCGCCAGAGATCGGCCGGCTGCAGCTGGGGCAGCAGGGTTTCGAGCGCATCCACGGATGCCATCTCCTCCCGGACGATGGCGGAAATCTTCTGCAGCACCCGGAAGAGCAGGGGCAGATAGGCGAAGATTCCCGGCGCCAGGCGCCGCATGTAGCCGGCCCGGAGCAGCAGCTTGTGGGAGGTGATCTCCGCTTCGGCCGGGTCGTCGCGAAGCGTCACCAGCATCAGGCGGGAGACGCGCATGGAGAAAGACCGGATCGGCGCTGGACGTTATCACCGCGAAGTGAAGGCACACACAAGGAAGCGGCGAGGAGCGAGTGACCGCAATGGGCCTGCCGGTCGCTTCGATTTCGCCGGAAACGGGAATTCCTGCTAATGTCAGCCGCTAGTCCAGCCCGTCCAACCCCGGTCTCATGCTTGCTCACCCCGCTCAGGCCGGCTCTTCAGCAACCGGCCCGCTGGCACCGCAGGCGTCATCGCAGACAGGACAGCAGACCGGACGGCTGACAGGACAGCCGAACGGACAGGCACCTTCCGCCCAGCACTCCCCGAACGGCCTGCACGGCGGACCGATCGCCGCCGAGGCCGAGGCCCTGATCGGCATCGATGAGGTTCAGCGGTCCCTGAACCGATCCAGGGCTTCGGTGTATCGCTACACGAACACCGATCCCCGCCATCTCAACCCCCCCTTCAATCCCCGCAAGCTCAATCCCGAATACCGCAGCGATCAGAAGGAGCCGCTGGTGTTCCACCCCCACGAGGTGGCCCGCTTCGCCCGCGACGTGCTGCGGATCAAGGAGGTGACGGTGGAGGTTCTCAACTCCCCCTCCACGGCCACCCAGCAGCTGCTGGTGTCGATCCTCGAGGAACTGCAGGCGATCCGGGCCCGGCTGGAGGGCACCGAGATCCCCCCCACCGAACTGGACCTCCACCGCCAGCAGCACTCCCACTCACGGCCTGCGGCCTGATCCCCCGGGCGGTGTGGGCTTCCGTTCCGAGGGGCCCGGGCAGAGGATCGGTGGCAGAATGCTGCGCAGTTCCTCTTTTCTCCGCCCAGTGCTGCCGGTCCAACCGGAGCACGCATGCATGGATCATTCCCGACCCGTCCATCCTGGTCACCGCTCCGCACCCCCTTCCGGGGCCCACCTTTCCCCGGCGTTGTCCGCCAGTTCCTCCGCCTCCGCAACCGCCGGTCCGGTTCCCGTCCTGACGGCGACCACCGCCGAAGCGGAAGCCAGCGGAGATCCCGACAGTCCGGGGCCCAGACCCCCTTCCAAACCCGAGGCGTCTTCCCCGCCGTCCCGCAGCGGTCAGCGACCCGCCGGAGGCGATGACACTCTCTCCGGCCTGGTCTTCGACCAACCCCTGGGGTTCGTCGGCGGTTTCCTGCTGGGAGTGCTCACCCTGGTGGTGCCCATCTCCGGGGTGGTGATGGACCGCCGCCTCCTCCCCAACCGCGTCGAATCAGGCGAGCTGCCCTTCAGGCCCGTCGCTGCAGCAGAAACCCCTGAAAGTCCAGGGCCTGGAAGAACGGCGCCGGATCGCTGAGTCCGGCGGCCTCCACCAGGGCCGTCAGCCGGGCGATGCCGATGGGATGGAACCCCTGGATCTGGCCGGTGAGATCCACCCCTTCACCGACCACCCCGCTGGCCCGCTGGAAGCCCTGCCAGGCTTCGGCCACCTGGGCTGAAAGGGGTGAGCGCTCGGGACGCATCAGATCAACGAGCACCAGCTGGCCGCCGGGACGCAGGCTGCGGGCCAGGGCGGTCAGGAAGCTCAGCTTGGTGCCGTCATCCGGGAGTGACTGGAGAACCAGCACCGAAAGGGCCCCGTCGAAGCGGGCGTCGGCCCCCAGGGCTTCCACCGTGGTGCAATGCCAGTCGATCGTGCCCCGATCCCGGAGTCGCTGCTGCGCCACGGCCAGCATCTCCGTGGACGGATCGATGGCGGTGAGTCGCCAGTCAGGTCGCTGGGCGTCGGCCTCGAGCAGTTCGGCCCCCGTGCCGCAGCCGGCCACCAGAACAGCGGCCCCTTCCCCGGAGGCCAGGGGGGAGGAGGACAGCAGCGAAACCGACAGTCGCGCCAGGCTGGCGTAGCCGGGAATGAGCTGCTGCACCACCAGGTCGTAGGTGGCCTGCCGGGCCGGTGAGGGGTCGGAGGAAAGCAACGGCTACCGGGCGACCCGACCATGGTAAGCAGCCCTTCGCGGCCGTCCTGAACCTTTCTCAAGACAACGAAAGTGGGATCGATGGGACCGGGTGTGACCTAAGTTGGGCGGCGCCCGTCACCCCCGATCGACCGTGCCCACCATCCGTTTCGAAAAGGAAGGCCAGCAGGTTGGTTGCATCGAAGGGGCGAATCTGCGCAAGGCGGCCCTCGACGCCGGGGTGAACCCCTACACAGGCCTCAACAACCTCAACAACTGCGGCGGCCTCGGCCAGTGCGGCACCTGCGTGGTGGAAGTGGTGGAAGGGGCCCGCAACCTCTCCCCCCGTAGCGACGTCGAGGAGGTCTACCTGTCGGATCGGCCCGCCAGCTACCGCCTCAGCTGCCGCACCACCGTGAACGGCGATGTCACCATCCGCACCCGCCCCGATGCGGGCGTGGGCAAGGGTTCCAACAGCCTGGTCGGTGCCCTCAAGGCGCTGGTCGGCCGGAAATAGTCCGCAATGGCTGAGCCGGCCGGGCACCGCGTCTACCTGTACGCGGGTTGCTCCACTTGCCGCAAGGCCGTGGCCTGGCTCCGGGAGCGGGCCCTTCCCTTCGAATCCATCGACATCACCACCACCCCGCCGTCCCTGGCGCTGCTGGGTCAGGCTCTCGACCAGTTCGGCCACCGCGGCAGGTTGTTCAACACCAGTGGCCAGAGCTACCGGGCCCTGGGCCCGGCCACGGTGAAAGCCATGGACGACGCCACGGCCCTGGCCGCCCTGGCGGCCGACGGACGGCTGATCAAACGCCCCTTCCTGGTCACGGCGTCCGGGCGCATCGTGACGGGCTTCCAGCCCCGGGAGTGGGAGGAGCTGTTCGCCTAGCCGGCATCCTCCCGTTGCTCCGACTCCCGGGCGCCCTTCACCATCAGCTGGTCCAGCTCCTCGATCAGGCCTTCGATTCCGGCCCGGCTGATCTGGCTCAGGTAGGTGCCCTTGAACTCCTCGAGGAAGGTGCACAGCAACTGCTGGGAGCGTTCCAGCACCGGCCCGCTCTCCAGGGCCTCGGCCAGCTCCTCCCAGAAGCGGTCGATGAACCGCTGCAGCAGTTCGAGCTGCTGGTCGTCGCGCCGGCTGAGTCGCTCCCCGGTGCTGCGGGTGAGATCGAGCAGGCTCTCCACCATGCCCACGGCCAGCTGACGGCTGAGCCCCTTCTCCACCTGCAGCAGCGGCTGCAGCTGGCGCAGGCCCGGCGGCACGATCGCGTTCTGCACGCTCTGCTGCAGGGCATGGCTGAGCACCCCTTGGAGTTCAGGGGCCAGCCGCGGAGCCACCCGCACCAGCAGCAGCGGACCCCAGATCCGCACCAGTTCCACCAGCTCCCGTTCCTCGTTGTTCACCACTGTCTGGTGGCTGCGCAGGGCCCGGATCCGCATCGGCCAGCGGCGGGAGCGGATCAGTTGCTGCAGGCCGTCGATCAGCTGCAGGGCCAGCACCTCGAACAGCTCCACCGCCAGCAGGGCGACCACGCCCCGGCTGATCACGGCGCGGATCGGTTCGATGGTGATCAGCCCGCTGGTGTGGAGGCGCTCCAGCACGGGCACCACCCGCAGCCAGCGCCAGAAGGGCAGCAGCAGGGGCAGATCGATCCAGCGCCGCAGCAGGGCCCGGCCCCAGCTGAGGCCCGGCAGGCGGCGGCGCAGGCGCAGGGCCCGCAGCAGGATGTCCAGGGCGAAGACGCTCTGGAAGAGGATCAGGTCGTAGCGCCAGAAATGGTCGGTGGGGCGCCCGTTCTCGTCGATCGACCGCCAGTAGGTGGTGGCCACCAGCGGGAGCACCTGCTGGCGCCAGAACAGCCGTTCCTGCTCCCAGGGGTGGGTGGCGAGCCAGGTGGGGGTGAGCAGGGCGGCGGCGGCCTGCTTGGCCGAATCCTGGTCGGCCCGCTGGCGCAGGCGGTTCTTGATCTTCTCCAGGGTGCCGGAGGTGCCGGACGCCAGCATCGGGTTGGAGTCGATCATCTCCTCGGTGAGCCGCACCTGCTCCTCCAGCAGCTGGCGCTGGGAGGCGGTCAGGGACCCGCGCGGCCCCTGGCGCATGGCGGTGTCGAGCCTGTCGAACTGGCGCAGGTAGGCCTGGGTCTCCCGGTGGGGTTCGATCCCCTTCACCGGGTCCACCCAGGGAGTGATGTCGGGGATGAAGGTGAGCGGCACCGCCAGGGGCACCGAGGGCAGCGGATAGAGATTGCGCTGCAGCCAGAAGGTGCGCAGCGGGATGTAGGTGATGTCGAAGGCCACCCACACCAGATTGACGGCGGCCCAGAGCGCCACGAACCGGTCCCAGCGCCGGCCCGGGCCACTTGTGGGAAAGGCCAGGGTCTGGTGCCAGCGTGGGCGTGCCATGGGGGACGCGGCGGGCGGATGCGTGCCTAATCTGCCTCCCGTCCACGGAACCTGTCGCACGAGCCCCTTGACCCCCTCGGATCCCCTGGCCGACGACGGCGACCGTTCCCGGCCCCCCGCTCCAGAGGGTCAGCCGGGAGGCCGCCAGGAAGGGGAGGAAAACCCCTGGGCCTTCTGGCGCAGCGTGCTCATCACCCTGGCGGTGGCCCTCGGTATCCGCCAGTTCCTGCTGGAGGCCCGCTACATCCCCTCCGGTTCGATGCTGCCGGGGCTCCAGCTCCAGGACCGGCTGCTGGTGGAAAAGATCAGCTTCCGCAACCGGGGGCCCAGGCGTGGGGAAGTGGTGGTGTTCCGCTCGCCCTATCACTTCGATCCGATCCTCACCGGTCCCACCAAGCCGGGTCCCCTGCGCTGCCTCCTGGTCAACCTGCCCCTGATCGGCTCCCTGCCGGGTATCCAGCAGCCGGCCTGCGACGCCTACATCAAGCGCGTCATCGGGCTGCCGGGGGAGCGGGTGACGGCCGACCCCCGCGGTCGGGTCAGCATCAACGGTCGCCCCCTCGACGAGCCCTACGTCCGGAACTACTGCCCCGTCGATCGACAGGGGGTCGGTCCCTGCCGCACCATCGACGTGGTGGTGCCCCCCGGCCATCTGGTGGTGATGGGGGACAACCGGGCCAACAGCTGGGATGCCCGCTTCTGGCCCGGCGGCCCGCTGCTCCCGGAGAGCGAGCTGATCGGCCGCGCCTTCTGGCGTTTCTTCCCGTTCACGTCGGCGGGTCCGCTGCCAGCGCCCAGCTCGCCGGATCGCTGAGGCCGGAGGCGATCACCCGACCCTGCAGCAGGCGCTCCCTACAGGGCCGGTTGGCGGCCAGGGAGCCCGTGCCCTCTTCGGGCCAGCGCCAGGTCCGCCCGGGATCGAACAGCAGCCAGTGGCGGCTGCCGGGCTCCAGAACGGCTTCCGGCAGGTCCAGAAACCGGGAGGGGCCCCAGCAGAGCACCTGCCAGAGCTGCTCCGGCCGCCAGCCCTGGCGGCCCACCAGTTCCTCCCACAGCAGGGGCAGCACCAGCCCGTGGCCCGCCACTCCGGGCCGGCGCTGGTCGAGGGGCAGCAGCTGCTCCTCCGGATCCAGGGCCACGTGATGGACCGCGACCGCGGTGATCAGGCCATCGGCCAGGCCCCTGATCAGGGACCGGCGATCCTCGGGTCCCCCCAGCGAGGGCACCAGCCGCCAGCCTTCCTCGGCCGGATCGAGACCTCCGCTGTCCGCCACCAGATGCCACCAGCCCACCGAGGCCATCGGCGGCCGGGGCTGGCGCCGCAACCTCTCCACCGCCTCGGCGGTGGACAGGTTCATCAGCCGCAGGGCCGGGGCGGGAAGGTCGTCGGCCAGGGACAGCAGGGTCTCGAGGGGAATGGTTTCGCTGGCGGGGGGATCAAGGGGCCAGCCGGCTCGCAGGGCCTCCACCCGCTCCCGCACGAAGCCGCGCTCCGCCAGGGAGCCATCCCGCGGCGGCAGCAGCACCGGCCGATCCGCCGTCTCACCCAGGCTGAGCCCCCGCTCCAGCAGGTCGATCGGCGGCAGGGCAGCGCCACCCGCCAGACCGCAGGCTCCGGCCTCGAGCTGGTCGCCGTGGGGAGCCAGTTCCCGGTCGAGGCCATCGAGGCTGAAGCTTCCCCAGCACAGCAGCCGCAGGGGTTCGGGCCAGTCGAGGCCCAGCCGCTCGGGCCGGTCCCGCCAGGTGGAGGCCCAGGGCAGCAGGGCCACGGTTCCATAGCCACCGGCGGCGGCCGCCGCCGCCAGGCTGGCAAGGGTCTCGGCCCGGCCCTGGAGCGGGTCCTCCAGCACGCTGTGGGGATCCACCAGGGCCGGCCCCAGCCACCAGCCGCGGCCATCGACACTCTCCAGGTTCCCGGCGATCTCCCCGCTCAGGACCGGATCGATCGCCCGGAGCACGCCAGCCTCGAGCAGCACATCCGCCTGCCGCGCCGGCCGGTCGGGGCCTTCCAGCAGCTGCACCCCTCGGATCAGCAGGCGACGGTCCATGGCGGAGCACCTCGGGGGCAGACAGGGACGGGCTAGAGGGCGCCGGCGGCGGTGCGGTCGAGCACACCCCCAAGATGGGCGGTGAGGTTGAGGCTGGCCACCACCGGAGGAGCAGCAATCCCGCGGGGATAGTCCACCACGGTGACGCCGCCGTTGCCCTGTTTCACCATCCAGATGTCGGCGGGGCTGAGGCCCAGCAGGGCGCAGAGGATGGTCTTGTTGACGGCGTCGTGGGCGACCACCAGGGCCGTCTCCCGGGCCCCCAGGCCGGCGACGATCCGGTTCCAGGCCGCCAGGGACCGGTCCCAGACCTCAGCGATGGTTTCCCCTTCGGGCATCTGCACGGTCTGGGGGGTGCGCTTCCAGTCGGCCAGGAGATCGGGCCAGCCGGCGGCGATCTCGCTCTCCAGCCGGCCCTCCCAGAGGCCGTGGCCGATCTCGCGCAGGCCCCGGGTGGTGGTGAGCGGCACGCCGGGATGGGAGCAGAGGATGACCTCCGCCGTGCGCAGGGGGCGGGCCATGTCGCTGCTGTAGGCCCGCTGCATGGGTACCGGGGCGAGGAAGGCCCGTGCCGCCTCCGCCTGGGCCAGTCCATGGGCGTTGAGGGGGATGTCGATCTGGCCCTGGAAACGCCCTTCCCGGTTCCAGTCGGTTTCGCCGTGGCGCACCAGCAGCAGGCGGCAGCCGGGGCCGGCGGGGGGAAGGGCCGTCCCCAGGTGGGCGGTGCCGTTGAGCGACTCCAGCTGCACCTGGGGGCGACCACCCCCGGCGCGGGTCAGATTGAGCACCGAGATGGCGGCGTTGTCGAGCCGCAGGCGCAGGAAGCCGCTGGCCGGGAGCCCGAGCAGGTGCAGCACCAGACAGCGCAGGATGGCGTTGTGGGCCACCACGAGCACCGTGTCGCCGTCGCCGTGGCGGGCCAGCAGCCCGTCGGCGAAGCGGGCCGCCTGCTCCAGCAGCTCCGGCACCGGTCGGTAGACGCTGCCGTCGGCCCGCCGCAGCTCCATGGTTTCCGGGGCTTCGCGCCAGCGGCGCTCCTGCTCCGGATCCAGGGCCCGCAGCTCGCTGCGCAGGAGCCCGCTCCAGGGGCCCAGATCGATCTCCAGCAGATCGTCGTGGAAGGCGGGCGCCAGATCCGCTCCCTGACTGGCCAGCAGAAGCTCCGCCGTGGCCCTGGCCCGCTGCAGGGGTGAGCTGTAGGCCGCCTGGAAGCCAAGCTCCCTCAGGGCCTCTCCCGTGCGACGGGCCTGGAGCTGGCCCGCTTCGGTGAGGCTGGAGAGGTCGTCCCGGCCCTGGATGCGTTGCTCCAGGTTGAAGCTGCTGAGGCCATGGCGGACCAGCACGATGCGAAGGGGCAAGGTGCCTGTGGCGCGGGGGGGCCATCGTATGGGACCGCCCGGCACCGGCGCAGGGGAGAATCGATGGCCCCATGCCCTCCAGGTGCTCCGGTTGAGCGGTCCCCCTTCCCGATCCGGACCACCCTCTGCGCCTGCGGGCTGGAAGGTGCCGCTGGCTTTGCTCAGCCTTGCCCTCAGTGGCCTGCTCTGGGTCGGAGGGCTGATCGACAGCCTGGACCGGCCGTCGGTGGTGGATTCCCTCAGCCTGCGGCAGCTGGAACTGTCGGCCCTGGCGGCCGGGTCCCTGCCGGAGGGACTGCAGCCGGCCCTGGCCGGGGAGACGCCGCGCCGCACCCTCACGGAGGAGCTCCGGCGCCAGATGGAGGCCTCGGAGGAACCGGCGAGGGCCCTGCGGCGTCTGGAGCTCGCCCTGCTGGAGCGCTCCGGAGAGACCGCCACCACCACGACCGGCGACGCCGATCTCGGGCTGCTGCTGAACCAGGTGGATGCCCCCCGGCGCCCCCTGATCCAGGCCCTGCTGGCCGGTCGCAGCATCGACGCCGGTCAGCGGCAGCAGCTGCTGGCCCCCTGGTCGGCGCCCGTGATCGTGCAACAGCTGGTCTGTGAGCAGCTTCCCGGAGACCCGGGGGAGTGCCCGGCGGAACAGCGCTCGCTGGGGCTGGTGCTGAAGCTTCTGGCGGTGACCCTCCTGCCCCTTCTCTTCCTGCTCGTGGGGGTCGTGCTGCTGCTCAGGCAGCTCTGGCTGGCCTGGCGCCGCAGACTGCCGGCCGCGGCTCCGCTGCAGGGCCCACCCCTGGCCCCCGTCGACGTGATCCTGCTGATCGCCGGCGGCTTCGTGGTGCTCGGCGAGGTGGTGGTGCCCCTGCTGGTGCAACCAGCTCTCCAGGCCTTGGTGCAGCGTCTGGCCACCCCCAGGGCCCTGAGCCAGGGCATCGAGGTGCTGGTGCTCTACCTGGCCCTGATGGCCGTTCCCCTGCTGCTGCTCGCCCTGCTGCTGCCGGGCCCCAGTGCCAGGCCGGCGGCTGGCTGGCTGCAGTGGCACTGGCGACCGATCGCCACGGCCTTCGCCGGCGCCGTGGTCACCCTGCTGATGGTGCTGCCGGTGGTGACGGCTTCGAGCTGGGCCATCGACCGGATCTGGGCCGATCCGGGCGGCAGCAATCCCCTGCTGGAACTGGTGCTCACCAGTGCCGATCCCCTGGCTCTCGCCTGCTTCGCCTTCACCGCCCTGCTGGTGGCGCCCCTGTTCGAGGAGACCCTCTTCCGCGGCGTGCTGCTGCCGGTGGCGGGTCAGAGGCTGGGGGGGCCGGCGGCGGTGGTGCTGAGTGCGGCGGTGTTCGCCGTGGCCCACCTCAGCCTGGGGGAACTGGCCCCCCTGTTCGTGCTGGGTCTGGGGCTGGGCTGGCTGCGCTGGCGCAGCGGCCGTCTGGCCAGTGCCGTGCTGATGCATGCCCTCTGGAACGGCCTGACCTTCATGAATCTCCTCTTTCTCGCCGACTGACAGCGCTTGCTGCCGTCCCCCAGGGGTGGTTCACTTGCGCAGAGTCCCGTCAGGTCCCTTGGCCGCCTCCCCCCTCCCACGCAGCCAGAAGCGCCTGCCGGAACTGCGTTCCCTGCGGCTGATCGAGGGGTCGCTGTCGGCCCGCCGCATCGAACGCCAGGCCCCCTGGCTCGCCAGCCTGCATCGGATCAGCACCGGTGCCCTGGTGGGACTGGGTCTCTCCATGCTCGGCCTCAGTGCCCTGACCCTTCACTGGCAGAACCAGTGGGCCCACAGCTTCACCCAGCTGGAGGCCTCCAAGACCCTGGAGCACCGGATGCAGGAGGCCTCCGCTGTCCTCGAGCAGCATCACCTCAGTGTGGTGCGGCGGCCCGGGCTGCTGGAGCCCACCAGCAGCGAGAAGCTCATCCATCTGCCCGAACCGAAGGCCCCCCGTCCCCGCTCACCCCTGCCCCTGCTCGCCGGCTTCCAGTTGCGGGCCATCCCGGCCGGCTACTGATGCCTGCCGCCTTCCGCCCGAGGG
The DNA here is from genome assembly GCF_019038415.1 of Synechococcus sp. CCY 9618. Taxonomy (GTDB): domain Bacteria; phylum Cyanobacteriota; class Cyanobacteriia; order PCC-6307; family Cyanobiaceae; genus Cyanobium. The sequence continues at coordinate 146,039 of NZ_JAFKRG010000048.1, read as the reverse complement.
CCGGCGGTTCCGGTCCCCCACCGACTGCGGGCAGCCCGCCCCCCCGCCGGTCGCCGGGATCGAAGGGACGTCGGGTGGTGGAGATCCAGCCGATCCCGCCCGGCAGGATGCTGGCGGTGTACCTGCTGCTCTGCGCCGCGCTGCTCGGCCTGGCCGGCCGGCTGGCCTGGCTGCAGGTGGTGCAGGCCCCCCGGCTTCAGGCCCGGGCCCTGGCCATCCAGACCCAGTCGATCGCCCCCATCGGCAAGCGCCGCACCATCGTGGATCGCATGGGTCGGCTGGTGGCCCTCGACGAGGAGCGCTACACGCTCTGGGCCCATCCCCGTTATTTCAACCTGCCCGGCGACGAACCCCAGCAGATCCGCCCTGCCTCCGACGTGGCCCGAAAGCTCTCCGTGGTGCTGGCCCGCCCCACGGAGGATCTGGTCAGGACCATCGGCAGCCGCCGCAGCGGCGTCAAGCTCGCCACCGGCCTGGATCCGGAAACGGCCCACCGGGTGAGGGCGCTGGGCATCAGCGGCCTCGACCTGGAGGCCTATCCCCAGCGGGTTTACCCGCAGGGCCAGCTGTTCGCCAACGTGGTGGGCTTCCTCAACCTGGAACGGGTGGCCCAGGCCGGCCTGGAACAGAGCCGGGATCGGGACCTGCGGCGCCAGGAGGTGACCCTGAGCATGCGCCGCGGGGCCGACGGCACCCCTCTGCCGGAAGGGCTCCAGGCCGGAGCGCTGTACGGCGACGACCTGCGGCTGCAGCTCACCCTGGATGCCCGCCTGCAGCAGGTGGCCCAGCAGGCGCTCGGCAAGCAGGTGAAGCAATGGAAAGCCAAACGCGGGGCCGCCCTGGTGATGAACGCCCGCAACGGCGAGATCCTGGCACTGGCCTCCACGCCCAGCTACGACCCCAACCGCTTCTGGAGCTACAACCCCGGACTGTTCCGGGAATGGTCGGTGCAGGACCTCTACGAACCCGGCTCCACCTTCAAGCCCATCAACCTGGCCCTGGCCCTGCAGGAGAAGGCGATCCGCCCCGGCGACAAGGTCAACGACGTGGGTCAGCTGGAAATCGGCGGCTGGCCGATCTTCAACCACGATCGCCGCGCCAACGGCCTGATCGATTTCCCCACCGTGCTGCAGGTCTCCAGCAACGTCGGCATGGTCAGGGCGATGGCCAATGTGAAACGGGATCGCTTCTGGCACTGGTTGCATGCCATGGGCATCGACGACATGCCGGACACGGACCTGCCCGGAGCCGTGGCCGGTCAGCTGAAGAGCCGCAGCGAATTCACCTCGGCCCCGATCGAGCCCGCGGTGGCCGCCTTCGGTCAGGGGTTCTCCCTCACCCCTCTGAAGCTGCTGCAGCTGCATGCAATGCTCGCCAACGGCGGCCGGCTGGTGAGCCCCCACATCACCCGGGGCCTGCGCTCAGGCGAAGCCCTGGCCAGTTCCAGCTCCCCCACGGGGGTGCAACTGCTGGATCCGAAGGTGACACGCACCGTCGTCGACTGGATGGAGTCGGTGGTGGAGAACGGCTCGGGCAAGGGCATGAAGATCCCCGGCTACCGGATCGCCGGCAAGACCGGCACCGCTCAGAAGGCCCGCAATGGGGTCTACATCCCCGGAGCCAGGATCTGCAGCTTCGTGGCGATCCTGCCGTCGGAGGACCCCAGCTACGTGGTGCTGGTGGTGGTCGACGAGCCCCAGGGGGGCAACGCCTACGGTTCCACCGTGGCCCTGCCGGCGGCCCGCCAGATCGCCGAAGCCCTGCTGGTGATCGAGAAGGTGCCCCCCACCCGGCCGGTCCCCAGGCCGGCCGGAAAACCCGCCGCCACCTGATCAGCCGCCTGCGCTCCCTGTCCTCATTCCCACAACCCCCTGGCTGTCGTCCCGGGGACCATGGCTAGCGTCGGAGCCTGAGGACCCCTTGCACGACGCCGTTCAACGATGGCCAATCTTCTCGAACAACTGGCCGCCATGACCGTGGTGGTGGCCGACACCGGCGACATCGACGCCATCCGTCAGTTCACGCCGCGGGATGCCACCACCAACCCTTCCCTGATCCTGGCCGCCGCCCAGATCCCCACCTACCAGGAGCTGATCGACCGTTCCCTGCGCGAATCCCGGGAGGTGATCGGCGCTGACGCCCCGGCCGAGGAGGTGGTGCGCGAAGCGATCGACGAGATCAGCGTCACCTTCGGCAAGGAAATTCTCAAGATCGTGCCGGGCCGGGTCTCCACCGAGGTGGATGCCCGCCTGAGCTACGACACCGACGCGACCATCGCCAAGGCCCGCAAGCTCATCAGCCTCTACGACCAGGCCGGCATCGGCAAGGACCGGGTGCTGATCAAGATCGCTTCCACCTGGGAGGGCATCAAGGCCGCAGAGATCCTCGAGCGGGAAGGCATCCACTGCAACCTGACGCTGCTGTTCGGCTTCGCCCAGGCCGTGGCCTGTGCCGAGGCCGGGGCCACATTGATCTCCCCGTTCGTGGGGCGCATCCTCGACTGGTACAAGAAATCCACCGGTCGCGACAGCTATCCAGGCCCGGAGGATCCCGGGGTGCTGTCGGTCACCCGGATCTTCAACTACTTCAAGACCCATGGCTACGCCACCGAGGTGATGGGTGCCAGCTTCCGCAACATCGACGAGATCGTGGAGCTGGCGGGCTGCGACCTGCTCACCATCTCCCCGGCTCTGATGGACCAGCTGCGCCAGAGCGAGGACGTGCTGGAGCGGCGCCTCGACGCCGCCAACCCGGCCGCCGGCGAACCCCGGATCCACGTGGATGAGACCCTGTTCCGGACCATGATGGCCGAGGACACCATGGCGAGCGACAAGCTCGACGAGGGGATCCGGGGCTTCTCCAAGGCCATCGAAACCCTGGAGGGCCAGCTGGCCCACCGGCTGGCGGTGGTCGAGGGCGGAGCCGCCTTCACCCACGCCGTGCACGAGATCTTTCTGCTCAACGATCTCGACGGCGACGGCTGCATCACCCGGGAGGAGTGGCTGGGCAGCGATGCGGTCTTCGATGCCCTCGACACCGACAACGACGGTCGTCTGGCCCCCGAGGACGTGCGCGGCGGCCTCGGCGCTCCCCTGGCGATCAGCCGCTGATCCTCAGGCCCGGGGCCTTGACCCCACCTTCACCTCGATGGGCAAGGATGGAGCACCGTTTCCCAGACGAATGGCCCGCACCGTCCATGCCCTCGACACCATGCGTGCCCTCGCCGACAGGGGCGAGGTGAAGGACGTGGAGGCCGGAGCCACCATCTTCCGTTCCGGTGAACCCGGGGACTGCATGTTCGGGCTGCTGGAGGGCACGGTGCGGCTCAGCTGGAACGCCGATGCGGGCCACGAGGACATCCGGGCAGGGGACGTCTTCGGAGCCGGCGCCCTGGTCACCCTTGACCACCGCCGCTACGGAGACGCCAGGGCCGTCACCCCCTGCAAGCTGCTGGTGATGAACCGGGAGAAGTTCCTGTTCGCCGTCCAGGAGGCGCCCATGTTCGCGATCGAGCTACTCGGCTCCATCGACCAGCGGCTGCGCGACCTCAAGGCCGCCACCCGCTGCTGAGGCCGATCAGCCCCTCTGGAACAGGAGCCGCCGGATCACCCGCTGGGCGATCTCGCCGTAGCCCATCTCCCCGGAGAGGATCTGGGCGATGCGCTGGGGGGCGGTGGGGCGTTTGATCCCGAGCTGATAGCCCACCCGGGGCACCCGGTAGAACACCTGGGCGATGCGCTTGCCCCAGGCCATCGAATCGCCCCACTCCTGGCGCATGCGCAGGCTGTAGGACTCCAGGGCCGCCGGATCGCCGCAGAGCCAGCGGTCAAGCGCGCCGGCGGCCTCGCGACCGCTCAGCAGGGAGGGCCGCAGCCCCTCGGCCAGAAAGGGATCGCAGAGCGAAGCCGCATCGCCCACCACCACCAGGCCCTGCCCGTGGAGGGGATGGTGGCCGTTCCAGATGCGCAGCCGCCCCTGGCGCCGCTCTCCCGCTGCCTCCGGCAGGCCAAGGCTCGGCAACAGGGAGCGGAGCACCGCCTGGCTGTCCGCCTCCTGCTGGCCGATGAAGGTGCCCACCCCGATGCTGTAGCCGCCCCGACGGGGAAACACCCAGCAGAAGCCGTGGTGCACCAGACCGAATTCGAACCGGACCATGTCGGCGGGTTCGGGCTCGGCCGCCACCTCCACCGAGACGGTGGCGGCGAAGCGGGGCCGGGGGGGACCCAGGCCAAGGGGAGCGGCAAAGCGGGACGAGGATCCGTCGGCGATCACCACTGCCGCCGCCCGCAGCACCTCTCCCCCCGCCGCGGCCACCTGCCAGAGCCCGTCCGCACCTCGCTCGATCCGCTCGGCCCGGCAGCCGTGGCGCAGATCGCAGCCCGCCTGGACAGCCTGCTCCCCCAGGTAGGCATCGAGCACGCTGCGGCGCACGATCCAGAAGGGGGCATCACCGGGGAGCTCGGCGGTCACCGGATCCTCCAGGCACCAGGTGAAGCGGACGCGGCGGATCACCTGGTCGACGGCGGGGGCCAGGTCGAAGGGGAACAAGCTCTGCACCGAGGCGGCCATGCCGCCGCCACAGGGCTTGGATCGGCCCTTGTCCTGGGCCTCCAGCAGGATCACCCGCCGACCCCGTGCCGCCAGATGGAACGCCGCTGCCGACCCGGCGGGACCGGCACCCACCACGATCACATCGGCATCGCCGGAGCCGCTCACACCTTGAGGATGTCGGCTTCCTTGTCGGCCAGATGCTTCTCCAGTTCGGCGATGTAGCGATCGGTCAGCTTCTGGATCCTGTCCTGCTCGTCGTGGCTCTGGTCCTCGGAGAGCTCACCATCCTTCTCCTGCTTCTTGATCCGATCGATGCCCTCGCGCCGGATGTTGCGCAGACCCACCTTGCCTTCTTCCGCATATTTCGCAGCGAGCTTGCAGAACTCCTTGCGGCGCTCCTCGGTGAGGGGGGGGATGTTGATGCGGATCAGGCGGCCGTCGTTGTTAGGGGTCAGGCCCAGGTCGCTCATGGCGATCGCCTTCTCGATCAGGGCCATGGACCCCTTGTCGAAGGGCTGGATCTGGATCGTCTGGGCGTCCGGGGTGGAGATCGTCGCGAGCGACTTGAGGGGTGTGTCGGCCCCGTAGTACTCGACGCTCAGCTTGTCGAGCAGGGAAGGGTTGGCCCGGCCGGTGCGGATGGTGTTGAAGGTGCGCTGGGTGGCTTCCACCGACTTGCGCATGCTGGCTTCGAGATCCATGGCAGGGGGAAAGGGCGGAGGGGAAGGGGGGTCAGCGGGGGGGCGCCGGCACGATGCTGGTGCCGATGGGCTCTCCGGCCACCGCCCGGCCGATGTTGCCCGAGCCGAACAGGTCGAAGACCACGATCGGAATGGCATTGTCCTTGCAGAGGGCGATGGCGGTGCTGTCCATCACCTCCAGTTCGCCGCTGAGCACGTCGAGGAAGGTGAGGCTCTCGTAGCGGACCGCATCGGGGTGCTTGGCGGGGTCCTTGTCGTAGACCCCATCCACCTTGGTGGCCTTGAAGATCACGTCGGCATTGATCTCGGCGGCCCGCAGGGCGGCGGTGGTGTCGGTGGTGAAGAAGGGATTGCCGCAGCCGGCCCCGAAGATCACCACACGCCCCTTCTCCAGGTGCCGGATGGCCCGCCGGCGGATGTAGGGCTCCGCCACCTCCTGCATGGAGATGGCGCTCTGGACCCGGGTCGGCACCCCGGCCCGCTCCAGACCGTCCTGGAGGGTGATGGCGTTCATCACCGTGGCCAGCATGCCCACGTAGTCGGCGGTGGCCCGGTCCATGCCGGCGGCGGATCCCTTCAGGCCCCGGAAGATGTTGCCCCCGCCCACCACGATCGCCAGCTGGGTGCCCCCGGAGACCACCTCGACCACGTCCTTGGCGATCGACTGCACGATGGCGGGGTCGATGCCGTAGCCCTGGTCGCCCATCAGGGCTTCACCGCTGAGCTTGAGAAGAACGCGCCTGTAGGCCATCGGCTCATGCGATCGGCCGAACAGTAGCAACCCCTCCCGCGGCCCCACCAGGTTGCGGGCGCCGCCCTCTGCCGCTTCACTGCCCCAAAGCAGCGGTGCCATGACCTTTCCCGCGTCCGGTTGCCCCCCGCATGGCCCCCGCAGCAGTGATGTGATGGCCCGGCTCACCCTCTCGGCCCTGGATCGGGCCAGCTCCCAGCCCGGCTTCTGGAGCGAGCCTGAGGTGCACCGGGCCCTGCTTGTCAGCGGGCTGTCGGTGCTGGTCTGCGGCCTGGCCCGGCTGCGGACGGATCTGGGCTGAACCGGCCCCTGGGGAGCCGGCGCCTTCAGAACTCGATGCCCGCCTGGGCCTTCACCCCCTGCTCCCGGAAGGGATGGCGGATGGCCTTCATCTCCGTAACCAGGTCGGCCCGCTCCAGCAGGGCCGCCGGGGCTCCCCGGCCGGTGAGGGCCACGTGGGTGAGGGGCGGCCGCAGGGCGAGGCCCTCCAGCACCTGGGCGGGATCGAGGTAGCCCAGCTTGAGAGCCACGTTGATCTCATCGAGCACCACCAGCTTGCGGGAGCCGTCGGCCAGGTAGGTGCAGGAGCGCTCCCAGGCGGCCTGGACCAGCTGGCGGTCCCTCTCCCTGTCCTGGGTTTCCCAGGTGAAGCCCTCCCCGAGGGCATGCCAGTGGAGGGCCTCACCGAAGATCTCCAGGGCCCGGGCTTCCCCCGGCTGCCAACCGCCCTTGATGAACTGCACCACCGCCACCTGACCGCCGTGGCCCAAGGTGCGCAGCACCAGCCCCAGGGCGGCGGTGGTCTTGCCCTTGCCCTCGCCGGTGAAGACCAGCACCAGGCCCTTCTCCAGGTTCCGCTCTCCCACCCGCTGCTGCTGCACCTCCTTGCGCCGGGCCATGCGGCGCCGGTAGGAGTCCTGATCCACCTCCGGGGCCAGATCGCCCCCCGGACCCAGTTCCTCGGCCTGGCGATCCAGCGGATCCGTGGCCGGCGCTGACGCGCTGGTGGAGGCGTTCGCCGTCATGGGATGGGGGTGGCTTTCCCCTCACTCTGGCGGAACCCCAGCCAGAGTCACCGCCACCGCACTCAGGAGGCCCGCAGGCGGGCCAGGGCGGTGTCGACCGCCTGCTGCTGATCCCGGCGGGTGATCCAGTGGTGGTAGGTGCGGGTGTGGATCGCCACGGAGTGGCCCATCATCCGGGCCGCCACCGTGTCCGGCAGGCCGATGTGGATGGTGCGCACAGCCCAGGCATGTCGCAGGTCGTAGGGGGTGATCGGCAGGTCGTAGCGACGGAACTGTTCCGCCACCCGCCGTCCGACCTGCTGCAGGGTGGTGCGCCGCAGATCGGTGGTCACCTCCGGCAGGCCCGTGGCGCCGTGGCCGAGCCGATCCAGCTCGAACCGCTCCACCCAGTCGGGCTGGAACGGCCACACCTGATGCTCTCCGGTCTTGCTGGTGGGCAGCACCCGCAGCACCCGGTCTCCCCCCGGGGCCAGGGCCGAGACATCGCAGAAGAACACCTCGTGGTTGCGCAGGCCATAAGTGGCCATGAGGCCGTAGGCGAGCCGCCAGCGGGGGTTGGGGATGGCCTCCACCAGCTCCAGGATGCGCGCATCGGTGGGCAGGCCCCGGAACCGGGCCGCATGGAGGCCGTAGCCACCGCTGCGTTCGCTCCAGTCCTCCGGGAGCGTCATTCCCAGGTGCCGGGCCAGGGCCGCCAGGGCGATGCCGCACTGCTGGCGGCTGCGGCTGGCGAGGGGGTAGCTCTCCAGAACGCGCTCCAGCAGGGGAGCGTCGACACTGCCCTGCGCCGCACCGGCCAGCGCGGCCAGACGCCGCAGATAGGGGCGGTAGGCGCCGCTCCAGGTGCTGCGGCTGCCCGCGGGCCGGCGGCGGCGGCGGGGTTCGGCGAAGAAGGCGGCCTCGAATCCCGCCAGCACCGGGGCGATCCAGGGGCCCCCATCGAGCGGCGGGGCAGGCGGCGCGGCCGTGGTGCCGGGGGAGCGGCGGCGCCACAGCTCCCAGCGGAAGGTGCCCCGATCGAGCCCATCGCGCACCGCCGCGAGCTGCTCCAGGGCCGCCGCCACCCCCGCCGCCGTGGCGGGCAGGCCCAGGCTGATGCGCTGCACCGGCCGGGCCGAGCTGCCCCTGGCACAGGGCAGGGGGCCGCGCAGGCCCAGCCGGCCCTGGCGGATCTCCAGTCTCAGGCCGGTACCGGACATCGCCAGGCGACCGTTCTCCCGACGCACCAGGGCAATGGTGTCGGCGTCGGGCAGTGGGAGGGCGGCCGGAGGGATGGTCAGCGGGCACGAGCCTGGGGCGGACGTTACCCGGCCCGCCCCCGTGGCGCCAGGGCGGCGTTACGCTCAGCCTTTCTGATCGAAGGCATGGCCAGGGTCGGCGTGCTGCTGCTGAACCTCGGCGGTCCTGAACGGATCGAGGATGTGGGGCCGTTTCTCTACAACCTCTTCTCCGACCCGGAGATCATCCGCCTGCCCACACCGGCGCTCCAGAAGCCCCTGGCCTGGCTGATCAGCACCCTGCGCAGCGGCAAGTCAAAGGAGGCCTACCGCTCCATCGGCGGCGGCTCCCCCCTGCGGCGCATCACGGAGCAGCAGGCGAGGGAACTGCAGAGCCGCCTGCGCCAGCAGGGGGTGGAGGCCACCAGCTACGTGGCGATGCGCTACTGGCATCCCTTCACCGAATCGGCCGTGGGCGACATCAAGGCCGACGGCGTCGAGGAGGTGGTGGTGCTGCCCCTCTATCCCCACTTCTCGATCAGCACCAGCGGCTCCAGTTTCCGGGAGCTGCAGCGCCTGCGCCAGGCCGACCCGGCCTTCCGCCGGCTGCCGATCCGCTGCATCCGCAGCTGGTACGACCACCCGGGATACATCGATGCGATGGCCGGCCTGATCGCCCGGGAGGTCCGGGCCTGCGTCACCCCGGAGGAGGCCCACATCTTCTTCAGCGCCCACGGGGTGCCCAAGAGCTACGTCGAGGAGGCCGGCGACCCCTACCAGCGGGAGATCGAGGCCTGCGCCGACCTGGTGATCAAGCGCCTCGAGGCGATGCTCGGCCACACCAACCCGTTCACCCTCGCCTACCAGAGCCGGGTCGGGCCGGTGGAGTGGCTCAAGCCCTACACCGAGGACGCCCTGCGCGAACTGGGCGAGCAGGGGGTCAAGGAGCTGGTGGTGGTGCCGATCAGTTTCGTCAGCGAGCACATCGAGACCCTCGAGGAGATCGACATCGAATACAGGGAGATCGCCACCGAGGCCGGGATCACCCACTTCCGTCGGGTGCCGGCCCTCGACACCGATCCCACCTTCATCCAGGGCCTCGCCGATCTGGTGCAGGAAGCCATGGCGGGGCCTGAGGTGAACCTGGATCAGGCGGCCCAGCTGCCCAAGAAGGTGAAGCTCTACCCCCAGGACAAATGGGCCTGGGGCTGGAACAACAGCTCCGAGGTCTGGAACGGCCGACTGGCGATGGTGGGATTTTCCGCTTTTCTGCTGGAATTGCTCACCGGTCACGGCCCCCTGCATGCCCTCGGACTGCTCTGATCCTCCGCCGCGCCCGGGGCTCCCGGCGGGGCGGCAGCTGGGACTGCGGCCGTGGACCCTGGCGATGGTCGGTGCCCTGGGCCTGATCGGCCCGGCGGATCCCGCCCGCGCCAGCAACGTCAGCCTCTGGGCCCGGGGCGCTTTCCCGGTGGCCAGCTTCGCCGGCTACACCAGCGGTTTCGGCATGCGCTCCCATCCCCTCAGCGGTGATGTGCGTCCCCATTACGGCATCGACATCGCCGCCCCCCTGGGTTCGCCGATCCGCAGCTGGTGGGCAGGGACGGTGAGCGAGGTGATCGTCGATGGGGGCTGCGGCAACGGGCTGGTGATCCGCTCCGGCAGCTACGAGCACATCTACTGCCACCTGGGGGGCCAGGCCGGCAGCGGTGTCTACCGCAGCGGCGGCGTCCGGCTGCAGGTGGGCCAGCGGGTCGCCACCGGCCAGGTGATCGGCCACGTCGGCCTCACGGGCAGCACCACCGGTCCCCATCTGCACTGGGGCATGCGCTATCGGGGATCCTGGATGGACCCCGCCCGCGTGTTGCGAGCCATGGCCGAAAGCCGGCGCCGACGCAACCCAAACCCCATCCAGAGACCTAACCTGGGCGTGTTCCGCTGATGGCCCCGCCCCCATCGACCGGTCTCCCGTTCGCCTGTCCCAAGCAGCAGCCGTGACGCTCACGCCCCTCCCCTCCCCGGCCGCCGGCACCAGCACCTCCCAACCATCGGTCGCCGACAGCGGCGCGTCCGTCGCCCCTCAGCGCGTGAGCGGGGCCTACGCCCTGATGGATGCCCTGCACCGGCATGGGGTCGGGCACATCTTCGGCTACCCCGGCGGCGCCATCCTGCCCATCTACGACGAGGTCCACAAGGCCGAAGCCCGTGGCTGGGTCAAGCACATCCTGGTGCGCCACGAGCAGGGCGGCACCCATGCGGCTGATGCCTACGCCAGGGCCACCGGTCGGGTCGGAGTCTGCTTCGGCACCTCCGGGCCCGGCGCCACCAACCTGGTGACGGGCATCGCCACGGCCCAGATGGATTCGGTGCCGATGGTGGTGATCACGGGCCAGGTGCCCCGGGCCGCCATCGGCACCGACGCCTTCCAGGAAACGGACATCTTCGGCATCACCCTGCCGATCGTGAAGCATTCCTGGGTGGTGCGCGACCCCGCCGACATCGGCCGCATCGTGGCGGAAGCCTTCCTGATCGCCGCCAGCGGCCGGCCGGGACCGGTGCTGATCGACGTGCCCAAGGACGTGGGCGCCGAGGAGTTCGACTACCTGCCCGTCGCCCCGGGCACGGCCGTTCCCTCGGGCTTCAAGCGGTCCCCATCCCCCCGGCCCGAAGCCATCCAGGCGGCCCTCGCCCTGATCCGCCAGGCCCGTCGCCCCCTCCTCTACGTGGGGGGAGGGGCCATCGCTTCCGATGCCCACGGGGTGGTGCACCAGCTGGCCGAGCGGTTCCGACTGCCGGTCACCACCACCTTGATGGGCAAGGGCGCCTTCAACGAGAACCACCCCCTGGCGGTGGGCATGCTCGGCATGCACGGCACGGCCTACGCCAACTTCGCGGTCACCGAGTGCGATCTGCTGATCGCCGTCGGCGCCCGCTTCGATGACCGCGTCACCGGCCGGCTCGACAGCTTCGCCCCCCGGGCCCAGGTGATCCACATCGACATCGACGCGGCCGAGGTGGGCAAGAACCGGGTTCCCGAAGTGCCGGTCGTCTCCGATGTGAAGCAGGCGCTCCAGGCCATGCTGGAGGCCTCCTCCGGGGAGGGTTCCAAGGGGCGCACCGACGCGTGGCTGGAGCGCATCGACACCTGGAAGCATCACTACCCCCTGGTGATCCCCGATCCCACCGGTGAGATCGCTCCCCAGGAGGTGGTGATCGCCCTGCGGGAACTGGCACCGGAGGCCTTCTACACCACCGACGTGGGCCAGCATCAGATGTGGGCGGCCCAGTTCCTGCGCAACGGGCCGCGCCGCTGGATCAGCAGTGCCGGCCTGGGCACCATGGGGTTCGGCATGCCCGCCGCCATGGGCGTCCAGACCGCCTTCCCCGACGAGACGGTGATCTGCGTCGCCGGTGACGCCAGCATCCTGATGAACATCCAGGAGCTGGGCACCCTCAGCCAGTACGGCCTGCCGGTGAAGGTGGTCGTGCTCAACAACGGCTGGCAGGGCATGGTGCGGCAGTGGCAGGAGAGCTTCTACGAGGAGCGCTACTCCAGCTCCGAGATGACCGGCGGCATGCCTGACTTCCCCGCCCTCGCCGAGGCCTTCGGGGTGAAGGGCATCGGCATCTCCGACCGGGCCCGGCTGCTCCCCGGCCTGGCCGAGGCCCTGGCCCATCCGGGTCCGGTCTTCGTCGACGTGCGCGTGAGGCGCAACGAGAACTGCTACCCGATGGTTCCGCCAGGAGCCAGCAACGCCCAGATGGTGGGGCTGCCCAGCCATCCCGAACTGGCCATCGACACCATCCGCCAATGCAACGCCTGCGGCAGCACCACTGCCAGCGCCCATCTGTTCTGTCCCAGTTGCGGCGCCAAGCTCTGACGCTGTTCGGTGTGCTGCTCGCGCTGCTGATCGCCTGGCCCGGGGCGGCGGCGGCGGCGGAGGTGTACCAGGTGCGCAGCGGCCGCTTGCTGCAGGTGGGGGATGGCAACCGCAGCTACCCGGTGCAGCTGGCCTGCATGGAGGTGGATCCCGATCAGGAGGAACAGGCGATCGCCTGGCTGCGCCAGGCCCTGCCGCGCCGCACCCGGGTCAATCTGCGTCCCATGGGGGAGAGCGGGGGCACCCTGCTGGCCCGCGTCAGCCGGCTGTCCGACGGCGACGACATGGCCACGGGCCTGATCGACGCGGGCCTGGCTCTGGCCGAAGCCTGTCCATGAGCCTCAACCGCACCGCCAAGGGGATCGTGCTGGTGCCCAGCCTGCTGCTGGGGGGCGCCTTCCTGGCCACAGGAGCCTGGATCGACGGCCCCGCCGCCGCCAACCGCGGCCTGGCCCTGACCCTGGGGGGCATCCTGATGGGGGCCGGCCTGCTCGCCCAGCTGCTGCCCGAGCCCGAGCGCCCGCCCGGCCCCTCGGCGTCCGACGCCCCATCCCCTCCCCCTGCCGACCCCGGAGCCTGAGCCGCTTCGACCCGCCCCACCGGGTGGGCGAACATCACAGCCTGCGGCGACGGCCGGATGGCCGCTTCACAGTTGGAGCAGTCACGGTGAAGGGATGCAGAACCGCGAAGAGCTCGTCGTTCCCCTGGCCCAGGTGGGCCTTGAGGCCATCGCCCGGGTGGGCGGCAAGAACGCCTCCCTCGGGGAGATGATCCGACGGCTGCAGCCCGCGGGCGTGAACGTGCCCGGAGGGTTCGCCACCACGGCCGCCGCCTACCGCCTGTTCATCGCCGCCAACGGGCTCAGGCCGGCCCTGGCCGGGCTGCTCGAGGGGCTGGACAGCGGCGATCTGGCGGCCCTGCAGGCGGCCGGCCAGGGGGCGCGGAACCTGCTCAACGGGGCGGCACTGCCCAAGCCACTGGTGGAGGCCATCCTCACGGCCTACCGGGAACTGGCGGCGGAGATGGCCGCCGCCGGGGTGCCGGCCGCGGTGGCGGTGCGCTCCAGCGCCACCGCCGAGGATCTGCCGAATGCCAGCTTCGCGGGCCAGCAGGAGACCTTTCTCCACATCGAGGGGGAGACGGCGCTGCTGGAGGCCTGCCGCCGCTGCTTCGCCTCCCTGTTCACCGATCGGGCCATCGCCTACCGGCAGCAGAACGGTTTCGATCACCTGGAGGTGGCCCTCTCGATCGGGGTGCAGCGCATGGTGCGCTCCGACCTGGCCAGCTCCGGTGTCATGTTCAGCATCGACACCGAGACCGGCTTCCGGAACGCGGTGCTGCTCACCGCCGCCTACGGGCTCGGGGAGAACGTGGTGCAGGGGGCGGTGAACCCCGACGAATGGCTGATCTTCAAGCCCACCCTGGCCCAGGGCTTCGCCCCGATCCTGAGCCGGCGGCTGGGGAGCAAGGCCCTGCGGATGGTCTATGCCGATCCCGGCAGCGGCGATGGTCGGGCCGTTCGCAACGAGGAGGTGACCGCCCAGGAGCGGAAGCGCTTCGCCCTCAGCGACGCCGAGGCGCTCACCCTGGCCCGCTGGGCCTGCGCGATCGAGCGCCACTACAGCGAACGGCGGGGCACGCCCACCCCCATGGACGTCGAATGGGCCAAGGACGGCCTCAGCGGCGAGCTGTTCATCCTCCAGGCCCGACCGGAAACGGTGGAATCCCGCCGCGGCGGGGCGGTGCTGCGCAGCTGGCACCTGGAGCCTCACCAGGCGGAGGAGATCACCCGCGGCCGGGCCATCGGCGCCTCGGTGAGCAGCGGCCGCGCCCGGGTGATCAGCGACCCCAGCGCGATCGCCAGCTTCACCGCCGGCGACCTGCTGGTGACCCGCCGCACCGACCCCGACTGGGAGCCGATCCTGAAGAAGGCCAGCGGCGTGGTCACCGACCAGGGCGGTCGCACCTGCCATGCGGCGATCATCGCCAGGGAGATGGGCCTGACGGCGATCGTCGGCACCGCCGACGGCACCGGCCGCATCCGGGACGGCGAAGCCATCACCCTCAGCTGCTGTGAGGGGGACGTGGGCCACGTCTACCGGGGGAAACTCCCATTCCACATGGAGGAGCAGGCCATCGACGAGCTGCCGGCCACCCGCACGAAGATCCTGATCAACGTGGGCAATCCCGAGGAGGCCTTTCAGCTGGCGTCGATTCCCTGCGACGGGGTGGGTCTGGCCCGGCTGGAGTTCATCATCGCCAACCACATCCGGGTGCATCCGATGGCGCTGCTGCAGCCGGAGCGGGTGGCCGATTCAGCCGAGCGGGCGGCCATCGCCGAGCTGGTGGAGGGCTACGACACCCCGGCCGACTACTACGTCGACCTGCTCAGCCAGGGCATGGCCCGGATCGCGGCGGCCTTCCATCCCCGGCCGGTGATCCTGCGTTTCTCCGATTTCAAGAGCAACGAGTATGCCCGCCTGCTGGGGGGCAGGGCCTTCGAGCCGGTGGAGGAGAACCCGATGATCGGCTGGCGCGGCGCCTCGCGCTACTACGCTCCCGCCTTCCGCGACGCCTTCGCCCTTGAGTGCCGAGCCCTGCGCCGGATCCGGGAGGTCATGGGTCTGACCAACGTGATTCCCATGGTTCCCTTCTGCCGCACCCCGGAAGAGGGCGACCGGGTGCTGGAGGCCATGGCCGCTGAAGGGCTGGTCCGGGGCCAGGACGGCCTGGAGGTGTACGTGATGTGCGAACTGCCCAGCAACGTGATCGGCGCCGAGGCCTTCGCCGAGCGCTTCGACGGCTTCTCGATCGGCTCCAACGACCTCACCCAGCTGACCCTGGGACTGGATCGGGATTCGGCGCTGGTGGCGGAACTGTTCGACGAACGGCATCCCGCGGTGAAGGAGATGATCCGGCTGGCGATCCGCACGGCCCGGCGCTGTGGCCGCAAGATCGGCATCTGCGGTCAGGCCCCCAGCGACTACCCCGACTTCGCCCGCTTCCTGGTGGAGGAGGGAATCGACTCGATCAGCCTCAATCCCGATGCGGTGGTGCCCACCCGAATCGCCATCGCCGCCATGGAGGCAGAGACGGCTCACCGGGTCGCAGGGGTGTAGGCGGTGCCGGGCACCGGATCGAGCAGACGGCACTCCCCGGATCGGCAGGCGGCCACGGTGGCGGCCGCCTCCTGCACACTTCCCTCCTGGCGGAACACGCGGCTCAGCAGACCGTCGAACTGCACCTCCCCCCCCGCCGTGCTCGCCAGCACCGTGAGCGGATCGAAGCGCTCCAGGAGCCTGGGCAGCACCTGCCGGCCCTTCACGAACGCCCCCGCCAGGGGCAGGCCCAGATCGACCACCGGAGTGATCACCGCATCCAGGCGACGGGCGGGCAGATCCTCGGCCAGGAACCCGTGGGGTTCCAGGTAGAGGTGGCCGCAAGGGTGATCGAGCAGGTAGCCGTTCTCCACAACGGGGACTGCGGCGCCGGCGGTGGCAGTGATCTCCAGGTCCCGGTGCCGGTGCACCTCTCCGGGGCGCAGGGCCGTGACAGCCGTGAAGCCCAGACGCCGGACCTGGGTGACCGCGCTGGTGGAGCCCACCACCGGCAGTCGTCGGTCGAGCAGCTGCAGGCTGGGGGGATGGCAGTGATCCGGCAGACCCTGGGTGAGCAGCAGCAGGTCGGGGGGCCCAGGAAGGGGGCAGGGCTCCAGGAGTCGGCCCCGCAGCAGCCAGGGACCGGGGGGAAACACCAGATCCCCGGTCAACCAGGGATCCACCAGCACCGTCAGATCACCGAAAGCCAACCACCAGCCGTTGGCGCCCAGGTACGTGGTGCGAAGCATCATCAGGCCAGGCGCAGGAGCATCATGGCGTGGGCGCTGCAGCGGACGACACAGAGCAGAGCGAGTCCCATGCAGAGGGGGCAGTGACCCAGACCCATCGGAACATTTCCCGGCAACCTGCATCATCGTCCACCTGGATCCTTCCTGTGGGACACGGCCTGCCGATGGGGACATTCGTGGCGCCCGTCGCGTCGCCGTGCCCTAGAACGCCATCAGACCTCCGCCTGCCCCGGCCGTGCTGCGCCTCAGCGAGCTGAAGCTGCCGCTCGATCACAGCGCCGCCGACCTGGAGGCGGCCATCCAGCGCCGGTTGGGGCTGGTCCCGGGGGAACTGCGGGGCCACCGTCTGGTGAAACGCAGCGTGGACGCCCGACGGCGGGGGTCCATCGCCCTGGTGTACTGCCTTGACCTGGATCTGGATGCCGGCGTGAGGCGCCGGCTGCTGCGGCGCTTCGGCACCGACCCCCATCTGCGGCCGACCCCGGACACCCGTTACCGGCCCGTGGCCCAGGCCGATCCGGCGGCACAGGCGCAGCGGCCGGTGGTGGTGGGCGCCGGCCCCTGCGGTTACTTCGCGGCCCTGTTGCTCGCCCAGATGGGATGGCGGCCCCTGTTGCTGGAGCGGGGCAAGGCCGTGAAGGAACGCACGGCCGACACCTTCGGGTTCTGGCAGGGCCGCCGCCGCTTCGATCCCGGCTCCAATGCCCAGTTCGGCGAGGGGGGCGCCGGCACGTTCTCCGATGGCAAGCTCTACAGCCAGGTGAGCGAAAGCCCCACCTACATCCGCAAGGTGCTTGAGGAACTGGTGGCAGCCGGTGCCGATCCGGAGATCCTCACCCTGCACCACCCCCACATCGGCACCTTCAAGCTGGCCACGGTGGTGCGGGGCCTGCGGGCCCGGATCGAGGCCCTTGGAGGAGAGGTGCGCTTCGGCCGGCACGTGGTCGGTCTGCTGCTGGAGGAAAACCCTGACCGACAGGTGCGCGGCGTGCGGCTGGCCGACGGCAGCACCATCGCCACCCGCCATCTGGTGCTGGCGCCGGGCCACAGTGCCCGCGACAGCTTCGTCATGCTGCGGGAGCTGGGGGTGGCGATGGCGCCGAAGCCCTTCGCGGTGGGTGTGAGGATCGAGCACCCCCAGGCCCTGGTCGACCGGGCCCGCTGGGGGGAGGCCGCCGGCCACCCCCGGCTCGGCCCTGCGGAATACAAACTCGTGCACCACTGCACGGGAAAAGCCACCACGGGACGCAGCGTCTACAGCTTCTGCATGTGTCCCGGGGGGCTGGTCGTGGGAGCCACCTCCGAAGAAGGCTGTGTGGTCACCAACGGCATGAGCCAGCACTCCCGCCGGGAACGCAATGCCAACAGCGGACTGGTGGTGCCCGTGAGCGAAGAGGACCTGGCACCCTTCGGCCGGGAACCGGGGGATCCCCTGGCCGGCATGGCCTTCCAGCGCCACTGGGAACGGCAGGCCTTCCTGGCCGGCGGTGGCGACTACCGGGCTCCGGCCCAGTGGCTGCAGGATTTCCTGGCCGGACGACCGAGCCAGGAGCCACCTGCTGGCGCCGTGGCTGGCTCCTACCAGCCCGGCCTGCACTTCGGCAGCCTTGAAGGCTGTCTGCCGGACTTCGTCCTGGAGGCGATCCGGGAAGCGCTGCCGGTGTTCTCCCAGCGAATCCCGGGCTACGCCATGGCGGGGGCCCTGCTGACCGGTGTGGAGACCCGTACCTCTTCGCCGTTACGGCTGCAGCGGAACCCGGTGACGTTCGAGAGCACCAACATCGCCGGCCTGTTCCCGGCGGGGGAGGGGGCCGGCCATGCGGGTGGGATCCTCTCAGCCGCGATCGATGGCATCAAGGTGGCTGAAGCGGTGGCGCTCAGCCTTCCTCGTCCTCCGCACCCAGCGGCGTCAGACGGATCTGCTTGCGCCCCAGCTTGATCTCGAACTCATCGCCGGGTTTGAGATCCAGCATGGCGGTGTAGGCCCGGCCCACCATCAGGTTGCCGTTGAACTGCACCTTGGTGCTGAAGCTGAGCTTGCGGCCGGCCTTGCCGCTGCGGGGAGCGGAAGAGAAATCCATGCCCTTGGCATGAAGAAGTGCCTCGTAGAAGGCGGTGAAGTTGAGTCGTTCAGCGCCATCCTTGCGGGACGTCACGTAGCCGCAGGCCCTGACGAGATCGGATTTGCTCGCTTCTCCCATCTCTTTGACCTTTGCCAGTAGTTCCGCACCGGTGAGCATGTCTGAAAATTGCATCCAATGCATTTTCTCTCGCCGTGGTGTCCCAGGCAACCTTCCGGCTGGTCGGTTATCCCGTTAAATCCTTTCTCACAGAAGGAGTTCATCCGACCTTCATCCCAACCCCAGCGATTTCTGGGCTGCCTACTGATCAAGGGCTGCGTACTGATCAAGCCTGGGAAACCACCCCGCTCCACTGCACCGCCCTGACCCCATCGCGGCGCCACGAGTGGAACAGCAGCGGCTCGGCCACCGTGCAGAGCGGGCAGAGGGCCATCCGATCCACCGTGATGCCTTCCCGACGCAGCTGCCACACCGTGGCCCGGCGGATGTCCAGCCGGTCCCGGCCCGGCTGCGGATCCGGCAGCAGGCTTCCGCAGGCCTCCAGATCCGCCAGGGCGGCCTCGATGTCCCCAAGGGAGCCCAGGGAGGCCGCCACCTGCAGGGTCACCGACCGCTGCACCTGGTAGCGGGAGCCATCCACCGCCGGACCGAGGGCCACCAGCAACCGATCACGACGGGCGCCCTCCGCCACGAGGGCGTCGATCGCCGCCGGCACGATCCGGGCGGCCACCCCCCGCCATCCGGCATGGCAGGCGGCCACCCGACCCGTGGCAGGGTCGGCGATCAGCACCGGGGTGCAGTCAGCGCCGCACACCCAGAGACTCTGGCCACCCCCATCGCTGCGCAGGCCGTCGGCCTCCGGCCAGGGGGGAGTCGCTGCGGCGGCAGCGGCGAGCACCGTCGCTCCATGCACCTGGCGGGTGCGATGGACGCTGATGCCGGCGCTGATCGCCCCGGCGAGTTCATCCGGTTCCCTGCCCTGCCACCGGCGGGTGAAGAAGCCGTGCTCGAAGCCGGCCAGCAGATCGCACTGCAGGTAATGACCGCCATAGGTCCCTACCCAGGTCCAGCCGGGCAGGTCGTTGAAACCCGCATCGGTGCGGTCGAAGGGCGGGTCGAGACCCTCAGCCATCCGGCAGGTCCCGCAGCAGCCAGAAGCCGTCGAGAGCCGGGGCCTCCTCGCTCGCCTGGATGGCGATGAACTGCAGCCCGCCGGCCCGCTCCCGGGCCTGGGCCAGGGCCGCCGCTGCCGCCTGCGCTTCCTGCTCCGGCAGGCGCGCCAGGATCCAGCGATCCTCCAGGCCAGCCTCGAGCACCAGCTGGCCGGAGCAGACCTCGAGCCTCACGGGCTCCAGGCCGGACAGCCAGCCGGCGATGGCCAGGGCCCGCCGGCGGCTGAACAGACGGATGCCGGGCACCGGGGTGGTGGGATCCAACTGAGCAGGCAGGGCCACCAGGCCGGGGAAGGCGATCTCCCAGCCGGCGGCTTCCGACAACGCCTCCGCGCTGAGGGTGGCCCAGCTCCAGCTGTCGCCCCGGGCCGCCTCCGGCAGGGGCACCGCCACCGGCGGGATCGGCTGGGGGGCGGGGGCCAGGGGTCCGGCCATGTAGCCGGGCTCCAGGGGGTAGACGTTCATCTGCCGTTCCTGCAGCCACTCCACCAGTCCGTAGCAGCGACGGCTCGGCACCAGCTCGAGCCCCAGGCCCTCCGCCGCCCGCTGCACCATGGTCCGCATCGAGCCCCGCCAGCAGCGCAGCCGCCGCGGCGGTCCGTAGCCCTGTTCGGCGCTGGCTTCCAGGGCCGCTTCGATGGCCCCCCGCAGCCACTGGGAATTGACGCTGGACGCCGGACAGTCCCTGACCCAGCGGAACGGGACCGCCGGGGCCTGGGACGTGGCGGTGGAGCAGATCAGCAGTTCCCAGCGTTTTTTACCATCAGCCTCCAGGATCGGCCTGGAGTAGTAGTCGAGCTCCCAGTCGGGGCCCGCCACCTGCATCGCTGCGCTCATCCCGCGTCCTGTTCCTGCTGACGCAGGAGCGCGCGGGCCCGGTGGGCCCGGTCGGCGGCTTCGGCCATCACGGTCTCCTTGGCGATCAGCAGTTCACCGGGAGGCCCCTCCAGCAGGGCGGTGTTGAGGGCGATGCGCCCGCGGGCGGGATCGATGGAGGTGATCAGGGCCTTGAGGTGCTCGCCCTGCTGGAAGGCCTCGCGCAGATCGCGCAGGGCGCCGCCGGTGATGCAGGAGTGATGCAGCAGACCGCTGACGCCGCCCAGGTCGACGAAGAAGCCATAGGGCTTGATCGACACCACCTGGCCCTCCACCAGCTGGCCCACCTCCAGGGTGGCGAAGCGGGCGGCGGTGGCGGCCCGTTTCTCGGAGAGCACCAGTTTGCGGGTTTCGGGATTCACCTCCAGGAAGGCGACCCCCAGGGTCTGGCCGACCAGGGCCTCATGGTTCTCGCCCTCGTTGAGCTGGGAACGGGGGATGAACCCCCGCAGTCCCTCCAGATCGCAGGTGACACCGCCACGGTTGAACCCGTTCACCCTGACCTGCACCGCCTTGCCGTCCTTCTCCAGCTGGCGCACCTTCTCCCAGCTCTGGCGCAGAGCCAGGGCCCGGGCGCTGATGGTGACCATGCCGTCGGCGTTCTGCTCCCGGGTGACGAGCACCTCAATGGGCAGCCCCTTGGGGAAACGCTCCTTGAGGTTGGTGATGACCCCCAGGCCGCATTCGCTCTTGGGCATGAAACCGGGGGCCTTGCCGCCGATGTCCACGTAGACGCCGTCGCTCTCCAGACCGATCACCACCCCCTGCACCACCTCTCCGGTGGTGCCGACCGGGGCGTTCTCGTCGAGGGCGGCGAGGAAGGCCTCCTCATCGAAATCGAAGTCGTCGACGGTGCGGGCGGAGGCAGCGGCCGAGGCCGTTCCGGCGGCGGCGGACGGGGCGCCTGACGTGCGGCCGCCCCGCCCTGGAGCAGGGCCGAGCAGGTCGGCCATGGTGAGGCCCTCCAGCCCATCCGGATCGAAGCGGTCCCCGTCCGCTGGAACAGGCGCGGGGCGCTCGGGGGGGGCGGCAGCACCAGCGGAGCTCGAAGCGGCGGGAGCGGGGAGTGTCTCGGCAGCCACCTCCTCCTCCTTCTTGATCATCAGCACCTGGGGGGGCTTGCGCAGGGGCGCAGGGGCCGTCCCGGAACCCGTCGCCGGCGACACCGGGCGCTGGGCGGGGTTCCTGGGCTGGCGCGGCGCGGAGTTGCCGGTTCCTGCCATCGAGGTCCTCAGCGAAGCACGGGGCTCCACACTGTACGAATCCCCCCCGGAGGCCCGGCCTCCCCCAGCCGATGGCCCTCCGCCGCGACCGCCACCTCGCCAGCCTCAGCTGGCCCGAGCTGCGTGATCAGGCCTCCCGGCCGGGGAGCACGGTGCTGTGGCCCCTGGGCGCCATCGAGCAGCACGGCCCCCTGCTGCCCCTGGAGACCGATGCCCTGTTCGCCGACCGGGTGGCGGACGCCGTGCTGGCGCAGCTCGACCCCGACCTGCCGATCTGGCGCCTGCCGGTGCAGAGCATCGGCTTCTCCCCCGAGCATCTGGGCTTCCCCGGCACGCTCAGCCTGCCCGCCGACCTGCTGATCGACCTGGTGCGTTCCGTCGGCAGGGGGATCGCGGCGGCGGGGTTCCAACGACTGGTGCTTCTCAACGCCCACGGCGGCCAGATCGGCCTGCTGGAGGCCGCGGCGCGGGAACTGCGGCTGTTCGAACCCCGCCTGGCCGTGCTGCCCTGCTTCCTCTGGCGCGGCGCCGACGACCTCGGAGCCCTGATCCCCGAACCGGAACGCAGTGAGGGGCTCCACGCCGGCCTGGCCGAGACGAGTCTGATGCTGTTTCTCGAGCCCACCATGGCCGGTGCCCTGCCCGGCCCCGATGGTCCCGGCGCCGGGGGTCATGGGGGCCACGCTGAGGCTGCGTCCGGGATCCCGCCCGAAGGCTGGAGCCTGGAGGGGGCCTGCCCCTGCAGCTGGCTCACCGGCGAGCTGAGCGCCAGCGGCGTGATCGGCGATCCCACCGGGGCCAGCGCCGAGCTGGGCCGCCAGCTGTTCCAGCGGCTGGTGGGCGGCTGGGAGCGACGTCTGGACGCCCTGATGCGCAGCGCCTGGCCATCGACGGGTGGCTGACCGTGACTAGAGTTCCTCGAATCAACACCGACGTGGTTCCCATGCCCACCCTCGAAACCACCAAGTCCGCCGATTCATCGCTGGATCCCACGGGCCCGGTCGAGGGAAGCGACCTGCCCGACTTCACCACGGACGCCTACAAGGACGCCTACAGCCGCATCAACGCGATCGTGATCGAGGGCGAGCAGGAGGCCCATGACAACTACATGTCGCTGGGGACCCTGCTTCCCGACCAGGCCGAGGAGCTGGCTCGCCTGGCCCGGATGGAGATCAAGCACATGAAGGGATTCACCGCCTGCGGCAACAACCTCGGTGTCGTCGCCGACATGCCGTTCGCCCAGGAGTTCTTCTCCCCCCTCCGCAACAACTTTCAGGCCGCTCTGACGGAGGGCAAGGTGGTCACCTGCCTGCTGATCCAGGCCCTGCTGATCGAAGCCTTCGCCATCTCGGCCTACCACATCTACATTCCCGTGGCGGATCCCTTCGCCCGCAGGATCACCGAAGGGGTGGTGAAAGACGAATACACCCACCTCAACTACGGTCAGGTATGGCTCAAGGCCCATCTGGAGGAATCCCGCGCCGAGCTGGAACAGGCCAACCGGGAGAACCTTCCCCACGTGCGCCGCATGCTGGATCGGGTGGCCGCCGACGCTGCCGTGCTTCACATGGAGAAGGAGGATCTGATCGAGGATTTCCTGATCGCCTACCAGGACGCCCTCACCGACATCGGCTTCACCCCGAGGGAAATCGCCCGTATGGCGGCTGCGGCCCTGATCGGCTGACCCTCTCCTGACGTCCACCCTGGGAGGATGTAGCGTCGGCGACATCCGGCTCTCCCCCCTCGCCGCCGCGTTCTTCTTCCTGCATGTTCGGCCTGATCGGTCATTCCACCAGCTTCGAGTCGGCCCGTCAGCTGGCCCGGAGCCTCGGTTTCGAGGACTATGCGGAAGGCGATCTGGCCATGTGGTGCAGTGCTCCTCCCCAGCTGGTGGAGAGGATCAGCCTCACCAGCCCCACGGGTAAGCGCATCGAAGGGGCCTACATCGATTCGGTGTTCGTGCCCGAAATGCTGAGTCGCTTCAAGACGGCCAAGCGCAAAGTGCTCAACGCCATGGAACTGGCGCAGAAGAACGGCATTGACATCACCGCCCTCGGGGGCTTCACCTCGATCATCTTCGAGGATTTCAAGCTGCTCAGGGAACAGCAGGTGCGCGCCACCACCCTGGAGTGGCAGCGCTTCACCACCGGCAACACCCACACGGCCTGGGTGATCTGCCGCCAGGTGGAGGAGAACGCCCCCCGGCTCGGCGTCGATCTGCGCCGGGCCCGGGTGGCTGTGGTGGGCGCCACCGGCGATATCGGCAGCGCCGTCTGCCGCTGGCTCTCCCAGCGCACCGGCGTGGCGGAACTGCTTCTGGTGGCCCGCCGTCCCCAACCCCTGACCGATCTGCAGGCCGACCTGGGCGGCGGCCGCATCCTCTCCCTGGAAGAGGCGCTGGAGGAAGCGGATGTGGTGGTGTGGGTGGCCAGTCTGGCCCAGGCCAGCACGATCGATCCCCAGCGGCTGCACCGCCCCTGCCTGATGATCGATGGCGGCTATCCCAAGAACCTGGACACCAGGGCGGCCGGCGAGGGCATCCATGTGTTGAAAGGTGGCATCGTGGAGTTCGCCTCCGACATCGGCTGGCAGATGATGGAAGCGGCCGAGATGGCCAATCCCCAGCGTCAGATGTTCGCCTGCTTCGCCGAAGCCATGCTCCTGGAGTTCGAAGGCCTGCACACCAATTTCAGCTGGGGTCGCAACAACATCACCCTGGAGAAGATGGACCTGATCGGCGCCGCTTCGTTGCGCCACGGGTTCCGGGCCCTGGGCCTGGAGAGTCCGGCCCCGATTCCCAGCCTCACCTCCGCCTGAGTCCTCCCACGACCGAAAGACCATGGCCAGACGCGCCCTCCTGGATTTCGAGAAACCCCTCGTGGAACTCGAGGAGCAGATCGAGCAGATCCGCCAGCTGGCCCGTGATTCCGAGGTGGACGTCAGTCAGCAGTTGCTGCAGCTGGAAACCCTCGCCACCCGCCGCCGCGAGGAGATCTTCAGCTCCCTCACACCGGCCCAGAAAATTCAGGTGGCCCGCCACCCCCAGCGGCCCAGCACCCTGGATTACATCCAGGTGATCAGCGACGAATGGATCGAACTCCACGGCGACCGCCGCGGCAACGACGACCGTGCCCTGGTGGGCGGTGTCGGGCGCATCGGTGACCAGCCCGTGCTGCTGCTCGGCCACCAGAAAGGGCGGGACATGAAGGAGAACGTGGCCCGCAACTTCGGCATGGCCTCCCCCGGCGGCTACCGCAAGGCCCTGCGGCTGATGGAGCACGCCGATCGCTTCCGCCTGCCGATCCTCAGTTTCATCGACACCCCCGGCGCCTATGCCGGGGTCGCGGCGGAGGAGCAGGGCCAGGGGGAGGCGATCGCCGTGAATCTGCGCGAGATGTTCCGGCTGCGGGTGCCCATCATCGCCGTGGTCATCGGTGAAGGGGGATCCGGTGGCGCCCTGGGCATCGGCGTTGCCGACCGGCTGCTCATGTTCGAGCACAGCGTCTACACCGTGGCCAGCCCGGAAGCCTGTGCCTCGATCCTCTGGCGCGACGCCGCCAAGGCCCCCGCCGCTGCGGAGGCCCTCCGCATCACAGGGGCCGATCTGCTGCAGCTTGGCCTGGTGGATGCCCTGCTGAAGGAACCCTCCGGGGGCAACCACTGGGCTCCGATCCAGGCTGCAGAAACGCTTCGCCAGGCCCTGCTGAGCCACCTGGACGAACTGCAGACCCTCACCGAGAGCGAACGGATCGAGGCCCGCTACGCCAAGTTCCGAAGCATGGGCCAGGTCCTGGAGGGGGCGGCAGCGGATCACGCTCTAGCGCCGTAGGGTTTGGCCCCCTGCCGCATCAGCCGTTGCCCGCCGCCCTGATCACCGGCGCCTCCAGAGGCATCGGTGCCGCCACCTCCCGCCGGTTTGCCGCCGAAGGCCTTGACCTGCTGCTGGTGGCCCGCCCCAGCCAGGATCTCGACGGACTCGCCACAGAGCTCCGGGCCACCGGCCGACGCGTGGAGACCCTGGGGCTCGATCTGACCCGTCCCGACCTCATCGGCCCCGGACTGGAGGATCTGCTGAGCCGGGGGCCGGTCCCCGGGGTGGTGATCAACAACGCCGGCGCCGCCTGGACCGGTCCCCTGGCGGAGATGCCCCTCGAACGCTGGCAGTGGCTGCTGCAGCTGAACCTCACCAGTGTCTTTCAGGTCTGCGCCGCGGTGCTGCCCCGGCTGCGGCAGGCGGGCGGCGGAAGGATCATCAATGTCAGCAGCCATGCCGCCCGCCATGCCTTTCCCGACTGGGGGGCCTACTGCGTCAGCAAGGCCGCCCTGGCCTCCTTCAGCCGCTGCCTCGAGGCAGAGGAGCGGGCCGCCGGCATACGGGTGAGCACCCTCACCCTGGGTGCGGTGAATACGCCACTCTGGGACAGTGAAACCGTCCACAGTTCCTTCGACCGACATGCCATGCTTTCAGCCGAGCAGGTGGCTGAAACCCTGCTTTACCTCGCGCGCCAACCCACCACACAGACGGTCGAAGACCTGACCCTGATGCCGGCCGCCGGAGCTTTCTGAACCCCCCTATGACATCCACCCTCCCCCATGGGCTCAGCGCCCGACAGGCCGCGCCCGTCACGACGCCCCTTCCCATCAGCGTGCGGATTCGCGAGCGCCTGCAGAAGGAGGGAGTTCCGTTCCTGGCCAACGACAACATCTCCGATCACCTGCGCGACGGGGAGCTCGACCAGCTGGAGATCGAGGTGGCCGGCAAGGTCCGCGAGCTTCTGAGAAGCCTGGTGATCGATATCGAAAATGATCACAACACCGAAGAGACGGCCGAGCGGGTCGCCAAGATGTACCTCCATGAGGTGTTCAAGGGCCGCTATCACGAGCAGCCCAAGATCGCCAGCTTCCCCAACGTGAAGCAGTTGGATGAGATCTATACCGTGGGGCCCATTTCCATCCGCTCCGCCTGCTCTCACCACCTGGTTCCGATCCTCGGCAACTGCTGGATCGGGATCAAACCCGGCGAGCGGGTCATCGGTCTCTCCAAATTCTCCCGTGTAGCCGACTGGGTCTTCTCCCGTCCCCACATCCAGGAAGAAGCCGTGATCATCCTGGCCGACGAGATCGAGCGGCTCTGCCAGCCCCTCGGCCTGGCCATCCTGGTCAAAGCCCAGCACTACTGCATGAAATGGCGCGGGGTGAAAGAGCCCCAGACCAGCATGGTCAACTCAGTGGTGCGCGGCGATTTCCGCCACGACCCCAGCCTGAAGCAGGAGTTCTTCGAGCTGGTCCGCCAGCAGGAGTCCGTGCTGAGCACCTGAGGCATTGCCCCCGCGCCGATCAGAGGCCCGGTGTGGCCATGATCGGCCCCACCACCTGGGAGGCGCTGCGCTGGCTGCCGGCGCCGGTCGGCACGGCCACCACCACCATCAGCTTGTAGGCCACGTCGGCGGATGTGAGGGGGTAGCTGGGTCCGCTGGCCCCCTGGATCAGCTGCCAGTGGCGCCGGCCCGGAGCCAGGCGGTACCAGTGGAAGGCACCGGGGGGCAGGGCCGCCAGACCCTCGGCGGAGGCGGTCGCCTCCAGCAGAGCACCCTGGCGCGCTTCCCCCTTCAGCACCAGGTTGTCGAGTCCCTCCACCCCCTGCTCCACCGCGCCCTCCAGCTGTTGATCCCCGGCGATCTCCTGACGCAGGATGCGGATCTGCTGCTGGGGATCCGCCGTGACCCCAGGAACGCACTGCAACGTGGCCCCTACCAGCTGACAGCCCACCAGATCCTGGGCCCGCAGGCCTCCAGCTCCTGTCCCGGCCAGCAGCAGGGTCAGAGCCAGGGGAAGGCCTGGGACGCGAGGGAGAAAGGCCAAGGGGGGAAGATGACGGTGAGCGCACCGATCCTGGCCCCGCCAGGGCCAAACGCCAATCAACCGGCGGCGCAGATCGATCCACGCACCGTCGCCACCAGGGCCGCGACCCGCGCCAGATCCTTGAAGCCCGGACTCCGCTCCACCGCACTGGAGGCATCGAGGCCATCGGGGCGAAGCAGGGCCAGCAGGTCGCCCGCCGTCTCAGGACCCACCCCTCCGGCCAGCCACCAGGGGATCGGCGGGCGGAAGCCCACGAGCCACTCCGTCGGGATCCGGTGGCCCGTGCCCCCCAGCTGACCGGGCACCCAGGCATCGAGCAGCAGGGCCTCCACCACTCCGGCGTAGGCGGCCGCCTGCTCCAGATCCGCGGGGCTGCGCACCCGCAGGGCCTTCCAGAGGCGGACGTCGAGCCGCTGACCCAGCTCGCGGCAACGCTCCACGCTCTCATCGCCATGGAGCTGCACTACCGCGTGGCCCCTCGCACCGTCCAGCTCCTCAAGTTGCGCGTCGGTGGGATCGGCCACCACCAGCACGCCGGAGCAGCCAGACCCTGCCGCCGCCATCGCAGCGAACAGCTCGGGCCGCTGGGGCGGCGACAGGAAGCGCGGAGAGGCGGGCACGGCGATCACGCCGATGGCATCGACCCCAAGGGCCGCGATCGCGGCGGCCTGGTCCGGCTCCCTCAGACCGCAGATCTTGAGCAATGGAGGGGAATCCAGAACCGGGACCGCAGGGTCACCTTTCTAGGATGGGAGGGAACGTTCCGGCCCTGGGCCGGAAACCTGCTGGGACGGTGGCCGTGGGAGAAGGCTGGCAACTGCTGACGATCCGCGGCATTCCCCTGCGCATTCATCCCAGCTGGTTCGTGATCCTGCTGGTGGCCACCCTGGCCTTTCAGCAGCAGTACGCCCTCACGCTCGGCAACCAGCTTGCGCCGGCGGGGCTTTGGGCCGTGGCCCTGGTCACCGCCCTGGCCCTGTTCGTCTCCGTCCTGCTGCATGAGCTGGGCCACTCCCTGGTGGCCCTCAGCCAGGGGGTGAAGGTGAAGAGCATCACCCTGTTCCTGCTGGGGGGAGTGGCCAGCGTGGAGCGGGAATGCGACACCGCCCGCGGCGCCCTGATGGTGGCGGCGGCAGGTCCGGCGGTGAGCCTGGTGCTGGGTGTCAGCCTGCTGGCCTCCAGTCACGCCGCCAGCCATGCCACCCCCATCCTGGGCCAGGTGGTGGAGCAGCTGGGTGCCCTGAACATGGTCCTGGGACTGTTCAACCTGCTGCCCGGCCTGCCCCTGGATGGAGGCCTGATCGTGAAGGCCCTGGTGTGGCAGTTCTCCGGCAGCCAGCGCCGCGGCGTGGAGGTGGCCAACGCCTCCGGTCGCTTCCTCTCCCTGCTGGCCGTGGGCCTGGGGACGGTGCTGCTGCTGCGGGGTGGCGGCATCGGCGGCGCCTGGCTGATCCTGCTGGGCTGGTTCGGCCTGGGGGCAGCACGCAACCAGAAGCAGATGCTGATCGTTCAGCAGGCTCTCAAGGATCTCAAGGTCAGGGACGTGGCCCAGAGGCGCTTCCGGGTCCTGGAGGCCGACACCAGCCTGCGCCAGCTCAGCCGTCTTCGCCTCGGCACCGCCCCTCCGATCGGGGAAGGCGCTGACGGAGCGCCCCCCTCCGAGGCTGACGGCAATGCCCTCCCCGACTGGCTGCTGGTCTGCGACCGGGGTCGCTGGCAGGGTGTCATCGATGACAGCCCCCTCCAGGCTCTGCCGGTCCAGTGCTGGGACCGGGAAACGGTGGGTGACCACCTCCAGCCCCTGGCCAGCCTGCCCACCATCCGCGAAAGCGCGCCGCTGTGGCAGGCGGCCCTTCAGCTCGACGACGGCAACCATCAGCGGCTGCTGGTGCTGAGTGCCGCAGGGCTGCCCTGCGGCACGGTCGAACGGCCCGAGCTGGGCGATGCCGTTCTCAAGAAGCTGGGGCTGAAGCTCCCCGCCAATCTGCTCACGGCTGCCCGCCGTCAGAACGGTTACCCCCTGGGGATGGCCCTCGGTCAGGTGGCCCGCGGCATGGTCAGCTCCGGCGACGTGACCGCACTCACCGACCCGGCAGGCCGGTAGCGGGCCAGGGTGGGGGCGATCCCCGCCAGTTCGGCGGCGCTCAGGGGCAGTTCCTGGAACCATCCCTCCCGCCGGTCTTCGCCAGGCCGGATCTGGGAGAGCCGTGCAGGGCCGGGATTGACACCGGCGAGCGGCGCCAGCCAGCGGAGGGCCGAGCGGCGCAGATGGGCCTCCAGTTCCGCCCCGGCCAGGGGCAGGGGCTCGAGCGTCGGGGGATCGGCATCGAAGACCTCCCGCCAGAGGTCGGGGCTGGGGTCCAGCTGGATCGATCCGTGCTGCAGCAGGTGCCCTGCGCGCCAGAGCTGGGCGCTGCCCACCCGCTTGGCACCACCCTCGTGCACCAGGTCGGCGACGGTGCCGGTGGCGAAGCAGCTGCTGCGCTGCGGGCTGGCGGCCTGACGGCCGCTGCGCAGGGGCTGACCTAGGGCCGCGAACGCCTCAACCAACCAGCGGAGGGCGCGGTCATAGATCTCGGAACGGCGTCCGCCCAGCCCGGGCAGGACGAGGGCATAGGTGAGGTCAGCGCCGTGGAGCACGGCCCGGCCTCCGCTGGGCCGGCGCACCAGGTCGATCCGTCCCTGCCGGACCAGATCCCACCAGTGGGGCTCCAGCCGCTGCTGGTGCCAGCCCAGGGAGAGGGTGGGCCGTGACCAGCGGTAGAGGCGGAAAGCGGCGGCCGGCACGATCGAGGCCGCAGGGTCAGCGGCGGCCGCCAGCCGTTCCAGCAACCAGGCATCGATGGCCATCTGCCAGGCACCACCGAGGCAGCAGGAGGGGATCCAGCGCATCGGTGCCGCTGGCTGGACGGATGGGGAGGCTGGCGCTGTCATGGGTCCTGCCGGGCCAGTCGATGGCATCGACCCTGATCTGGAGTCTGCTGCCCCTGCTGCCCCTTGGGCTGCTGGCCGGTCTCCTCTCCGGACTGCTCGGGATCGGCGGCGGGCTGATTTTCTCCCCCCTGCTGCTGCTGCTGGGTCTGGCGCCCCACCAGGCCCTGGCCACCAGCACCCTGGCGATCGTGCCCACCACCCTCGGGGGCACGATCGCCCATGTCCGCAGCGGCCGGCTGACCTGGTCGGGCGGCGTGGCGATCAGCGCCGGCGCCGCCCTCACAGCCGGTCTGTTCAGCCGTCTGGGCCAGGGTCTGGCCGGCTGGCAGCTGCTGGGCCTGCAGGCCCTGCTCTATGCCCTGCTCACCGGATTGATCAGACCCGGCAGAACCCTGGACCGGGAGGCAGCCGACAGGGAGCCCCCCGCCGTCGCCCTGGGCCTGGTGGGGGCGCTGGCCGGGATCGCCGCCGGGCTGCTGGGGGTGGGAGGGGGTCTGGTGCTGGTTCCCGTGCTGGTGCGGGTGCTGGGGATGCCGGTCCACGGGGCGATCCGCTACAGCACCCTGGCCGTGCTGGCCTCCTCCTGCAGCGCCTCGGTGGCCTTCCTGGCTGACGGCCGGGCGAATGGCCTGATCGGGCTGGTGCTGGGCGGCACCGCTGCCGTGGCGGCCCAGTGGTCCGCGGCCAGGCTGGAGCGGGTCCCGGAGGCACGGCTGGTGTGGATGCTGCGGACCGTCACCCTGGTGCTGGCCCTGGACAGCGGTCGCCGCGCCCTGGGCCTGTGGCTCGACGCTCAGGCCATGCCGCTCCAGAAGCCCGGATCAAGCTCATAACCCAGCACGGCGGCCATCTGCCCCAGGTTGGCGCGACATTCGATGCCGGCGGCAGCGGCCCAGTGGTCGAGGAGGAAGAGGCGATGGGTGATCCAGAGCTCCAGGCTCTCCGGCGCGAAGCGGATCCCCTCCGTGCGGCTGAAGCCGTGGGGCAGCAGCATCGCCACATGGCGGGTGAGCTGACCGCCGCTGCGCTCCAGCACCAGGGGCAGCCAGGGGTGAAGGGCATCGGCCCTCAGGCTCCAGAGACGCAGCTCGGGAATCTCAGACAGCTCGCGGGGATCCTCCGCCGGACGGGCCCAGTCGAAGCTGATCTCCAGGCCGCTGGCGGCGCTCAGCAGCTCGGCGGGTGCCAGCCCCGCCAGAGGGTCGAGGGGGGACAGGTCAAGCCCACCCACCTGGGCGGCGGAGACCTTCACGGGCTCGGAGCAGGAGGGAGGCGCCATCAAGAGCTGTGACAGGGCAGGGCCGCTGGCTGGACCGTAGCGGGCGATGGCCGAAGAATGGGTCGGTCAATCCCCCCTCCCCGCCAAGGACATGGTCACTCCGATCAATCAGGCTGAAGTGCTGATCGCCCTCGTCGTGGCCGCCCATGCCGGCGTGCTGGCCGTGCGTCTCTGCTTCAGCCTCTACAAAGCCTGAAGCCTCGCCCCTCGCTCCCTTGGCAAGGGGCGGGCAGGCTGCTACAAGCGGGGGGTCTTGCAGCCTTCCCTCCGGTGGCCCAGCCCCAGCGCCGACAGCGCCAATCTCAGTCGGCAGCGCGTTCCACCGGCCGGACGGGGGCTGCGGAGCCATCCCCCCGTCCGGCATGGACGTCTCGGGGGAGCACGTCTCCGCTGCGGCCGCTGCCCAGCCCGGGCAGCCGCCGGGAGAGCCGGCCGGTGATGCCTGCTGCGGCAGTCAGTTCCGGAAACGGCCCCGGAAACCGCGCCGGAAACGATTCCGTCGAGGTCCCCGGGTCCAGCTTCAGCCTCGAAAGCCAGCTGCTCTCCCTTTCCGCCGAACGCCAGGAACTGGTCTGCAGCCTCATCGGGCTCACGGTCAAGCTCGGTCTGGTCGCCGTCACGGGGGTGAGCCTGTTCCGTCTTGCCGGCGCCTACCAGCAGCGCATGGAGAGCCAGGGGGAGATCTCTGCCGTTCTGGAGCTGGAGAACGCCAAACTCACCAAGGCGAGGCAACGCTTCGACACCCTCTTCATGGTCGAGGGAGAACAGCGCCTGATCCGGGAGCAGAGCCAGTGGATCGCCCCCAACCGGATGCGGGTGATCTGGCAGTCGACCCGTCCGTTTCCAACTGTTGAATCCGCCCCCGCCGGTTCCGGAAACCAGGGCACCCGTCCGTAGGTTGGGGTCCCCTTCATCGCCGGACCCACAACTCCATGGTGCCCCCTTCCGGTGAGCCCGTCCGTTCCTCCTCCAGCCCCCAGGGCACCGCAGCCGCCAGCGGTGTGCCCGGAACAGTTCTGATCACCGGCGCCTCCTCCGGTGTCGGTCTGTTCGCCACCAAGGCTCTTGTGGATCGGGGCTGGCATGTGGTGATGGCCTGCCGCGACACCGACAAGGCTCGCCGGGCCCAGGCGGCCCTTGGCATCGACGATGCCGCGGTGACGCACCTGAAGGTGGATCTGGCCGATCTCGACAGCGTGCGCGCCCTCGTCGACGCATTCCGTGCCACGGGTCGCCCTCTCGATGCCCTGATCTGCAATGCGGCGGTCTACCTGCCGCGGCTCAAGCATCCCGAGCGCTCCCCCCAGGGCTACGAGATCTCGATGGCCACCAACCACTTCGGCCATTTCCTGCTGATCCACCTGCTCCTCGACGACCTCAAACGCTCCTCCCACCCCTCCCGCCGGCTGGTGATCCTGGGCACCGTCACCGCCAATTCCAAGGAGCTGGGCGGCAAGATCCCGATCCCCGCCCCGGCCGACCTCGGCGACCTCTCCGGCTTCTCCGCCGGCTTCAAGGCCCCCATCGCCATGGCGAGCGGCAAGAGCTTCAAGCCCGGCAAGGCCTACAAGGACAGCAAGCTCTGCAACATGATCACCACCCAGGAGCTGCATCGGCGCCTGCACGGGTCCACCGGCATCGTATTCAGCTCCCTCTATCCGGGCTGCGTGGCCGACACGCCCCTGTTCCGGAACGCCCCGAAGGCCTTCCAGGTCATCTTCCCCTGGTTCCAGAAGAACATCACCGGCGGCTACGTCAGCCAGGCCCTGGCCGGTGAGCGGGTGGCCCAGGTGACGGCCGACCCCGACTTCGCCACCTCAGGGGTGCACTGGAGCTGGGGCAACCGCCAGAAGAAAGGCGGCAAACAGTTCAGCCAGGAGCTCTCCGAGAAGGCCAGCAACCCGGTCACGGCCCAGCGGATGTGGGACCTTTCGATGCGGCTGGTGGGACTCGCCTGAAGCCATCGCCGTGCGGGCGGCAATGCTTCGAAATCTACAGATACATACGCAGTCCAGGCTGGAGTCGCTAGTTGTCATGCAGTACCGCCCCCGGAGTCCATGGCCCGCACGCTGCGCTGGGGAGTTGGGCTGCTGCTGATCGTCAGCCTGTCCATCGGTGCGTTCCTCCTGTTGCCTTTCCGCGCCTGGCTACCCGGGGGAACGGTGGCCGATATTCCCCTCAGCCAGGTGGTGAACGGCACGGCCTTCAACCGTCTGTTTCCTGAACCGGAGAAAGGGGACCAACTGGTGTTCACCCAGGAAAAGCGCGGCTTCAGTGAGGCCAGGCTCAAGCATGGCGGCCAGGTCAAGGCCCTGCTCGCCATCTCCGATGTCACCACCACACCGGAGGCCCGCAGCAAGTTCGAGGCCAGTGAGCGCCGGCTGCAGGGCTGGCCGCTGGTGGAGCAGGGTCAGCAAGCGACTGCCGTGCTGGTGGCCGACCGCTTCCAGGTCAAGGTGATCGGCCAGGGCGATGGGTTGGAGGCCGAGCAGCGTCAGGCCCTCATCGGACAGTTCAACCTCAGGGGCCTGGCGGCTCTGAAGGGGGAAAGCGCCTCCAGGGCAGCTCTTCCCACTGGCGAGCAACCCACCGGAAACCTTTCCGCCATGGAGCCCGCCCCATGAGCACCGTTCTTGAGCGCCTCGACCGCCTGCCCCGCCGCAACCTGACGGTGCTCGCCATCAAAGGCCTCAGCACCCTGGTGCCCGGCGGCTGGCACAACATCACCAGCGCCGACGAACTGATCGGCGACGTGCTGGGCAGCAAGGATCCGGACCTCATCCGCCAGGTGCGAGCCCGGGCCGACGCCTTGAGCCAGGCCCGCCACGAAGGTTACGGCCGCGCCCTGAGCCTGTACGACGCCGTCAACCGCTCCCAGAAGGCCGCCGGTGGCCTGCGGCTGCTGGCCAACATCGGTGGCGCCCTGCCCCTGGTGAAGCGAGTCGCCAACCTCACCCCCACCAGCGAAACCCTGCAGGCGGCGGATCTGAGCCTCAAGGTGGCCGCCGAAATGCTGGCCTTCACACAGGTGAACGGTCTGCCAGGTGACAGCTTCGGCGACTTCGCCGCCGCCTTGAACGACTACGCCGGTGAGGCCCGCGTCCGGATGGCCGCCCTGATCTGCTTCGACGCCCTGCTGCCCCTGGGCGATCAGGCGCTGCAGCGGTTGGATGGCCTGCTGGGAGGGGTCGGCAAGCGGGACCTGCACCAGCTGCCCGCCTATGCCGGCCTGGCCTCCATGCTTCCTGGACGGGGCGATGAGGCCCACCTGACCTTCCTGCGCCGGGGGGTGGACCAGTGGCTGGGCTGGGCTGGAGCGTTCAGCCACCAGCTGGGTCTCACCGGCCAGAAGGCCGTGCAGGCCCTGGAGAGCACCCTGGGCCCCTGGCAAGGAGGCTTCAAGCAGATGGCCACCTTCCTAGATGCCTTCACCGACACTTACCAGCACACGGGGGTGCAGGCCGTGGCCCGCCGACTGGTGGAGCGGGCCGCCGCAGAGATCTGAACGTCCCAGACCGGTTGCGGGTCGTGGAGTTGGGGCCTGCCGAGGGGAACAGGGCTGCTAGACCACAGGCCAGGACGACCTCGATCGGAAGCATCTTGATCCCTGGCGCGATCAGTAAATCCAGCAGCCAGGAGTTCCACCTTGCTGCCCAGTTTACCGGAAATACGGCGTCTCAGAAAGAGGCCCAGACAGGGGGAGACGAAGGCCCCCAGACCGATGGCAGCGGAGTCAATGCCGATGGGCTTGTTCACAATCCCGATCGATACGCCAACCCCCAGAGGATCGATGCTGGTGATGGCAGAAACAAACAGTATTCGGATGGGCTCATGCCCTCACCTCTTCTTCTAGGCACCCTCCATCGCGCTGTTCCACGTAGGTCGCCGAGCACCTTTGTTCCCCCGCCGCCACCAGCAGCCCAAAGGCCACCCAGTGGTCGTCATCCATCGCCAGGAGAAGTGCCGGAATCCCAGGGCACGCGCCGATGAGAACGAATCCACACACAGCACCGCCATGAACAGCAGCAGCTCAAGGATCGTTCTGCAGACGCTTATGCCATGAGCCTAGAACCCCCTTAAAAGGTGATCATGGTTTGATCAGGGTACTGGCCCAGGCTGGGGTCCTGGAAGGAGTGATTCGCCGCGAGGCCGTAACCTCAATCAAATCCGAGCAGGTCGAAGATCTCCCGGTCCTTGAGGGATTCGGCCTCCAGGGGTTCCACATCCGAGAGCATCTTCTGGGCCAGGCTCAGGTATTCCTGCTGGACGGCATCCACTTCGGGTGTGCTCTCCATCTCGAAGATGGTGCATTTCTTGAGGCGGGACTTGCGGATCGCGTCGACGGTCTTGAAGTGGGCCATGGTGCGCAGGCCGGTGCGTGCGTTGAACTTGTCGATCTCGTCGGTCTCCTCGGAGCGGTTGGCGATCACACCCCCGAGGCGCACCTTGTAGTTCTTGGCCTTGGCGTTGATGGCCTGCATGATCCGATTCATCGCAAAGATCGAATCGAAATCGTTGGCGGTCACGATCAGGCAGTAGTGGGCATGCTGGAGGGGCGCGGCAAAGCCACCGCAGACCACATCACCCAGCACATCGAAGATCACCACGTCGGTGTCTTCCAGCAGGTGGTGTTCCTTGAGCAGTTTCACCGTCTGACCGGTCACGTAGCCGCCGCAGCCGGTGCCGGCCGGTGGGCCGCCGGACTCCACGCACATCACCCCGTTGTAGCCCTCGAAGACGAAGTCCTCCGGGCGCAGCTCCTCGGTGTGGAAATCGACGGTTTCCAGGATGTCGATCACCGTGGGCACCATCTTCTTGGTGAGGGTGAAGGTGGAATCGTGCTTGGGATCGCACCCGATCTGCAGCACCCGCTTGCCCAGCTTGGAGAAGGCCGCCGACAGGTTGGAGGAGGTGGTCGACTTGCCGATGCCGCCCTTGCCGTAGACGGCGATCACCAGGGCGCCGGTCTCGATGTTCATCGACGCGTCCTGAAGCACCTGGAGGCTGCCCTCGCCGTCCTCGCGGGGGTTGGTGGTGGTGCCCGGCGGGGAGGTGAGAGTGGAGGTCATAGGGAAAACGAAGGAAGCCGGCGGGCCGGCGAATCACACGTAAGGAAACAGCCTGATCAGGTCCGATCCCCGTTGTCGGTGGATCACGCAAACCGAAACATCAACGCACGAGCCCTCAACGGCTGAAGTGGGCCTTGGCGTCGTAGAGGGCCTCGGCATCGATGCGCTCGAGACCCCTTTCGCGGGCGAAGGCCTCGGTGTTCTTGCGCACCTTGCCGCGCACGAAGAAGGGGATCTTGGCCAGCTCGGCCTCCCCGTCCGCCGTCCAGAGGCTCTCGAGGGCCTCCCGGACAGCCACCGCGGCGGTGATGGTGCCGGCGGCCGGAGCCGCTGCGGTGGCAACTGCGGTGGAGGTGGCGGAAGCCTCCTCCGGGGAAGGGGCCGTGGAGGCGGAGGCGGAGGCAGGGGCGCCGTCGCCCAGGTGGCTGCGGTGGCCGTCCACGAACTCGAAGTCGTGGCGGAACATGCCGATCAGGTGCTCCTCCAGGCCCATCATCAGCGGGTGCACCCAGGAATCGAAGATCACATTGGCCCCCTCCCAGCCCATCTGGGGGGAGTACCGGGCCGGCACGTCCTGGACGTGCAGG
This sequence comes from Synechococcus sp. CCY 9618, assembly GCF_019038415.1. Taxonomy (GTDB): domain Bacteria; phylum Cyanobacteriota; class Cyanobacteriia; order PCC-6307; family Cyanobiaceae; genus Cyanobium. The sequence goes on along the minus strand of NZ_JAFKRG010000048.1, from coordinate 108,983 downwards.
GGGGCGCTGATCACGGCACAGGGCAGCCCCAGACGCTTGGCGCTGTGGCGCTCCATCTGGGTGCCGAGCACCAGCTCCGCCGCCGCCTCGGCCATGGCCTTCTCCACCACCAGGTAGTCGTCGGTGATCAGGGCTTCCAGGCCCAGTTCGGCGGCGGCGGCCCGCACCTCCCGGGCCTGCTCGCGGCTGTAGCTGCCCAGCCCCACCACCTGGAAGCCCAGCTCGCGGGAGGCGATCCGGGCGGCGGCGATGGCATGGGTGGCGTCGGCGAAGATGAACACCCGCTTGCCGGTGAGGTAGGTGGAATCCACCGACTTGGAGTACCACGGCAGCCGGGAACGGCGCTCGGCCTCGCTCGGTTGCCCCTCGACCGTCTCCAGATCGGCCGGGAGCGCGAGATCGAGCACGGCGTGCAGCTCCCGCAGGAAGTCGGCGGTGGCGCCGATGCCGATCGGCACGGAGCGCACCACCGGGGTGCCGAAGCTGCGCTCCAGCCAGCTGCACACCGGACCGGCCACCTCCGGATAGAGGCAGACGTTGGCATCGGCCGTGGGAATGCGCAGCAGGTCGGCGGGCCGGGCCCCCAGGGGTGCCACCACCGCCACGTCGATGCCGTGCTCCCCCAGCAGGCGGGTGATCTCCAGCACGTCGTCGCGGCAGCGGAAGCCCAGCAGGCTGGGGCCCAGCAGGTTGACCCGGGGCCGGCGGCCCTCCTCGCGCCAGCGGCTGGGGGAGGGCTTCGGTGTGCCCGGGGCCGGCAGCTGGGCCTTGAGCAGAGTGCGGACCAGCTGGTAAAAGGTTTCGGCGGCGCCCCAGTTCTCCTTCTTGGAGTAGGCGGGCAGCTCCAGGTTCACCATCGGCACCCCCAGGTCCATGCCGCCGGCCAGGGCGCCGGGCTGGTCCTGGATCAGTTCGGCGGTGCAGCTCTCGCCCACCAGCAGGGCCTCGGGCTGGAAGCGATCCACCGCTTGGCGGATCGTGCGGATCACCAGATCGGCCGTGTCACCGCCCAGATCCCTGGCCTGGAAGGTGGTGTAGGTGACGGGCGGACGCCGGCCGCGCCGCTCGATCATCGTGAACAGCAGATCGGCATAGGTGTCGCCCTGGGGGGCATGCAGCACGTAGTGCACCCCCTCCATCGAGGTGGCGATGCGCATGGCGCCCACGTGGGGCGGGCCTTCGTAGGTCCAGAGGGTCAGTTCCATGGGGTTCTCAGGAGAGCTGCAGCAGGGCCCGGCGCCGCAGGGGGCGGGCGAAGAGTTCGGCCAGTTCACCGGCCTGGTCGCAGCCGTGGATCGGGCTGAACACCAGTTCGATCGACCACTTGGTGGCGATGCCCTCGGCTTCCAGGGGATTGGCCAGCCCCAGACCGCAGAGCACCAGGTCGGGGCGGGCGGCCCGCACCCGCTCCAGCTGCCGGTCCACGTCCTGGCCCTCGCTCAGCTGGGTGTCGGCGGGCAGCAGGGCCAGATCGGCGGCCATCAGCTGGCGGTCGAGGTAGGGGACACCCACCTCCACCAGCTCCATGCCGCATTCCCGGCTCAGAAAGCGGGCCAGGGGGATCTCCATCTGGGAATCGGGCAGCAGGAACAGCCGCTTGCCGGCCAGCACCTCCCGGTGGGGGGCGAGGGCCCGGCGGCCCCGCTCCACCAGGGGGTCCACCACCTCGGCGAAGCGCGCGAGGGGGACGCCGAAGGCGGTGGCGGCGGCGGCCATCCAGTCACGGCTGCCCTCCACACCGAAGGGGTAGGGGGCGCTCAGCAGGGTGGCGCCGCGGTGCTGCAGGGCCCGGGCGGTGGCGCTCAGGAACGGCTGGGCCAGCAGCACCCTGGTGCCCCGGCCGATGGGGGGCAGATCGGTGGAGCGCCGCGGCGGCAGGCTGCGCACCGTGGTGATGCCGAGGCGCTCGAAGATCAGCCGGAAGCGGTCCTCCACCGCATCGGCCAGGGTGCCGACGATCAGCAGCTGCTCCTCGTCGGAGGAGGGCAGCAGGGGCAGCATCGCCTGCAGGGCGTTGTCCTCCCCCTGGGTGAAGGTGGTCTCGATGCCGCTGCCGGAGTAATTCAGCACCCGCACCCGGTTCAGCAGCTGGGCGGAGAGCCGCTCGGCCGCCTTGGCCAGGTCGAGCTTGATCACCTCGCTGGGGCAGGAGCCCACCAGGAACAGGGTGCGGATCTCGGGCCGCCGCTCCAGCAGGTCCTTCACCAGCCGGTCCAGTTCCTCGTTGGCATCCGCCAGACCCGCCAGGTCCTTTTCACCCAGGATCGCCGTGCCGAAACGCGGTTCGGCGAAGATCATCACCCCGGCGGCCGACTGGATCAGGTGGGCGCAGGTGCGGGAGCCCACCACGAGGAAGAAGGCGTCCGGCATGCGGCGATGCAGCCAGACAATCGAGGTGAGGCCGCAGAACACCTCCCGCTGGCCGCTCTCCTTGAGCAGGTCGGGGTGGAGGTGAGGGTTCAGGTCGGCTGGCGAAGGCTGGACCGGTGGAGCGGACACACCCATGGAGGGGATCGCCTGATTCGGGACTTCCATGGGTTAGCGGGGCCGGTGGGGCCTGCGCCCGTCTGCGTTACATCTTTTCGGGATCACGAGGCCCGGTGGCTCAGAGGCGGCGACGGAAGCCCTCACTGAAGCCCAGGCCGCGGTCGGAGCGGTCCTCGTCGGAGCTGCGGCTGAGCTTCCAGACGTTGCGGGCCAGGCGTCGGGCCGTGAGCCCGCCGCGCTCCACCACCGGGGCGCCCGGCCGGGCCCCCATCAGCTGGGTCACCTCGGCGGTGCTCAGGGGGGCACTGGTGCGGATGGCCAGATCGGTGATCTCAAGCCGCTGGCGCAGTCCGGCCAGATCAACCGGGCTGTCGGCCTCACCACCGTCCTGCCCGTCCCTGAGATCCTCGAGGCCGACACTGCCCATCCTCCGCATCAGGCCGAGGCCGATGAAGGCGAGGGCCTGCTCCGGCCGTACACCCTGGTCGATCGCCCGGGCGATCCACTCCGAAAAGGTGTCCTGGTCGAGGGCGTTGCGCAGGGGCTGGGTTTCGGCCGTGCTGCCCGCAGAGGAAGAACCTTCGGAGCCAGATCCGTGGGCCGGGGATCCGGGGACCGGGGATCCATTGGCGGAGGGTGCTGTGGCGGTGCGCCGGGTGGCCATGAACGCGCCTGCGAGGGTTGAGCTGGAAGGTACCGGCTGGCTTCCAGCTCGCAAGTGCCCGCGGACCATGCCGCTCCGCCCGCCCCCGTTGGGAGTACCCTCCGTTTCTGCCCCGCCCCAGGCGTCGGTGGATCGGGATCGCCGCGGAACCCACGCAACCGGTGATCCAACGAATCGTCCGTTCCCGGAGGTGGCGCACGACGCCGTGATGGATTCGCAGCCCACCCGCTCTTTCCTTCGCGACGACCGGTCGGACGCGCGCCGGAGGGCTGCGGGCCTGCGCATCACCGGCACCGACGTGAGTGGTGAGAGTTCCGGCGCCAGCTGCGTCATCACCACCGACAGCGAAGGACGCCGCCTGGCCCGCCAGTCCAGCCAGGTTCAGTCGATCGAGCTGCGCACCTACGTCTTCCTCGATTCCCTCCAGCCCCAGCTGGCCTCGTACATGGGCACGGTGTCCCATGGCTTCCTGCCCATTCCCGGCGATGCCTGCCTCTGGCTGGAGGTGTCGCCGGGCATGGCCGTGCACCGGGTCACGGACATCGCCCTCAAGGCCAGCACGGTGCGGCTCGGCCAGATGGTGGTGGAGCGGGCCTTCGGCTCCCTGGCCCTCTACCACCGCGACCAGAGCAATGTGCTCCACTCCGGCGACGTGGTGCTGGAGGCCATCGGCAGCCGGGTGGAGCTTCGCAGCCGCTGCGAGGTCACCTGGACCGAGATCATCCGGGCGATCACCCCTGATCATGCGGTGCTGATCAACCGCCAGAACCGCCGCGGTTCGATGATCCAGGCCGGCATGAGCATGTTCATCCTCGAGACCGAACCGGCGGGTTATGTGCTGATCGCCGCCAACGAGGCCGAGAAGAGCTCCAACATCACCGTGGTGGACGTCAAGGCCGTGGGGGCCTTCGGTCGCCTCACCCTGGCCGGCAAGGAGGGCGACGTGGAGGAGGCGGCCGCCGCCGCCATGCGGGCCGTGGCCCAGATCAACGCCGGTGCCAAGGGCTGATCATCGCCACGCCGCTCCCCGGAGCCTGGCTCACACGAGGCCCAGCAACCGCTTCAGACCCGGTGCCATCGCCCGGGCGGCCTTGCCGCGGCTGCCCAGGCGGCTCCTGAGGTGCTCGCCCATCTCGGCGTAGCTGCAGCCCGCTTCCCGCACATGGAAGATCGGGTCGAAGCCGCCGCCGTGGCCGGAGGGCTCCCTCAGGATCCGTCCCCGGCAGAGCCCTTCCGACTCGAGCACCACTGCACCGGAGGGATCGGCCAGGGCCATGGCACTCACGAAGGTGCCGCCGCGGTAGAGGGAGTCCCCCAGCTCCTGCAGGAGGCGGTGGATCCGCTCGTGGTCGGTGGGGGCATAGCGGGCGGAATAGAGGCCCGGACGGCCATCGAGGGCATCCACCTCCAGGCCGGAATCGTCGGCCAGGGACCAGCAGCCCGTGAGGCCCGCCACGGTCGAGGCCTTGAGAGAGGCGTTCTCGGCATAGGTGCTGCCGGTCTCCTCGATCTCCAGTCCCTTCGGCTGCTGCCGCACTTCCAGCCCGGCGGCCTCGAGCATGGCCGTGATCTCGGCCACCTTGTGGGGGTTGCCGCTGGCGATCACCAGCACCGGTGCCGACGACCGGCGGGGGGGGAGGGACAAGCCGGACCCGCAGAGGGCCCCATTGTGGTGCAGAGGGTTGAGAGAGGGGTGCGGGAAGAGGTGGGGCAGGACGGGTTGAACATTCCACCCCCGGAAGACTCCAGGGTTCCTGCCCCGGGCGGAGAATAGGGAACCTGAAGAGCGTCGGACGGGCCGGGGCGGCAACGTTGCGCGACCACTGACGGTCGGCACCCGGTTTCGCCCCTAGGTTGCCCACACCCGTGGGGCGCCGGAGGACGATGCAGTCGAGTCTGGTCCTGCAGAACCTGCTCTCCGCGCCGGTTCTGTTCTTCTTCCTCGGGATCCTCGGCGTGCTGGTGGGCTCCGACCTGGAGATCCCCTCGCCGCTGCCCAAGCTGTTCTCCCTCTACCTGCTGCTGGCGATCGGCTTCAAGGGGGGCATGGAACTGGCCCAGAGCGGCCTCGGTCCCCAGGTGCTGCTCACCATCGGCGCGGCCGTGGCCATGTCCCTGCTGGTGCCCCTGTCCAGCTTCCTGCTGCTGCGCCTGCGCCTCGACGGCTACAACGCCGCCGCCATCGCCGCCTCCTACGGCTCCATCAGCGCCGTCACCTTCATCACCGCCGAAAGCTTCCTCAACGTGCTGGAGGTGAACTTCGACGGCTTCATGGTGGCCGCCCTCGCTCTGATGGAATCACCGGCGATCGTGGTGGGCGTGGTGCTCGCCAAGATCACGGCCCCCGCGGAGGATCGGGAGGTCTCCGGGGAACAGGAGAACGGCAACGGCGGCCTGCGCTGGCGGGAGGTGCTGCAGGAGGCCTTCCTCAACGGCTCCGTCTACCTGCTGATCGGCAGCCTGGTGATCGGCTATGTGGTGGCGGCTTTCAGCCCGGCGGGCCTGGAGAAGATGGATCCCTTCACCGAGAAGCTCTTCTACGGCGCCCTCTGCTTCTTCCTCCTCGACATGGGCATCGTGGCGGCCCAGCGGCTGCGGGACCTGCAGAAGGCCGGCGCCTTCCTGATCGGCTTCTCCCTGCTGGCGCCACCGGTGCATGCCCTGGCCGGCCTGCTGGTGAGCGTCCTGCTGGGGCTGTCCCAGGGAAACACCCTGCTGTTCATGGTGCTCTGCGCCAGCGCCTCCTACATCGCCGTGCCGGCGGCCATGCGCATGACCGTTCCCCAGGCCAATCCGAGCCTCTACATCTCCACCGCCCTCGGCCTCACCTTCCCGTTCAATGTGGTGATCGGAATCCCCCTGTACATGGTGCTGACCCGGCAGTTCATTCCTGCCGGCTGAGCCTTCTGCCGCCGCGTCAACCCTTCGCCATGCAGTTATGAAGCGGATCGACCTCATCCTCAGCGAGCGGGAACTGAACCGCGTCTGCAAGGCCATCACCAAGGCCGGAGCGAAGGGCTATTCGGTGATGCGGCATGTCACGGGCATGAGCCCGTCGGGTGAGATCTCCGAAGCCATGGATTTCAGCGGCCTCGGAGCCAATGCCCATGTGATCGTCTTCGTCGACGACGACCTGCTGGGGGCGGTGGCTGCCGCAGTGCGGCCGCTGCTGAAGCGCTACGGGGGCGTGGGGTTCGTCTCCAGCGCCGAGCCCCTCTGAGCCGCCGCGGCAGCCCGGCGGGCGGGGAAAGTCCCGGGGCGAAGCCCGACGATCAACCCAGGCTTGCTTTTTGTGTTGCACTGATCAGCTGCCCTTATCAGCCGATCCGAAAACCTTGATGGGCGCCGAGCTCCGAATCGCTTGACGGAGGGTTTGGCGGAGGAGCATGGTTGCAGGCGAACATTCCACCCCCCTCCTCCAGGAGCAGGTAATGGCAAACGAAACCATGGGCATCGCCCTCGGCATGATCGAGACACGCGGTCTGGTGCCCGCCATTGAAGCGGCTGACGCCATGACCAAAGCCGCCGAGGTGCGCCTCATCGGTCGCGAATTCGTCGGTGGCGGCTACGTCACCGTCCTGGTGCGGGGCGAAACCGGCGCCGTCAACGCCGCCGTCCGGGCCGGTGCCGACGCCTGCGAGCGGGTGGGCGACGGTCTGGTGGCGGCCCACATCATCGCCCGTCCCCACCGCGAAGTGGAGCCTGCCCTGAACAGCAGCTTCGGCCTGGGTTCGAAGGACTGAGCGGTCACGACGACCCTCTGATTTCCCACCCGTTCCCATCCGAAACATCCCATGAGCAAGAAGTACGACGCCGGGGTCAAGGAGTACCGCGACACTTACTGGACTCCCGATTACGTCCCCCTCGACACCGACCTGCTGGCCTGCTTCAAGTGCACCGGCCAGGAAGGTGTGCCCAACGAGGAGGTGGCAGCCGCCGTGGCCGCCGAGTCCTCCACCGGCACCTGGTCCACCGTCTGGTCCGAGCTCCTCACCGATCTCGATTTCTACAAGGGCCGCTGCTACCGCATCGAAGACGTCCCTGGTGACAAGGAGGCGTTCTATGCCTTCATCGCTTACCCCCTCGACCTGTTCGAGGAAGGCTCGGTGACCAACGTGCTCACCTCCCTGGTGGGCAACGTCTTCGGCTTCAAGGCCCTGCGCCACCTGCGCCTGGAAGACATCCGCTTCCCGATGGCCTTCATCAAGACCTGCCCCGGCCCGCCGAACGGCATCTGCGTCGAACGCGACCGGATGAACAAGTACGGCCGTCCCCTGCTGGGTTGCACCATCAAGCCGAAGCTGGGCCTGTCCGGGAAGAACTACGGCCGGGTGGTCTACGAATGCCTCCGTGGCGGTCTCGACTTCACCAAGGACGACGAGAACATCAACTCCCAGCCCTTCCAGCGCTGGCAGAACCGCTTCGAGTTCGTCGCCGAAGCCGTGCAGCTGGCCCAGGAGGAAACCGGCGAGAAGAAGGGTCACTACCTCAACTGCACCGCCGCCACTCCCGAGGAGATGTACGAGCGGGCCGAGTTCGCCAAGGAACTCGGGCAGCCGATCATCATGCACGACTACATCACCGGCGGCTTCACAGCCAACACCGGTCTGTCGAAGTGGTGCCGCAAGAACGGCATGCTGCTGCACATTCACCGCGCCATGCACGCGGTGATCGACCGCCATCCCAAGCACGGCATCCACTTCCGGGTGCTTGCCAAGTGCCTGCGCCTCTCCGGCGGCGACCAGCTGCACACCGGCACCGTGGTGGGCAAGCTCGAGGGTGACCGTCAGACCACCCTGGGCTTCATCGACCAGCTGCGTGAATCCTTCATCCCCGAAGACCGCACCCGCGGCAACTTCTTCGACCAGGACTGGGGTTCGATGCCCGGCGTCTTCGCCGTGGCCTCCGGCGGCATCCACGTGTGGCACATGCCCGCCCTGGTCGCCATCTTCGGTGACGACTCCGTGCTCCAGTTCGGTGGTGGCACCCACGGCCACCCATGGGGTTCGGCCGCCGGCGCCGCCGCCAACCGGGTGGCCCTGGAAGCCTGCGTCAAGGCCCGCAACGCCGGTCGCGAGATCGAGAAGGAAGGCCGCGACATCCTCACCGAGGCCGCCAAGCACAGCCCCGAGCTGGCCATCGCCCTCGAGACCTGGAAGGAAATCAAGTTCGAGTTCGACACCGTCGACAAGCTCGACGTCCTCGGCTGAACTGACCCCCGGCCCCATGCCCTGCTACCGCTGACCGAAGGAGCACCCTCCTGAGGTCAGCGGACCTGGGCTCCCTATCCCATTCCCCTCAAGGATCCCCATGCCCTTCAAGAGCACCGTGGGTGACTATCAAACAGTCGCCACCCTGGAGACCTTCGGCTTCCTCCCGCCGATGACCCAGGACGAGATCTACGACCAGATCGCCTACATCATTGCCCAGGGCTGGAGCCCCCTGGTCGAGCACGTCCACCCCAGCCGCTCCATGGCCACCTACTGGTCGTACTGGAAGCTGCCCTTCTTCGGTGAGAAGGATCTCGGCGTGATCGTGAACGAGCTGGAGTCCTGCCACCGGGCCTATCCGGACCATCACGTGCGTCTCGTCGGCTACGACGCCTACACCCAGAGCCAGGGTGCCTGCTTCGTTGTGTTCGAAGGTCGCTGATCCAGCGACCGCAGCGGATCCCGGTCTGAGGCCGGGATCCACCAATTGATCATCCATTCAGAGGGCGGACATGGCCAGAACCACCAGTCGGGAAGCAGCGCTGGAGCGCCGCAAGGCCCTCACCAACGGCGGCAAGAAAGCGTCCACGAAGTTCATGTCCTCCCCGGGTCGGGTGCGCACCGCAGCCGACGCCCGTCGCAGCCGCACCGAAGCGGACACCCCGGCTGACGCCGCTCCGTCTCCGCCGCCGGCTTCCCGCAACAGCGGCTCACCGGGTCGGGCCCCCGCCGCCCACCGTGGGTCCGCCTCCCTGACCGCGCCGTCTGGCGGTGGCCACCACAGCAACGCCAGGCCCCTGGCCAACCCCAGCCGCAAGCTCGTGCTGGAGCGCCGTGAGGCCCTCTCGCGCCGCGGCAAGCGGGCCGACACCTCCAGCGATCGCACCCGCCAGGAGCAGCTGCGCGCCGCCAGCAAAGCCGCCGCCAGCGCCACTCCCGCCCCGGCCAGCACCGATCGCCCCTGCGGCTGCAAGGACGCCAAGGCAGCGGCGGCCACGGCCACCTCCTACAGCACCAGCAACGCCGATGGCGGTCTCGGTGCGTCCCTGGCCAGCCGCGGCGGCCGCAGCGGTGAACGCCGCAACGGCGTCAAGCGCTCCGCCCAGCACAATCCCAGCCGGGCCATCGTCATGGCCCGGCGTGAAGCCCTCTCCAAGCGAGGCAAATCGGCCAGCACACCCACCAGCAGCACCGCCGCCTCGGTGGCCCGCCAGGCCAACCCGGACATGAGCAGCCGCGAGCTGGCCCAGAAGGTGCGGGAGCTCAAGTGCAAGGTGGGTTCCGCGGGCTGCGCCCGCAGCGGCGGCACCCGCCCCACCGGCCCCCGCCGCGGCCAGGCCAAGATCGACGCCGCCGCCGATGCCCACTGGAAGGTGGGCGTCAGCGAAACGGTCCGGGGCCAGGTGGTCACCGGCACCCAGGCCAACCGCTCCGCCAAGACCACCGGCAACGAGGCCAGCACCTGCCGGCCGATCACCGGCACCGACTACCTCGGCGCCGAAATCTTCCGCACCTTCTGCCAGAACGAGCCCCCCCCGCTCCAGCCCGCCAAGGTGCGGGTGAGCGCCACCAGCCACGGCAACCGGGTCACGGGCAACGAAGTGGGCCGTTCCGAGAAGGTCACCGGCGATGAGCCCGGCACCTGCAAGAACGTGACCGGCACCGAATACATCTCCGCCAACCAGAGCGCCGCCTGGTGCGGGGAGGCCACCCCCTCCCCGCGCAAGGTCGGACTCACCCGCACCAGCGCCGGCCGTCCCGTCTCCGGCGTGATGGTGGAGCGCTCCGAGCGGGTCACCGGCAACGAATCCGGCGCCGGCCGCCAGCTCACCGGCACCCAGTACGTGGGCGACCAGTCCCAGGTGCCCGGCCGGGTCCCCACCAAGGTGAGCAGCCTGCACACCCTGCGGGGCACGGGCATCACCGGCACCCACGTGGGCCGCAGCGAGCACGTCACCGGCGACGAGCCGGGCAGCTGCCGCATGGTCACCGGCGACGAGTACATCGGAACTCAGCAGTACGAAGGCTTCTGCGGCACCACGCCGGCACCGGAGGCACCCAAGGTGGGCTTCAGCATCACCAACAAGTCGATGGTGATCAGCGGCACCCGCACCGGCCGCTCCGAGAAGGTGACCGGCGATGAGCCCGGCACCTGCAAGGCCGTCACCGGCACCCCCTACGCCGGCCTGGAGCAGGCCGGCACCTGGTGCGCCTCCGACCGCCTGTCCGAGATCCGCCAGCGCACTCCCGCCCGCATGGGCACCCCGGGACCCCGGCTCAGCGGCATCCAGCCGGGCATCGGCGGCGTCATGACCGGTGCCGAGCGGGGCGCCTGCGAGGACATCACCGGCACCCCCTACATCGGTGGCGACCAGCTGGCCGAAGCCTGCGGAGCCGCCACCAGCCAGGACGCCGACTTCCCCCAGCCCCTCACCGGCCAGCCCTGGCAGCAGTTCAGCGTCCAGTCGCCTGCCCGGGCCGCCCAGACCGCCAACCAGCGTTCCGGCGGCGTCACCGGCAACAGCTACGAGCAGGGCAACCGCATCACCGGCCCCTTCGACATGGCGGCCGACAAGGTGACCGGCACCGAGCAGTTCCGCTTCGACCGGCGCGGGCCCGAGAGGGTCCGCATGCACCCGCCGGCGCCCGCCGTCACGGTGGATGAGGACGCCCGTCCCACCTCCCGGGTCACCGGCGAGGGCATCTCCGCCGGCCTCAACATCACCGGCGACGACTGGGATCGCGGCAAGCACGTCACCGGCACCGAAGGGGCCTCGGCCCGTCGCCGCAACCCCAGCCGCGGCGGCCCGATGTCGGCGATGCCGGGCCTCCAGCCCAAGCGCAACGAGACCCTGCCCGAACCCACCAACAAGATCACCGGCTCCAGTGGCAGCACCAATTCCGGTTCGCTGATCACGGTGTCCGGCGGCGCCCGCGGCTGACCCCCCCGATGCCCCGCCGCCCGGTCCCCACGGCCCGCCCCCTCGCCCCCAGCGCTCCCCGGCGCCGGCCCACCGCTTCCGGTGGCGCCGATCTGTCCCGGCGGCTGGCGGCGGTGCGGCTCGGCCACGGGGCCGCCAGCCTCCACCCGCTCACCGATCCGGCGGCGAACGCCGCCCTGGAGGCCTACGACCGGGGCGTCAAGGACGCCTTCGACCGGATCGTGCCGGTGCTGAAGCGGCTGTCGGCCCTGCAGCACGAGGATGATTTCATCGAGCGGGCCCAGGCCCTGGCCCAGGCGGAACTGGGCTACAGCCTGCCCGTGCCGATCCTGGAGCAGGCCTGGGTGAGCCAGCTCGACATGCGCACCCTGTTCGCCTGGTGCGTGTTCGAGGCCTACGAGCAGACCAGCGACGGCTTCTTCCGCGACGATCCCCTGGCCGGCCAGCCCGGCAGCCCGGCGGCGGAGGAGTTCAACGCCTTCCTGCTCTCCTGCGGCTTTCACCTGCTGGATGTGACCCCCTGCGCCGACGGTCGCCTCGCCCACGCCATCGCCTTCGCCCTGCGCCTGCCGTTCAGCTCCGTGCGGCGGCGTCCCCATGCCGGTGCCCTGTTCGACGTCGAGAACACCGTCAACCGCTGGGTCAAGACCGAACACCATCGCTACCGGGAGGGGGTTCCCAACCCCGCCCACGCGGACACCCGCTACCTCAAGGTGGTGCTCTACCACTTCAGTTCCATCGACCCCGCCCACGAGGGCTGCGCCGCCCACGGCAGTGATGACGCCCTGGCGGCCAGCTGCGGCCGCCAGCGGCTGATGGACTTCCAGCAGGCGGTGGAGAACAGCTTCTGCTGCGGCGCCTCCGTCGACCTGCTGCTGCTGGGCATCGACACCGACACCGACGCCATCCGGGTGCACGTGCCCGGCATGGACGGCAGCACCCGCCTGGATCAGTGGCTGGATGCGGCTTCGGTCTATGAGGCGACGCGCCACCTCCACCCCGAAGAGGCCCGGGCCCAGATCCTGCGGCAGGTGGAAGCGGCGGCGGCCAGCGCCCCCGATCCCGGCATGGTGCGCCTGATCGCCAGGCTGCTGGAGCAGAACATCTCCCAGATCGACTACGTCCGCGAGTACCACGACGGCCGCTACACCGATGCCGGCCATGCCGAGCGCTTCATCGGTGTCGGCATCGGCTTCAAGGAGATCCACCTGCGCAACCTCACGTACTTCGCCTACATGGACACCGTCGAGGAGGGCGCCCCGGACATGGACGTGGGGGTGAAGATCTTCAAGGGGCTCAACGTGACGCGAGGCCTGCCCGTGCCCGTGGTGGTGCGCTTCGACTACAACGGCAAGGTGCCGGGTGCCCGGGAGCGGGCGGTGCGCCATGCCCAGAGGGTGCAGGAGGCGATCGAGAACCGCTATCCCGAGCTCTTCGCCCAGGGCCTGCTCCACGCCCTGCTCACCGTTCGCGACCAGGGGCGTCACACCCCCGCCGAGGCGGTAGGTTCCACCATCACCCTCACCACCCCCGGGGGGCACTGACCATGTTGATCTGCAAGGTGGTCAAGCCCCTGGTCTCGACCAACCGCATCCCCGATTTCGAGCACAAGCACCTGCAGGTGGTGCTCGATGGCAGCACCCAGAAGGTGGCGGTCGACGCGGTGGGCTGCATCCCCGGCGACTGGGTCATCTGCGTCGGCAGCTCCGCCGCCCGGGAAGCGGCCGGCAGCAAGTCGTATCCGAGCGACCTGACGATCGTGGGGATCATCGACCACTGGGATCCGGAGGCCGGCAAGCCGGCCACGCCTCCGGGAGGAGCGGCCTGATGGAGATCATGCAGGTCACCGGTTCCCTGATCTGCTCCCAGCGGGTGCCAGGGCTCGAGCACTGGAACCTGCGGGTGCTGCGCAGCGTCAAGGGCAAGCTCAGCGTCGCGGTGGATCCGGTGGGGGCCTCCCCCGGCAACTGGGTGTTCACCGCCAGCGGTTCCGCCGCCCGCTTCGCCTGCGGCATCCCGGAGACGCACACCGATCTCACCATCGGCGGCATCATCGACTTCTGGGAACCGGACGGGTAGGCCAGGCCAGGCGCCGCCCCCTGAGCGGTGAGCCTTCGATTCCACCCGTTCCTTCACCCCTCCTCTGCAACCCCGTCCCATGGCCAGCCGCACCCCTCGCACCGGTCCCGACGCCAGCAAACCCGCGACAGCGGCGGCCACCTCGCCGGACAAACCGGCGGACACCTCTGCGGAGAAGCCGGCGGGGACCGGACCACCGGCCCTGCCCCCGGCACCGGCAGACAGCAAGCCGGCGGCCAGGGCCCGGACCACCCGAGCCCCCAGGGCTGCCCGCTCCAGCCCGGCGGGCCGTCAGCCGGGCCGGACCGCCGGCGTCACCGCCCGCAGCGCCGGTGGCACCGGCACCCCACCCCCCAACCCCACTCCCCGAACCCCTTCCATGGCCCCCACCATCCACGGCATCGCCCTCGGCCTGATCGAAACCCGTGGCCTGGTGCCGGCCATCGAAGCCGCGGACGCCATGACCAAGGCCGCCGAAGTCACCCTGATCGCCCGGGAGTTCGTGGGCGGCGGCTACGTGACCGTGATGGTGCGGGGTGAAACCGGCGCCGTGAACGCCGCCGTCCGGGCCGGGGCCGATGCCTGCGAGCGGGTCGGCGACGGGTTGGTGGCCGCCCACATCATCGCCCGTCCCCACAGCGAGGTGGAGCCGGCCCTGGCCGCCTCGGGCGTCAGCCGCCGGAGCTGAGGCCCATGGACGCCGTTCATCCGCGCGTCCTCGGCTACCTGGGCCGCGCGCTGAGCCTGGAGCTGTCCGCCGTGCAGCAGTACATGACCCAGGCTTCCCTCGTGGAGCTCTGGGGCGACGCCGCCGCCGCCGAACGCTTCCGCCGGGAAACGGTGGAGGAGATGCAGCACGCCGAGCGTCTCGTCCAGCGCATGCTCCAGCTGGGGGTGGCCCCAGCCGCCTCCCAGCTGCGGCCCGTGGGCCATGCCCCCGACCTGGAAGGTCTGCTGCGCCTGGATGGGGTTCTCGAGCAGGATCTGATCCAGCACTACGCCGAATCGGTGCGTTTCTGCCTGCTGATCGGCGACGGCAACAATGAATCCTTCTTCCGCGCGCTCCTGCAGGAAGAACAGCACCATGGGGAGGAGCTCGGTGCCTGGCTCGCCAGCCTCGGCACCGCCCAGGCCAGGTCCCTGCAAAGGGCCACCTTCTGACGTCCCACCCCCCTTGGCCGACACCCTTCCCCTGTCGATCCAGCTCAGCTGGCTGATTCCCCTCTATGGCTTCGCCGGCATGGTGCTGTCGGTGCCCTGGGCGGCGGGCTGGGTGAAACGCAACGGCCCCAGGCCCGCGGCCTACCTCAACCTGCTGGTCACCCTGCTGTCGGTGATCCACGGCACCGTGGTGCTGCGGGCGGTGCTGGCCCTGGGTCCCCAGCATCTGGACATCGGCTGGTTCGCCGCGGCGGATCTGGATCTGCGCATCGGCTTCGACCTCTCCCTCACCAACCTGGCGGCCCTGGAGCTGGTCACCGTCATGAGTCTGGTGGGCCAGGTGTTCGCCCTCGGGTACCTCGACAAGGAATGGTCCCTGGCCCGCTTCTATGGCCTGGTGGGCTTCTTCGAGGGAGCCATGGCCGGGGTGGTGCTGAGCAGCAACCTGTTCATGAGCTACTTCCTGCTGGAGATGCTCACCCTCTCCACCTATCTGCTGGTGGGCTTCTGGTACGCCCAGCCCCTGGTGGTCACCGCCGCCCGCGATGCCTTCCTCACCAAGCGGGTGGGGGATGTGCTGCTGCTGATGAGCGTGGTGGCCCTTTCGGCATGGGCCGGATCCCTGGAATTCAACGATCTCTACGCCTGGTCGGCGAACAACAGCCTGCCCGGCCTGGGGGCCACCCTGATCGGGCTGGGGCTGATCGCCGGGCCCATGGGAAAGTGCGCTCAGTTCCCGATGCACCTGTGGCTGGATGAGGCCATGGAAGGCCCCAACCCGGCGTCGATCCTGCGCAACTCAGTGGTGGTGACCTGCGGCGCAGTGGTGCTGCTGAAGGTGATGCCCCTGCTGCGTATCTCCCCGGTGGCGATCGATGTGCTTCTGGTGGTGGGCACGATCAGTGCCGTGGGGGGCGCCCTGGTGTCAATCGCCCAGGTGGATCTGAAGCGGGCCTGCTCCTACTCCACCACCTCCTACC
This sequence comes from Synechococcus sp. CCY 9618, assembly GCF_019038415.1. Classification (GTDB taxonomy): domain Bacteria; phylum Cyanobacteriota; class Cyanobacteriia; order PCC-6307; family Cyanobiaceae; genus Cyanobium. The sequence goes on along the minus strand of NZ_JAFKRG010000048.1, from coordinate 93,460 downwards.
TGGGACTGGTGTTCGTGGCGATCGCCCTGCAGCAGCCCTTCATCGCCCTGCTGCTGCTCTTCTCCCATGCGGTGGCCAAGGCCGTGCTGTTCATGAGCGTGGGCAGCATCATCGCCACCACCAACTGCCAGGACCTCACCGAACTGGGCGGCCTGGCTCCGCGCATGCCCGCCACCACCACGGCCTTCCTGGCCGGGGCCGCCGGCCTCACCGGCCTGCTGCCCCTGGGCTGCTTCTGGAGCTTCGGCCTGATGGTGGAGGGTCTGACCCCCAGGGCGCCGTTCTTCGCCGCCGTGGTGCTGCTCACCAACGGGCTCAGCGCCCTGAACCTCACCCGGGTCTACCGCCAGGTGTTCCTGGGCTCCGCCCACCCCAAGACGCGCCGGGCGCCGGAGGTGAACTGGCTGATGGCCCTGCCGATGGTGAGCGTCTCGGTGCTGGTGCTGCTCACCCCCCTGGTGATGGCCCGCATCGACCGGGTCCCCGGCATCGGCGCCTTCTCAGCCACCACGACCCTGATGCTCCTGGCCAGCGGGGCGGCCGGGGTGCTGGCGGGCAGCCTGCTGCCCCTCGCGGCCTTCGGGTCCCGCTCCCTGCCCCAGCCCGTGCGCACCCTGCAGGACCTGCTGGCCTTCGACTTCTACACCGACCGCATCTACCGGGCCACGATCGTGGCCTTCGTCGCCGGCATGGCCCGGATCACCGACGGCTTTGATCAACTGGTGGTGAACGGGCTGGTCAACCGCATCGCCGACGTCTCGATGGGATCGGCCCAGAGCCTCAAGCTGGGGGTGAGCGGCCGCCTGCAGACCTACGTGTTCACCATGGCGGTGGCGATCGTGCTGCTGGTGGGCAGCCTCGCCTGGCTGGGGGGCTGATCGAACCATGCTGAGCGCCCTGCTGCTGATTCCCTTCGCCGGTGCCCTCGGCCTGCTCTGCTGGCCTGGGGACCTGGCCACCGAGCGCATCCGCCGCGCCGCCCTGGCCCTGCTGGGTCTGCAACTTCTCTGGAGCCTGCGGGTCCTGCTGGCCTTCGATCCCTCGGAGGCGGGCATGCAACTGCAGGAATCCTTTGCCTGGGTCGACAGCATCGGCCTGGACTACCGCCTGGGGGTGGATGGCCTGGCCATGCCCCTGGTGCTGGTCAACACCGCCCTGACCCTGGTGTCGGGCATCTGCACCCGCGACCTGAGCCAGCGACCCCGGCTGTACTTCGCCCTGCTGCTGGGGATCAGCGGGGCGGTGAACGGAGCGTTCCTGTCGGAGAACCTGCTGCTGTTCTTCCTGTTCTATGAACTGGAGCTGATTCCCCTCTGGCTGCTGATCTCCATCTGGGGAGGCGCCAACCGGGGCTACGCCGCCACCAAGTTCCTGATCTTCACGGCGGTCTCGGGTGTGCTGATCCTGGGCGCCTTCCTGGGCCTGTCCCTGTTCACCGGCCAGGCCGATTTCAGCATCACCCCGGTCACCAGCGCCCAGCTGGGCATGGGCACCCAGCTGGTGCTGCTCGGGGCGCTGCTGATCGGTTTTGCGATCAAGATTCCCCTGGTGCCCTTCCACACCTGGCTCCCCGACGCCCACACAGAGGCCTCCACGCCGGTGTCGGTGCTGCTGGCGGGGGTGCTGCTGAAACTGGGCACCTACGGTCTGCTGCGGTTCTGTCTCGGCCTGTTTCCGGAGGCCTGGGCGCTGCTGTCCCCCTGGCTGGCGGGCTGGGCGGCGGTGTCTGTGCTCTACGGCTCCCTGGCAGCCATCGCCCAGCGGGACATGAAGCGGATGGTGGCCTACAGCTCGGTGGGGCACATGGGGTACATCCTGCTGGCAGCGGCCGCCGCCACCCCCGTGAGCATGCTCGGAGCCGTGTTCCAGATGGTGAGCCACGGGCTGATCTCCGCCCTGCTGTTCCTGCTGGTGGGGGTGGTGTATCGCAAGACCCGCACCCGCGACCTGGAGGTGCTGCGAGGCCTGCTCAACCCGGAGCGGGGTCTGCCCTTCACGGGCACATTGATGATCCTCGGGGTGATGGCCAGTGCCGGCATGCCGGGCATGGCCGGCTTCATCTCCGAGTTCCTGGTGTTCCGGGGCAGCCTGGCCGCCTTCCCCCTGGCCACCCTGCTGTGCATGGTGGGCTCCGGTCTCACCGCGGTCTATTTCCTGCTGCTGGTCAACCGGGCCTTCTTCGGCCGCCTGGCCGTCACCCCACCGGGTGATCCCGTGGCCGATGCCCGGCTGGAGGTGCGGCTGCCCGGGGTGGCTCTGCGCGAGACCCTTCCCGCCATGGCCCTGGCCACCGGGGTGATCGCCCTCGGCCTGGTGCCTCTGGGCCTGGGCCGCGTCAGTGAACAGACGACCACCGCCATGGCCCAGCTGCCGGCCGTGGTGGCCGGACTGCAGGCCGGAGGGCTGCTGCCATGACCGCCGCCCCGCGCTCCCCCAAACCGCCCCTCACCTACAACGGCGGCATGCCCGGTCGCGACGACCTGGTGGAGACCCTGCTGGCGGGCCGCACCCTGCTGGCGGACACACCCGACCATCTCCTCCAGGTGGTGGATGTGCTGGAGAGCTATGGCGAGGTGCTGGATGCCTACAGCATCAATCTCATCTACCAGGCCGAGAAGCAGTTCCTGAATCCCTTCCCGGTGTTCCGCTTCCTCGACGGCGACCACAGCCCGGCGAAGATCTGGAGGCACCTGATCCACGACCGGATCAACTTCGAATATGCCGAGTACTGCCAGAAGGCCATGCTCTGGCACGGCACCGGTGGCCTGGATGCCTACCTCGACAGCGAGGCCTTCGCCGTGAACTGCGCCGCGATCGTGGCCCGCAAGACCGGCCGTGATCCTCTGCTGGCGGCGCTCAACCCCCTGTTCCCCCAGTTCCTGGCCGAACTGATCCGCTCGGCCGCCACCACCCATGCCCTCGGCCAGTTCTGGCGGGTGATGAGCGACCTGTTCATCGATCTGGCCCGGGCCGAGCGGGACGGACAGGTGAACTCGATTCCCACCCTGGTCACGTTCCTGAAGGACGGTCTGGTGGCGGCTGCGGGGGCTCCGATCACCTACGCGGTCGAGATCGGCGGCGATCGCTTCTGGGTGCTGCCACCCGAGGCCGGGCTCTCCTTTCTGGCCGATGTGGCGGTGCCCTACGTGGAGGCGGTGTTCCTGCGCGGCACCCCCTTCCTGGGCACTGTCTCCTTCAACGCCCAGGCCCAGCAGATCTCCCCCGACCTGGCCAAGTTCACCTACGGCGCCCTTTACGCCGACCCCCTGCCGACGATGGGCTCGGGGATCCCCCCCAGCCTGCTGATGCAGGACATGTACCGACACCTGCCGGAGCGCCTGCGCCAGTGGTATCTGGGCGTCACCCGGGGCGAAGGCGACATGCGTGTGAAGATCTGCATGAGTTTCCAGAAGGCGATGTTCTGCGTCACCAATGCCGCCATCGCCGGCACCTTTCCCCACCCGCTCTCAGGCACCGACCCTGCCCAGCGGGAGGCGAACCGGACCTACGCGGCCGCCTGGGCCGAGCGGCTCTGCGTCGCCCGCACCGACTGCCTGGACGATCCGGGCTGATCTAGGGTCGGAACCATGGATCAGCCCTGGACCCGACGGCCCCGTCCTGATCGGCTCGAGCGCCGCATCGAGTTCGACGACTATGAACGCACCCGCACGTTCCTGGAACGGCTGAACGGTCTTTCGGAGCAGGAGGGCCGCTTTCCAGACATCAGCTTCGGCCGCACCTATGTGAACCTCACCGTGCGCGCCGAGGCCGACGAGGACCCCATCGGCGAAACGGAGGAAACCTTCGCCCGCGCCATCGATGGACTCCTCTAGCGGCGCCACGGCCGCTCAGGGGGCCCCGGCCGGGCCGGAGGACGACAGGCTGGTGGATCTGCGGGCGGCCTACGACGCCTCCGGCATCAAGGACGTGCTGGATGAACTCGACCGGGAGCTGATCGGCCTGCGCCCGGTGAAGGCCAGGATCCGGGAGATCGCGGCGCTGCTGGTGATCAACCGGGCCCGCACCCAGGTGGGCCTCGACACCGCTCCCCCCAGCCTGCACATGTCGTTCACCGGCCGACCCGGCACGGGCAAGACGACGGTGGCGGAGCGCATGTCGAAGATCCTCCACGGCCTTGGCTACGTGCGCAAGGGCCACGTGGTGACGGCCACCCGCGACGATCTGGTGGGCCAGTACATCGGTCACACCGCCCCCAAGACCAGGGAGATGCTGAAGAAAGCGATGGGCGGCGTGCTGTTCATCGATGAGGCGTACTACCTCTACAGGCCCGAGAACGAACGGGACTACGGCGCCGAGGCGATCGAAATTCTGCTCCAGGTGATGGAGAACAACCGCAACGATCTGGTGGTGATCTTCGCGGGCTACAAGGAGCGGATGGACATCTTCTACCAGAGCAACCCCGGGCTCTCCTCGCGGGTGGCCAACCACATCGACTTCCCCGATTACACCGCGCCGGAACTGCTGGCGATCGCCCAGCTGATCCTGGCGGCGGAGAACTACCGCTTCAGCCAGGAGGCCGGTGCCGCCTTCGCCGAATACATCCAGCGACGCATGCAACTGCCCTTCTTCGCCAATGCCCGCTCCATCCGCAACGCCATCGACCGGGCCCGCATGCGCCAGGCGAACCGGCTGTTCAGCGGCATGGGCCAGGCCCTCACCAAGACCGACCTGATGACGATCGAAGCGGAGGACATCACCGCCAGCCGCGTGTTCCACGGCGAGGTGGAGGGGCTGGATCCGGCCCGCCCACTCACCGGCGCAGGCTGACGCTCAGCGGCGTTTCCGGCAGGCGATCTGCAGCAGATCGCGGACCTGCTGCACCCGCCGGGCCAGCACAGGATCGCTGCTGAGCTTCTTCTCCACCTGCTCCACCGCATACATCACCGTGGAGTGATCCTTCCCCCCGAAGGCCTCACCGATGCGCGGTAGGGAAAGACTGGTGTTCTGGCGCATCAGATACATCCCCACCTGGCGGGACTGGCTCACGGCCCGCTTACGGCTGGGGCTGAGCATCTCATCGATGCCCACCTCGAACACCTCGGCCACCTTCTCCAGCACCTGCTGGGGGGTCACTGCCACCTCGTTGCCGACCGGGTCGAGCATCGGCGCCACCGATTCCACGGTCATCGGCAGGCCCGTGATCGAGGCGAAGGCCACCGCCCGGGTGAGGGCGCCCTCCAGTTCACGGATGTTGGAGGTGAAACGGCCGGCGATGTACTGGATCAGTTCCCGGGGCAGAGCCATCTGCTCCGCTTCAGCCTTCTTGTGCAGGATCGCCATGCGGGTCTCCAGGTCAGGAACCTGGATGTCGGCGATCAGGCCCATGGAGAAGCGGGAGATGAGCCGCTCCTGCAGCCTGGAAATCTGGCTGGGGGGGCGGTCACTGGCGATCACGATCTGGCGTCCGGCCTCGTGAAGGGCGTTGAAGGTGTGGAAGAACTCCTCCTGGGTGTACTCCTTGCCCTCGATGAACTGGATGTCATCCACCAGGATCAGATCGGCCGCTCGGTAACGGTCGCGGAAGGCCTGCATGCCGTCCTTGCGGATCGCCTGGATCAGATCGTTGGTGAAGGTCTCGGTGGAGACGTAGAAGACCCGGGCTTCCGGATCGATCTCAAGCCGGTAGTGGCCGATGGCCTGCATCAGGTGGGTCTTCCCCAGTCCCACGCCCCCGCAGATGAACAGGGGGTTGAACTCCCGGCCGGGGGCCTCGGCCACCGCCAGGGAGGCGGCATGGGCCATGCGGCTGTTGGCCCCCACCACGAAGCGGTTGAACACATAGCGGGCGTTGAGGCCGGCGCCTGGGCGGAACAGGCTCGCCGCGGCCCGGGCGCCGCCACCGCTGGTCCCTCCTGCACCCGAGCGCCCCGCGCCCGACGCCGGGGCGGGGGTGAGGCGCTCGGGCGCACCGGTGGCGGCAGAGGATCCACCCCCGGTGGCGGCGACGGTCTCGAGGGCGGCCGGCAGCGGTTCGGCATCAGGGGCCACCTCCACCTCCACCCGCACCTGACGGCCGGCATGTTCGCTGGCCACCGCGGCGATCATCACCAGATAGTTCTTGCGCAGCCAGCCGCAGGCGAAGCTGTTGGGCGCCTCCAGGAGCAGGAGATCCCCCCCGAAGCTGCGGCACCGGGCGGGCCGGATCCAGGTTTCGTAGGTGGGCTTGCTGAGCCTGGCCTGCAGATCCTGGCTCACTCGGTGCCACAGCTGATCACCCTGCTGCACCGGGAGCCCACCACGCGATCGCTGAATATAGGCATGCCGGGCCCGCCCGTCCGTCTTTAATGAAGCCCCCAGCGACGCCCATCAGGTTCCGATGGTTCAGCCCCGTTTCCTGTCCCGCCTCACCCTGACAGCGGCCGCGGCAGGCCTGCTGACGTCCTGCGCCGCCACCCGCCTCTCCCTGCCGGGGCTGCCCCAGCCGGAGCAGCCCCGCATCAGCGACGCGGTACCGGTGCCGACCCTGCAGCCCAGCAGCTCGGTGATCGTGGATGCGGTCGAGAAGGCCGGTCCGGCCGTGGTCCGGATCGACACGGTCAAGCGGACCGTGAACCCCCTGGGGGGGATCTTCGGCCGGGGGCCCGCCATCCAGCAGCAGCAGGGCCAGGGATCGGGCTTCATCACCCGCTCCGACGGGGTGCTGCTCACCAACGCCCATGTGGTCGAGGGCGCCAGCGAAGTGAGCGTGACCCTGCCCGATGGCCGCAGCTTCATTGGCAAGGTGCTGGGGACCGACCGCCTCACTGACGTGGCGGTGGTGAAGGTGGTGGCCTCCAAGCTGCCGGTCGCCACCCTGGGGGATTCCAACAAGGTGCGGCCGGGGGAATGGGCGATCGCCATCGGCAACCCCCTCGGCCTCGACAACACCGTGACCGCCGGGATCATCAGTGCCATCCAGCGCACCAACGCCGTGGGCGAGGGCCAGCGGGTGCCCTACATCCAGACCGACGCGGCCGTGAACCCCGGCAACAGCGGCGGGCCACTGATCAACGACCGCGGCCAGGTGATCGGCATCAACACCGCCATCCGCCAGGCGCCGGGGGCGGGCCTGAGCTTCGCGATCCCGATCAACACGGCCCGTCTGATCGCCTCCCAGATCCTCGAGCGGGGCTACGCCAGCCATCCCTACATCGGCGTGCGCCTCCAGGCCCTCACCCCCCAGCTGGCCAAGGAGATCAACGCCACCACCAGCGAATGCCGGCTGCCGGAGGTGAACGGTGTGGTGGTGGTCGAGGTGATGACGAACAGCCCCGCGGCCCGCGGAGGCCTCAAGCCCTGCGACCTGATCGAGAAAGTGGGCGACAAGGCGGTGAAGAATGCCTCGGAGGTCCAGCTGGCGGTGGACCGGGGCCAGGTGGGCCAGCCGCTCACCATCACGGTGCGGCGGGATGGCGCAACCCAGAACCTCACCGTTCGCCCCGCCGAACTGCCGCGGGAGGGTTGACGGGGCCCAGGGCCGCAGGCATGGGGCCGCCCCAGCTGGTGATGATGGCCCGCTGGCCCGCGCCGGGGCGCTGCAAGAGCCGTCTGGTTCCCGGCGTGGGCCGCGCCCGGGCCGCAGCCATCCAGGCCCGCCTCACCCAACACGGGGTGGCGGCGGCCGCCGAGGCACGCCGATCCCTCGCCATGGCGGGCGACGACCCCGGCCGGGGCCTGACTGTCGTGCTGGCGACCAGTGGCCTGGGGCCAAGGGCGGCGGCCCGCTGGGGCGCCGGGCTGGGCGTTGACCGGGTCGTGGCCCAGGGCCCCGGCAGCCTGGGACTGCGCATGCAGCGTCAGGTGCTGCGCGGCTGCCGGGAGGGGGCGGCGGCGGTGGTGGTGATCGGCAGTGATCTGCCGGAGCTCACGGCCGGTGATCTGGTCGCGGCCTTCGGCGCCCTCGAGCAGGCTTCCCTGGTGCTGGGGCCCGCCAGCGACGGGGGATACTGGCTGATCGGTCGCCGCCAGGCCACCCCCCAGATCTTCTCCGGCATCGACTGGGGCAGTGCCCGGGTGCTGGAGCAGACCCTGGTCCAGGCGCGGCGGGCCGGCCTGAGCATGGCCCTGCTGGCCGAACGCAACGATCTCGACCGGCCCTGTGATCTGACCCCGTGGCGATGACTCCGCCCCTGAGCGTGGTGATCGCCGCCCGCGACGAGGCCGGATGCCTGCCCTCCCTGCTGGCGGATCTGGCCACGGCCCCCGCCCTGGTGAGGCAGGTGCTGGTGGTGGATGGCGGCAGCAGTGACGGCACCCCCCACCTGGCGGCCCTGGCCGGCGCCGAAGTGATTCACATGGGCGGCGGACGGGGCCGCCAGCTGGCCATCGGCGTGGCCCGCAGTACGGCGCCCTGGCTGCTGCTGCTCCATGGCGACGTGCGCCTGCCGCCGGGGTGGGCGTCCGCCGTGACCGCCGCCATCAGGGCCGGCGAGGAGAGCGCCTGGGCCTTCCGGCTCCGCATCGACGCCGGCGATCCGGCCCTGCGCCTGGTGGAACTGGCGGTGGCGCTGCGCAGCCGCTGGCGCCAGCTTCCCTACGGCGACCAGGGGCTGCTGCTGGCCCGAGCACTCCATGACGGCACCGGAGGCATCGCCCCGTTGCCGCTGATGGAAGACCTGGAATTCATGCAGCGGCTGCGGCTTCGGGCCAGGGTCCGCAGCCTGGCGCCGGCCCTGCGGGTGAACGGCCGGCGCTGGCAGCGGCTGGGGGTGTGGCAGACGGTGCTGGCCAATGCCCGGCTGCGCCGGGACTGGCGCCGCGGCACTCCGGCGGAGGAGCTGGCTGCCCGCTACTACCCGCCAGCCGTTCAGGGGGCATACCAGAAGGCGCAGCGCCGCTGGGAGGGCTCCAGCTCCCAGCCCTGAGCGGCGTAGAACCCCACCACGTCGGGGTCGGCGAACAGGCTCACCCGGTCGACCCCCATGGAACGCAGCTGTTCCAGCACATAGTCCATCAGCTCCTTGCCCAGGCCCGCCCCCTGGTAGCGGGGGTGCACCGCCACGTCCCAGACGGTGGCCTCCACCACGCCGTCCCCGGTGCAGCGGGCGAACCCCACCAGCCGGGGCAGGCGGGCATCGTGGCGCCACATCCCCACCTGCAGCAGGCTGTGCTGGAGCGCCTTGCGCACCCGGCGCAGGGGGCGCCGGCTCCAGCCGACCGCATCGCACAGGGCCTCCAGCTCGATCAGATCGATGGGCCTGGTCTGGCTCAGCACCAGTTCCAGCTGGGGATTGGGGGTGGTGCAGAGGCGATGGCCCGGGCCGTACAGATCGGCCATCAGCGGGAGGGTCTCGGGCACGGACGGGACTACGCGTTCTGAAGATCCTGACGGATGTGGGCCCGGCTGCGGCAGGGTGGGTTCCTGATCTCCATCGATCGCCCTGAGCGTCCCCTCCGCCAGTTCCGATCGGCCCCAGGACATCCGGGATCCAGGGGCGATGCCTCCCCCCCTGCTGGTGGGGATCCACGGCTGGCTGCTGGCGGGCCGGCTGTGGCAACCGTTGCAGCGGGAACTGGCCCCCCGCTGGTCCCTCTGGTGCCCCGACCTGCCCGGCTTCGGCGGCAGCGACCGGCCCCGGGGGCTTCAGTGCAGTCTGGCCAGCTACGGCCGCTGGCTGGCGGAGGCCACGCTGCTGGAGGCCGATGGCCGACCGGTGGTGCTGCTGGGCCATTCCCTGGGGGGCAGCGTGGCCCTGCATGCGGCGCCCCTGCTGGGGAAGCAGCTGCGCGGCCTGGTGCAGATCGCCGTTGGGGGAGGCATCTTCCAGCCGCGCCCCTTTGCCCAGGTGCGCCGTGGCGGATCCGCTTTCCTGCGCTGGCGACCCGGCTGGGTGGCGCAGCTGCCTGGCACCGATGCGATCCGCAGCCCCCTGCTGGCCGAGAGCCGAGCCGCCCGCGGACTGCTGGCCTGCAGCACCAATCGGGGCGCCGTTCGCCAGCTGCCCAGGCTCACCGCCGCGCTGGCGGTGCCGAGCCTGTGGATCGCCGGCAGCCGCGACCAGGTGATGCAGCCCCGCTACGTTCGCCATCTGGCGGGCTACGGCTTCGCCCACCAGCTCGCGATCCTCGATGGGCTGGGACATCTGCCGATGCTCCAGGAGCCTCGGAAACTGGCGGTTCTGATCGATAGCTGGCTCGAGGACGAACTGGCCTTGACGGCCATGAGCAGCGGTCTTCAGAGCGTGGCCAGCCCCTTTTCCTGCAGTTCGGCCAGCTGCGCGTAGAGGCCTCCCACGGCGCGCAGTTCGCGGTGGTTGCCCTCCTCGATCAGGCGGCCGCGGCGCAGCACCAGGATGCGGTCGGCCGCCTCGATCGTGGCGAGGCGGTGGGCGATGACGATGGCGGTGCGCCCGCTCAGCAGGGTGTCCAGATCCCGCTGCAGGGTGGCCTCGGTGGAGGGATCCATGAAGGCCGTGGCTTCGTCCATCACCAGCACGGAGGGGTCGCGGATCGCCACCCGTGCCACGGCCAGCAGCTGGCGCTCCCCGGAGGAGAGGTTGCCGCCCCGCTCCCTCAGCTCGGTTGCCAGGCCATCACCCAGTCGACCCAGGAGAGGGGCGAGTCCCAGGTCGTCGCAGAGGCGCTCCAGGTCAGCGTCGCTGATGCTGGCATCGAGACGCAGGTTGTCAGCCACGTTGCCGCTGAACAGGAACGTGTCCTGCAGCACCACCCCCAGCCGCTGGCGCAGGGTGGCGATCGGCAGCTCGCGGATGTCCACCCCATCGAGGCGGATGGTGCCCTGCTGGGGTTCGTAGAGGCGGCACAGCAGCCGGATCACCGTGGTCTTGCCGGAACCGGTGGGACCCACGATCGCCACGTGCTCCCCGGGGGCGATGCGAAAGGAGAGATCGGTGAGGATCGGATCGTCGGGGCGATAGGCGAAGGAGACATTCTCGAACTCCACGTCTCCCGGGCTGAAGCGTTGCCCACCCGAACGGAGGGCGGCGGCACTGCGCTGACTGGTGGGCAGATCGGCGATCTCGATCGGCTGCTCCAGCAGCTCGCCGATGCGCTCCACCGCCGTCAGCCCCCCCTGGATCTGGGTGAAGCGTTCCGCCAGCTGGCGCAGGGGATCGAACACCCGCTGGGAGAAGAGGATGAACGTGGTGAGGGTGCCCAGGCCCATGGCCCCACCGGTGACCATGGCGCCGCCGAGGGCCAGCACCATGGCCACGGCGGCCAGGGCCACCCACTCGATGAAGGCCGAGATCGAACTGTCGTAGAAGATCGTGCCGGTGACCGCCTTGCGGTAGGCGTCGGTCGTGCGGGAGAAGCGCTCGCTGTTGACGGCCTCACGGCGGAACATCTGCACCACCTCGAGGCCCTGGAGGTTCTCCTGCAGATCAGCGTTGAGCTGCCCCAGCTCCTCCCTCACCCGGTAGTTGGCCTTGCGATAACGACTCTGGAGCCAGATCACCCCCAGGGTCACCGGCACCTGGCTGGCCAGCAGCAGCAGCCCCAGCCGCCACTCGATGGAGAGCATGGTGACGCCGATCACCAGCAGGGTGACCAGATCGGCCAGCACCCCCACGGCCCCGCTGCCGAACACCTCGGCAAGGGCGTCCACATCGCTGGTGAGGCGCGTGAGCAGCTTGCCCACCGGGGTGCGGTCGTGGAAGCGCAGCGACAGGGCCATCGCGTGGCGGAAGAGGTCGTCGCGGATGCGGGCGGTGAGGCGCTGGCCCACCACCTGGACGTTGTAGGTCTGGGTGCCCTGCAGGGAGAGGCGCAGCAGCACCGCTCCCAGCAGCAGCAGCACCAGCAGCCGCATGGCCACCGGCACCGACAGGGGCGTGAGCCAGGCGAGCACCGGCTCGCCCCGCAGCTTGGAGATGGCCTGGCCCACCAGCAGGGGCTGCACCGAGGCCGCCAGGGCCAGGGGAATCAGCAGCAGCAGGGTGAGCAGCAGGCGCTTGCGATCCCGGCCCAGGTAGGGCAGCAGGCGGCGCAGCCGCTGGCGGTCGAGACGGCTGCTCATCGCGCCACGGCGGCCACGGCACCGATCCGCTCGATCAGGGACTGGAGAGCCCCGTCATCAAGCCGCAGGGCCAGGGGGTGGCCGATCAGCCGGGCGGTGCTGCTGAAGAGGTCTTCGATCGCCACCAGGCCGTTGTCCCGCAGGGTGCGGCCGGTGGCCACCAGGTCGACGATCGCCTCGGACATGCCCGTGATCGGGCCCAGCTCCACCGAACCGGTGAGGTGGATCAACTCCACCGGCAGGTCGAGCTGCTCGAAGAAGCTTTCGGCACAGCGGGTGAACTTGCTGGCCACCCGGCAGTGGGCCGGCAGATCCGCAGCCCGGCGATAGCCGCTGCTGGCCTTGACGGCCACCGCCATGCGGCAGCCGCCGAAACCGAGGTCCACCAGCTGGGCCACCGGCAGCTGGTGCTCGCGCAGCACGTCGTACCCCACCACGCCGAGCTGGGCCTGGCCATAGGACACGTACACCGGCACATCGGCATTGCGCACGAGCAGGGCCCGGGCGGTGCCGCAGCGGCTCGGCACCATCAGCAGGCGGTTGTCCTCCTCCAGCAGGGCGGAGAAATCGAGCCCGGCAGCGAGGAAACGGCGCACCGAATCCTTCAGCAGGGCGCCCTTGGCCAGGGCGACGGTGATCGGGGACCGCTGGCCGGCGGTGATCATGGAGACAAGCAGGAACCTGGACTGTAACGATGCCGGATGACGCCACGGACGCCCCGCGCGCCCCGCTGCAGGTGGAGCTGCTGCCGGTGCTGCACGACAACTACCTCTTTGTGCTTCACGACGGCATCCGGGCAGCGGTGGTGGATCCGGCGGTGGCCGCCCCGGTGATCACCTGGCTGCGGCAGCGAGGCCTGGAGCTGGTGGCGGTGTTGCAGACCCATCACCACAGCGACCACATCGGCGGCACCCCTGCTCTGCTGCGGGAATGGCCCGGGGCGGAGGTGGTGGCCTCCCGGGCCGACCGGGACCGCATTCCGTTCCAGACCCGGGGGGTGGCCGACGGCGACCGCTTCAGCCTGCTGGGCCAGCCGGTGGAGGTGCTCGAGGTGCCGGGCCACACCCGGACCCATGTGGCCTACCACCTGCCCGATCAGGGGGAGCTGTTCTGCGGCGACACCCTATTTGGCGGCGGCTGCGGCCGCCTGTTTGAGGGAACTCCGGCCCAGATGCGGGCCTCCCTGGGGCGCCTGGCGGCCCTGCCCGCCAGCACCCGCGTCTGGTGCGCCCACGAGTACACCGAAGCCAACCTGCGCTGGGCGACGGCTGAGCGGCCCCAGGACGGGGCCATCGCCGCACGCCTGCGGCAGGTGCTGGAAACCCGCGCCCTGGGCCGGCCCACCATTCCCAGCAGCATCGGCGAGGAGCGGCGCAGCAATCTTTTCGTCCGGGCCACGGACGCCGCCGAACTCGCCGCCCTGCGCCAAAGCAAGAACGCCTGGCAGGGCTAGGACGTCAGCTCTGGGAGAGGGGACTCATGGGTTGCCCTGAAGCCTGGTGGAGGGTTTCGGCCGCCATCGCCACCATGGGAAGTCCGCCGGGAAAGAGCAGGGCCGCTGCTTCCGGCTGGAACCGCAGCCAGCCCCGGCGGCCATGGGGATGGTCGTCCTCCAGGGGCGCCCTGAGCCTGAGCCTCTGATCACCGAGCTGAATCTGATACAGCCATTCCCTGCCCAGGAACTCGCGGCCGCTGATCCAGGCGGGACCCTCCTCGTCGGGAAGGAACGCCAGGGCCTGGGGGCTGGCCATCACCGCCAGAGCGTCATCCACGGGCACGCCGGCCACCGGGGAGGGCGCAGCGCCGCCGGCTGCGGGCTCCAGGTCACCGAGGTCCGTCTGCAGTCGCTGTCCCCGCCAGCGGGCGGGCAGGAGATTGGCCTGCAGCACGAACCGGGCCACGAAGGCGGTGGCGGGGTGATCCACCAGCTGGCGGGGGGGAGCGCACTGGTGCAGAACCCCATCGTTGAGCACCGCCACCCGGTCGCAGATCGCCAGGGCCTCCTCCGGATCGTGGGTCACCATCAGCCCACTGGCACCACAGCGGGCCAGCACGGCCGGCAGCTCACTGCGCAGCCGCAGCCTGACCTCCACATCCAGATTGGAAAACGGCTCATCGAGCAGCACCACCGAGGGTGCCGGCGCCAGGGCCCGGGCCAGGGCGAGACGCTGGCGCTGACCACCCGAGAGTTCATGGGGATAGCGTCGCTCCAGCCCCGTCAGGCCCAGCAGCTCCAGCAGCCAGGCCACCCGCTGGGTGTCCTGGCCGCGGCGCAGGCCGAAACAGGCGTTGCGCCAGGCATCCAGGTGGGGGAAGAGGGCGTCGTCCTGGAACACCATGCCGACGCCGCGGCGCTCGGCGGGCAGATGACGATCCACGCCGGCCACCATCCGACCGTCGATCATGAGCGTGCCCCCTCCGGGGCGCTCGAAGCCGGCGATCAACCGCAGCAGGGTGGTCTTGCCGCAGCCGGAGGGACCCAGCAGACCGACAAGCTCGCCGGAGGCGAGTTCGAGATCGATGCCCCGCAGGGTCCAGGCCGAGGGTTCACGGCCGGGATAGCGGTACCAGAGGTCGTGAAGCCGGACGTGATCACGCCGTGGGCCTGCGGTGACGTCCCCCGGGGGGGTGGCGGCAGCGGTGGAGGTGATGGAAGAAGCCATAGGATCCCAGTCCCGCATTGTCTCCCTTCATGAGTTCCAGTGCCGAAGGAGGTGACCAAAGGCACAGCCCCGTGTTGCAAGCGGTCAACACCGCGGACGCTCCGGCCCCTGTGGGTCCCTATAACCAGGCCGTGCTGGCGGGTGGGGTCCTCTACTGCTCCGGCCAGATCGCCCTCGATCCGGTGAGCGGGGCGATGGTGGGCGGGGGCGACGTGGAGGCGGAAGCCCGCCAGGTGCTGAGCAATCTGAAGGCCGTGCTGGCCGCCGCCGGCTGCACCCCTGCCCAGGTGGTTCGCACCACGGTGTTTCTGGTCGATCTGGCCGATTTCGCCCGGGTCAACGCCCTCTACGCCGAGCTGTTCGACGCGGGGGTGGCTCCGGCCCGGGCCTGCGTGCAGGTGGTGGCCCTGCCGAAGGGCGCCCGGGTGGAGATTGACGCCATCGCCATCACTGGCTGAAGGAAGCACCAGCCCGGCGGCCCGGTGGCTGCGAAGGACGGACTGAGGCAACCTGTATCCATGGAAACCCCCTTCGGCAGCTGGTTTCATGAGGTCCTGGTGATGACGCCAGCCCGCTTCGAGGAAGCTGTGGATGCGGTGCTGGCGGTGCAGCAGTTCAAGACGGTGGTGCTCCACCTCAGTGCCATGGCGCCGGAAGAGGCCCAGCGGACCATCGATTTCGTCTCCGGAGGGGTCTTCGCCATGGACGGTCAGTCCGAGCGGCTCGGCGACACCGTGTTCCTGTTCGCTCCGGCACTGGTGACGATCCGCCGCGACGGGGACGAGGGGGACTGAGGCGGCAGTCGCGGCGGCCCACCCTTGTGGGGCCGGTTGCGGGGCAGTAACACGGGCCATGGAACCCGTCCCGACCCTGAAGCGACCCGTCGCCGTGGCCCTGCTGGCCCTGGGCTGGAGCCTGGGGGCAGGCGGGTCCGTCGCCATGGCCGCCCCAGCTATCTCGCCACCGCCACCGCTCCCCTCCGGAGGCCGGATGGTGCTGGTGCGGACCGACCGGCAACTGCCGATCACCGGAGATCCGATCTGGGAGCTGCAGCTGAGCCTCCCGGGAGAACCGCCCCGGGCCTACGAGGCCCTGGTGGGACGGGTGCTACGCCAGGGAGCGGACAGGGACCGGCTCGGCAGCCAGGCTCCCCTGCCGCGGGGCCGTTACGCCGTCACCGAGATCACCCCCATCGAACCGACGGACGCGGCGGAACTCGGCCGCTTTCTCTGGATCGGCCTGGAACCGGGATTCCCGACCGCCCGCAAGGGTCTGGGCATCCACCACGATCCCAGTGCCGGGAGGGGGCGGAGCAGCGGCACCGATGGCTGCATCGGCCTGATCCACGGCAATGACCTGCTGGTGCTGGGGGATCTGCTGCGACGCAGCGGCACCCGGGAGCTGCTGGTGAGGGACTGACGGTGGGATGGAGAGAGGTGGGATCAGGAGCGGGCGGCCAGGGCATCCCGAAGGCGTTGCTCCAGATCCATCCTCTGGGCAGGATCCCCCACCAGCATCAGCGCCCCGGAACCCGGCCACCAGTTGAGCCGCAGGTTGGATTCACCGTCCTCAATCACCAGCATCTCGAAAGCCCCCTCATGCACCCAGTGGCCCGAGCAACCCAGGCCCTGCACCAGCGCCTGGAGGTCGGCCAGGGTTCCGTTGAACTGCACGGGGTTACAGACGGCTGGGCGCAGTTTAGGGACGTCGGCTCGATCGTTCCGGCCACCGCCGATACCCTTGAGGAGCTCCTCCGACGCAGCGGCAGGCCGTCGCCATCGTGACGTCCGTGGGCTGGCGCGAAGCACTGGGACGGCTGCCCCGCAACGTCTGGCTGGTGGGCCTGATCAGCCTGGTGAACGACAGCGCCAGCGAACTGATCTATCCCCTGCTGCCCCTGGTGCTCACCACGGTGCTGGCGGCGGGGCCCCGGGCCCTTGGCCTGATCGAGGGGCTGGCCGAAGCCAGCGCCAGCCTGCTGAAGCTGTTCTCCGGGGTGATCCTGGACCGCACCGGCCGGGCGAAGCCCTGGATCCTGGGCGGCTACGGCCTGGCTGCCCTGGCCCGTCCCCTGCTGGCCCTGGTGACCAGCTGGCCGGGCCTGCTGCTGCTGCGCCTGCTGGACCGGGCCGGCAAGGGGCTGCGCACCTCCCCGCGGGACGCCCTGCTGGCCGCCTCGGTGGCACCGACCCAGCGGGGGCTCGCCTTCGGTCTGCACCGGGCCATGGACAACGCCGGGGCCGTGATCGGCCCCCTCGCGGCCGCCGGCCTGCTGGCAGCCCACCTGCCGCTGCAGAGGATCCTGCTCTGGTCGGCCCTGCCGGGGGGCCTGTGCCTGGCCCTGGCCCTGGCCCTGCGGGAGCCGGTGCCGCCATCGGGCCCGCAACTCACCGCAGCGGCCATCGCACCGGCCCGCCCCGAAGCGTGGCCGGGGCCTCTGCCGCCGCAGTTGCGGCGCTACCTGGTGGTGGTGGCCCTGTTCAGCGCCGGCAATGCCTCCAACCTGTTCCTGCTGCTTCGGGCCCGGGAACTGGGGGTGCCAGAGGCCGGAATTCCTCTGCTGTGGGCCGCCGTATCAGCGGTGGCGATGGTGGCCTCCACGCCCCTGTCGGCCTGGTCCGACCGGGTGGGGCGGCGGCGGGTGCTGGGGTGCGGCTACCTGGCCTATGGCCTCTTCTATCTGCTGATGGCCGGGCTTGGCAGCGGCGGCCCCTGGCTGTTCGCCCTGTTCGGCTTCTACGGCCTGTTCATGGCCGCCACCGAAGGGGTGGAGAAGGCCCTGGTGGCCGATCTGGCACCGGCGGCCCTGCGGGGCACGGCCTTCGGCTGGTTCAACATGACCACGGCGCTGATGCTGCTGCCCGCCTCCCTGCTGTTCGGCTGGCTCTATCAGGGGGCAGGCCCGGCCACGGCCTTCGCCCTGGCCGGCGGCTGCTCCCTCGGGGCCGCCGCCCTGCTGGCCCTCTGGATGGGACCGGCAGGGGCCGGCCCCGCCAACCGCGCCTGAGGCCCGGAGACGGACGGATCCACGATGGATCTCTCCAGCGCACCCCGCTGCTGTGGGCCCATCCCGCATCAGCGGCGGCAAGGGGTGAAGAAATTCTCCGGCGCCTGCCTGCGCCGGGCCACGCCCACAGCGTGAAGAGACGGTTCGGGATCGTTCCCATGCCAGGCAGCGGGTGTTCGTACGCAGCAAGCAACTGGGGCCGCCCGATCTCGACGGCCTTTTCGGCTCCAGGACCGACCAGGCGGTGAGGGCGTTCCAGCACTCCTCCGGCCTGGTCGTGGATGGCATCGTCGGACCGCTCACCTGGGTCCGGCTTCGGCTAGGCCGGCGTTATCGACGGGGCCGACGGGCTCCTCGCCAGCGGGGCCGTGAAGCAGGTCCAGCAGCAGGCCTCCCTGGTGCCGAATCCGGATCCGCTGTTCCCCACCTGGCCCCGCCAGACGGGGGAATTCCTGCGCCGGGGGGATCAGGGGGCGGATGTGGCCCGGCTGCAGGCGGGTCTGAACCGCCAGGGATTCGCCGCCGGCGCGGTGGATGGTGATTTCGGCTCCATCACCCGAGCTGCCGTGATCCGTCTCCAGTCGGTGGCCGGGCCGAGCAGCAACCGCGAAGGGGTGCTGGGCCCACTGACCTGGGGATCGGCCATCGCCGACTGAAACAGCCCTTCCGCCGGCAGGACCTGGTGCGGTTCAGCGCCACCCGATTCAACCCAGGGCGAACAGCTCCCGCTGCAGGTTGTGGCGACCGGAAGCGTTGCACAGCTCTGCCGACAGCTCACGCCAGCGGTGCCAGTGGTCGCTGCGTTGCCGCCCGATCTCCGCCTCCAGAGCGGGGAATCCCCCATGGGGCCGGGAGCGGGGGCGGTCGAGCAGGAGGGACTGGATCACCTGGAGGTCATGCAGCTCACCCAGATCGTCCTGGGCCTGCCTGAGCTGGGCGATCCAGGCCAGAACGGAGGGCGCCAGGAACGGTTCCAGATTTTCCAGGGCGTAGCGAACCCCCTTGATGCGTTTGCGCAGATCGTGCAGATCCTCCGAGGAGGGATCCTCGGCCCCCCAGCCCGTATGGAAGAACAGGCCGGCCACGATGGGCAGCTTCCATTCCAGAAGCCAGTCCTGGAGCTGCCCCTGCCCCAGGGGGGAGTAAGTGGGCTTGCGTTGCCACTTGTGCAGCCGGGCCAGCAGCTTGAGATAACCGGCACCGGTGAGGGCCTGCACCAGCCCCTCGAACGCCTGATGGCGGTCCCGGGCCAGGCGCTTGAGAGCGGGGCGCAACCCATCCCGCTCGCGGTCGGGCAGCAGGGGGAGCAGGCGGGTCGCCAGTCGCTCCCCCATCACATCAAGATCCCTGGTGAGGCCGGTGCGGCGGGCGATTCTGGCGATGCGGGCATCGCTGATCGTCTCCGGCAGCACCAGGGCCGGAGCGAACTGGCTCAGTGCCGTCCTCAGTCGCCGCAGACTGACACGCAGCTGATGCAGCCCTTCCGGGTCGTCGTCAGCAAGCACCTTCGGTTGCAGGGTCCCGAGCCGGCGGGTCTGCCGCTGGATCAGTTTGAGCGCGAAACTGCCGCTGGTGAGAGACGCCGGCTGCTCAGCAGGATCACCCGGGCCGGACTCTCCCTGGGGAGGTGAAAGCTCCTGGCCGGACAACGCGATGGTTGTGGGCATGGCGCCACGGCCCCCATCCACTTCTGCATGCAATCTATGGCTGCGGAGGGCCATGAGGCCACGGACCTAGGTTGTGTCAAAGGGGCCGGGACCGTGCAGGACGCCATTTCAGGTTCCGGCCCCGACGCCGCACCCCGGGCGCTGGCCAAGACGCCCACCGGCATCCGGGGCTTTGAAGCCATCAGCGGGGGGGGGCTGCCGCGGGGACGTCCCACCCTGGTCACCGGAGCCTCCGGCAGCGGCAAGACCATGTTCGCCATGGAGTTCCTGGTGCGCGGGGCACGCCAGTTCGACGAGCCCGGCGTCCTGCTGACCTTCGAGGAATCGGCCGAGGACATTGCCGCCAACGTGCGCTCCCTGGGCTTCGATGTCGATGCCCTGGTGGAAGCCAAACGCCTGGCGATCTGCCCCATGCCGATCGACCCGGCGCAGATCATCACCACCGGAGCCTTCGATCTCGAGGCCCTGTTCGTGCGGCTGGAGCACGCCGTGGACAGGGTGGGGGCCCGACGGGTGGCCCTCGACACCATCGAGGTGCTGCTCAGCTGCCTGGGCAACGAAGCGATCGTGCGCGGGGAGCTCGCCCGCCTCTTCCACCGCCTGAAGCAGCGGGGCCTGACCACGGTGGTGACGGGGGAGCGGGGCCGCGGCGGAGCGCTCACCCGCTTCGGCATCGAGGAGTACGTCTCCGACTGCGTGCTGGTGCTCGACCAGCGGGTCGACAACGAGATCTCCACCCGGCGGCTGCGGATCGTGAAGTACCGGGGCTCAGTGCACGGCACCAACGAGTTCCCCTTCCTGATCACCGACCGGGGCCTGACGGTGCTGCCGATCACGGCCGTGGCCCTCAGCTACCCGGCCTCGAGCGAGCGGATCTCCAGCGGCATCGAACGGCTCGACCAGATGCTGGGCGGAGGGCTGTACCGCGGCTCCACCGTGCTGATCAGCGGCAGTGCCGGCACGGGCAAGACCACCCTGGTGGCCCACCTGCTGGATGCGGCCTGCCGCAGGGGCGAGAAGTCCCTGTTTCTGTCCTATGAGGAATCGCCCGACCAGCTGATCCGCAACATGGCGTCGGTGGGCGTCGACCTGCAGCGCTGGGTCGAGGCCGGCCTGCTGGTGATCTGGGCCGAACGCTCCACCGCCCACGGCCTGGAGGAGCATCTGGGCCGCCTCGACCGGATGCTGGAGGACTTCCAGCCCCGGGTCGCAGCCCTCGATGCGATGGGCAGCCTGATCCAGATCGGCTCCCAGCGGGAGGTGACCGCCGCCCTGGCCCGGCAGATCGATCTGATGAAGGGCCGCGGCATCACCGCCGTGCTCACCTCCCTCACCCACGGGGAGGAGCAGGAGGACAGCTCCCTGACGGTGTCCTCCCTCACGGATACGTGGCTGTTGCTGCGCAACGTGGAAAGCGACGGGGAGCGCAACCGGCTCCTGTTCGTGATCAAGAGCCGGGGCATGGCCCACTCCAACCAGGTGCGGGAGTTCGTGCTCTCTGACCATGGTGCCGAGCTGCTCGACGTGGCCGTCGGCCCCCAGGGGGTGCTCACCGGTTCAGCCCGTCTGCAGCAACAGAAGCGGCTCGCTTCCGCGGCGGCCCAGCTGGAGGCGGAGATCGGGCGCCGTCGCGTTGCCCTGGCCCGCCAGACGGCCGCCACCGAAGCCCGGATCGAGGCGCTGCAGGGCCAGCTGCAGGCCGAGAGGGCCGCCTTCGAAGCCTTCGTCGCCGACGAGGAGCGCCACCGGATCGAGGAGGCCGCCTTCCGCTCGAGCCGCGAACGCCAGTCGGGCGCTGGCGGCTGATCCTGCTCAGGCCTGGTCTTCGGCGTCGGGTGGCCGGGGAGGCAGCGGCTGCCAGCCGGGCAGCCAGGCGGCCCGGTCGAACAGTTCGTCCAGGGGAATCAGCAACCGGAAGCCCCTCGCCAGCACGGCCTCCAGCTCAGCGCTGCGCTCCTTTCGCTTTCCGCGGATCCCGACAAGGGCGAAGTGGCGGTAGCCGCCGTTGCGGTCAGCCTGAGCGGGTTGGGCGGTCCAGGCGGCGGGCAGCTTCATGGCCAAGGGGCCGGGGCGGGCTCAGTCAGGGGAATCGGAACCTTCCTCGATCACCGGGTTGCGCAGCACACCGATGGCATCGATCTCCACCTCGACCGTATCGCCGCGGCGCAGCCAGCGGGGCGGATCGGCGGCCATGCCCACGCCGCTGGGGGTGCCGGTGAGAATCACGGTGCCTGCCTGCAGGGTGGTGCTGGCGCTGAGGAATTCGATGATCGCCGCCACCGGGAAGATCATGTCGGCGGTGCCGGCCTCCTGCACCGTCACGCCGTTGAGACGGGTGCGCAGGCTGAGTGTCTGGGGGTCGGGGATCTCGTCGGCGCTCACCAGGCAGGGGCCGAGAGGGCAGAAGCTGTCGAAACTCTTGCCCCGGCACCACTGACCGCCGCCGAGGCGCTGCTGCTTCTGCCAGTCGCGGGCGCTGACATCGTTGGCGCAGCTGTAGCCGAGCACCACCTCCAGGGCCTCGGCACGGGAGACATTGCGGCAGGTGCGACCGATCACCACCGCCAGCTCGCCTTCGTAATCCACCTGGTGGCTGGCCAGGGTGGTGGGCAGCAGGATCGGGGCGTCGGGGTGCTGCACCGCCCCCGGCACCTTCATGAACAGCACCGGATGCTCGGGAATCGGCGCACCGGTCTCGGCGGCATGGCGCCTGTAGTTGAGGCCAATGCAGAGAATCGCCCGGGGGTCCAGCGGGGCCAGGATCCCGGCGACGTCAGCCGTCTGCCCGCTGGGCACCGGATCGCCGAACAGGTCGCCCTCAAGCCGCTCCAGACGGCCAGCGGGGTGGACGCAGGCGTGATGGATGGCGCCGAGGGAATCCCGGTAGCGCACGATCTTCATGGGGGGCTGCGGGAAGGCCGGCGCTGCCACTTTCGCCCGGACCTTCACCGACAGGGGAAAGCATCGCCGATGACCGCCACTGAGAGGTGACGACTGCCGGCCGGTGCTTCAGGACGAACCCTGATCCCCCGACGAATGGAAGTCGAGCTCAAGGAGTCAACAGGCCCGGCCATGCAGACCGAGGCCGGCGCAGGAAGATGGGGAGGAGGCTTTGCTCCCCCCCTGCTGTTCCCCCAGTTGGGCGGCCCGACGGGCCTGGGGACTGGCCATTGGATCGGGAGCCTCGACAGGCTGTCGATCCTGGTGGGAGCAGTGTGGCTGGGCCCGCGAAGCCAGGGAGTGCGCTTTCCCGTCCAGGGATCGCGCACAAAGACCAAAAGGGCGGGCCGAGCAAAGCCCCAGAAGCAAGCCCCTCATGGCTTGGCGCTTCTTGTGAGTGGGAGCGCCCGGAAAGGCCGGAAAGACCTGAGCCGATCCATACCGAAACGGTGAATCCACCTCAGAGGAATTGATCATCCAGAAGATATTCCTATTTATATTCTCACCACGCCGGTGTCTACCTGGTTGTTGAGACACAGTATTTTGACGCTGCCGTCAGAAATCCCAAGAGAAGGCCTGGACATGGTCAGTCAAGGGGAGACAAGTTTGTTGAGGTCGTCATGTTTTGAATGATGTTTTGGACAGTTTTCGATCTGAAGCTGCTCTGGTTTTCCCTTCGTTTCGTCGCTTACCAGTCCAGGGCTCTTCCCTTGCTGCACCTGCAGTTGTTTCTGCATTTCAATCTGGATTGTATCGATGAACTGTTGACATACATCGTTCATAGAATCATCACAGTTCTCAGCAGACTGGCCATGAGCGGCCTCAGGCGTTGCCATCCATGACAAACAAACCAATATCAACCTCCATAGAAGAGGCTGGACAATTCTAACCATGGGTCCAAGTTATCTCATTGCCCTTAACGTACAACCGATGAAACGGAATCCGGACCACGGCGGGGAAGACAAAGGCCCACGAAACAAGAAGCTATTGTTCCCCTGTGAGTCTGACTTCATTACTCAAGGGAAGAATCATCAGGGTCGCTCCACTAGTCTGTGCTGAAACGAGAGCCAGTGAACACCGGAATGCTCCCTGAGTCGTCAGTCATGACAAGCAAACACGGTAGCTGGAGATGGAGATGGTTGCCACATCGTGGGGCTTGAGTCGATCACTGGTGGTTGGAAGCGGTCAAAATGCATAGGCATCAACGTTCTTGGCAGAGGGGGCTTCGGAGATCCACGACGACTGAGGCCACTGCTGTAGACCTACCGGCAACAAATAAGCAAGGAAGCACCCTGAGGCGCTCCATGTAAGATCAGAGAGAGTTTCTCCAAGACACATGCCTATCCGTCCGCCAGCTCTGGTTGCCGCGTTCCTGCTGCCTGCTGGTCGGCCTATAGCGTATGCCGTATTAATTTCCTTCGCGGCCTTGATCAATGTGCAGGCACCAGCCCAAGCCGTTGACGCAAGATTATTCAATGTGGCAGAGGCAAATGTTCCCAACGATGCTGAGTCTTATCTTCAGCGAGGCCTTGCAAAGGATAAATCAGGCGACAAGCGGGAAGCGATTGCTGACTACAATAAAGCGCTAGCAATCAATCCACGCTTGACTGATGCCTACGTCCACCGAGGCACTGCGAAGGCTGATTTAGGTGACAAGCAAGGAGCAATATCTGACTTTAACAAAGCGCTGGCAATCAATCCGCGCTCTTCCAATGCATACATTAATCGAGGGGCGGTAAAAGCTGAATTAGGCGATATGCGAGGTGCACTTTCTGACTCCGCCAAAGCGCTTGAGATCAATCCACGCTCGGCTATTGCCTACAACAACAGAGCCCGTTCAAAGTCTGGTTTAGGTGACAAACAAGGAGCGATAGTTGATTACACTAAAGCGCTTGCAATCAATCCACGCTATTGGAGAGCTTACCAAAATCGAGCCATTGCCAAGGAAGGTTTAGGTGACAATCAAGGAGCAATTGCTGACTACACCAAAGCGCTGGCGATCAATCCGAGCTCGTCTCCTTCTTATGTCAACCGGGGCGTCGTAAGATTTAAGTTAGCTGACAAGCAAGGAGCAATTGCTGACTTTACCAAAGCGCTTGGAGTCAACCCACGCGATTGGATGGCTTACTACAATCGTGGCATTGCCAAGAATAGTCTAGGAGATAGGCAGGGAGCGATTGTTGATTACACTAAGGCGCTAGGGATTAATCCAAATGACGCGGCTATCTGGAGTAAACGTGGTTTGGTGAGAGCAGAATCTGGCGATCGGAAGGGTGCCTGTGAGGATACGAGGAAGTCAGCGTCCCTTGGCTCAGAGTCTTCACGAAGAAGAATCCCTAAAGTTTGTCAACAACTTACTCCCTAGCCTCGATTGCTCCTGCGTAGGTTCAGTTTATTCCATGTCAACTTTGTGGCGATGTGGGCTGCTCCAGAATTAGATATTTGAGTTGATGTCTTAACCCGAGCGACGAAGGTACTCCGGCCTCAGACGATCGATGCTAAACCGTATTCGGGCGTTTGGCACTGATCCGGGTAAGATCAGCCAAACGAACGGAAGACGGCACATCGTCCTTTTGCCAGGTCCCTGACTTAATCAGGTCAGTCCTATATGCCGTATATTCACCATATTTCTTACAGGTAAGAATCAACTCGGAAGCTGCCCTGCACCAGCCAGCGTGGCAGCGAGTGTAAGGGCCTGCCACCGAGGACACGTTCTCTTGCATCTTCAACGCTCAAGCCTGTTGCCGCAAGCCTGGCCACAGTGGTGTTCAGGATGTCAACTGTGGACACCTGAACCCAGGGAATGGGGAGGACAACACTCTTTCGGCTTCCATCGTTGAAGCGGGCGAACAGCCTGGCTTTGCCTCGCATCGGCGAGACTGACCAAGCACGACCAACGCTGCTGAGCAGACCGCTCCTCATCCCCGCACCCACATCGGGACGGACACGGGGGAAGCGGGGGTTGCCCATGGCTGGCGCCTGAGCACCTCCCGGCATGAGAGCTGTGTGAGAGCAGAAAGGCGCCATCATGGTGCAGATGGAAGCTGGCTGGACCAAGCCAGCATCCTCGCCAACACCATTCCAAGACGCCTCACAGGTCCTGGCTGGCTGTCACCGCAATGCTCGTCAGCCTCCAGTGGCCTAAGGTGTGCCCGACGGGGCGTGGCGCAGCTTGGTAGCGCGGGTGCTTTGGGAGCACTAGGTCGCAGGTTCGAATCCTGTCGCCCCGATTGGGTTTTCAGGGATTGGCTTCCACTCCCGGTTGGACAGAGGTTGGACAGAAGCCTTGTCAGGCTGGAGCAACGCCCACTCCCTGATGGGCTACGCAGCATCCCCATCTGAACCAAGCAGTTGAGAAGTGGAAGAAGCTTCAGAAAGAGGGGTGGTGTCGCGTCGAACCGCAATGGTTGGTCAGATGACCCCATCGGTGCTACTGCGGTCCAGGACATCCAGCAGCTCTGCCATCACCAGCCGGACATCCGGTCCCTTGTCAGGGGTCGAACCCGTCCCCAATGGGGACCCGTTCAGCCTTCCTGCAGCTGGGCTGGGATGCAGGCCTCTGGCTCTTCTCCAGGACGGTGTCTGGCTTCCCCGGCAGCACCATGCCCGCTCCGTTGGCCATGCGTAGCGTTTTGGCAATGCCGCCTGGTGGGCCATGGCCGTGGTGAACCGCTGCGCGGTGGGGCTCTACCCCAGCGAGAAACTACTTGACTGGGCCAAGCAACTGGATCTGGATGTCGATGCGGCCGACGCAAGTGAGCCCTGCCTGTATCTGATCCCCGACTACGACACGCAAAAGGAGGCCGAAGAAATCCTCGACGAGGTCTACGAGGCGATTTTCGAGGCCGAGCTCGACTACTGGCATCGCGACACCGGTACCTGGCCGGCGGAGCGCACCTACCCGATGTTCCGCAAATGGTTCGGGGTGCGCTCCTACCCCCTGATCCAGGACCTGGTGGGCGAGGATCTCACCGCCACCGAGGTGGATGAGGAGTTCATCGGTGAGCTGCGCATAGCGCTGGAGGGATTGCACTCATCCCCCCCTTGAGACTTCTCTGATTTCGTCATCCCGCCACGATGACGGACTCCCGCGAGAGGCTGGGGTTGTCTGGCGTCACCCCTGAGGCTCTATGGATCCAGTGGCCGAGATCAAGGAGGCCGTTGCCTCTTATGCAGCCAGAAGCGTGGAGCAGCGCAGCCACTGGTATTCGCCTTCAGCAGAGGCCTATGCAGCCACCCGGCCCCACTACCCGCAGCAACTGGTGGAGGCGGTGGTGGCTCAGGCCGGACTGACGGCTGCCTCCACGTTGTTGGAGGTGGGCTGTGGGCCGGGTACGGCCACGGTGGCCTTCGCGGAGCTGGGGTGCAGGATCTTGGCCATCGAGCCCAACCCGGAGTTCTGCCGGCTGGCTCAGAAGGCCTGTGAAGCGTTCGAGAAGGTTGAGCTGCTGACCACCTCCTTGGAGGAGTGGGACATTCAGCCGGGGTGCTTCGATGCGGTGGTGGCGGCCAGCTCCTTTCATTGGATCCCGCCGGAGATCGGCTACCCGAAGTCGGCGCGAGCCCTCAAGCCGAACGACTGGTTGATTCTGCTCTGGAATAAGGAGTTGCAGCCGCCGATCGAGACCCATGAGGCCTTGCGGACGATCCTTCGTCGCCATGCCCCTCGGCTGGATCGTCCCTATGAAGATGCCGGAACGGTGGCGGGGATTCTTGAAATCCTGGGGCAGCCGCTTAAGGACTCCCCGCTGTTTCAGGCTGTCCATCGGGGTCAGGTTTTGGTGGAGGGAAGCCTCTTGATCGATGACTACCTCACCCTGCAGACCACCTACTCGCCCTTTCTGGCCCTCGATCCGGATGTGCAGGCAGCCCTGACATCTGACTTAAGGCGAGCCCTGCAGCAGATCCACGGAGACACTGTGCCGCTGACTTACACCTCGGCGTATCAGATGGCCCAAAGGGTTTGAGCACGAGCATCTGACGAGCGCCGATGACGTCCCCCCCCCTTGCCGATATCCCTCCGCCTTGGCCGGACCCTTGGCCTCGCAACTGGGTTGGCGGCAGTCCTCCTCCTGGGCTGCTCGCTTCTGGGGCCTGGCCAGTCGGCGGATGGGCGCGCCAACGTGCTCGCCATCGGCGATGGCGATACGATCCGCGTGCTTCAAGGTCAGCAACGGATGACGGTGCGGCTGGCCTGCATCGATGCCCCTGAGATGGCCCAGGCTCCCGATGGCGCCAACGCCCGCCGCTATCTGCAGAGCCGGTTGCGGCTGGGCTCAAGCGTGACCCTCAGGCCCCAGACGTTGGATCACTACGGCCGCACGGCTGCCGGAGGCGATCGAGGCCGGGATCGATGACCTGGGCGGCCTCGATAGCGAGGATGTGATCAATCCCGCCTACCCCCAGCCCAGGCCCGACGCTCTGGCGTCGCTCCTGGCGGGAGCTGGCTGGGAGCTCCGCCCCCGCCTGTGCGTTCACCCGGCCTGGATCCCCTGGCTGCCCAGCCCGCTGCGCCATCGCGCCGAGGCCATGGCTCAGGGCCTGGCTGCCGGTGGTTAGGGGCCGCCCACACGCCATGGGCATCGCGTGGCAGCGTGGCTCGGCGCGCCTTGCCATCGGCGACGTGTTCTTCACGGGAGCGGAACATGATCGGTTCTCCGACACCCCCGTGGTCGCCACGGTGACGGGACTGACCTGGGGATACGCCGGAAGACTCCTCCCCCGGCCACCCATCGCATCCTGGCGGAACACCGCTCGGCAGCGTTCTCCTGGGGGTGCTCCGAGGCAGAGAGGAACAACTCCCAATCTGCCCATGTTCCATTATGTGAAAACGATGCACACGCGACGGCGCCTGGGCCGGAACAAGATGATGATTAAAGAGTTATCTGCTGTTGTGACTCCAACCTCAAGATTGGCCAACCTCTAGATTGACCAGAGAACTGGGCTCGTCAGGTGAGAGAAGAGGACGAAGAATCAAAGAAGAATCAAAGAAGAATCAAAGAATAGTCGAGCAGTTCAGCCCACAAGCATTGAGTTGACGTTTTATGTCCTGAGATATGCCAGCCCTGATTGCCAACACGTCAATCAGTCCATCAGCTTTTCGTCCATTCGTGATCACCCCGCCCCAATTCGAGGAATTTTCATGAGCTCCCTACGTGTCATCGCCTTGGCACTGTTGCTAGGCCTTGCAGGCCCCACGCTTGATGAAGCCCACAGTCTTGAAGGTTGCAACGCTCAAGACAGAGAAGCCAAAGAACATGCAGAGTGGGAACAAAGGCAGCAAAGGATTTTGAGTAACCAGTCCGAAGTCAGTACACCTCCCGCCAACGCAGAAGTCAGTAACACGGAAGAGCCGTTGATTTTCCAGGGATTCGACCAACGTGAAACGGTTCCGGAGCCCCCGCCGAACACAGTTACAACCTGCGCCACAGGACATGTATGAACAACGCGACTGGGATTCCCACTGCGGTAGCTGCCAGGAAAGATGACGCCCCTGCCGCTGATCAGGCGGCCATCACCAACTTAATCGGAGTGATGCCGTTTTCTGGAGGAGGAGGATTGATCCAGACCACCTCCGGCTGACGCCAACAGCGGGTGGTTCGACTCCATCGGCGCGGATGATGCTGACGGGCCTGCTCGTAGACCCGGGCACGGTGGCGGCTGATCTCAACGGCTGCTCCGCTGTGCCGCTGAGATGGTGTCACGAACCGGATGCCGCTGTGGCGGTGCTGATCGTTGTACCAGCTCACGAATGCACACGCCCAGTCACAGGCCTCTTCCACGCTGCGGAATGGCCTGCGGGGGTAGTCCGGCCGGTATTTCACGGTGCGGAACAGCGACTCCGAGTAGGGGTTGTCGTTACTGCCCCTCGGTCTGGAGAAGGATCTGAGCACCCCCAGCTCCTCCAGCCGGCTCTCCAGCGTGGCAGCCCTCATGGCGTTGCCGTTGTCGGCATGGAGGATCAGAGGCTGGGGCCGGCTTTTGCTGATCCGTTCCCGCAGGCAGGCCCTGCTGACGAGATCAGCGGCGATCTGGGCCTCCTCCCGCTCGGCGACATCCCAGGCCACCACCTTGCGGCTCCAGATGTCGAGCACCAGATAGAGATACAGCCACACCCCACGGACGCTGGTGGGCAGGTAGGTGATGTCCCAGCTCCAGACCTGATTGGGCCCTCTGGCCTCCAGCCGCGACACGGGGCGGGGGGCCTGGGGCGGCCGGGCACGGCCACGGCGATGGGCCTGGCCATGGTCATGGAGCACGCGGTAGAAGCTGAGCTCAGAACCGATATACAGGCCCCGATCGGCAAGGATCGGCACGATCTGACCCGGTGGCAACGCCGCGAACTCGCTCTGGTTGCAGGTGAGCAGAATCCGCTGGCGTTCCTCCTCACTCAGGCGATGAGACACCAGGCGATGGCTGCCTTTACGGCCATCTAGGCCGTCCCCTACACCTGCGAACTGCCGCCGCCAGCGCTGCAGCGTGGTGAGCCCCACGCCCAGCAAGGCGGCCACCTCTCGGGCCCGTGCCCCGTCGGCCACGGCGGCATCGAGGATCTCCAAGGCCTTGCGGCGATCGGCCGCCGCGGTCAATCCCCCCCGTCCTCGCCCCAGTAGGCCTGGATCTTTTTTGAGGCGTGCTGCTTCGCAGAAGCCTGCGGCTACAGCAGTGCCGCCGCCTCCGCCAGGGCCTTGTCCTTGCGGCGCAGCTCCTGCTGGAGCCGTTTGATCTCACGCTGGTCCGCCTGGTGCCGCTTCTGGAGGTCCTTCTGATCGGCCATCGTCAGCAGCGGCTGGGCATTGGCATCCTGGGCTGCCTGGCGCCAGCGGCCCACCTGCTCGGGGAACAGCCCCCGCTCGCGGCAGTATCCACCCAGTTCAGTCGCGTTCAGCCCGGCGGTCTCCAGCACCACCGTGAACTTGTCGGCAGGGCTCCATCCTTCCGGGTCCTTCTGGGTGGCCGGCACCACCTCCCCCTGCAGCCGCCAGGCCTTCCGCCACTTGTAGAGCGTGATCACGTGGATGCCCAGCTCCTGGGCGATCGCCGCCACGCTCTGGCGGTGGGGCGGGCTCATCCGCCGGCGCACATCAGCCTTGACGGCTTCGCTGTAAGGACGCATCGATCGGTTCCATCAGGCCCCCTGGTGGTTGAAATGGTCGGGATGGAGAGGCGTCAACTTTCCTGGCAGAGGGGGGTCCTGCTGAAGCGGCATGGGCAGGGGTGACGCCAGCCGCAAATCACTTGGTGTGGGCTTCCCTGGGAACGGCCCCCCGAGGCCGTCATGCCGAAGGAAGCCATGGCAGGCGCAGGCAACGGATGGAAGGCTTCATGCAAAGGGGTAAAGGCCAGGCAGAAGCGTCCTCGGGGGGCACCCTCCAACAGCTGTTTCTTCCACTGGTCCCCAATGAGAAGGGCGCCCCGTGTCGGGCGCCCTTGGGTCGGTTGCAGGGTCTGGGCTCGCGCTGCCCTGGTCGTGGCCACTGATCCATTACTCGATCCGCCAAGGTACCTCGTCAGTACGGCCAGCCGATCCTCCCGATCGATGGCTGCACCAGAATGGTTCCAACAGCCATGAGCAAGGAGAGGCCATGACCACGACTCTGGAAAAACCAGCCACGCTGCAGTGCGCCTGCCCCGGCTGCCACTGCACGGTGCAAGAGGACAGCCCGTTCCGCAACGGCGCCCTGCTGTTCTGCAGCGAGGTCTGCGCCAAAGGGCACCCCAACGGTGAGCCCTGCCACGCCGGCTGTGGCTGTGAATGCCATGGCTGAATCGGTTCCGCCCTCTGCGGGTCCGATTCCCCTGGAGCTGCCGCTCAGCGGAGCCACTCCCCCAGCTTGGTGTAGCGCCGGCGGCCCAGGTGGTTTTTGATGGCCATCGCCAAGGCCTTCTTCTGGCCCACCAGCACCACCAGCTGCTTGCCTCTGGTGATGCCGGTGTACACCAGATTGCGCTGCAGCATCGCGTAGTGCTGGGTGAGCAGGGGGATCACCACGGCTGGATATTCACTGCCCTGACTCTTGTGGATCGTGCAGGCGTAGGCGGGCACCAGGTTGTCGAGTTCCCCCCAGCCGTAGGTCACTTCCCGGCCGTCAAAACGCACCGTCAGTTCACTGGCATCGGCATCGATCGTTTCCACGGTGCCCACATCACCGTTGAACACCTCCTTCTCGTAGTCGTTGGCCACCTGCATCACCTTGTCGGCCGGGGCAAAGCGCCAGCCGAAACGCTCCACCTGCTCGGTGGGGTCGGGGTTGAGCAGCTGCTGCAGTTCGATGTTGAGCGAGCGGGACCCGCAGCCCCCACGCGCCATCGGGCAGAGCACCTGCACCTGGGCGATCGGATCGAGGCCAAAGCGGGCCGGGATGCGCTCGCCCACCACCTTGAGGATCAACGCCACCGCCTGCTCGGGCGTTTCGGCGGGAAGGAAATAGAAGTCGCTGGTGGCCTCAGCCGGTGGGGGCCGCAGATCAGGGATGGTGCCGGCGTTGATGGCGTGGGCGGTGGTGATGATGCGGCTGGAGGCCGCCTGGCGGAACACCTCCGTGAGCCGGGCCACCGGCAGGGCGCCGCTGTTGATCAGATCGGCGAGCACCTGGCCGGGCCCCACCGAGGGCAGCTGGTCCACATCGCCCACCAGCAGCAGGGCAGCCTTCGGTGGGAGAGCGGCGAGCAGGGAGGCCATCAGGGTCACATCCACCATCGAGGTTTCATCCACCACCAGCAGATCGCACTCCAGCGGCAGCTCGGCGCTGCGCTTGAAACCAAAGGCCGCCGGGTCGAACTCCAGCAGCCGGTGGATCGTCTTGGCCTCCAGCCCGGTGGCTTCGCCCATCCGCTTGGCGGCCCGACCGGTGGGGGCGCACAGCAGGATCCGCAGCTTTTTAGCCGCCAGGATCCGCAGGATGGCGTTGATCAAGGTGGTCTTCCCCACTCCTGGCCCGCCAGTGATCACCAGCAGCTTGGAGGCCAGCGTCTGCCGCACAGCCGCCTTCTGGCTGTCCGCCAGCTCGATGCCCAGGCGTTGTTCCACCCACGGGATGGCCTTGAAGACATCGATCATTCCCCAGGGAGGAGCACCCAGGTTCAGGCCCTTGAGTGCCGTGGCGATCGCCTGCTCATCGCGGTACAACTTGGAAAGGAAGATCGCCGGCTCACCGGCCAGGACGTCGGCAACGACGGAGCCTTCGGCACGTTCCAGAGCGAGGGCGCTCTGGATCAGGCCTGCGTCCAGGGGCACCCGGCTGGTGGCGCCGGTCTCGTCGGGACGCTCGACGGCAAGCAGCTCAGCGGCCAGCTTGAGCAGCTCGGCGCTGGGCAGGCCGCAGTGGCCATCCCCGCTGGCCTCCAGCAAGGCGTAATTGATCCCGGCCCGCAGACGGATCATCGCTTCGGGCTTGATGCCCAGCCGCGCGGCGATCGCATCGGCGGTGCGGAAGCCGATGCCGCGGATGTCTCGTGCCAGGCGGTAGGGGTTCTCGGCCATCACCTGCACGGCGTCATTGCCGTACGTCTTGAAGATCCGCACGGCCCGGGCGGTGCCGACGCCATGGCTGTGCAGGAAGACCATGATTTCGCGCACCACCTTCTGATCGGCCCATGCCTGGGCGATCCGGCCGGCCCGCACCTTGCCGATGCCCGGCACCTCCCGCAGGCGCTCCGGGGTCTGCTCGATCACCTCGAACACCTGATCCCCGAACACCGCCACGAGCTTGCTGGCGTAGATCGGGCCGATTCCGCGGATCATCCCCGAGCCCAGGTACTTCTCGATGCCTTCTGCGGTGGTGGGCGCTGAGGCCTTCAGGAAGGAGGCCTTGAACTGCTGGCCGTGCTCCCGGCTGTTCACCCAGGTGCCGGAAACCGTGACCCATTCACCGGAACTGATCTCGGCGGCGTGGCCGACCACCGTCACCAGGTCGCGGTGGCCGCGGGCCTTGATGCGCAGCACGCAGAAGCCGTTGTCGGCGTTGTGGAAGGTGACCCGCTCAATCGAGCCAGCCAGCACCTCAGTCGGCTGCGGGCTGGCCTGGGCAGGGTCGGTGGGAGACGGGCGTGCCAGGGCGGAAGTGGCCTGTGGGCTCACCTTTGCAGTGTTCAGCTTTGTGGGTGGCGAATCCCGGCGTGATTTCAGCAACCGGATCTCCTGATCCGGGAGCCGCTCACCGGTGGTGACCTCCAACTGCAGGACCTGGCGCTCCCAGCGGGTCGGGCGAAAGCACAGCACCTGGCGGCCGTCGCTCAACCAACCCTCCTGCGGGCTGATGCACTCCCCCAGTCTCTCGGCCAGGGCCACCGCCTCAGCGGAGGCGCCGTCTCAGGCACCCAGCCCCGCTGGCGAACGCCGTTTGCTCATGCCACCTCCGGGCACCAGCCCAGTTGGCGGCCAGGTCCTCGGTCCAGCCACGGCAGCGGGAGGTGAGGTATTCCCCATGGGCGATCAGGCCCTGCTGCAGTGCGGAAGTGGATTGCTGATGCCCCTCCCCCGCAACAGGGCGGCAAGTGCCGCCGAGGCGCAGAGGCCTGCCGCAAGGGAAGATACGTTCGTACTACTCGTTTCCCATGGACGGCTGGCTCCAAGCGCCCGACGGGCGCAACGTCCTCCGCTTCCATCGAGACCTCACCGCTCGCTACGAGGCGCTGATCCTCATCGACCTCGGGGAGCCGTTGCCAGGGCAGGCGGCACTGCTGAAGCGCCGGGAGCGACTTCCCCGCAAGCAGGCGGTGGAGCAGTGGAGGAAGCTTCAAATGGAGGGGTGGAGTCGCGTCGAGCCGCAGTGGTAGTTCAGATCACCCCATCGGGGCTGGAGCGGTCCGGAACCACCAGCAGCTCTTCAGGCACCCGCAGGACATCCAGTCCTCTCTGTGGGTTGGGGACGGCGCCGAAGGCTCTTGCCGTCATCCGGCTCTCGATCGCCTGCAGGGTGTTGGTGGTGCCCATCAGGAGCTGGATGGAGATGTCAGCGATGGAAGAGGGCATGGATCTGGAGATGGACTGGGGCAGGAGGTCTCTCCAGAGTTCCCGGGAGTGGTCATGGTTGAGGCGAGCGGCAGGCTGGATGGCTGTCGCCAAGACACCTTCCCCCCAAGGCCTCATCGCATGAGGAGAGCCAAGTGCCTAGTGGCGTGGGGGCATGCGAAGGAGATACAGGGATGAGGGTAGGAGTACTCGGTGGAAACTCCCTGTTTCCCGATGCACCATCCAGCCCGAGGATCGTTATTCGTCACTATAGAGAAATCCGACGCCACCAAGGGCAGGATCTTGATGTGTTGCTACAACTGGAATATCACCAAACAGTTCCTCCCATGCATCGCTTAGTGCCCCTAGCTATCCCGCTGACCCTTTTGCTGTGGCCCTTACAAGCCCATGCCGACAGCATGACCGTCGAATCGATCTTCAGCCTTCAGGCGGCCCGCCAACTGGCCATCGGCCAGATACCGGCCGGAGCCGTCATGACCAAGGTCAGTTGTGTGGACATCAATGTCCGTGGCGACGACCGCTATCGCTGCACTGTGTATTACAACCCTGCGCCTAAGGGTACGGAGCCTTGACGATCGCTCGCCGTCTCAGCAGCTCCAGCAAATCCATCGGATTGGCAGCTATTTCAGCAGCATTCTAGATCGGGTGGACGACGAGGTCGGCAGCGATCTCTTAGAGCGTCTTGCGGCAACTGATCACCTCCATGGCGACCCTGGTCTTGAACTCAGGGCTGTGGGTGCTGGGTTTGCTGATGGGTGAGAACCCCTTGCGGAGGCGGTGGCCGCCTCACAGGTTGACGATGGGCCCTGTCCAGAAAAGCCAGATCACCTCACAGAAGATGGAGTACACCACCTAGCTACCGTATTCGCCTCTCCAGGGACGTACGCCCCTGGAAGTCATCCAGCAATGGAAAGCGGCCTGATCACCCCATCAGCTCTCATAGGGATTGGAGCAATGAGGGGGTCGCGTCAGGATTACTTGCGGTACTGACAAAAATGAATCTGAGTTTGTCAGCCGACCATAAAAGGCACGGCTGACGTTAGATCCATGACCGCTTACTCAGCGAAACAGGTAGTTGAAAAGGCCTTGGAGGAAGGTGCCAGTGGGGGTGGGATTGCTGGGATTGGGATATTGGTTATTGGGATATTGGTTGTTAGGATAGGAATAGAGATCTGCTATGGGTTCGGGAGGGCGGGTGACCAGTTGCATGTCACTCCAGCGGAACCTCACGTCTTCCCCTTCAATCCAGGATTGCGCTGCCCAGGTGCGGTTTCCGCTGCGCTGAACCAGCTTGCCCTGACGGTTGAAAAAGCGATATTTACGGCCGTCTGGCAGTTCGACCACGTAGGCGATGCCGTTGTCGGCGTTACGTCGGCGCAGATCGCATGCACCGTTGAAGAGCATGCGCCCCCGTTGGCTCAGCTGACAGCTGGCTCGGCGGTTTTGTGTCTGATAGTTGTTGTCTGTCTGGCTGCCATCACTCCAGCGGCCGTTAGCACCGAAAAGCTGACGACTGAGGCTGGTGTTGATATTGGAGCGAGTTGTTCCATTCAGCCAGCAGATTCGGCGCTGCAGATCGCAAAGCTCACCGCTGCTGAACATGATCTCATTCCTGGGACATTGGTTAGTTAGCTGGCATTGCACATTGCGGGCGGCCCAGTTTCCGAAGCTGGTGCGGGTCTGCTCTACCGATGCTCCGTTTGCGTCGAAGCAGATCTGTCTGGATTGGTCACAGACCACCCCCGTCCTTGGAAAATCAAGGGCCTTTGCTGCCATCGGCAGGATCATAGGTGCTGCCACCAAAGCGCCCAGGGTGAGCACCTGGCGCAGTGAATGGAGTGGGCGACGGCGGGCGTGAAGGGAAATCATTGATCTTTGGAACTGCTTTCTAATAAAGCTTAGGGAGTTAAGACTCTGGTAAAGCGACTGTCTGATGACTGCAGAGTTCGCATGTAAGACAGAATGTGACCTGCTGCCCGGTGTCAACTTCACAGGCGGCCGGCTACCTAATCGTCGCCGCGCACCGTGCCTTGAACTCGGGGCTATGGGTGCGGCATTTGCTCATGGTGGGAGCCCCTTCTCAGGGGCGGTGGCGAGACTCAGAGGTTAACGATGGACCCTGTCCAGAGAACCCAAACCACCTCACTGTCCGCCCTGTCCGGGCAGCCAGTGGATGGATCCGCCTTGCACTGGGGGGACATGAGACCACGGTCTCCGGGGTGAGGGGGATGCATCAGATCTCCCCATCAGGGCTGGTGCGATCCAGATACTCCAGAAGCTCTTCAAGCACTTGCCGCGCCGCTGGCCCCTTCTCCGGGTTGTGGACGGCTCCGAAGGCACGGGCCGTCATGCAGCTCTCGATCTCCTGAAGGGTGTTGGTCGTTTCCATCAGCAGCTGGATGGAGATATCAGCGGTGGAGAAGGGTATGGGCTGAACGGGCAGTTGGCGGATACTCCCAACAGCGTTCCAGGGGGCGGTCAGAGAGCGCCAGGGACGTACTGCTCACTCCCTGAATTGACCATCTCAATCATTCCTGAGGCCCCCTGTCCCGGAATTGCTTGTCCAACCACTGTGTCACCACATAAACGCCGATAAACATCGGTAGATAGGCGATCCACATATTGGGGAGGTCAAGCTCTGAGTTGTTGATCAGAATAAGTCCTGCGTAACTGATGAGGCCATAGATGAAAGCTCTACGCAGCGGCCCAACGATCTGTTTCAAGGAAGTTGCATCGGGGACCAGATTCTAAGGTAACTGCAGCCGAAGGGTTGACGGACTAACGGTGGCGGTAGTGGCCTCTGGTCGCTCCAGCGCAGCGTTCAGCCTTGCGTGTGGCGAAGGGTGCCCTGTCCAATAAAAGCCATCCACCTCAGTGTGGGCAACAGCAACTCCGTTCAGGGCCGCCTGACTGAACTGGGCCAACGCATGCCAGGACTTGTGCGAGGCATCCACCCAGCTCAATGGATACTTACGTGATACCAATCAATCGATACCACTGAATGGTGCCTGTTCAACAAGCCACGCTGTTGAACAACGACTGGTCGATCAGACGTTGCTTACGTTGATGCTGCCGAACGCAGGGCATCCGTAAGCCCATCAGGATCGGCAGCAGCATCGGTGCCAGGACCCTCACCAGCATTCCCCAGCAGCTCAGGATGTTCAGCGAAAGACTTGATCAGAGCAGAGAAGAAGCTTGCTTGATCATCGTGCATCCGCGTCTCCATGGTGCCCATCCTTCCACCCAAGCACCAACGAACAGATCCATCAGTCCCTGTGATGGCCACCCCTGGACGCTGAGAGAGTGAACTGTGAATCGCCAAGGGATCGTGAGAGGAAAAGAAGTCATCGGCTTCTTCTGGGGTGCAGTGGATCAAGGCTGCCTCTTGGGCCAATGGGAGAAAACGTCTCAGGACCTCCGGCGGCGGTTGAGAGCCTGGCTCTAGGCCCCAGGAATGAGGTTGCCAGGCCACGTCAAGGGCGATGGAAACGCCATGTGGAATCGCACGCTCAAGAACCATCGTCAGAGTTGTGCTCTCTGTTGCCTCAACAAGGGAGTTGCTGGTGATCAGTAGCCAGGATGTTTTTGAGACCTGTGGCATTAGGTTTTCAACGAGGCCCTCAGGTGTTTCATGGGAAGCGCAGGCTTCGTTAAAGAGGGCGGAAAAATCAACAACAGTTGGAATGTGTGGATCGCTCATGGCAGTGGGTAACATCTGGGAAGAGGCCATAGAATAGAAAGTCTGATTGTAGATCAGATACTGCGAACAGGATTAACCCCCAGGCCTGAAGCAAGCTTGAGCCTCAGTAACTCCGATCAAAATACACGTAGGTTCGAGTGGCTAAGTCTTGGAACAGATGATCTATCTGCATCACCAGAGTGTGCCAGTTTCCTTGGATCGCCCGTTGCAGGCTCTTCACTCAAGGATGGCTTGCCTGAGACGCTCGTCCAGTTGGCTTTTGCGTTCTACTTAGTTGCTGATGGCCCGCTGCGTTATGTTGGTTATCAGTTTACCTCTTTGTATTTGGCCATGGAAACGCTTCATTGCGGCTGACGAGAAAGGATCGGCAAATCCCTTGGCCATCTAGAATGATCTGCCATGCATAAAAAGCATGTCCAGAACTGGATCGGCAAGCTCTAAACCGATTGCGTGGTTCACCGCAACATTGATCGAGGTGCCGATCCAATCATGGAGCGACTTTTAGTTGGTAGCGTCGTGCACTGTGTCCTTCAGGTCTTCCACGGCATGTTCTCCGCTGGCCTGGACTTGCTTGGCCTTGCCAGCCAGCTGATCCTTCTTGTCACCGGTGATGTTGCCAATGGTCTCCTGAGCCTTGCCTTCGATGTTCTTGGCGGTGGCTTTGATGTCTTTTCCCAAACCCATGACTGACTCCTTTGTGTGTGTTCACATCCATGTGGCAAGGATGTGCCCTCCCAGTCTGATCAGGAAGCCGATCATCGAGTCACTGACGACCTTTAGTCTTCCTTAAACTCTCTTGCATTAAAACATCAAGAAAGATACTCAGCCATTCTCTGATCTGGGCGAAATGATGCGCGTCGTCAGCAGTTCAGCTTCATGGCCGCGGATCCGTGCAGGGCACTCCCCGAAACCAGACCTTCCGCCTGCGCTCCTCATGAAGGGAAGGATGGGGCCAGCCAGGAGGCTTGGCCGGAGCTTGTGACGTAGACCCTGGAAACCAGTCCAAGGTCCCCGTCAACGGCGCAGGGCGATGCGCTCGGCGCGAGTGCGAGCTGGAACGTTGGCGAGGACCCAGGCCTGCCAGGGGGCGCCGTCGCCCGAGGCCTGCTCGTCCAGGCCCGCAGGAGGGGCGAAATGGTGTCCATGTGGTTTCAGCCCATCCAATGGGCCCCTCCATCGGTATTGAGGTGTGTGCCCTTACTTCCATGCCCTCCCCCCTCCAACCTCTGGCTCGCAGGGCCGCTGCCGGCGGACTGATCACCGCGGGGCTGCTGGCAGCTGGACTGTTGGCCGCCGCCGTCGTCCCCCGGCTGCAGGCCGCCTCCGCGAAAGACCTCCCCGATCCGGCCGTGGTCGAGACCTCTGCCGGTGGTTCGACCGCAACCGCCACGGCGGTGCTGGCTGGAGGGTGTTTCTGGGGCATGGAGGCGGTGTTCGAGCACGTGAAGGGCGTCACGGAGGTGGTGACCGGCTACGCGGGCGGCCCGGCAGCCACCGCCGACTACGAACAAGTGAGCAACGGCAACACCGGCCACGCCGAAGGCATCCGCATCACCTACGACCCCGCCAAGGTGAGCTATGGCCAGCTGCTGAAGGTGTTCTTCGCGGTGGCCCACGACCCCACCGAGCTGAATCGCCAGGGGCCCGACGTGGGCAGCCAGTACCGCTCGGCGATCTTCCCAGCCGACCCCGAGCAGCGACGGGTGGCCACGGCCTACATCGTCCAGCTGAACCGCTCCGGGGTCTTCCCGCAGCCGATCGCCACCACGGTGGAGACCTGGCGAGGCTTCACCCCCGCCGAGGCCTACCACCAGGACTTCGTGGCCCGCAACCCCACCCATCCCTACGTGGTGTTCCACGACAAGCCCAAGGTGGCCAGGCTTGAAGCGGAGTTCCCTGGGTTGTACCGCTAGCGGGGAGTCCTCTCAGCGCAGGTGGTCGCGGGCGCCGCTGCCGCTGCCCACGGCGATCGCCACCCGGGAGGTGCCGGTCGGAAGCAATCCCACCAGCTGGACGGCTCTCCCGATCACAATGGCTGCCGTGCCCAAGGTGTCCGCTCCACACCACGCCGAGCACCAAGCACGAGCCGTTCGCATTGATCGTCACCAGCTCGCGGCTGGCGCGCAGATCGCTGTCCGGGCCGAGAGGCTTCTGACGTGACCCACACACTGTGGCCGTCATGGTCTTGATCTGTCTGGCCCGGTCGGCTCTCGCCGGGCTGACGCATCGGCTCTGTGCTGAGGACCCATTCCGCCCCCCAGGGCCTACACCCCTGGAGGCAGCTCAACAGGGAGTTGCCGCATGACCACAACCACCCACTCTCATAAGCCCTGGACCGATAAAGGGGGTCACGTCAGCATCAGGGCCAGGAGATGAAGCTGACAGGCTCATACTTGGCGAGCGTGATCCGCCAGGCTCGGGACACGAGTACCTCCAGGCTGCGTAGAAACGCCTCCGTCTCACCACCGGAGATCCAGTTCGCCTTGAGCAGGGGCAGCTGTTCGCTCATCGTCTCCAGTGGAAGTTCCACCAGCAGCAGGCTGGCCTCCCCAGCGGCCCGTTGCAGAGGCCCCTCGTCGCTGCGCTGCCACAGGCGGAGCAGAAGCTCAAGCGCCAGGCTGCGACCATCGTCGCCAGGATCGACGGATCCAGAAGCTGCAGCTGACTGGGATTTGCCGGTCAGCGGAAGCGCTCGTTTGCCACCGAACTCCACCAGGGCCAGGGCAACGAGATAGGGAGCATCGGCCATGGAATCTTTCCAGCGGGGCCGCACCACCCTGGCGGATCAACGGACGCGGGCACGGCCTCGTTCCCCAGGATGCTCACAAGGACCGACCCGGCAGAGCAGAGCGGATGACCTCAATCGGAAGGCCTTGGGCAAGGCCTTGAACTCAGGGCTGTGGGAACGGAGTTTGCGGATCAGTGGGAGCCCCTTTCAGGGGCGGTGCCCCGCTTGAGGGGTTAACGATGGGGCCTGTCCAGAAAACCCAGACCAGCTCAGATGAGCAACACATCCTGCATACCGGCATCGAAGAACTGACCCGCTAACTAGATCGCAGGTTCGAATCCTGTCGCCCCGATTGGTTTTGCTCAGAACCCCGGAAGACCGGGCGGGGCGATCCAGACAGCCTCCATGGCACAGATGCGATCGGGGGCCCTCCTGGCCTGGCAGGCTCCTGGCGACTTCTCCTGATGGGTGCTGCCGGAGCGGAACCAGGACCCATGTACGATGAGAATGGTTCTTATTTCTGGCTGCTACTTTCGAGCTGCCGTTCATCCCCGCACGCACTGCCCCTCCAACGTCCTGATTCCCGATGGGTGTCCTGTTCTCCTGGCTTCGGTGCACGGGTCTGCTGGGATTGGCTCTGGCGCTTGTGGCCTGCGGTCCCCCGCGCCAGAGCAGTGGGTCGGGCTCCGGCACCGAGGGCCTCAAGGTGGTCACCA
This sequence comes from Synechococcus sp. CCY 9618, assembly GCF_019038415.1. Classification (GTDB taxonomy): domain Bacteria; phylum Cyanobacteriota; class Cyanobacteriia; order PCC-6307; family Cyanobiaceae; genus Cyanobium. Next base: position 52,088 of record NZ_JAFKRG010000048.1, on the reverse strand, counting down.
CCTTCCTGCCGATGACCCTGTTCACCCGGGCCGTGGCGGGGGATTGTGCGGCAGTCACCTCCCTGATGCCCCCCGGCACAGGTCCCCATGATTTTCAGGCCAAACCAGGTGATCTGGTGGCCCTGCGTGGGGCGCAGGTGCTGATCAAGAACGGTCTTGGATTGGAAGGCTTCCTCGACAAGCTCGTGGCTTCGGCCGAGAACCCCGCCCTGGTGGTGATCGATTCAAGCCGCGGCGTCGCCACGCTCGCCTCTCCGGCGGCAGCCGATCACGGCCACGGCCATGCCCATGGCGACGTGAATCCGCACATCTGGCTGGATCCGCTGCGGGCTGTCCGGCAGGTGGAAACGATCCGCGACGGCCTGGTCAGGGCCGACCCCAGCTGCGCCGAGGGCTATCGCCGCAATGCCCAGGCCTACATCACCCGGCTGCGGGAGCTCGACACCGAGATCAACGGCCGGCTCGCGCCCTTCCGCGGCAAGACCTTCGTGGCCTTCCACGACTTTGCCCCCTACTTCGCGGAGCGCTACGGCCTCAAGGCCGACTACCTGGTGGATGTGCCGGAACTGAACCCCACCCCCGCCGATCTGCAGCGCGTGGCCACCGAGGTGGAGCGCACCCAGCTCCGGGCCCTGGTCAGCGAGCCGCAGCAAGGCAACCGTTCCTTCAATGCCCTGGCCGGGGATCTGGGCCTGACCATCAGTGTGTTCGACCCGATGGAGACCGGCAGTGCCCAGGCGGCCGAGGATCCGGGCACCTACTTCCGCATCATGCGCCGGAACGTGGCCGATCTGCTCCAGGCCTTCGGCGGATAAGCCACTGCCAAATTCTTCCATGCAGGGAAGACCCGTCCGAGGGCAGAGCACCGTTGTCCCGATCCTGCCTTCCTTCTGCCAGTCTTTCCCCAGTAGGAAGGGCGCCCCGTGTCGGGCGCCCTTGGACCGGTTGCCGGACTGTGGACTCGCAGCACCACCCGGGTCGTGGTCTCTATCCAATGGATAGGAACGCGCCTGGTGGTTGTCAGTACGGCAAACCCGCCAGTGGGAACGTCCCCCCACAAAGGCCGGCGCCGGGTGGCAGGATCGCCCCATTGCGCCAGGACCCATGACCACCAACCTCGCGGCCATCGGCTTCATGGTGAGCTGGGTGCTGGGCTGGGGTGTGGGTGGCTCGCTGATCGATGCCGGTCTGATCCAGCTGGGGGTCTATTCCCTGGAAACCGGCCAGCTGGGCACCGCCACCACCTTCTCCCTGTGGACACTGCTCTGGGGAGCCTTCGGCTGGTGGCTCTACAACCGCTTCACCCAGGCCGCGCCCCCAGAATGATGATTGGATGGCCCTGGTGAGCCAGGATCCGGCGCTGGCAGCCGAGCGGCTCGCCCCCTGCTTCGACCCCATTCCATGGAACTTGACCTTGATGCCCCCGAACTGGCGGGGCGGGCCTACGGCATCCTCGCCAGCCTGGTCACACCGCGACCCATCGCCCTGGTGACGACCTTCGATGGGCAGGAGCGGATCAACGTGGCCCCCTTCAGCTTCTTCAACCTGATGGGAGCCTGGCCACCGATCTGTGTGTTCGCTCCGGGCGACCGGGGGGATGGCACCCCCAAGGACACGGCCCTGAATGTGCGGACCTCCCAGGAGTTCGTGGTGAATCTGGTGGACGAAGCCATGGCGGAGGCGATGAACCTCTGCGCCACATCCTTACCCTTCGGACAGAGCGAGCTGGAACTCTGCGGGCTGCACGTGGCTCCCTGCTCCGTGGTGCGGCCGCCACGGATCACGGAGGCCCCTGCCAGTCTGGAGTGCAAGGCATGGGGCACCCTGGAGGTGGGGCTCAATCGCCTGGTGATCGGGCTGATCGTGCGGGTGCACCTCCGCGACGAACTGTTCGATGCCGCGGGTCAGCGGGTGATCAGCGAGAAGCTGCACACCATCGGTCGCATGGCCTCACCGCACTGGTACTGCCGCACTGACGACCGCTTCGAGATGATCCGCCCCGACTGACGCTCCCCTCACCCTCCTCATCCAGCAGCAGCCCTGATCCCTGCTGGCTGGCAGGTGTCGATGGCTTCCCGTCCGCAGGAGGATGGGCCTCAGGGCACACGCTGCAACGAACTCCTGCGGGTCGTCACCTTGGCCCAGACGGCCTCGATGCCTTCTCCCAGGGGGGACGAGCTGACGGCAAAGACCTTCAGGGCCTGCCCTCTGGGAATGATGCCAAGAGACGATCCCGAGCGGATCGTGCCCTGGTCCCTGAGGTACACCGAGGTGGTGGTGGTGACATCGGAATTTGGAGCCGGCTTGGTTCTGGTGCTGATGGTGCGGTCCTCTTTGAGATTGCCGGATGCATCCGCCTTGCCGATGTAGATCCATCCCTGCAGATCGGATTCAGCGATCTTGGCAGTGGTGATCTCCTCCAGTGCCAAGGCCACAGGTGATGCCTGAACCTGCACGTTCACCACCTGGTCCTCTGAGCGAAAACCGTTGGCAGCAACATTCTTCTGCTCTTCCTTGCGAATCTGCTTCTGCACATTGATATCTTCGGTTCGCGCCAACAACTCCAGAGCGGTCTTGCAGGTCGATAGCTGTGGAGTCTCCTTGCACTCCTGCTTCAGAAGAAAGGCCGCTGCGTCCCGAAGGCTGTTCTTCCCGCTTTGAAGGGCGATATTGGCAATGTTCAGCTTGTCTTTTTCATTGGCCGCAATCACATACAGCCCAACCAGAGCCACCTTTCCCTTGGTCTCGTTCTCCCCGGTCAGATTATCCATCTGATCGAGAATCTGCCGGGAAAAGGCCTGGGTCCTCCTGGCCTCCTCCAGAGCCTGGGTGATTCTCACAGAGCTCCAGGCCTGGAAGGCACCGGAGAGGGATACCACCGAGGCCGTGAAGATGCTCAGGTTCTTGACCAACGAGGACCCATGTTCTGATGGTGATTCACTCATGAATCCTCCAGCCCAACAGCTGTCTTCAGCCTACCTGTGATGCCGAGAGATGGCCCCACCTCCATCCTCGGAGGACTCCGGTCATTAGCCCGTGCCCCTGGGATCACCACGTCGGATCAGTGGTGGCTGGCCGTGCAGACGATGCTTCCTGCAATCACGGATAGCTTCCCCAGGACTCCTTCCAGGTCCTTCCCCCCAGGCTGCAGGGCGGCATTTTTCGGATCAGACTGCCGCAGGGGAGAGCAGTCCATCGCCAGAGGGCCGGATGGGGCATCCAAGGTCTGTCAGTCCTCAGTTCAGCCCGACGTGCAAGCCCTTGCCGCCAGTCGCGGAACTCGGCGACGGAGACGTCAACCGCGTCGGCGAACGCGATCACGATCAAGGCGCCCCTTCCGGCAGTGCTTCGCAGGCCCGGCGGAGGCGATCTTGCGCTCGGCAGTCGACGAACCGTTCAGCGCGTGCATGACGCCTTCGAGTCGTTGCGGATCGGCGTTCACTGTTTCCGAGAACGGCATCACGGCCTGCTCCGATCCAGAAACCGGGGCATTGATGGCTTGCTGCCGATGAGCGCCCCCTGGCCGGCGGAGCTTGGAGACTGAAGCCGGCGGCGAGCTCAGCCGTCGTCATCGGCCCGGCCGCCAGTCGTGCGCAGAGGCTCAGCCCGACACAGGATGTGCGACGCGGATCCCCTGCGTCCCCGTCGCCTCGCTGGTCAGTGTCCAGGGCCCGTGAAGGCATGAAGAAACCGCGCTCCAGCCGCCGTCCTGGTCGCAGCGGCCCGTCGAGAAAGGGCTGCAGACCATCAGGCATCCGCTCTTCAAAGCCGGCTCAGCAGCTCCGTTTTCTTTTGCGTGAATTCCGCTTCGCTCAGCACGCCCTTCGCCTTCAGCTCGCCAAGACGTTCCAGGGCGCTGATCACATCGCCGGTGGAAGGGGCGGAGGCGCCGGCCGCTGCCACCGATTCGGCCGGAACTGGAGCCGATGGCGCTGCGGGCTGCTGCGGAGAGAACGGCGGCAGGTTCGAGAGACTCACCATGCCGCCAGGCGTGGTGAAGCACACCTCGGAGCTTCCGCCGGCCGAGGCGATGCCCTGAATCGGCTGGTTGCGGGCATCCAGCAGGCGGAGGGAGCCGTCCTGCTCCACTGCCAGACAACCTGAGTCGGCAAACCAGGCATAGCGCAGGTTGTTCTGGGCGCCGGTGGCGCTGGGGCTGCCCAGTTCCGCGGGCCACCAGCTCTCGAATCCGGCCATGGGCGCCATCCCCATCGGCTGCATCGACATCGCCGCCATGCCGGAGGTCTGCTGCTGGCTGCCGCCATGGCTCATCTGCTGCTGACTGCCGCCGCCCACCGAGGACAGGCTGGAGAGACTCACCGTGCCAGCCGGAGTGGCGAACATCACAGACCCACCGGAGCCCTGTTGCTGGGACACGCCGGCGATCTGATGGTGACCCGTGTCGTACAGCGACACCTGGCCGTTCGACTGGATCGCCAGCCGGCCTGCGGCAGGGAAGAAGGCGTAGCTCATGTCGTTCTGGGAGCCCATCGCCGTAGGAGTGCCCAGCTCGGCCGGCCACCAGGTGTCCCGCGGATCGGGCACGAACAGGGGCTCCGCACCCCCGGCCATCGGGGCCATGGGAGCCATGGCGGGCATCGATGCCGCCGAGGCCCATCCGCCACTGCTCTGGGCCTGGAAGCTTCCAGCGCTGACCGGCTGGGGCTGGTGGTGGGAGAGCTGCATCGAGATCGCCTGGCACAACCCATCCACCCGGGCCTTGAGGCTGTGGTTGAACATGTCGCCGAGCATCAGCATGCCCCCCCGCATCCACTGGCCGGAGCCGGCGAACTCAGGATGGTCGAACTGGGCCATGCCGCCTCGGCCGCGCTGCATCGCCAGCATCATGTGGGCGACGGCGTCCTGGCTGAAGCCGTACTGGCGGGCCAGGTCGCCGGCGATCTTCAGGCCTGCCTCGGTGATCTGTTCCATGGCGTGGGAGGGTCTCTGGTCAGTGGAAAGGAGTGCTGGAAACAGCGATGCGGCCTCGCGGCCTTCCCCGTGGTGTTCCCATCGGGTCAGGTCATGGCGGTGGCCCTGATCACGCCCCTACGGGAGCAGAAAACGGACCCACCCGCGGGTGGACGACGCCTGGAAGAGCGCAGTTGGGAGGTGTCCGGCGCTGCGGCTGGGGCAGATGACGCCGGAGGATCGGTCGGCACGACTGATCCGGAAGATCGTTCTGTTTCTGATTTTTCAAGCTATCACCCACTGCTCTCGGCCCAGGACAACGCCGATCAGCGTTGCCGCCGCTCCGGCCGTCGGGAGGCGTTGCGGCAGCGTTCTGAGCAGTAGCGGACCTGCTCCCACACCGCCTTCCACTTGCGACGCCACTGGAAGGGTCGGCCGCAGGAGGCGCAGATCTTGGAGGGGCGATCGGCGTGGTGGGGCATGAAAGCGGCAGACCGTTGGCGTGGATGCGGCCTGAGAGGCCGCAAATCGATGCGTCCTTCCAAAAAGATAGGCCTCTGGGATGGGACCTGATCCTTTGCACCTGACCGGGGCAGCGGGGGGATCGTCGTCTGCGGATCAACGGTTCGAGTGATACCGAAGGGGGCTTTCCGCCCCGGGAGTCCTCAGCTCCTCCGTTGCGGCCACGGGGGAGGTGAATCCGCGCGGCCGGTCCGGCGGTACTTGCCAGAACCGACCTGACCTCGCTGCCCCATGCTCTGCCCCACACCCACCGCCGTACCGGCTCCGGCCCGTCGCGGCAGGCGGTCCGGCCCCAGGGGTGTCGCCGCCATCGGCCTGCCGGCCGTCTGGGCCCTGGTGCCGCTGCTCGCTCTGGCGGCGGAGTTCTGGCCCGGCACCGACGGCGGTATTCGTCTGGCCCTGCCGGCGGCCTCGGTGCTGCTCTGGGGGATCGTCCTCACCCGCCGCCCCGAGCAGAGCCTGCCCGTCGCCGCCCGCCGCAGCGCCATCGCCGTCACCCTGGTGCTCGCCCTCCGCTATCTGCTCTGGCGGGCCGGCAGCACCCTCAACCTGGACACCCCCGTGGCGGCGGCCCTGAGCCTGACGATGCTCGCCGCCGAACTGATGCTGCTGGGGATCGGCCTGCTGCAGCTGGTGCTGGCCCTGTTCGCCCAGCCGCCGGTGGAGACCGAGAGCGAGCAGGCCGCCAGGGCTCTGCAGAGCACCATCGCCCGGGATCCCCGCCGCCTGCCGGCAGTGGATGCCCTGGTGCCCTGCTGCGGCGAACCGGTGGAGCTGATCGAGCGCTCCCTGCGGGGGGTGCTGGCCATCGACTACCCCCGGCTGACGGCATGGCTGCTGGATGACGGGGACCGGCCGGAACTGGCGGCCCTGTGCCAGCGGCTGGGCTGCCGCTACCTCAGCCGGCCCGTGCACCGCCATGCGAAGGCAGGCAACCTGAACGCGGCCCTGCCCCAGCTGGAGGGCGACCTGCTGGCGGTGTTCGACGCCGATGTGGTGCCGCTTCGCAGCTTCCTGCAAAGAACCGTGGGGCTGTTCGACGACCCCCGGGTGGGCCTGGTGCAGACACCCCAGACGTACATGACCGCCGACCCGGTGATTCGCAACCTGCGGCTGGAGCGCTGGCTGATGCCCGATGAGGAGTACTTCTACCGCTGGATCGAACCGACCCGCCAGGCGGTGGGGGCGGTGGTCTGCGCCGGCACCTCGTTCCTGATGCGCCGCTCGGCCCTGGAGCGGGTGGGGGGCTTCGAGATCGGAACCCCCTCGGAGGATCTGGCCACCGGCATCCGCCTGGCCGCCGCCGGCTACCGCAACGTCTACGTCAACGAGAAGCTCAGCGCCGGCCTGACTCCCCTCACCCTGGCCGCCATGGCCACCCAGCGCTGCCGCTGGGCCAGCGGCACCCTGCAGACCCTGCGCACCGGCGCCAGCCCCCTCACCATCCCGGGCCTCTCCCCCCTGCAACGCCTGGCCTACATGGAGGGCATCCTCCACTGGCTCAACGTCATCCCACAGCTGGTGCTGCTGCTGATGCCCCTCAGCCTGGGCGTGTTCGGCGTGGCACCGATCGTGATCGCCGGCTCCGGCTGGCTCAGCGCCGCCCTGCCCTTCGTGCTGGCCCAGCTGCTGCTGGTGGGCTGGCTGAGCAGGGGGGCCCGTTCGGCCCTGATGCCGGAGCTGTACCGCTGGGTGTTCCTGGTTCCCCTCTGCCGCGCCGTGCTGGCCACGGCGGTCGGCCGGCCCCGCTCCTTCCAGGTCACGGCCAAGTCTGTGCAGGGCCTCGCCGCCGGTCCCTCCGCCGCTCTGGTGGCGCCGCTGGTGCTGCTGCTGGCCCTGCAACTGCTCAACCTGGCCCTGCTGGTGGGCGGTGTGCCCCTGCGGCCGGGGGCACTGGCACCGCTTTCGATCTCCACCCTGGCGGCGGGCCTGGCCGCCAGCGGCTTCTCGGCTCTGGCTCTCGTGGCGGCCCTGCGCTGCTGCTGGGAACGGCTGCCGGACGACGCGCACCCATGGTTCCGGCCCGAACCGGCCCCCACCGCCCTCAGCGCCCCCGGCGGCCCCTGGCTGGCCACGGCCGCCGGGCCCCTTCCGGTGCGGATCCGGGCCATCAGCGAGAGGGGTCTGGAGCTGCAGCTGTCCCCGGCCGCCGCCGGTTACGGGCTCGTGCCAGAGGGGGGCAGCTGCGAACTGATCTGGCCGGGAGCCGGCTCCTCCCAGCCCTGGCGGCTGGCGGTGCGCTGCGTGCACCGGAAGGTAAGCGGCTGGCGCCTGGGAGCCGACTGGGCGGCGCAGACGGGGGCCCAGCGCCGGCGGTTGCAGGCCCTTCTGTACGGCTCCCCCGGCCTCTGGCCCACCCGCCAGGCGCCATTCGAGCCCCTCGCCCTGCTGGTGGTACTGGGCCGGTTGCTGTCGGTGGTGCCGGCCCAGGGCTGGTTCCGGCGCAGCACCCTGCCCATCCGCCTGCCAGTGGGCTGAGCATAACGAAAGGGCTGCCAATCCTTCGGACTCGTGCTAAATCAACAAGACCTGTCGTTGAGGCGGGTCTCATCCCAGGGATTCTGAGGTTGACCATCAATCACGAGGTCGCCGTCCTCATCGGACGGTTCCAGCCCTTCCATGAAGGGCATCTTCAGCAGCCGCTGCGCCCCCGACACCCGCAACCCCTGGAGCAGCGAGGATCGGGAGGCGATGATCCGCGCCGGCCTCCCCGCCGCGCTCGCCCGGCGGGTGGAGGTGATCCCCATCCGCGATCACCTCTACTCGGACAATCTCTAGCTGGCGGAGGTGCAGCGGAAGGTGCTGGCCGCCACCGACAAAAGCGACCGGGTGCTGCTGGTGGGGCACCGCAAGGACCGCACCAGCTACTACCTCGAACTCTTCCCCCAGTGGGACTTCGAAGACGTGGCCCTGCGCGGCGACATCCACTCCACCGGCATCCGCCAGGCCTACTTCACCGGCTCCGGCAGGTGCGCCGCCGGGTGCGGCCCGGCCAGGGGCTGATCGCCCTCCCCGGCGGCTACTTCAACCAGCAGGAGCAGGTGGTCGAGGGGATGCTGCGGGAGCTGCTGGAGGAGACGGGCCTCAAGGTGCCGAAGCCGGTGCTGGAGGGCTCAATCGCCGATCGCCATGTCTTCGATGCCCCTGGCCGCTCCCAGCGCGGCCGGGTGATCACAGATGCCTTCCTGATCCAGCTCAAGGCGGGCGCCGGGCCTGCGCCGAAGGCTGCGGCCGGGAACCCTCATCCATCGCCTGCAGGCCTGGGGAGATCGGGCATCAACAGGGAGATCCGCTCCCGCAGATCAGCGAAACAGGCTGCAAAAGCCCGCTGCGCCTCCGCCGGATCCCGGAGAGCGGCTGGATCGCTCAGACCCCAGTGCAGACGGGCGGGATCCCCGGGGAGCGTCCCGCAGGATCCGGCGGCATTGTCACACACAGTGATGACCAGATCAAAGGGTTGAGAACTGCCGGCCAGGACGCACTCCAGGCTCTTGCTGCTGAAACGGGACGGATCGACGGGCAACAGGGCGATCTGCGCGAGCGCCAGCGGATGGACCCTCCCCGTCGGATGGCTGCCGGCACTGGCGGCCACCACCGCTCCTGCGCCGAGAGCCTCCATCAACGCCTCGGCCATGATGCTGCGCGCCGAATTACCGGTGCAGACGAAGAGCACCCGCATTGGAAACGGGGTGTCGGCGATTCCTGCGGCAGTATCGGGAGGGCTGGTTGAGGGGTCGTTCATCGGTCCGGCGGACAACGTCGCGGAAACATGTCTCACGCTCTACCGGCGAAGGCCGGGCTTGGATGGTGCCAAGCCGGGATCCACTGATCGGTCTGAGCGGTACAACCTGGGTACCGGGCCGCTTCAGGGCGTTCCTCACCAAGACCACTGCGCCATGAACCCGGAGGACGGAGCCATTCAGGCGGTGATCCCCGTCCGTGATGAGGAGGCCACCATCTCGGAGGTGGTGAGAGGCCTGCGCGCCGCAGGGTTGGAGCGCATCCGGGTGGTCGACAACGGCAGCCGGGACCGGAGTGCCGAGCAGGCCCGCCAGGCAGGCGCAACGGTTCTGGAGGAACCGCTGGCCGGCTACGGCAGGGCCTGCTGGCGGGGCTACCAGGATCTCGACGACGCCGTGGCGTGGGTCCTGTTCTGCGATGGCGACGGCAGCGATCCACTGGAACGGCTGGGCCCCTTTCTGGCCGGCCGCCACGACCTCGACCTGCTGCTGGCCGACCGCACCGCCACCTTGGAGGGAACGGCTGCCCTCACGGCCGTTCAGCGCTGGGGCAACCGGCTGGCCACCACGCTGATCGCCCTGGGATGGGGCCATCGCTACCGGGATCTGGGTCCCCTGCGCCTGATTCGTCGCGACGCCCTCGAGGCCATGGCCATGCAGGACCGGGGCTTCGGCTGGACGATCGAGATGCAGGTGAAGGCCATCGAGCGGGGCCTCCGCATCGCTGAGCTGCCGATGGGCTGCCACCGCCGCCGGGCCGGGCGATCGAAGATCTCCGGGAGGCTGCGGGCAGGAGGCCAGGCAGGGCTCGTGATCCTGGCGACCCTGCTGAAGCTCTATCTGGGCAGGAGGGCCGGTGATCTGCGCAGGCTGATCCGGTCCAGGCCAACAGGGCAGCGATGAGCCCAGCTCCTGGCGGGCCAAGGCTCTGGACCCTGCCGCTGGCCAGCGGCGGACTGCTGCTGGCGGGCGCCATCGGTCTGCAACCCCATGGCGATCTGCTTCAGGCCGACAACCTGGCCCCTTTCCTGGGGTCAGCGGCCGTGATGGGCACAGGATTCGTCCTCTCCTGGTTCCTGCCCCGGATCCCATCCCTGCTGTTCTGGAGCGTGGCGATCGCCTGCCGGCTGGTGGTGCTTGCCATGGAGCCTGGCGACGACATCTGGCGCTACCTCTGGGAGGGCCTGATCCAGAACCAGGGGTTCAACCCCTACCTCCTGCCCCCGGAGGCCCCGGTCCTCTCGGGCCTGCGCACCGCCTGGTGGCCGCTGATCAACCATCCCGACACCTCGGCGATCTATCCGCCCCTCGCCCAGCTCGGCTTCCGGGGACTGGCGGCGATCGCCCCCGCCGTCCTGCTGTTCAAGGCCACCTTCCTGGTCGCGGATCTGGGCCTGTGCGCCCTGCTCAGCAAGAGCTTCGGCATCCAGCGGGCGGCCCTCTATGCCTGGAACCCCCTGGCGATCTACGCCGTCAGCGGTGGCGGCCATTACGAGAGCTGGTTCCTCCTGCCGCTGGTGGCGGGCTGGCTGGTGGCGGAAGGGAGGCTCGGCCGTGGGCTGCCCTGGCCCTGGCTGTGGAGCACGCTTCTGCTGGGCATCAGCGTCGCACTCAAGTGGGTGTCGATGCCCCTGCTGGGCTACGGAATCTGGCAGAGCCTGCGTCAGGGACGCCCCGTCCGGGCGGGTCTGGTCGGGATGCTGGGGTTGCTCCCCCTGGTTCTTTCAAGCCTGGCCTTCGGCCATGGCGGCTCCTGGCGGCTGCTGCCCACCGATTCGGTGTTCATGACCCGTGGCCGCAGCGCCGAGTGGATTCCCCACCTGGTGGGCCAGGTCTGGCCCTGGACCCTGCGATCCAATGCGCCCTACGGGCTGGCCCTGCTCCTGGCGGTGGTGCTGCTGCTCGCCTTCAGCCGCAGCCTGCGCGACTTCGCCTGGGGCTACTGGCTGGCCCTGCTGCTGCTCTCGCCGATCGTGCACGCCTGGTACTTCCTCTGGCTGCTGCCGTTCGCCGTCCCCGATCAGAACTGGGGAGCCCGGCTGGTCAGCCTCTCGGCGTTCCTCTACTTCGTGCTGCCGTCCCGGGCGCCGCAATGGATGCTGACGGAACCCGAGCGCTGGGGTCTCTGGCTGCCCCTGATCCTCGGTTGCCTGCTCAGTGCCAGGCAGGCACGCTCCGCAGCGCCGGCGACCACGTCAGCCGCTGCCCCATCCGATCGCGTCTGACGCGGGTACCTCCAGCACGCCCTGCCCCGTCCCAGCCATGGCCCTGCAGCGATCGGCCGCCCCCCTTCTGTTGGCCTCCATCCTGGGATTGGCCTCGGGGTGCCAGGCCACCCCTCTCTCCAGTCCTCCATCGGTTGCCGACGCGGCCACCGCGGCCACACCGGCTCCCGACCCGGCCGACCTGACCGCGCTGCTGCGGATCTATGTGGACGACCAGGGGCTGGTCAACTACCGGGCCCTGCAGAACAACCCCAGCCAGCTGAAAACGTACCTGCGCCGGGTCGCCGCCGTCAGCCCTGCCAGCTACGCGGCCTGGCCCCCACAGGATCAGATCGCCTTCCTGATCAATGCCTACAACGCGATCACCCTGCAATCGATCATCGAACACAGGCCCATCAAGGCCAGCATCCGGGACATCTTCGGGGTCTGGAAGGTGCGCACCCACACCGTGATGGGCCGCCAGCTCAGCCTCGATGCCATCGAGCACAACATCCTGCGCCGCGATTTCAGCGAGCCGCGCATCCATGCCGCCCTGGTCTGCGCCGCGATCAGCTGCCCGCCCCTGCGCCGGGAGGCCTACACCGGCCCGCAGCTGAACGCCCAGCTGGAGGATCAGACCCGCCGCTGGCTGGCCGGCCCCCACGGCCTGGTGATTGATCGCGGGGCAGGGACGGTGAAGATCTCGGCGATCTTCCAGTGGTTTGGCCAGGACTGGACAAAGGCCCCTGGCAGCGGCGGTTCCGTCCCCAACCATGGCAACCAGAGCGCCGTGCTGCTCTTCATCGCCGACCACGTGAATGCCGATGATCGCGCCTTCCTGCTGACGGGGGACTACAACCTCAGCAACCTCCCCTACGACTGGTCCCTGAACCGCCGCTAGGCATCAGCCAAGGGCCCCGCCGCAGCTGGAACCACCACCGGCCGTGCAGCCGAAGCAGTGGTCGGCCACGGCAATGGGTTCCCCCTGGATGTCATGGCTGAGCAGGTCACGCAGATGACGGCTGGTGGCCGGCAACTGCAGCTGCTGGTTGAAATCGCAGTCGAACAGGAAGCCCCGCCAGTCGACGCTGATCAGGCTGCGGCACATCACCAGATCCATGTTCGCCGCCCGGTGGCTGGTGCGCAGCAGGTGCAGATAGGACTCCAGCTGTCCCTGGGCGCGCAGCACGGAGGCATAACGCTGGATCGGCATGTTGCTCAGGGCATAGAGACGGTTGAAAACGATGCCGAACTCGCTCGCCAGCACCCGCCTGTACTCGGCTTCCAGCGCCGCCTGCGGCGGGGGCAGCACGGGATTCTGGGGGTTGTAGACGAGATCCAGCGTCAGGCCGGACCCCGGCTCGCCGTAGCCGAGGGCGTTGAGCTGGTGCAGGCCGGCGATGCTGCGCGCAAACACCCCATCCCCCCGCTGGCGATCGACGTTGTCGGCGGAATAACAGGGCAGCGAAGCCACCACCGTCACGCCGTGCTCAGCCAGGAAAGCAGCCAGATCCTCCTGGCCGGATTCGGAGAGAATGGTGAGGTTGCAGCGGTCGATCACCTCGACGCCCGCCGCCCGGACCGCCACCACCAGCTCCCGGAATCGGGGATGGAGTTCGGGGGCGCCGCCGGTGAGATCCAGACAGCCCAGGCCCCGGGCCTCCAGCACCTCCGGAATCAGCGCCAGGGTGGCGTCGTCCATCGATTCGGTGCGCGCCGGCGAGGCATTCACGTGGCAATGGCTGCACGCCTGGTTGCAGCGGTAGCCGAGATTCACCTGCAGGGTGGTGAGCGTCCCTCGACGCATCGGCGGGAACCGCGTCGGTGTGCTCCCGGGGTGGATCTGGTCGCCCTTGGCGCCAGCGCCCTGGCGTGCGGTCGTTGACATGGTGTCGTGCGTGTCGCTTTGGCACTGTTGGCGAGTACCGGTGGGCCACAGGATCGGATGGATCTCCCCACCGACAGGGGTCGCCCGGGGCGCTCGACTGTCAACCTGCCGGAAGCTCCGCCGCCGGAACGTCTCTTCACACACCTCCTCCAAAGCATGCTCGGGCCCAGGCGGCCGTCCTTGCTGCTGCTGATCCTCCTGGCCCTGCCGGGGGCAGGCTCGGCGGCCCCGGCGTTCCAGGCCAGGGTGCTCTCCATCGGCGACGGTGACACCCTGCGGGTGCGCCGTGGGGAGCAGCGGATCACGATCCGCCTGGCCTGCATCGACGCCCCGGAGACCGCCCAGCGCCCCTACGGCCAGCAGGCCCGGGAGGCCCTGCAGCGGCGTCTGCCGATCGGACGCACGGTGGCTGAGGTGTTCAGCGACACCAACATCAATCTGGCGCTGGTGGAGGCCGGCCTGGCCTTCGCCTATCGCCGCTACCTGGGCCCCTGTGATGCCGGTGCCTACCTGGGGGCCGAGGACCGAGCCCGCCGCCAGGGGCTCGGCGTCTGGGGGGTGCCGGGGGGCCTGACACGGCCCTGGGACTTCCGGCGGGGACGGGGCGGCTCCCATGCCCGAGCCCAGCCACTGCTGCGCCAGGGCCACAGCGATCTGGATGCCAACGGGGTTGGGGAGGCCTGCGAGAGCCTGCACTGACGCAGGCCGTTTTTCGCATGAAGATGCTCAGCCAGGGATCGACCCTGGCGAGGATTGGCTGTATCCCCGCCCAACCCATCGATGCCAAGGCCGTTCAGCACCCTCGAGGCTCTCTATGCCGAACGGATCGGCGTCCCGCTGCCCCGGGACCTGCTGTCAGGCAAGCCCATGCACTGGATGGACCAGAAGCTGTTCGGCAGTGAGGAGGCCAGGGGGTTGCTGTACACGGTGCAGAGCATGATCACCGACTTCCTGGAGGAAGCACCCGAGGGCTACCTCACCATGGGCTTCTGGGGTCACGGCATGAACAGCCATGCCTTCTATCACCAACGGGTGGAGCCCGGATGCCGGGTCTTCCTGCGGCTCCCCCACGGAGGGATCTTCGACGACAGCGGGGAAGACAGCCGAAGGATCAGGGAGGTGATGGACTGGCTGCCCGGCTTCCTGGCGGCCCTCCGGCCCCGGGTCCGTCACCTGGAGCTCGTCGACTCGATGGGCGCCGCATGGATGCGGCTCGGCCTGCCGGACGGCCGCAGCATCGAAGGCCGCTGGAGCAGCCTCCAGCTCGCCACCGGCCTGCCGCCGGAACTGGAGCCGGTGCTTTCGTAGCCACAGATACACTTTCTCCCTGTCAAGGGGGATGCGGTGGACAAGGAACAGGACCAGCTCGATCTCTTCCTTGAAAGAGTGTCCTGCTCACCCGAGCTGCGCTCCCGGCTCAGGGGAGCGGACCCCTACGCCATTGTCGCGATTGCCGAAGAGCTGGGCTTTTGTTTCGGGGTCTTCACCCTTCACAGGGCCACCTGCGCCGGCGTGGTGATGAAGCGGGCGGAGTGGCCCCACGGCAGCTGAGGACGATCGCCGAACCGCAGGCTCAGGGTTGCTGAGCGCCGCCGGCCAGCCACGGGTCCCGCACCCGGACTCCAGTGTCGCGGAAGGCCGGCGTCCGATGGGCCACCACCGTCAGGTCATGGACCAGGGCGATGGCGGCGATCTGCTGGTCGATCACGTGCTCTGGATGGGGAGCGCGCAGTTGCCCCCAGAGCTGGGCCGACCGGGCATCCAGACCCAGCAGGCTCTCCCCATGGTCCTGCACCAGCTGCTGAAGCCACTCCTCCATCTGCCGGGCCTCGTGCTCCTCGCCTCGATGGCGCATCAACGCCACGGCCCGGCTCAGCTCCCCCACCGTGATCGTGGCCAGAAACAGGGGGACATGGTCGTGCTGGACTTCCTCGAAGAAGGCGCGCACCCCCGCATGGGCCCGGTCTCCCTTTCGGGCCTCGCTGATCACCGCCGTGTCGATCAGGTACATGGTGCCTCTGCTGCAGATTCGAAGGCATCGGATGGCTGTGGCAGCCGTTCAAAATCCCCATCCCGTCCCACGGGGGGCATGGCGCTCAGCAGTTCCGCCAGGCTGCTGCAGGGCCTGGCCTGAAGCGCACAGGCCAGCATGGCCCTGTGCTCGGCTTCCTCACTGCGGCCATGGATGTCGGCCCGTCGCCGGAGGGCCCGCACGATGGCATCGTCGACGTCCCTGACCACGAGCTCGGCCATCGCCCCTCTGCACGGCGTTCTGCGATGTTATGGCGCCCCTTCCTGCAACCCGGGCAACGCAGGCACCGAGCAGCAATCCTGCGGCAAAAGGGCAGCGGCCAGGGGAAATCGCCACCGCCTCATCCTCGGCCACCAGCTCCGCTACCTCGGCGGCGCCCAGCACCGGCAGCTGCAGGAGCGCCTTGAAGCTCTGGCGTTCGCCCCCATCCGATGCGTCCCAGGCCAGCCGCACGCTGAGCAGCTCCTGGTTGGGACTCCAGGCGGGAAGGCGCAGGCGTACGGCCACGATGCTCACCCGCCGGCCGACCGTGGTCGCCAGCCCCCCGCAGTTCGGAGGCATGGAGATCGGAGAGCACCTGGGGGCTTTCGATGTGGGCCAGGGTGCCATCATCGGCGGCGGCGATGGAGCCCATCAGGTCTTCGTCGAAATCGACGCCAAGGCCGAAGGCGCTGGTGCGCACCCCGTGCTGGGTGAGGCCGGACACCCGATCGGCAATCGCCCTGGAATCGGTGAGCCCCGCATTCGCCTGGCCGTCGGAGAGGGCCGTGCTGCCACCGGAAACGATCCGGTTGATCGCCGCCAGGAAAGGCTGGGGGTCCCCCACCGCCCGGGAAGGCACCACCAGATCGACCTGGTCATCGAAACTGATGATGGCCAGGTGGTCGCGGGTCGAGAGTTCACCGGCGAGGAAACGGGCCGCCTTGCGGGCGAAGCTGATCTTGCGGCCGTGCATGGAGCCGGAACGATCGATCACCAGGGCCAGGTTGAGGGGCGGCGGGGAGACGCTGATGAGCAGGTTCAGAACGGAGGCGCCATCGGACGCCACCGCGGGCCGCAGGGGCCGCGGTCGGTCGGGCCCGTTCGCCCCGCCTGGACAGGACGGGATTCAGCGGTCGGTGACGAAGGCGGCGTAGGGGCCCTTCGGCTCCATGGCCTCGAATCGGGCGGCCAGCACCGCGTCGGCGCGGGTGATCCCGTCCACCTTATGGGTGTAGATCACCGCTTCGGCATGGCCCCAGCCGAGGCTGAACTCGGCGTGGTGGCCCTGCTCCTCGCAGATGGCTCCCGCCCGGTTCACCCAGTGGAGGGCCGAGAGGAAATCCCTGAACCGCCAGCCCTTGCGCAGATGGTGATGGTCAATCACCTCCCAACCGGGCAGTTCCCCCATCAGGGCGGCGAGCTCCCGGTCGGTGAGGGTGGGCGCCCCCTCCCGGCAGGGGAGACAGGCTTCGTTGGCCAGGGCCATGGCCCCTCCTTGCACACCCACCACTCTGGCCAGGATTCCCGCCGAAGCGGCGTCCGGGCCGATGGGTGCTTCTGCGGATAGGTGCTTCTGTCGATGCGGCCAGCCGCCCGCTGCCGGCTGAGGCTCCGTCACCGCTTTTCCAGGTTGGACCTGGACCAAGAGGATGTCGCCATGGCCCGGGGGATCACTGCCATCCGAATCGAGGCAGGCGAAGAGCAGAACTGCATCGGGCGCGCCTGCCTGAAGTGTCGGCGGAATGGTGAGCTCAACCAGCGTCACGTCGCTCTGGTCTGGGGTTTCCCCGGATCTGTAAGGAAGACACCCAGCCCTGAGGCATTCTGGAAGCTCTCCCATCCACGCCCGATTCATGAGCCTCGATCAGGCCCGGGCCTTCCTGACCCGCATGCAGGCTGACCAGGCCCTGCGGAACGAGGTGCTCGCCGCCGCCACCGCTGACGACGTGGCCCTGATCGCCACCGGCCGGGGCTACGCCTTTTCCGGCGATGAACTACTGCGGCTCTCCGGCCAGAAGGTGGGGCGGGTGAAGGTCACCAAGCAGGACATCCCCGGCGAATACAACTGAGCGGGCGCGAGCGGGTGAGCCACCGGCTCGCAGCGAGAGGGTGGTCCTGTCAGCTCCGGGGGGCCAGGGAACTGAGTTCTGGAGGGCCAGCCGGCTCAGGGTTCCTCCTGCTGCGACTGGCTGAGCCGGTCGAAGTAATCGGCATCCGCCCCGGGCCCACCCGCTCGCCGCTGCCACAGCCGCCACCGATGCAGGGGCAGACACCATTGCCGGGCCTCCTCGAGCAGCGGTCGTGACGCCCGCCGCCGCCGGCTGAAGGCGGCGAAGCCCATGGCCAGGGCCAGGGTCGAGATCACATCACGCAGAAGTTGGGCAACGCGCAGGGTGGTCTGACGCTCTCCGGGAGGGCGGAACTGAGTGCGTGCCTGGTTCTCGGCCTGCTGAAGAACGGCCAGCATCTGAGCCTTCAGCTCGGGCAGGGGCCTGGAGAGGGCGTTGGGTGGCAGGGGTGGAGATCCCACCGCCACAAGGCGCCGCTGCAGATCCTCGGGGCCGGTGGCCGCTTCCGTGGCCTGCCGGCGCTGATCGATCCGGGCCAGGACCGTGGCCAGCTGCTGGGCGCTGTCACGGCTCTCACCCCCAAAAACCCGCGACGTGGCTGAAATCTGCAGGGGCAGGAGCAACAGGTAGCCGAGGGTGGCCAGGGCGGCCCAGCGGGAGAATCGGTCCCGGCGTTGCCTGAAGGTGGACTCCTCGGGAGACACCACCACAGCAAGGTGCAGCAGGATCAGAGCCACGAGGGCAAGGGGGGCGTTGCCGATCAGGAGACCTGCCAGGGTCTGCTGCCACTTCGGTTCCAGCAGCTGAACCGAGAGGAGAGCGGGAAGCAGGGAGGCCGCGAAGACCAGCAACAGACTCACGGCCGCTGCGCCCATGGCCTGGCCCAGGGATGTCATGAGGCGACTGAAGGTCGGGTCACGGGTCCATGGGACCGGCAGTCACTTCGGCGGAAAACCACCGGCAACTGCGGCTCAGGCCCGGGGGGAGGAGAAACTGCGCAGGCGGGCGCGCAGCCTGCGGCTCCAGGCAAAGGCGGCTGCTCCGCCTGCCAGGGGGAGGGGACCGGGCACGCTGGTGGGATTGCCGCTTCCATTCCTGGAGAAGGGGATGATTCGCAGCTCCACCGTGTCAATGGCATTCGGGTCTGGAGCATTCAGGATGCTCCAGACCAGGGGCGGGAGCGGAGCTGTGAGGCCATCGAGCCCCAGATCCCTGAAGGTGGTGGCGCTGAAGGAAGAGATTGAGGAGATGGGCTGGCCGGAGGGAATGATGCCGTAAAGGAAATTCTGGTCCGGTCCGAAACCAGCGTAGAGGCGAGGAGCCGCCTCAGTTAGATCCAGGTATGTGGGCAGATCTCCTCCAGCGGCGTCAGCTAAGGGAGCCCCGGTGACCGGCAGGGAGGTCGGACCGGAGAGCGCATAGAAGTAATCAAGAATCGCGACTTCGGCACCGGTGCAGAGACCCCCCTGGCCGACGTAGCCGACGGTGGCGCCTCTTCCGCAGAACTTGGGCCCCAGGGTCGGGGCGGGAAGGTTGGAGAGCGAACCACTGACTGTCAATCGCACGGATCCGTCGCCGAGCTCCACCAGTTCGTACACCAGAACGGCACTGGCCCGCTCCTGGGCCACCAGGACAAGGACCGCGGCTGAGAGGGCGGAGGCCAGCAGACCAGTGGCTTTCACCTGGATTCCATTAATTTTTCAGAATCAGCCTACCGCTCCTCTCACCACCACGTCAACAAGACCCTCGGCCGGCAAGGATCAGGCCAGGGACAGCTTGCGCCACTGGCTGCGCAGCCCTGCCGGCACCGGCAGGGGCCGGTAATCCCGGGGATCGCTGGGGCCGTGGCGCAGCACGGCGTTGACCAGCAGGGCAGGGATCCGGCCTCGGTTGATGGCGCCGTGGGGCACCCCCGGCGGAATCCGCACCCAGGTGCCGTCGCCCTCCCGGAGCGGAATGGGCCGCAGACGACGGTTCTGCAGCACCACCAGATCGATCGCCCCTCGCAGCACCAGCAACTGGTCGGTCTGGAAGCGGTGGCAGAAGAGCTCGAAGGAATCGCCGCAGCCGATCTCCGCGATCAGAGTTTCGTCGCTGGCCAGGGGGGAGGAGAAGAGAGCTTCACCGTGGAGGGATCGATCCAGGGGAAGCAGTTCGACCGTGCGGGACAGGCCCATGACAATCACACCAATATTGTGAATATTCGCGACGGAGTTACCGGTGCAGGGTCGCATCTGCTACCGACAATGTCGGTTGTCAGGATTCACTGGCGCCGGCGTCGGCGAAACGCCGGCTCACCGCCGCCCAGTTCACCAGCGGCCACCAGGAGGCGATGTAGTCAGGCCGGCGGTTCTGGTAGTTGAGGTAATAGGCGTGCTCCCACACGTCCAGGCCCAGCAGCGGGGTGCCCGGTTCGATGTCCGGCAGGTCCATCAGGGGATTGTCCTGGTTGGCGGTGCTGGTGATCGCCAGGGTGCCGTCGGACCGGCGAATCAGCCAGGCCCAGCCTGAACCGAAGCGGCCGGCCGCCGCCCGGGCGAATTGCTCCCGCATCGCTTCGTCCGAGCCGAAGGCCACGGTGATCGCCGCCTCCAGCTCCGGCGACGGGGCTCCACCCTGGCCCGGGGGCGCCATCACATTCCAGAACAGGGAATGGTTGTAGTGGCCGCCGCCATTGTTCCGTACCGCGGCGGGATAGCGGGAGATCCGGCGCTGCAGGTCCTCCAGAGGGAGCGTCTCCAGTTCGGGATGGGCCGGGATCTGGGCGTTCAGATTCGCCACATAGGCGCCATGGTGGCGGTCGTGGTGGATCGTCATCGTGGTGGCATCGATCGCCGGGGCCAGGGCATCGGCCGGGTAGGGCAGCGGCGGCAGCGTCTGGGCCGCCATGGCCACTCCCGGCGTCACCAGGACCAGGGCCAGCAACAGAAAGGTGAGGCAGCAGGCTTTCAGGAAGCGCCGTACAGGCAGCAGAGCCATCAACAGATCGGCGACCGTCAGCTTCGGTTCTAATCGGCCCACGGCCTCAGGAACTGACGACGATCAACGGCTCCAGCGGATCTGCAGCGGGGCGCCCCCCTCCGGCCAGGCCGCCTGCATCTCCCCGGCGAAGGCCGACAGCAGGGCCGCGGCCACCCCATGGGTGACGTGGGTGCCGGTGAAGCTCAGCACCATCCGCTCCTGGTCGGCCTCGTTTCGCATCGCCATCCGGCGCTCCAGCGGATGCTCCCGGCGGATGCGCGACTCCGGGTGATCCAGGAGCCTGAGGATCTCCTCCTCATGGGCCGTCAGGAACGGCCCCTCCAGGGTGAGCTCGCCGGCCGGCATCCCGTCCTGGGTCCGCCGGCAGGCCGGGCAGCGGTGGGACGCCGCCCCCGGCTGGGCCGGCTGCCATGTCCAGCGGCCCGCGTGCACGCTGGCTCCGCAGTCGGGACAGACACTGGGCTCCTCCACCTTCCCCGGCTCCCGGTAGGGATCGGAGCGATGGCCGGACTCCATGCCGTCGTGGCGGGCCAGGTGGCCGCTGTGGCCGGCCTGGGGATAGGGATGGGCCATCGGACTTTCCAGGAGAACCTCTCCCCATCCATAGGCAGGCCGGCAGGCGAGCAGGTGACGATTCCACGCAGCTTCACGGACCGGCTCCAGAGCCAGAGGGGCCCTTGCCGTTGCCCGGGGCCTGTTCAGGCCGAGCGCCAGTCGAGCCAGGGCACACCGGGCAGGATCGCGGGAGTGGTGCCGCGGTAGCGCGCGTAATCCGGGTGGATGAGGCAGAGGCGGGCTTCCTCCCGACGCGCCTTGCCGCCCAGCACGCAGATCAGGCCGAGCAACAGGCCCAGATGCAGGAGGCTGCCCAGGGCAACGGTGACCCCGAGGGAGCAGAGGATCAGGGACTGGTAGAGCGGGTGACGGCAGCGCCCGTAGGCACCGCTGGTCACCAGATCGGCGCCTGCCATCGGTTCCGGAAGAGGGCTGAGACTGGCGCCCAGGTTCAGGGCCCCCTGCCCCCCCAGCAGCAGTCCAACGGCGAAGACCGCCAGACCGATGAAGCGGACGGCCAGGGGCCAGTGCAGCCCCAGGGAGGCGGGGGATGGGGTGGCGGGCAGCAGGTGGGCCAGGATCAGCCCCATCTGGGCGATCAGCCACCATTCCCCGTGGCGGTTGTCTCTCAGCCCTGCCCAGGAAAACCCCCAGCTGCTGAGCCTTTCGGTCAGGACATTCGGCATGGCGACCTCTCTGGACGGCATCAGCTTCCATGCTGAGGCAGTCCCGGGTTCAGCGGGTGAGTGATCGCTGGACTGGTAGGCCTGTCAACGCCGGGATCGTGAACCGGTCGACTGGGCCCCCGTGGCGAGGTGATGATGCTGATCTGCGGGCGCGTACGGAGCGACCGACCTGCAAGGACGAAGAATCCGGGGCCTACTTCACCACGGTGGAGAAGATGTTGCTGCGAGGCTTGGCTGTCGTGGACGTCGCCTGGGAGGGCAGGGAGATGCCGGCGGAAGAATCCGTGCTGGTCTGGGGGAAAGGCATCACAGCCATCGAGATCAGAAAGGCGGCCCCGCTGATGGCGGCTACCGCTAACTGCGCCACTGGGCTCACAGGATCCATGGCCGTCGCTTCACTGGTCCTTAAGAGTACACCCAGTGAGCGCTCATGACCATCGGGGTCGCCGCAATGCTGCAGCATGCTGACCGCGGCCGTTCCGACCTTTCGGATCCCTGCTGCTGCGGTCTCCCCCCACTCCCTGCCGTCCCCCTGACGGGCACCGGCCCGGCGAAAGGAGAGCTGCCCTTTCCAACGCAAAGAGCGCCGATAAAGTGAGAAAGTGAACGGCGCCACCATGAACCGCTACGAGCAGCTGGCGGAACGGTGGCGGCTTCAGGACACCAGGGCGGTCGCGGTGCAGGAGGCCCTTCGCAGCCACTCCTACCTGCTGCTCACCGAACTGGCGGCCGAACTGGGGATGGAAGGCAAGACCTGGAAGGAACAGAACCATCCCTTTCACCGGAAATACGTCGAGTACCGGCTCTCCCCCTTTGCAGGATCGGAAGGGGAGACCCGCACGGACCGCTACACGGCCGACGGCGAGCTGGAGTTCGCCATCGTTCTCACCTTCGATCACGGAGAGGATCACTTCCCCAAGACCCGCTTCCTGGTTCCGCTCGCCACCCGCATGTACAAGCAGCATCCCCAGTTCTGCCTCTGGGACCCCCACCGGAAGGCACCCAGCGAGGGCTTCGTCTGGGTGGCCACCAAGCCCGCCGTCATCCAGGACGTCCTCAGCCTTCTGGACGCGGAGCTGACGATCGACCCCTTCGAGGGGCTTCCCGCGACCTCCAGACTGGTGCGCCTCTGAACGCGGCAGGGCCCGCCAAGGCGCTCAGGCCAGCACCGGGAAGCATCCCCTGAGGCCATTCACCAGCATCTGCACGGCGATGGCGCTCAGCAGCAGCCCCATCAGCCGGCTGATCACCTTCTCCTGAAGGTTGCCGAGGGCCTGGCGCAGCGGCATCGAGGCGATCAGCAGCAGATAGATCGCGATCGCCAGCAGGACGATCACACCGCTGAGCGCGAGCCTGCCGCTCCAGGTCGGCGGGGCATCGGCCACCACCAGGGAAATGGCACCCGGACCGGCCAGGAGCGGCAGGCCGATCGGCACCACACCGGCGCTGTCTTCGGTGCCATCCAGAACCCCATGGCTGACTTCCCGGCCATCGATCAGCCGCAGGCCGATGGGCAGCAGGATCAGCCCCCCGGCGACCCGGAACGCCTCCAGGGTGATGGCGAACAGATCGAGCAGGGCCTGGCCCCACCAGCAGGCGGCGATGAGGGTACACAGGAAGGTGAGCACCGCCAGCCGGCTGATGCGGCGGATCCGCAAAGGGTTGCCGCCACCCGCCTCCACCACCACCGGCAGCAGGCCGATCGGCGAGCTGATCGCCAGCAGGCCGACGGCCGTGTTGATGAGGGACATGGCTATCCCGGGGATGGCAGGAGATCACGGGCCATCATCGGAGCAGGGGGCCAGCTCGCCCCCCGGCCTCCCCTGGCATCAGGATCGATCCATCGCCGTGCCGCCGATCGACGTCCAGCTCCCCCGTCCCAGACTGCCGCAACGGCTGCCCCGGCCATCCTCCCGGAAGTGGCTTCTGATCGGAGGCGGAGCCGCCCTGATGGCCCTCGGCCTGGCGGGCTGGTTCCTGATGGGTCGTTCCACCGCCGGGGTGCTGCGGCTGAGCGGCCGCATCGAGGGCTACGAGACGGACGTGGGGGCCAGGGTCAACGGCCGGGTGGCCGCCGTGACCGTGCGGGAAGGCCACGTGGTTGTGCCTGGCCAGCTGCTGGTCCGCCTTGACGACGACGAGGTCAGGGCCCAGCTGCGGGGAGCCCAGGCCCGGCTGGCCGCAGCCCGCCAGCAGGAGCTGGAGGCCCGCTCCCAGATCGAAGTGGCCCGCAGTCGTATCGACGAATCCCTCCTCAACAGGGCCCAGGCCGAGGAGGACAACCGGGGACGGCTGCTGCAGGCCCGGGCCAACCTGGCCACGGCCGAGGCGCGGCTGCAGGAAGGCCAGGCCAGGCTGCGGCTGGCCCAGGTCACGGCAGAGCGCACCGAGCAGCTCACCCGGGAAGGGGCCACCTCCCGCCAGACCCGTGACCAGGACCGCACGGCCTACGAAAGCGCCGCCGCCGCCGTGCAGGCCCTCTCACGGGAAGTGGAGGCAGCCCGCGGAGCGCTCACGCTTGCCGAGACCAGCAGTTACAACCCGGCCATCCGCGGCGCCCAGCTGGAAGCCCTGCGCCGGCAGCTCGACCAGGCCCGCGCCCAGCAGAAGACCACTGCCGCCCTGGTGAGGGCCGCCCTGGCCGACGAGCAGCAGATCCGCGCCCAGATGGCCTACCTCACGGTGAAGGCTCCGATCCGCGGCGTGGTGATCGCCCGCAGCGTGGAGCCGGGCGCGGTGGTCAGCAACGGACGCACCCTGCTCACCCTGCTGGATCCCGCCACGGTCTACCTGCGTGGCTTCATCCCGGAGGGAGACATCGGCCTGGTCCGCACCGGCCAGGAGGCCCGCGTGTTTCTCGACTCCGCCCCCGACCGGCCTCTGGCGGCCCGGGTGGCGGAGATCGATGCCCAGGCCTCCTTCACTCCCGAGAACATCTATTTCCAGAAGGACCGGGTGCGGCAGGTGTTCGGCGTCAAGCTGGCCATCACCACCCCGGGCGGCTACGCCAAACCCGGGATGCCCGCCGATGCCGAGATCCTCACCCGCTGAGCCTGCCGGGCCGCCGCTCGCCGGAGGTGCCGATCCTGTGCTCCACGTGGAAGCTCTCCACAAGGCCTACGGGGCCCTGGAGGCCGTGCGGGGCATCGATTTTCAGGTGGAGGCCGGCGAGATCTTCGGCCTGATCGGTGCCGACGGCGCCGGCAAGACCAGCACCTTCCACATCCTGGCCGGGCTGCTGAACCCCAGCGCCGGCACGGTGCGGGTGCTGGGGCAGCCACCCCGTCAGGCGCGCTCCCGGGTGGGCTACCTCACCCAGAGCTTCTCCCTCTATCCCGATCTGAGCGTGGAGGAGAACCTGCGCTACGTGGCGGGGTTGCGCCGGGTGGCCGAAGGGGACATCGAGGAACGGAGCCGGCAGCTGCTGCCGCAGATGGGACTGGGGGCCTTCGGGGACCGGCTAGCGGGCCAGCTCTCCGGTGGCATGAAGCAGAAGCTGGCCCTCTGCTGCGCCCTGATCGACCGCCCCGAGGTGCTGCTGCTGGACGAGCCCACCACCGGGGTGGATCCGGTGTCCCGCCGTGAGTTCTGGGATGTGCTCGCCCGGCTGGCCGGTGAGACTGTGACCATCCTGGTGGCCACCCCCTACCTCGACGAGGCGGAGCGGTGCCATCGCATCGCCCTGATCCATGGCGGTCGGATCCGCCAGGTCGGCACCCCGGAAGCACTGAAACAGGGGCTGGGCCTCACCCGCCTGGAGCTCCGCTGCACGCAGCGGGCCCAGGCCGCGGCCCTGCTGGAGGGTGCCGCGGCCCGAGACCCCGACGGGCCTGGCAGCATCGTCGATGTGCAGACCTTCGGCGACCGGCTGGACGTGCTGGTGCGCGACGCGGACCGGGGCGTGGCCGAGGTGCGGGACCTGCTTCAGCGCCGGGAGCTGACCCTGGAGAACCTGCAGATCACCAGCCCCACCCTGGAGAACGTCTTCGTCACCCGGCTGCGGCAGGAGGGTGCCCAGCCCCAGCCCCTCGCCTTTCCCCGCTCCGGGGAACGGCGGCAGCGGACGGATCCGGCCATCGCCGCCCGGGCGCTCTCCCGGCGCTTCGGCAGCTTCGAGGCGGTGCGGCAGGTGGATCTGGAGGTGGGCTATGGCGAGATCTTCGGCCTGCTGGGAGCCAACGGAGCCGGTAAGACCACCACCATCAAGATGCTCTGCGGCCTGCTGGAGCCCAGCGCCGGACAGGTGACGCTGGCGGGGCAGACCAGCCGGCTGCGCAGCCGGGAGCTGCTGGGGCGGATCGGCTACATGAGCCAGAAGTTCACCCTCTACGACGACCTCTCGATCCGCCAGAACCTGGCCTTCTACGCCGGGGTCTACGCCATCCCCCGCGCCCTGAGGCGCCAGCGGATCGACTGGGTGCTGGCCAGCTGCGGACTGGAAGGCCGGGGGGACATGGCCACAGGCCAGCTGCCGGGTGGCTGGAAGCAGCGGGTGGCCTTCGGGGCGGCGGTGCTGCATGACCCGGAGGTGCTGTTCCTCGATGAGCCCACCTCAGGGGTGGATCCGGTGGCACGGCGGCAGTTCTGGGGCCTGATCAACGACTTCGCCAGGGCCGGCACCGCGATCCTGGTCACCACCCACTACCTGGAGGAAGCCGAACAGTGCAACCGGGTCTGCTTCCTGGTGGCCGGGCGGAGCGTGATCGAAGGCACCCCCACCGCCGTGAAGGCCGCCCAGCCCGGCCATCTCTACGAACTGCTGGTGCCTCCCGGAGACACCCAGCGGGCCGCCGACCTGCTGCGGCGCCGCTGGGAGCCCTGGCGGGTGGGCATCTTCGCCGACCGGCTCCACCTCGTGCTGGACACGGCCGAACCGGAGTTGGAGGAGGTGCGCCGGTTGCTGGACGAGGCGGAGATCCGCATCCAGAGCCTGCACGCCATCCCCTTCTCCCTCGAGGACGCCCTCATCGGCACCGTGCAGCGGGCGGCGGGGGCGCCGCCGTGAGCAGCCGCATCCGGGCCCAGTGCGTCAAGGAGCTGCTGCAGTTCCGCCGTGACCGCCTCACCCTGGGCCTGGCCTTCCTGCTCCCCCTGCTCAGCCTGCTGATCCTCGGCTTCGCCATCCGGCTGGAGACCAAGGACATCCCGATCGTGGTGCAGGATCTGGATCGCAGTCCCCTCAGCCGCTCGTACACCGACCGGCTGTTCGCCACCGACCAGTTCCACCCCAGCCGCTGGCGGGGCGACGATCCGGTGGGGGCGATCGACCGGGGCCGCGCCCGGGCCGCCGTGATCATCCCGCCGGACTTCAGCCGTCGCCTCAAGGCCGGCAAGGCCTCCACCCTCCAGGTGCTGGTGGACGGCACCGATGCCAACAACGCCCGGGTGATCCGCAACAGCATCCAGGCCACGACGGAGTTCTTCCTGCAGGATCAGGGCCTGATCGCCACCACACCGCCGGTGCAGGCCCGCACCCGGCTGTGGTTCAACCCGGGGCGCAAGGAATCCCTCTACATCGTTCCAGGGGTGTATGCGGTGGTGCTGTGGATCTTCCCCTCCCTGCTGGCGGCGATCGCCATGGTGCGGGAGAAGGAGAAGCAGACGATCCTGCAGGTGTACGCCTCCGGCATCGGCGCCGGCGAACTGCTGCTGGGCAAGGGCCTGGCCTACCTGCTGGTGGGGGGCGCCATGGCCGGGGTGGTGATGGGCCTGGGGAGCCTGATCTTCTCAGTCGGCTTCGCCGGCGACCCCACCCCCCTGCTGGTGGGCACCAGCTTCTATCTGGCCTCGGCGGTGTGCTTCGGTCTGCTGCTGGGGGTGCGCAGCGCCAGCCAGAACGCGGCGGTCCAGGGGGTGTCCCTGATCGGCTTTCTCACGGCCCTGCTGCTGTCGGGCTTCATCTACCCGGTGAGCAACATCCCCTTCCCCCTGTCGCTGGTCTCGGCGATCGTGCCGGCCCGCTACTTCATCCTGATCAGCCGCGATGCCTACGTGCGCGGCATCGGCTGGCCCGGGGTGGGCTTCGACGTGCTGGTGGTGCTGGTAAGCGGCCTGGTGCTGTTCGCGGCCGCGCGGCGCTCCCTGGGGGCCATGCAGCTGGATGAAGGTGCCGGCCGATGAGGCCCCTGCGGCTGCTGAGGAGCTGGGCCCACCGGCTGCTGGGAACCCGCTTCCTGGCCCTGCTGCGCAAGGAGGTCGAGCAGATCCTGCGGGACCGCCAGCTGGTCAAGCTGCTGCTCATCCCTCCCACCCTCCAGCTGCTCGTCTACGGCTTCGCCCTCAATCCCGACGTCCGTTTCCTGCCCCTGGGGGTGGTGGATCAGTCCCTGGGCGCAAGCAGCCGGGAACTGGTGGCGGCCCTCACCGAAAACCAGGTGTTCCTGGGCGCTGCCCATCCACGCTCCGATCGGGACCTGGCCCGCCTGGTGGAGCGGGGCAGCCTCACGGCGGGGCTGGTGATCCCCCCGACTTTCCGTCGCGACCTCGCCAAGGGAGGTCCCGCTGAGGTCCAGGTGTTCATCGACGGAGTGGACGCCAACACCGCCGGCATCGCCAACGGCTACATCCAGCAGATCCTGCGCCGCTTCCGGCCGGAAAGCGCCGCAACCCCGGCCCGCCCGCCACCGGTGACGGCGGCGGTGACGTTCCTCTACAACCCCGGACTGCGCAGCAGCTGGTTCTTCGTGCCCGGGGTGATGGGACTGGTGCTCACCCTGATCGCCTCGCTGGTGTCCGCGGTGTCGCTGGTGCGGGAGAAGGACACAGGCACCCTGGAGCAACTGCTGATGACGCCGGCCAGCGCCTGGGAGATCCTGCTGGCCAAGATCGCCCCCCTGTTCGTGCTGCTGCAGGTGGACGTGGCCCTGGCCCTGGTGCTGGGCCGCACGGTGTTCGGCCTGCCGTTCCGCGGCAACCTGCCCCTGTTCCTGCTGCTGTCAGGGCTCTATCTGTTCGTCGGCATCGGCATCGGCACCCTGCTGGCCACGGTCTGCCGCTCCCAGCAGCAGGTGCTGCTCACGGCGTTCTTCGTCAATCTGCCCCTGGTGCAGACCTCGGGCGCCATCGCCCCGATCGAGAGCATGCCGCTCTTCTTCCGCAGCCTCTCCCTGCTCAATCCCCTGCGCCACTACATCACCATCGTGCGTGGCATGCAGCTGAAAGGCGTCGGACTGGAGGCCCTCTGGCCCCATGCCCTGGCGCTCCTTCTGATGGCGATGGCACTGATGGCCTTCAGTGCCTCCCGCTTCCGCAGCCAGCTCAGCTGAGCCCTTTCGCCCCAGTCACATCCGGTCATCACCTGGTCGGTTCCTGCCATTGCACCGCCGGGAAACGCCGATTGACTGGGTGCCCTTCGCCCTCGACCCATGACCCACCCATCGGCGCGGCTGAGTCTGCGCGCGGCACTGGCCTCCCCGGTGCTGCTCGCCCTGCTGCTTCCCGCCCCGGCGGCAGCCACCACCTATCAGGCCCTCTGCGGCAACACCGCCTGCACCATCACCCTCGATGCGAACGGCATCGGCGGACAGAACACCTTCATCCCGATCGGCCGCATCGCTCGGTGGTACACCGGCGGTCAGGAGGGCTACGACAGCACCAACGGCACGGTGGGAGCCGTGGGCGGCGGCACGGCCGGCGCCATCGCCGGAGGCATCCTGCTCGGACCGATCGGGCTGGTGGGCGGCATGGTGGGCGGGGCTCTGGTGGGCTCCAATGCCGGCAAGACGGCGGACCTGTACTTCACGGTGGTGGGCTACGACAACACCGGCGACAAGACCACGCTCAACTTCCGTTTCGTGAACCCCAGGCCTGCCAACCAGCTGAGGCAGGAGCTGCCGATCCTCACCGGCCTGGCCATGGGCGAAACCCGCTCCCTGGCCGAACTGCAGCGCCAGCGCGATCCCCTGCCCCAGCGGCTGGGATCGGGGCCATCTCCCCAGGCGATCCCCTCCCAGAGCTACGTCGCCCCGGATCGCTACCGCTGAGCCTCGCCAGCCAGCTGGTCCAGGGAAGCCTGCATCGTGTCCGTCACCCGGCGGTAACACGCCCTCACGTAGGCACGGTCGCGGCTGGCGGCATGGCCGGCGCGTTCGAAACGGATCGGCGGACACACCCGCGTGCGGATCCGCACGGGCAGGGGCAGGTTGAGCACCGGTCCGAGGGCCAGCCCCCAGGGCAGCCCCAGGTAGAGGGGCATCACCTCGGGATCGATGCCGAACAGCCAGGGCAGGCCCCGCTCGTGCAGGGCCCGGAACTGGGGGTAGACATCCGCAAGCACCAGCAGGGTGTCGTGGGCCCCCCAGGAGATCAGCGGCACGATCGGCAGGTCGTGCCAGATGGCCAGGCGCAGGAAGCCGGTGCGGCCAGCGAACTGGATGCGGCCGCGGTCACGGTGGGGGCGGAAGGTGTCCTGTCCGCCACCGGGATACACCAGCAGGCTGTCGCCCTGCTCCAGCGCCGCCAGGGCGAGGCGGGGGTGGTAGGGGATGGCTCCGGTCCGGGCCGCCAGATCGGCCAGGGGTGGGTAGCCCATCCATACCTTCGGGTGGGCCAGGCCCAGCACCCGCCGCTCCAGGCCGAAACGCCGGAACCAGTCGTACATGACCATGTGCATGTCGGGCGCCGCCAGGCCGCCGTTGTGGGAGCCCACGAACAGCACCGGGTCGGCGGCGGGAATGTGCTCCCAGCCATCGGAAACGACGCGGAAGTAATGGTGGTAAAGCCAGCCCCAGAAGGGCATCAGCCGTCGGATCAGCTCCGGATCCCGGCGCCGCCAGCGGTGCAGGGCGACCTGACGGGACTCGGGCATGGGCAGGTGGTGTGGCGACAGATGGCTTGAGTCTGACCAGCGGTGGGGCTGGCCGACGGCCCGCGGGGAACGCGGCCCTGGGTCGCAGTTTTTACAGTTGTGTTTTGGGTTTGGGCGCCGACAAGGCCTCAGCCCATTCTGTCTGGGGATCATGGCCGAACTCACCCTGTTGTTCGATGGCGCCTGCCCCCTGTGCCTGAGGGAGGTGAGGACCCTGCGGCGACGGGATGAAGGCCGGGGACGCCTGGCTTTCGTGGATGTGGACGATCCTGCCTACGAACCGGACCTCCACGCCGGCATCACCTACGCCCAGGCCATGGGCCGCATGCACGCCATCGATGCCGATGGCCAGGTGATCCGCGATGTGGAGGTGTTCCGGGCGGCCTACGCCCTGGTGGGACTCGGCTGGCTTTATGCACCCACCCGCTGGCCCCTGCTCCGGCCCCTGGTGGACTGGCTCTATGGCCTCTGGGCCCGCTGGCGGCTGGCCATCACCGGCCGGCCCTCCCTGGCGACGCTCTGCCGCGACCGCTGCGCCACCTCCCCGGCCAGCGGGGCCGAGATCGTGGGTGGCTGATCCCTTCAGGAACAGCCCTCCTTCTCCATCGCGACGGCCACCGCGTCGGCCTGCTCGGCCAGGCCGGCGCCGACGGCCGTGTAGAAGGTGAACCCCAGTCGGTTGCGATGACGCACGGGACGGGTTCGCTCGACCAGCTGCTCTGCCTGGCGGCGGCAGCGCCGCAGAGCCTCGTAATCGATGGGCGCGAACAGCTGATCGTTGGCATTGGCGCCATCGGCCTGGCGACGCAGCACGGGACAGAGCCGCCCGCGGAGCTCCTGCACCAGGGCGATTTCGGCGGTCATCGCTTCGGCCGCCAGGGCATCGCGCCGCTCCCGCAGGCCGCGGCACTGTTCCAGGCTGCCGGCCAGGGCGGGATCCACCAGAAGCACCCCCAGAAGGGCAGCCAGCAGGGGCAGCGGCAGGCCCCAATAAGCCTGGAGGGGGAACCTCACGGCAGGAAACGCACCACCTGCAGATCGGCCGGAAGCTGCTGCCGGCGCAGGGACCGGCCCGGCACCGGGAGCACCTGAACAGCCTTCAGGGGGGTGTGGAGTTCCGCGTCCAGGTCCGTGGGGGACACGGCCCGGCCGGTGACCTCGAAGCGGTCGATCACGTAGGGGAGGCCGTTGGAGGCCAGGGGCGAGAGGCCGTCCATGACGTGGAAGTGGAGATGGGCGGCGTCGCTGTTGCCGGAATTTCCAACCAGGGCCAGCACCTGGCCGCGGCGCACCCGATCCCCCACCCCGACCCGCAGACTGCCGGGCTGGAAATGGGCATAGAGGGCGAAGCGGCCGCCGCCGAGGTCAAGCACCACGCTGTTCCCATCGGCATTCGTGACGGTCACCCCAGGGGCGAAGTGGCCCGGGGTGCCTTCGGGAAGGCCATCCTGCACATGCACCACGATGGCGTCGGCCACCGCCAGGGCCTCACGGCCGAACTGGGGATAGCTGCTGTTCAGGGTCGGGTCGCCCTTTGCCAGCTGGTTGCCCGGCTCCAGCTGGATCCAGTCGATCGCGAACCGCTGGGCCACATGGCGCTCCCCGTTCACCGGCAGCACGGAGCGCCGGTGGTAGGAGTCGCAGCAGGAGGCGGCCGCCACCCAGCGCTCGCCCCGCAGGGGCGGGCCCAGCACGACCGGTTCGCGACGGTCCACGAGCACCGGCGCGACCGCCTCCACGCTGCGGGGCGGCAGGTCGGGCACCACCCCCCCGCTGCTGACCGTCAGCCGATGGGTCAGCCGCTCGGGCAGCGCGGCGCGGGTGGCGAAGCTGGCATTGACCAGCAGCACAGCGCTCTGGCCCGGGCCCAGCACGGTGGTCACGGCACCACCCGGCAGCAGCAGGTTGGCGCTCACCCCGCCGCCGGAAAGGCTCAGCAGTGGACGGGCAGGCCTGGCCGGATCCAGCACCTCAAGAGAATCGATCGTCTGCGGAACGCCGCTGACGTTGGTGAGCACCAGCTCGTAGGGCAGCAGCCAGCGACCATCGGCCATCGGCGCCGCGGCCGGAGTGGCCAGCACCCGGGCCAGCACCGGAGTGAGCTGGTCGGCGGAGCGGACCGGTGTGCCGGCGACCAGGGGCACCAGGGCAGCACCAATCACCGCCGCCGTGACGGGCACCAGGGACGACAGGCGGGCCGAAAACATGGATGACTCCGACAACCGCTCGATTCTCCTCCCCTCAGCCCGCGGGAGGAGAACAGCGGGATGGGGCCATGGGCTGGGCCGGGAGAACCTCGATCGCTTACAAGGTTTATGGGCTAGTTAAGCGCCATTTAAATCATTGCCCATGGCCTGAAGGGTTCGCGGAAAGCTTCATGAATAGAAGGTATGGACAAACACGAATCACCGTGGCCTGGGGCACGGGAGAATCAATGATGAAAGATAGATTAATGATGAGCTGAGGTTTTTATTCCTGGTCTGACAGCCAACCCGACCGGACCGTGATTCATGCCAGAAGGTTGGCATCAGAGACATCAAACAAACAGCTGAAAGCACGGATTTTCAGAGATCCGCTGTGTCGAGTTGCTCGGCGTTTTCTCGCCTCCTGAGCCTGCAGTTTCTCTCCTCCCAGCCCTTCCCATGATCACCAGCGGCACAACGTTCAGCATCAACGAAGCCAACAGCAACGGCATCACCGGGCCCTCCAGTTCGGCCACGCACTACCTCACCTCCTCAACTCCCGAGGTGCAGTTCACGTCGCTGTTCACGGTGGGCGATGCGGTGAACGGTTATCGGATGGTGGGCATCCCCGATGGCATGGGCGCCTTCGACAACGGCGATGGCACCTTCACCCTGCTGATGAATCATGAGCTGGCCAACAACCGGGGCATCGCCCGGGCCCATGGTCAGCCCGGGGCCTTCGTGTCCCGCTGGGTGATCGACAAAGCCAGTCTCAAGGTGCTGAGCATCGAGGATTTCCTGCGCGACGGCACCAGCGTCTACCTGAGCAACAACGAGCCGGGCGCCGGCATCGCCCACAGCGCCTACCTGGCGGCGGCCACGACGATCCTCTCCCGCCTCTGCTCGGCGGATCTGGCCCCGGTGAGTGCCTACGAGTGGATCGATCCGGCCACGGGCAGCCGCTACGGCACCAACGCACGGCTGTTCCTGAGCGGAGAAGAATCCAGCGGTTCCCTCAGCGGCGTGGGTCCGGAGGCCACCACCCGGTTCGGGCGCCTGTTCGCCTGGGCCGCCACGGACGATGCCGACACGGCCCTCAACGAAGCCGGCACCGCCTGGGAAATGCCCCACGGCGGCCTGTTCGCCTGGGAGAACGCCGTGGCCAATCCCCTGGCCCAGCGCAGGACCCTGGTGATGGGGCTGGACGACAGCAACGGCGGCCAGATGTACCTGTGGGTGGGCGACAAGCAGGCCAGCGGCAACGTGGTGGAGCGCGCCGGCCTCACCAGGCAGGGTCCGGACGACGGCCTTTACGTGGTGCAGGTGCCGTCCCTGTCCAGTCTCGATGGGGCGGGCGTGCCGGCCGAAAGCCTCGATGCTCCGGTGCAGGGCTCCTTCAGCCTGGTGAATCTCGGCGACGTGTCAGCCCTGACTCTCGACGGCCTCGAGGCCGCCAGCGACGGGGCCGGCGCCACCCAGTTCCTCCGGCCCGAGGACGGCCAGTGGGATCCGGCCAACCCCTCGGACTTCTATTTCGTCACCACCAGCCGCTACGACCAGACCAAGGACGGCGTCGGCAGCCAGGTAGGCCGCTCCCGCCTCTACCGCCTGCGCTTCGACGACATCGGCCAGCCGCAACTGGGGGGCACCATCACCGCCCTGCTCGATGGCACCGAAACGGGAAACATGTTCGACAACATGACCATCGCCGGCGGCCAGGTGATCCTCCAGGAGGACGTCGGCAACCAGGCCCACCTCGGCAAGATCTGGCGCTACGACATCGCCACAGGCAGCCTCACCGAACTGGGCTCCCACGACCGCCAGCGCTTCGGTGATGTGGGGGTTCCTCCGGTCGCGCCCTTCAACCAGGACGAGGAGAGTTCCGGGGTGATCGACATGTCGGAGATCCTCGGCGCCGGCACCTTCCTGCTCAACGTGCAGGCCCACTACGCCATCCCCGGTGAGCTTGCCGAAGGCGGCCAGCTGCTGCTGATGCGCACCAACGCCGCCAGCGGCCAGCCCCTGGTCACGACCGTCACCGCCAGCGATCCGGAGAACGATCCCCTCAGCTTCGCCATCTCAGGCGGCGAGGACGCCGACGCCTTCACGATCGATGCCAGCAGCGGCGAACTGCGCTTCAAGGTGGCCCCGGATGCGGACAATCCCTCCGATACCGACGCCAACAACATCTACTTGGTGGACGTGAGCGTCAGCGACGGCCGTTCGGCGCCCGTGAGCCAGTCGATCACGGTGACCGTGAACCCGGTGAACGAGAGCCCGCAGAACACCACACCGGTCGCTGTGAACGTGGCGGAGAACACCACCTTCGTGACCACGGCGAGTGGCGGCACCTGGGTGGGCGATGAGGCGACGTACCGCCAGGCTGCGGTGGCCAACGCCCTCTGGACGGGCAGCACCCCTGACCAGACCCGTGGCCACGCTCACGGCCAACCTCAGCCTCGGCAGTTCCCTCCGCTTCAGCGACGACGTGCTGCTGCCCTTCATTCAGGTGGCCAACACCAACCAGGTGTACGTGGCAGGGGCCTCCCGCAATGCGGACAACTTCGGCCACATCCAGTTGCTCGGCAGCAACACCTTCGGCTTCGAGGATCTCCCCGGCGGCGGCGATGCCGACTTCGATGACCTCATCTTGAGGGTCAACAGCCCCTGAGTCACCGGCGTCGACCGCCCGGCAAAAAAATTCCGGTGGGAGCCCAAGGGTGGCCCCACCGGAACGGGATTCCAGGAGAACCTCAACCCTAGAAGTTTCCTGATTTCGGGGCTGTCAACCGAACACCAGCACCGGTAGTGGCGGCCACACCCGGCTCAGAGCGGCGCCCCACTGCGCCGCTGGGGAACGGCAGTGGTGCCATCGGGATCCAGCACCCCTCCAGCCAGCACCTCGGCCACCAGCAGCCAGTGGTCACCGCAGGCCACCCGCTGGCTCACCCTGGCCTCCAGCCAGGCGAGGGCCTCGCCCAGCAGCGGCTGACCGGACGGGCTCGCCAGCAGATCCAGATCGGCCAGCCGGCCCGGAGCCGGAGGCAGGGGCTTCAGGAAGGGTTTGAGCAGCCGGCCCTCCCGGCCATGCGCCAGCACATTGAGGGCGAAGAGTTCGCCCACCTCCAGCAGGTCGGCCAGGGGCAGCTGCCGATCCACCGAAAGGCTGATGGCCGGAGGAGTGAAACCGGCCTGGCTCACCCAGCTGGCCGCCATGGCGCCCTCGATCGCCACCTCCCCCGCGCCACGCCGCAGGCTGAGCACGCAGAGACAACCCACCACTCGGCCCAGGGCCCGCAGGGCCGGCAGGCTGCGGCTTTCCTGCAGGCCCCCGCCGCTGGCCGAGCGCCGGGCCCCGCCCTGGGCGGCGAGCACCTGGCGGCCCAGGGCGGCGCCCTTTTCCTCCAGCTGGGCCAGCATGGCCGGGTCGGGGGAGAACTTCACCCGGATCGGCTCAAAGGCCTGGCGGAAGCCGCCGTCACGGAGTTTGCCGGCCAGCAGGTCGATCGCCTCGCCGCTCCAGCCGAAGCTGCCGAACACCCCCACCGGCCGGGTGCGGTCGCCTTCGGCCAGCACCGTGCCCAGGGCCGAGACGATCGGGGTGGGCGCATGACCTCCCAGGGTGGGGGAGCCGATCAGCAGGCCGCCGCAGCAGCGGATCGCCGCCACCAGTTGCTCGCTGCCGGCGAATTCGCAGTTGAGGCTCTCCACCCGCACGCCACTGCCGGTGAGGCCACGGGCGAGGGCATCGGCGATGGCGGCGGTGTTGCCGTAGGCGCTGGCGTAGAGCAGGCCACCGCCGCTGTGGCCTGCTCCTGGCGGCTGCCCCAGCGGCGGTAGTCGGCCACCAGGCTCCGCCAGCTCTGATCGACGGCCGGGCCGTGACCCGGGGCGATCGTGCGGATCGGCAGGGCCTCGATCCGATCGAGCACCATCGCCACCTGCCGGGCCATGGGAGCCATCAGGCAGTCGTGGAAGTGGCGACGGTCCGCCTCGGTCTCGCAGCCGGTGGCTTCGGCGAAGCCTTCGCTGCAGAGGTGGGCGGAGAAGAACTTGCTGCTCATCAGCAGTCCGTTGGTCTCCTCGAAAGCGATCAGTCCGCCCGGCCAGCGGGGGGTGGGGGCGGGGATCAGGCGCAGCCGCAGGCCATGGGCCAGCTCACGGCCGTGCTCCCCCCGGATCACCTCGATCGGCGGCAGGGACGGCAGCGGTGCATCGGCCGCCCCGCCACCGGGAGAAGGGGACCGGTGGTCCCAGAGGTCGCGCACCACCCTGGCGCCGGCATTGGAAGCGATCAGCCGCAGGCCTGGCCAGTGGCTGGCCAGGCGATGCAGCAGCAACACCCGGTTGGGATTCACCACCCCCACCACAACGGTCAGGGGGGCTGCCGGATCCACCAGCGCAGCGAGCCCCTCTATGTAGGGAGTTGCGAAGGTGGCGCCGGGGGGATGCACCAGCAGCGGTGCCACGGACTCCCCAGCAGGGGTGGTGCCCCCTTCGAACAGAAAGCTGTTGGCACAGGTGCCCCGCTCCAGTCCGTACTCGACCTCGAAGCGCAGCCGCCGCGGACTCAGGCCGCGCAGGCAGGTGAGGCCTGGTTCGAGGGGCAGGGCAACGATCCGGCGGCCGTCGCTGAGGGGCGGTTCATGGGGTCTGAGGGTGGGCGTGAGGGTCATGGCAGGAGCCGCGTCAGTAGTGGTTGCCGAATTTGCGGTGATGCACGGCCGTGGCGGCCTCGGTGTCGGAGACGCTGCCCTCCTCCACCTCGGCCACGACGATCCAGTGGTCGGCGGTCTCGAGGCGCTGGCTCACCCGGCAGCCCAGGTAGGCCAGGGCGTCTCCCAGCACCGGACCACCGGCGGCCACCCCCTCCAGCACGGCGATGCCGGCGAAGCGGTCGGCCCCGGGCGGAAAGCGACGCAGGAAATGGCGCAGCAGGCTCTGGTGGTTGTCCTGGCGCAGCACGTTGAGCACGAAGCGGTCGCCCACCTGCAGCAGGGCTTCGATGGCCCGCTCCCGGGCCACGGCGACCGTGAGCGCCGGGGGCTCGTAGCTGGCCTGGCTCACCCAGCTGGCCACCATGGCGCCGCTGCGCTCCTGCTGGGCGGCGGTGACCACGTAGAGGCCACCGCTGAGCCGGCCGAGGGCCCGGTCCAGATCACCATCAAGAGCTTTCATCGCGGCGATGGTGCGCTCCCGCGTCAGCAGCAGACCCAGATCGGTGCCGGCTTCCTCGCACCGCTGGACGTCAGCCGCGTCCGGCACCTGGGCCAGCCGCAGGGGAGCGAACCCCTCGCTCTGGCCGAGGGAACGCAGCCGGCTGGCGAGGCCGTAGAGGGGTTCATCCTGCCGGCCCAGGGCGTCGTAACACCCCACCCACTGGGCCGGCCGCAGGGCCGCCAGCAGGGTGCCGATCGCCGCCTGCAGGTCGGGCTCGGGATCCACCGGCCAGGTGGGTACCACCACGGCCGCCGCTTCGCCGATCAGGGCCGCCAGCTCCTGGGCATCGGTGGAGCGCAGATCCACCATCTGCACCTGGGCGCCGGCTTTGCCAATGCCGCGGGCGATGGCCTGGCTGACCCGGTCGCAGAAACCGTACTGGCTCAGGTAACAGACCGCCGCGTAGGTCTCGCTGCCGCTGCGGGCCTGGCTCCAGTCGCGGTAGTCCCCAAGCCAATGGTCGATGTGGTGGCGCAGCAGGGGGCCATGGCCGGTGGCCACGGTGGTGATGGGCGGCAGGGCCTCGATCCGCTTCAGCGCCTGCAGAACGCTGCGGGCGTTCGGCCCCATCAGGCAGTCGTAGTAGAAGCGGAAATCGGGGGCGATGGCGCCGGGGTCGGCATCGAACACCTCTTCTGAGCAGTAATGCAGACCGAAGGCGTCACAGGTGAACAGGGTGCCGGTGCCGTGATCGAAACTGAAGATCGTGTCCGGCCAGTGCAGGTTCGGCGCACTGAGACATTCCAGTTCATGGGCCATGCCGGAATCGGGGTTGCGGCCGAGGTCGAGCCGGTCGCCGCTCTTCACCACCCGGCGGCGGAAGGGGCGATGCAGCTGGTGCTCCAGGAACTGGATCGCCACCTTCGAGCCGACGATCTCGATCTCCGGATGGAGCTCCAGGACATCAGCGATCAGGCCGGAATGGTCAGGTTCGGTATGGGAAACGATCAGATGATCAATGCGGCGCGGATCGATGCGGGACTGCAGCAGATCCAGCCAGGGCTGGCGGAACTTCGCGTGACTGGTATCCACCAGAGCCCAGCGCTCACCGCCCACAAGGAAGGCGTTGTAGGTGGTGCCATTGCGCAGGCCGAACTCAATGTCGAAGCGGCTGCGGTCCCAGTCGAGGGAGCGCAGCACGGTGGTATCCGCAGCTACCTGCACCGATTGCAGAGAAAGCCTGTCCTGCTGGGGTTTTGAAGCAGGGTCGAAGGATGGGGAGGACTGCTTATCCGCCTGTTTCAGCAGGCTGTCGAACTGCAAAGATCCGGGTTGTGCGGTTGCAGACATCGGATCGAAACTCCCATGGTGGGGTGGTCATGATCGACGCTAAGGAATGGTGCGGATCGCTGGGCCATGACGTCGATAGGCGTTGATGATCAGGGTCATAACGTTCCCGAAGATCCGGCTAACGGAATAGGCCGAGAAATCGGGCTCAGGGATGGACCTCAGGGATTGCATCGGGTGCAATCGCCGGGATCGGCCCAGCGCCTGCCGTCCGCACGGGGGGCCTCCAGGCGGTGCCCGCAGGCCACACACCCCCGGACCTCGACCCGATGGCCCTCGGTGGGTCCCCCGCACCAGCCGCAGGGCAGACCGGCCAG
Organism: Synechococcus sp. CCY 9618; assembly: GCF_019038415.1. Taxonomy (GTDB): domain Bacteria; phylum Cyanobacteriota; class Cyanobacteriia; order PCC-6307; family Cyanobiaceae; genus Cyanobium. The sequence goes on along the minus strand of NZ_JAFKRG010000048.1, from coordinate 12,704 downwards.
GCGGTCCATCAGCCCCCAGCCCGGGGCCCCGCAGGCCGGGCAGGGACTGGCGATGCGCCGCACGAGCCGGAAGGCCAGGGTCCGGATCGCCCGCAGACGGGTGGGATTGCAGTGGGCCCGCATGTCCGTCTCCAGCCGCACCAGTCCCGCCGGGGAGGCCTCGGCGCAAGACCGCAGCGCCAGAGCCAGCTGGCCGGGGTCCCGGATCCCCTTGATCAGGGGGTCGGATCCGGGAGTGCCGATCCCATCCGTCCGATGGGGGCGAGCGATCAGGGCATGGGAGGGGAAGCCCACCTGCCCCAGCCAGGCGCCGATGTCGTCCGCCGGCGCCACCAGCCGCTGATCGAAGTTGGTGCGCGGGGCAATCAGACGCTCCTCGATCACCAGGTCCGCCCGACGGTCGATGAAGGTGAGCCATTCCACCCCCGCCGCCAGCCAGGGGAAGGCGGGGTGGGGACCGAAGCTGCCCTCGCTGGCCAGACCCAGATCCAGGCCGGTGTGCGCCAAGCCGGCTTCCGCCTTGCGCCGGCAGGTTTCCCTGGCATGGGAGGGGCGGGGTCGCTCACCGCTGAACGTGCCGAACCGATCCGTCTCACAGCCGGTGGCCACCACCACGGTGAGGTTCAGGGCGCGGCGGAACGGACGGGCCAGGACCCGCTCCTTGCCGTGGCAGGTGGCCAGGGCCACGCACCGGCCCGCATAGGGAGCCAGACCATCGAAGCCGGGAGGACCGATCACGGCGGTGGAAAGCACAAGCAGCATGGGGCCAATCCAATCACCGTGGCTTATCACCTGGATTGGTAATCCTGCGATCGGCTATCACCCAATGGCCGGAATTGGTCATTAATGTTCCCGGACTCCAACACGAGCCTCCTGCATGGGGGTTCGGGCCTGCCCAACGGTCTTTCCTTCCCTTCCATTCTTCCCCACCCCTACCCCTTTCCGAAGGAATCTCCCTCCATGCCCTCCCTGCCAGCTCAGCGGCGGCGTCGCGCCACCAGGACAACCCCCCGTGACGGCCAGCGGGACGGACGAAGTTGATGACCATCGAGCTTTCGGCTCACTTCCACTCCATCACTTTCACTCCAACCCTTCCTCCGTGCCATGTCCCTCACCATGCCCGCCCGACCGCTGCGCCTGAACCTGCGCGCCGATGATCACCTGCCGGCCGACACGAGCTGGCGCATCGACGATGGCTACATCCGTGCCAACACCTGGAACGAGGAAGGGGAATCCATCACCCTCGGCATCTGGGGACCGGGCGAGCTGGTCACCCCCACCGGATCTGGGGTGACGCCGTACGAGCTCATCTCCCTGACCCGGGTGGTGGTCGAGGAATGGAAGCCCAGCGACGCTGAGATCCTGGACTTCCTTCGTGACCAGATCACCCAGACGGCCCATCTCCTGCAGATCCACCGGGTCAGGCCCGCCGATGCGCGACTGCTGCGCCTGCTCCACTGGATCGGTGGGCGCTTCGGGCGGATCAGCAGCAGCGGCACCACCCTCTCCCTGGAGGACATGAACCTGACCCATCGCCACCTGGCCGACATCGCCGGCATGACCAGGGTGACCGTGACCAAGTCCCTCACGCGTTTCCGCAGCAAGGGCCTGGTCGTCAAGGTCAGCGAGGCCGATCTGCTGGTACCTCGCAGCGCCTGCCTGAGCTCCCTGCACACCCATCAGTCTTCCCTCCCCATCTCTTCCCTGCCCTTCCCGAGAACCCTCCGCCATGAACCACCCGCCCACCAGAACGCCGGCTTCCGCAACCCATGACGCCATTCCCTGGTATCAGCAGTTCCGCCGCAGCCAGATCGTCCAGTTCCTCGAGGCGGTTCAGGACCTGATCGCCATTTCCCTCTGCCTGGGCCTGTTCGGGGTGATGGTGCTCCAGCTGAAACGCACCTTCACCACCCTGATTTCCACCTCAGCGTTCCACGAAGTCACGGCCGACATCCTCTTCATCCTGATCCTGGTGGAACTGTTCCGCCTGCTGATCATCTATCTACAGGAACAGCGGGTGTCGATCGGTGTGGCGGTGGAGATCGCCATCGTGTCGGTGCTGCGGGAGGTGATCGTGCGAGGGGTGCTGGAAACCGACTGGCAGCAGATCCTGGCGGTATGCCTGTTCCTGATGACCATGGCCCTGCTGATGGTGGTGCGGGTCTGGCTGCCCCCCACCTTTGCGGGTGTGGATCCGGAAGGCCAGGTCTCGGCGCGGATGCGCCAGTCCCATGAACAGCCTGCTCACCAGAGTCCTGGCCATCCGAGGCTGGAACAGGAAGACCTGTCGGCACGTGCCATCGAGGAAAGGGTCATCGACGAAAGGGTCATTCCAGCCAGGAAGTAGCTTGAAATACAGGGTATTTCCAGATACCTTGGCATCGCTTTTCTCAAGGCAAGGAGCCGATAAAGCGCTTGCTTAACCAGTCAGTCTCAGCTGACATAAGATAGCTTTATCTCCAGGATCGGGAAGGCTGCTTGGAGTCAGTGTCCAGAATTCCACTCCAGCCAGTACTGTTGCCGGACCCCAAAACAGGGGCCCAGAAACCACCCTTGATCGCTCCCACCTGAACCCTTCATTGCCTCGATAGTCTCGCTTAAAAGAGACATTCCACAGATCAGACTTAACGCACGGGACTGTTGATTCAACAGCCCCTTATTTTCTGCCTGCCAACCCTTTCTTTCTCCCCCAGTCGACCTTGAACACCATGACCAATCGCCGTCGTTTCATCACCTTGCTCGGCGGAGCCTTCGGTAGTTCTGTTCTGCTCTCCGGCTGCTTCGGCAATCCGCCAGGCGCCACTGATTCCAGCGCCACCCCCCAGGCCGCCAGCCCCGCCGCCGGCAACCTGGAAACCACCACCATCAAGCTCGGTTACATCCCCATCCTCGAAGCCGCTCCCCTGGTGGTGGGAGTGGAGAAGGGCTTCTTCGCCAAGCATGGCCTGAAGGTCGAACTGGCCAAGCAGGCCAGCTGGCCCGCCGCCCGAGACAACGTCGTGCTCGGATCCTCCGGCGGTGGCATCGACGGCGGCCAGTGGCAGTTGCCGATGCCACACATGATCACTGAGGGCGTCATCACCGACGGCAAGAAGGTGCCCATGTACGTCCTGGCGCAGCTGATCAGCCAGGCCAACGGCATCGCCGTCTCCAACAGCCTCAAGAACGACAACCTCGGCGTGGATCTCTCCTCCAAGGTGGATGTCTTCAAGCGCTTCCCCCAGAAGGAGGGACGCAAGTTCCGGGCGGCCCACACCTATCCCAACGCCAACCAGGACATGTGGATCCGCTACTGGCTGGCGGCCGGTGGCATCGACCCCGACAAGGACATCGAGCTGCTCACGGTGCCCTCCACCGAGACGCTGCAGGGCATGCGCAACGGCACCATGGAGGCCTTCAGCACCGGCGATCCCTGGCCCTTCCGCATCGTCCGCGACGACATCGGTTACACCGCAGCACTCACGGCCCAGATCTGGCCCGATCACCCCGAGGAATTCCTGGCTGTCCGGGCCGACTGGGTGGATAAAAATCCCAAGGCCGCCGTGGCCCTGGTCAAGGGACTGATCGAAGCCCAGCAATGGGCCGATAAGCAGGAGAACCGCGGCGAAGTGGCCAAACTGATCAGTTCACGGGCTTACTTCAACACGCCGGTGGATGTGCTCGAACCCGCCCTCAAGGGTCAGTACCTGCTGGGGGCCGACAAGAAGCCTGAGAACGATCCCAAGAAGGGCCCGATCTACTGGATGAGTGATCGTGGCGTGATCTCCTATCCCTACAAGAGCCTGAGTCTCTGGTTCCTGGTGGAATCCCTGCGCTGGAACATGCACCCGGGCAAGCTCACCTCCATCAACCAGGCCAGAGCCATCGTCAACAAGGTGAACCGGGAAGACATCTGGCGCCAGGCCGCCACCGAACTGGGCCTGCCCGCCAAGGACATCCCCACCACCTCCTCCCGGGGCAAGGAGACCTTCTTCGACGGGATCATCTACGACCCCGAGAACCCACAGGCCTATCTGAACAGCCTGAAGATCAAGCGCTGATTCTTCTCCACAGGGGCCGATGTTGCATCGGCCCCACATCTCCCCGATCTGGCCCCGGCCCCAAGGCCCTGGGCCAGGTCCCCAACGGATTCCCCCACTCTTTTCCAGGACGACGTCCATGACGATCACTGCCTCCACTCCTTCCAGTTCAGGACCCCTGCTCTGGTGGAAGCACCACCGCAAGCTGATCCTGCCTCCCCTGCTGGGCATCTTCGGTTTCCTGCTGGCCTGGCAACTGAGCGCCAGCCTCGGCCTCACCCGCCTGCCCGGCCCCCTCAGCCTGTTCACCGAGACCCGCACCCGCGAGCTGCTCCTGTATCCCTTCTACGACAGGGGCGGGCTCGACAAAGGTCTCTTCTGGCAGACCCTGGCAAGCCTGGGCCGGGTGGCCCAGGGCTATGTGCTCGCCGCGGTGGTGGGGATCGGCGCCGGCATCGCCGTGGGGCTCAACAAGACCCTCAACCGGGCCTTTGACCCCCTGTTTCAGTTCCTGCGCATGGTGGCGCCCCTGGCCTGGGTGCCGATCGCCCTGGTGATCTTCCAGAAGAACCAGCCCGCTGCGATCTTCGTGATCTTCATCACCGCTGTCTGGCCGATTCTGATCAACACCGCTGAAGGGGTGCGTCAGATCCCTCAGGACTATCACAACGTGGCCCTGGTGCTGCAGATGTCGAAAAAGACCTTCTTCCTGAAGGTTCTGATTCCCTCTGCTCTGCCCTACATCTTCACCGGCCTGCGGATCTCCATCGGTCTGGCCTGGTTGGCGATCATCGCCGCCGAAATCGTGATGAGCGGCATCGTGGGCATCGGTTTCTTCATCTGGGATGCCTACCAGCAGAACTATGTCAGCGACATCGTGCTGGCAGTGGTCTGGATCGGAGGCGTGGGCCTGCTGCTGGATCGCCTGATGGCCTGGCTGCAGTCGCGCATTTCCCCCGGTCAGTGAGCCGGGTCACCCCGATGCTGCATCCCTCCCTCCGGGCCCTCGGCGCCCTGCAGGCTCCCCTCGACGCCTGGATGAACGACCGGCGCAACGTGATCCGTTTCCTGCTGGTCCGCTTCTCGCTGATGACCGTGATGGTGCTGGCCTTCGGCTTCTTCTATCTCTCACGCAAGTGATTTCACCTCGCCCAACAGTGATCTGCCATGACCGCACTCGTTGAAGTCCAGAACATCGAAAAGGACTTCCCCCTCACCGGTGGGGGCCACTATCTGGCCCTCAAGGGGATCGACCTAGAGATCCGCAAGGGGGAATTCATCTCCCTGATCGGCCACTCCGGATGCGGCAAGTCCACCCTGCTCAACATGATCGCCGGGCTTGATCTGCCCACCGGCGGCACCGTGCTGCTGGAAGGGGAGACGGTCAAGCGCCCCGGGCCCGACAAGATGGTCGTGTTCCAGAACTATTCCCTGCTGCCCTGGCTCACGGTGCGCCAAAACATCGCCCTTGCGGTGGATGAGGTGATGCCCGATCTGGGCCGCTCTGAGAAGGACGCCGTGATCGATGAGCACCTGGAGATGGTGGGGCTGGGCCAGGCCGGCACCAAGCTGCCTGCCCAGCTCTCCGGGGGCATGCGCCAGCGGGTGGCCATCGCCCGGGCCCTGGCGATCAAGCCGAAGCTGCTGCTGCTGGATGAACCCTTCGGCGCCCTCGATGCCCTCACCCGGGGCAATCTGCAGGAAAAGCTGATGCAGATCTGCAATGAGCACGCGCTCACCGCGGTGATGGTCACCCACGACGTGGACGAGGCGGTGCTGCTCTCCGACCGCATCGTCATGCTCACCAACGGACCGGGCTCAAAGATCGGCGGCATCCTTGAGGTGGACATCCCCCGGCCCCGCCAGCGCCTCACGGTGGTGCACCACCCGAGCTACTACAGCCTGCGCTCGGAGATCATCTACTTCCTCAACCGCCAGAAGCGGGTCAAGCAGTGGCAGGCCCGGCCCCACAAGGTGCTGGCCCGCCACGGCCTGGAGAAGGTGAACCTGGATCTGGGCTTCATCCCCCTGGCCGCCTGCGCGCCCCTGGCGGTGGCCGAAGCCAAGGGCTTCTTCGCCAAGCACGGCCTCGACGACGTGCAGCTGGTGCGCGAGACCAGCTGGCGGGGGGTGCTCGACGGCCTGGTGGACCGCACCCTCGACGCGGCGATGATGCCCTCGGGCATGCCCACCTGGATGACGGCCGGCGGCCACGGCGGCGAACCGCTGCCGATCGTCACCGCCCTCACCATCAGCCGCAACGGCAACGAGGTGACCCTGGCCCGCCGGCTGGCGGAACAGGGAGTGACCACGGTCGAGGACTACCGCGCCTGGCTGGGCAGCCACGAGCGGGAGCCGCACCGGATCGGCATCGTCCATCCCGCCTCGATGCACAACCTGCTGCTGCGCTACTGGCTGGCGGCCAACGGCATCGATCCCGACCGGGACGTGCACCTGCAGACCCTGCCGCCGGCCCAGATGCTGGCCGACCTCAAGGACGGATCCATCGACGGCTACTGCATCGGCGAACCCTGGAACTTCCGGGCCGCCCGCTCCGGCCACGGCGTGCCGATCGTGGGGGACCTGGAGATCTGGTCGGGCCACCCCGGCAAGGTGCTCGGCGCCCGCGAGGACTGGGCCCAGGCCTACCCCAACACCCACATCGCCCTCACCAAGGCCCTGCTCGAGGCCTGCCGCTACTGCGCCGATCCGGCCCACTGGCCTGAGATGGGCGAACTGCTCAGCGACCGCCGCTACCTGGGCATCAACGCCGACCTGATCCGCTTCAGCGGCCAGCCCGGCGAATCGGGCGCCTTCGCCCCCCACGGCGAACCCCACCATCTGTTCTTCGGCGCGGGGTTGAACCGCCCCAGCCGCAGCGAACACCTCTGGATCCTCACCCAGCTGGCCCGCTGGGCCGAGATCCCCTTCCCCCGCAACTACGTGGAGATCCTGGAGAGGGTCTGCAGCGTGGGGGTGTTCAGCACCGCCGCCCGGGAACTGGGCCTGGAGGACGTGAGCTACCAGCGCCAGGGGATCGAGCTGTTCGACGGCCGTCCCTTCAACCCCGAGGACCCGATCGCTTACCTCAACGACGTCTCGGTTCACCGCGATTTCAGCATCGCCGAAATCCCCATCGGCCAGCCCCGCGCCATGGCCGTCTGAACCAGCACCGGCCGAGCCAGCACCGACCCAGTCACCGCCTGCCGAGCCGTCGCCTGCTCCTCCCCCCCACTCGCATCCCCACCCCATGACCACCATCGCCCCAGCCACCCCGGCCCCACCCATCGACATCCCCTCCCCTCCCCAGCCCCTGCTGCGCTTTGAGGGGCTGGGCAAGGTGTACCCCACCCCCACCGGTCCCTATCCGGTGCTGGAGAACATCAACCTGCAGGTCGAGCAGGGGGAGTTCATCTGCGTCATCGGTCACTCCGGTTGCGGTAAATCCACCCTGCTGAACATGGTGTCCGGCTTCTCCAGGCCGACCTCCGGCCAGGTGCTGCTCAACGGCGTGCCGATCGAGAAGCCCGGCCCGGATCGCATGGTGGTCTTCCAGGGCTATGCCCTGCTGCCCTGGATGACGGCCTACGAAAACGTCCATCTGGCCATCGACGCGGTGAAGCCGAACCTTCCCGAACGGGAGAAACGGGAGATCGCCATGGAGCACCTGGCGATGGTGGGCCTGGACAAGGCCAGCGACAAGCGGATCACCCAGCTTTCCGGGGGCATGAAGCAGCGGGTGGCCATTGCCCGGGCCCTGGCCATCCGCCCGGAGGTGCTGATCCTCGATGAACCCTTCGGGGCCCTGGACGCCATCACCAAGGAGGAGCTGCAGGAGGAGCTGCTGCAGATCTGGAACACCCAGAAATGCACCGTGCTGATGATCACCCACGACATCGATGAGGCCCTGTTCCTCGCCGATCGGCTGGTGATGATGACCAATGGCCCGGCCGCCTCGATCGGCGAGGTGATGCCCATCGACTTTCCCCGGCCCCGCAACCGGGAGGACATCATGGAAGACCCGAAGTACTACGAACTGCGCAACACCGCCCTCGACTTCCTCTACAACCGCTTCGCCCACGACGATGTGGAGTGAGGTCTGAACGAGGGCCGGCCGGATCTGTCAGGATTCGGCCCTGTCCCGAGACCCCCATGCCTCAACAGGGCCCGGCGACGCCAGTCATCGCAGCGCTGTCGCTGGTGGCCCTGGCGGTCGCCGTCGCCGCTCCGGCCCGCGCGCTGGAGCAGATCGAGCTGCAGATTCCCCTGGTGGAGACCACGTTCACCATCCGGCTGGACGAACTCAGCGAGCCCCGGGGCCTGCTCACCGGCAGCAGTGATCTGGCAGAGCTGAACCGTGCCAGCGATGGGGCCGTCGGCCGCAGGATCGTCGGCCTGTTCAACGCTCCCCTGCCGCTGCAGACCCGGGCCGTGGTCAGTCAGTCGGCCGGATCCCCCCTGGCCCAGCAGGCCCTGTTGCTGCTCTCCTCCCTCGGTGGCGTCGACGGACTGCCGGTCGACCTTTCCGGCGAGCAGGTCTCCGCCGCCCTGGACCGGGCCGCCCGGGAAGGCCCCCTGACCATGCTGGGCGTGCTCAGGTCCCTGCCGGGCTGCACCGCCACGGTGGATCTGGAGAAAGGGCTGTTTCTGCTCAACCGGCTGAACAACCAGCTCAGGCCGGCCGATCGGCTGCTGGCGGAAATCCCCCCGGCCCATGCCAGCCAGGCCCTGAGCAGCCCCGGTCCCTCTCCGGTGGAGCGGGCCCCTTTCAGCCTGCCCGTGCCCTACAGGGCCGAGCCCCTGGGTCTGGTGGTGATCCGTCCGGAGCAGGGGGCGAGCGGCCGGCTGGTGATCATCTCCCATGGTCTCTGGGACGGGCCCGAGAGCTTCGAGGGTTGGGCCCGCCACCTTGCCAGCCATGGCTACGTGGTGTTGCTGCCGCGCCATCCGGGCAGTGACTCCGAGCAGCAACAGGCGATGCTCTCCGGAACGGTGCCCCCGCCCGGCCCTGCGGAACTGCGTCTGAGGCCCCTCGACGTGTCGGCCCTGATCGATGCGACGGCAGCCGGCCGGCTTCCCCTTCCCCCTGGCCTGCACACCGACAGTGTCGTCGTTCTGGGCCAGTCCTGGGGGGCTGCCACCGCCCTGCAGCTGGCGGGCGCCAAACCCAGCTCCCGCCAGCTGCAGCGGCGTTGTCAGGATCTTCAGGACCCTGACAGGAACCTCAGCTGGGTCCTGCAGTGCAGCTTCCTGTCCTCCGCCGACCAGGCGGGCCTGGCCGATCCACGGGTGAAGGCTGTGGTGGCGGTGAGCCCCCCCATGGCCCTGCTCTTCGATGCGGAATCCGGCAGCTCCATGCAGGCTCGGGCCCTGGTGGTGAGTGGCAGCCGCGACTGGGTGGTGCCCCCGATCCCCGAGGCGATCAAGCCGATGGCCCGCCACCAGCGACGCAGCGGGGATGGACACCGGCTGGTGCTGGTGCGGGGGGGCGACCACTTCAACCTCGGCTCCCCTTATGACGCGGGAGGAGGACCGCTGCGCGGGTTGCTGCTGGGGTGGGTGAACGGGGCCTTCGCCGCCGGCCCGGCCGTGGCGCCGGGTCCCGGGGCCCCCGCCCTGCTGCCCCCGGACGGCTGGGGAGATGACACCCTGCCCATGAGCGATGTCTCCGACCGGCTCCAGAGTTGGGAACCCTGAATCCGCCCCCCACCGACCCGATGCCCCGTCCAACCTTCGACGGCACCCCCAGCCCGCGGTGGCCGGGACTGATGATTGCGGCGGCGCTGGCCCTGGGGGGGGCGCCGGGGGAGGCCGCCGAGCAGGTGGTCTTCGTCAGCGGAGCCTTTCGACGCTCGATCCCCGTCGCCGATCTGGAACGGCTGGCCAGCACGGGGGTGGCCGTGGGACTGCTCGGCGATGCCCTGCGCATCGGCGGCCAGAACCCTGAGGAGATCGGCAAGCTGCTCAGCCGCAAGGTGCCCCTGCCGCTGGTGCTGACCACCCGTCTGATGAGCACCCGCTTCGGGGAGTCCGCCCTGGAGCGGCTCTCCACCATCCTTTATCCCCTCAAGGCACCGGCTGTCGGCGTGGTGGCCCTGCGTTCCGCCACCATCCTGGGGATCCGGTCCGGCGAGGGAACCCTCTCGGCGGTGGGGTTCCTGCGCGCCTACCCCAACGACGATCTGGCCATCAGCCTGCCGGCGCTGCAGTCGGCCCTCGAGGGACTCAGCGGTATGGGAAACGTGGTGAATTCCTTTCTGGAATCCGATCTGGGCTCCAACCTCGAGCGTGTGCAGAAGCCCGGGGAGCCGGAGGCGCCCTGAGCGACGCCGCCGCGCCGGCTGAATCGGGCTGATTACCATCCCGAAACGTTCCATCGGCGTCGAGGCCATGCAGGACGAACCCTTCACCGCCCCAGCGACCCGTGGGATCAGGCGCCGGGATCTGCTGCTCGGCAGTCTCGGTGCGGGATTCGCCCTGGCCGTGCGACCGATCAGCGCTTCCACCATCACCACCGGAACGACCGGCCTGACGGCTGGAACCGTGCGGATCCCGGTGGGCGACAGCTCGATCCCCGCCTACCGGGCCCGACCCAGCGCTGCCGGGCCCTTTCCGGTGGTGCTGGTGGCGTCCGAGATCTTCGGCGTCCATGCCCACATCCGGGACATCTGCCGACGCCTGGCCCAAGCCGGCTATCTGGCCATCGCCCCCAGCCTGTTCGAGCGCCAGGGAGACGTGAGTCGGCTGGCATCGATCGAGGCCATCCTGCCGGTGGTGGCAAGGGTTCCCGATGGCCAGGTGATGGACGACCTGGATGCCACGGTCTCCTGGGCGTCCCGCCAGGGCGGAGGGGACGCGGGCAGACTCGGGATCACCGGCTTCTGCTGGGGGGGCCGGATCACCTGGCTGTACGCCGCCCACAATCCGGCCCTGAAGGCAGGGGTGGCCTGGTACGGACGCCTGGAGGGCAACCGGCCCCCTCTCCAACCCAGCGCGCCCGTGGATCTGGTCCCCCGGCTCAAGGCCCCGGTGCTGGGCCTGTACGGCGGCCGTGATGACGGCATTCCCCTGGCGACGGTGACGCGGATGCAGGAGGCCCTTCAGGCCGCCGGGAGCCCCAGCCGGATCGTGATCTATCCAGAGGCTCCCCATGGGTTCAACGCTGATTACCGGCCCAGCTACAGGGCCGAGGCGGCGACTGACGGCTGGCGGCGGTTGCTGGCCTGGTTCCGTTCCCACGGGGTGGCCTGAGGAAGCCGGGCCTCAGGGGTCGAGGTCTTCGGAGCCGCTCCTGGGCAGGGCCAGCCTCTCAAGGATGGCCATCAGGGCCACCAGCCCGGACCCCTCCAGATGAAAGAGCTGCTCGTCAGCATCAACCGGACATCCTGCCGCTGCCAGCACCTGATGGACCGCGGTCATGACCGCTCTGGCCTCCTCCCGGGAGGGAAGGTCGATCTGCTTGAGCGTCTCCACCGGGGCACCGGACGCTCCGGTCGGTGACGGGGAAGCGACGGGAGCGTCACAGAGCTCAAGGCGGAATCCCCTGCGCCCGTCGCCCATCGGACGGGTACGAAGCTGCAGCGAACAACGGCAGGCCAGCAGGGAGCCGTCGATGGCCCGGCCCAAGGCCAGGGCCAGGCCGTCGTCGCCGCTGGCGTCGAGACCGAGAAGGCGGTGGAACGCAGCCTCCTTCTGGCGCTGTTCTTCAAGGGCAGCCTGTTGGAGCCTGTCGGTGGCCTCCGCATTCACATGCTCATGCCAGCGATGGGCCATGAAGACCGGAAGCCTGGCGGGGTCGTTCCCCTCGTAGGCACTCCGCAGGTTTCCGGGCAGTCCAGGGAGAGTGCCGTCGGTCGAGCGGACCATGAGCCAGGCCTGGAAAGGACTGGGGGCGTCCGGGAACGGGCCTGGGGCCGTCGGCTCGACGGCCGCAGGGGCGGAGATGGTGGCGTGCACGGGAAGGCGGACCGACAGAAGTGCTTTCAGCTTAGGTTCAGTTTGACTCAATGGCAGATTAAGTCTCTTCGGGTCCTGGCGCCTCCAGGCACCACAGGGCCAGGCCTCCGCCCCGCCCGCGGGCCGCCAGCCATCCAGGCGGTTCGACTGGCGCGGAAGCGGCAGGCCGGGCTGTCCCGATCAGAGCGAAGAAGGGCATCCGGCGGGGCGCAGGCGGGGAAAGGGACCGGTCGATCAGCACCCTGCCGGCCAGCCTCACCTGCACACGGTCGAAGCCGAACATCAGCAGCGGACGCCGACCCTGGAGCCGGCCCCGCCCCAGAAACCGCAGCTCCAGGCCACCGAAACACACGCTGTTGATCAGCACGAGTCCGCCCTCGCTCGCCTCGGGGAAGAGCTGCAGGCGGGCCGCCAGGCCTCGCAGCAGAGCCGCGCTCACCAGGGCCGGCCGTTGACGCCCCCTGGACCACACCTGTTCGAGACGCCAGGAGCCGATCAGATCGGCCCGTTCCAGTCCCGTGCCGTCCTGCCGGGCGCGGCGCTCGAGCGCCAGCAGCCTGCTGCCATCGGGAACCTGGTGGATGGATGGCCGGGTCATGGGGAAAGGCTAGAGAGGTCGGTGGGCCGACCACCCCTTCGCAACCACCAGCTGCTATTGAGAATCGCTTGCAAAAGGGGCGGTGGGGCGTTTAGGTTGAGAGCCATTCGCAATAAGGCCGCTCTTCGCCC